>NZ_JBVHLJ010000003.1:337382-740166 GCF_055559055.1 Streptomyces sp. NPDC024687 | reverse complement strand
GGGGTTGCCCCCAGGCCGACACAGCACGGCGACCAACGGTGACCGGCCCGGTGCGGTCGCTCACATCCGGCCGGGGGTCTGGGGGTTGCCCCCAGGCCGACACAGCACGGCGACCAACGGTGACCGGCCCGGTGCGGTCGCTCACATCCGGCCGGGGGTCTGGGGGTTGCCCCCAGACAGACACAGCACGGCGACCAACGGCAACGATCCCGGTGCCATACCCCACACCGGGACCGCGCAAGTCGTGCTTCAGAAGCCGCCGCTCACGCCTTCCACTTCTCCCACGACATGTTCCAGCCGTTGAGGCCGTTCCCCGGTGCGACCGTCGCGTCGTCGGAGTTCTTGACCACGACCACGTCGCCGATCATCGAGTGGTTGAAGAACCAGGCGGCCGGTACACCGCTGTCGTAACCGCCCTTGACGTCACGCAGGCCCACGCAGCCGTGGCTGGCGTTGTAGTTGCCGAAGGCGTCGCCGCCCCAGTAGTTGCCGTGGATGAAGGTGCCGGAGTCGGTGAGGCGGGCGGCGTGCGGGACGTCCTTGATGTCGTACTCGCCGCCGTAGCCGACCGTTTCGCCGTTCATCCGGGTCACCGCGAGCTTCTCGCTGATGACCATCTGGCCGTTCCAGGTGTCGTAGCCGGGCTTGCCGGTGGTGACCTTGAGGGTCTTGATGGTCCGGCCGTCCTGGGTGATCTTCATCGTGTGCTTCTCGGCGTCGACGACGGAGACCTGGTCGCGGCCGATGGTGAAGGAGACGGTCTTGTTCTGCTCGCCGTAGACGCCGTCGCGGCCCTCGACCCCGTTGAGGTTGAGGTCGACGGTGACCTTGGTGCCTTCCTTCCAGTACTTCTCGGGACGGAAGTCCAGGCGGTCGTTGCCGAACCAGTGGCCCTCGACGTCGACGGCCGGCGAGGTCTTGATCGTGATGGCCTTCTCGACGTCCTCGGGGCTGGTGATACCCCGGGTGAAGCGGACGGAGAACGGCATTCCCACACCGACCGTCGAGCCGTCCTCGGGCGTGAACGTGCCGATGAAGGTGTTCTTCGGGGTCAGGGTGGTGAAGCTGGAGTCCTCGGCGGCCGTGCGGCCCTCGGCGTCCTTCGCGACGGCGTGCACCGAGTACTTGGTGCCGGAGGCGAGATGGGTGGACGGCGTCCAGGAGGCGCCGTCAGCGGCTATCTTCCCGGCTATCGCGGTGCCCTTGGCGTCCTTGACCTGCACCTCGGTCAACTTGCCCTTGGCGGCGCCGACTTTCAGGGCACCGCTGGTGTCGACGGACTTCGCCCCGTCCTTCGGGGTGATCGAGACGACCGCCTCGGACTGCTTGGTCCCGGTGGCGGACGCGTTGCCCTTCTCGGCCTTGGAGTCACCGGAACCGGAATCCCCCCCGCCGCAGGCGGTGACGCCCAGCAGAAGAACGCCGAGTACCAGCGCCGACAATCCCTTGGCCCCGCGCCCCCGCGCGTCAACCGACGCCCCCGATATCGGTCGCACGTTCAAGTGTTTCTCCCCTCGAAGGGCCTGGTCAGGCCCGCTCCCCTACGCGTTCTACCGACGCGTCGGCGAATATTAACCGCAGACTTTTGAGCATCGTGTAAGTCCAAGGTCACCATTCCGTCCCAACTCCGAGGGAGAGTCGGGCCGGGCCGCCCCCTGCCCGGTTACTTCACCGCGCTGCCCGCCTTCCACTCCTTCCAGCCCATATTCCATCCCCCGAGGCCATTGTCGGGAGCGACCTTTTTGTCATTGCTGTGGACGACCTCGACGACGTCTCCGACGAGGCTGCGGTCGAAGAACCAGCCCGCGGGCGTGTCCGAACTGCCGCCCTTCACGTCCCTGAGGCCCACGCAGCCGTGGCTGACATTGACCCTGCCGGGGGCGGTGGGTGCCCAGTAGTTGCCGTGCAGGAAGGTGCCGGAGTCGGTCAGCCGCAGGGCGTGCGGGACGTCCGGGATGTCGTACTCGCCGCCGAAGCCGACCGTGCGGCTGTTCATGCGGGTCACTTCGAGCATCTCGGTGACGACCATCTTGCCGTTGTAGGTGGTCGTCTTCGGGGCGCCGGCGGTGATCGGCACGGTGGCGAGCAGTTCGCCGTCCCGTCTGACCTGCATGGTGTGCCGGGCCGCGTCGACGAGGGAGACCTGGCTGCGGCCGACGGTGAAGGAGAAGGTCCGGTCCTGCAGGCCGTAGACGCCGGACGCGCCCTCCACATCACGCAGTCGCAGCGCGACCGTCACGCGGGTGCCCGGCGTCCAGTAATGCTCGGGGCGGAAGTCGAGGCGGCCGTGGCCGAACCAGTGCGGGCGGATCTCGACGGGCGGCTTCGAGGTGACGTGTACGGCGCGTTCGACGGCGGCGCGGTCCTCGATCTCCCGGTTGAACTCCAGGGAGACGATCATCCCGGTGCCGACGGTGGAGCGGTTCTCCGGGCTGACGTACCCGACGAAGCGCTCCTCGGGGACGTAGGTGGTGAAGGTGGTGTGCCGGGCCGAGCGGCGGCCGCGGGCGTCGAGGGCGACCGCGTCGACGGTGTACTCGGCGGCCAGCGCCAGCTGTGCCTCGTCGGGCTCCCAGCGCAGGCCGTCGTCGGAGATGTGTCCGGGCACCGGGAAGTCCTGCGCGTCCTGGGACTTGACGACGGTGACCGACTCCAGGCGGCCGCTGGGCACCCGGACCCGCAGCCGCTCCTCGGGCGGCACGCCCTTGGTGCCGTCGTCGGGTACGACCCTGATCACGTCCTCGGGTGCGGGCGGCTTCCCGAACCCACCGACACCCCCGATCCCGCCGTCCCCGCCCGCCGTGCAACCGACGGCCCCGGCCAGCAGTCCCGCCCATGTCACTACGGCGGCCAGAGCGGCCCCTGCGCGCCGAGCGCGCCCATGTCCATGCCTCACGGGAACCCCAACGACCGGGGCCACCCAGGAGAAACGTCGGTGCGACCCACCCCTACGAGAAAACGCCCCGTAAAGTCCGACCACCACCCCGTCCAGGGAAACGTGAGTGCGAGGCGCGGGTTGGGCAGAACAGTGGGGAGAACGACGTGAGGGGTGCCGCGGCTGGGACGCCGTGCGCTCCTTTCCACCTCGTTCCACGAGCCGTGGGAGGCCGACCGGTGTCCAGCGCAGCCGAGCAGGAGGCGGTGACGGAAGCCGCCGAGGAGCGCCCCGCCGCGCTGGTGAACGGCGAGCGGCGGGGGGTACCGCCCGTGCCGGTGTGGCCCGGTGCGCCGACCCCGCTGGGCGCCCGGTTCCGGGTCGGCCCGGACGGGGTCGCGGGAACCAACTTCGCGCTGTGGGCGGGCGGCGCCGAGTCGGTGGAGCTGTGTCTGTTCGACGCGGACGGCAAGGAGACCCGGGCCCGGCTGACCGAGCTGACCCACGAGATCTGGCACGGCTTCGTCCCCGGCGTCATGCCCGGCCAGCGCTACGGCTTCCGGGTGCACGGCCGCTGGGACCCGTGGACCGGCGGCCGCTGGAACCCGGCCAAGCTGCTCCTCGACCCGTACGCCCGCGCGGTGGACGGCGACTTCAGCCTGCCGCCCGAGGTGTACGGCCATGTCCGCGACTGGCCCCAGCAGCAGGTCGCGGACACCGTACGGGACGACCGGGACTCGGCGCCGTACGTCCCGAAGGGCGTGGTCGTCCACGATGACGACGACTGGGCCGAGGACCGCCGCCCGAAGACCCCGTGGGCCGACTCGGTGATCTACGAGGTGCATGTGCGGGGGTTCACCGCGCTGCACCCCGGCATTCCCGAGGAACTGCGCGGGACGTACGCCGGGCTGGCGCACCCGGCCGCGATCGAGCACCTCGTGAAACTCGGCGTCACGGCCGTGGAGCTGCTCCCCGTCCACCAGTTCGCCCACGAGGACCATCTGCTGCGGCGCGGTCTCAAGAACTACTGGGGCTACAACTCCATCGGCTACTTCGCGCCCCACGCCACCTATGCCGCCTCCGGTACGACGGGCCAGCAGGTCGGCGAGTTCAAGCGCATGGTGCGCGCGCTGCACGCCGCCGGGATCGAGGTCATCCTCGACGTGGTCTACAACCACACGGCGGAGGCGGGCGAGCTGGGCCCCACGCTGTCCCTGAAGGGCATCGACAACCGCGGGTACTACAGGTTGCAGTCCGACGCCCGGCGCTACGCGGACTACACGGGCTGCGGCAACACCCTGCACGTGGTCCAGCCGCATGTGCTGCGGCTCATCACCGACTCCCTGCGCTACTGGGTGACGGAGATGGGCGTGGACGGCTTCCGCTTCGACCTGGCCGCCGCGCTGGCCCGTTCCATGCACGACGTCGACATGCTGTCCCCCTTCCTCGCGGTCATCGCCCAGGACCCGGTGCTTCGGCGCGTGAAGCTGATCGCCGAGCCGTGGGACGTGGGTTCCGGGGGCTACCAGGTGGGCGCCTTCCCGCCTCTGTGGACGGAGTGGAACGACCGCTATCGCAACGCCGTGCGCGACTTCTGGCGGGGCGCGCTGCCGGACGTACGGGACCTCGGCTACCGGCTGTCCGGCTCCAGCGACCTGTACGCGTGGGGCGGGCGGCGGCCGTACGCCTCGGTCAACTTCATCACCGCGCACGACGGTTTCACCCTGCGGGACCTGGTGTCGTACGAGAGGAAGCACAACGAGGCGAACGGCGAGGGCAACCGGGACGGCACGGACGACAACCGGGCGTGGAACTGCGGGACGGAGGGGGAGACGGACGACGAGCGCGTACGGGCCCTCAGGCGGCGGCAGTTGAGGAACCTGCTGACCACCCTCCTGCTGTCGACGGGTGTGCCGATGCTGGTCGCGGGCGACGAGCTGGGCCGCACCCAGCGCGGCAACAACAACGCCTACTGCCAGGACAACGAGATCAGCTGGGTGGACTGGGGGCTGCTGGAGGACCCCGGCTGGAAGGCCCTGTTCGACCTCACCGCCCGCCTGATCGACCTGCGTCACCGGCATCCGGTGCTCAGGCGCCGGGCGTTCTTCTCGGGCCTGGCGCACTCGGCGGACGGGCTGCGGGACCTGGCCTGGTTCACGGCCCGCGGCACGGAGATGACGGAACGGGACTGGTACGCGCCGGCCGCCACGCTCGGCATGTATCTGTCGGGGCGGGACATCCCCGGCCGGGACGAACGCGGCGCCCCGATCGTCGACGACAGCTTCCTCGCCGTCCTGCACGCCGGCGACCGCCCGGCGCCCTTCCTGCTGCCGGGGCCGCCGTGGGCGGAGCGGTACGAGGTGGTCGTCGACACGTCGAGGGAGGAACAGGGGGAGGCGCCGGGGGTGGTGCACCGGGCGGGGACGTCGATCACGATTCCGGCGCGGGCGGTGCTGTTGTTGCGGGTGCATTAACTCCCGGCTCGATCCCTGGCCATTGCACCGGCCCGCTGATCAGACTCGGTCGCATGCCCGAGATATCCCGCCGTGCCTTCGGTGGTCTCGTCGGCGGCGGCGCCGTGACCGCCGTCGCCGGTACGGCCACTGCCGCTGAAGCCGCCCCCGCCGAGCGCCCGTTCAGGGCCCGTGCCGCCTCCGGGTCCGGAAAGCGGCCCAACCTTCTGGTCATCCTCGGCGACGACCTCGGCTGGGCCGACCTCTCCTCGTACGGCGCCCCGCACATCAAAACGCCGAACCTGGACCGGCTGGCCCGGCAGGGGGTGCGGTTCACCGACGCCTACTCGGGGTCGGCGACCTGCTCGCCGACGCGGTTCAGTCTGTACACCGGGCGGTATCCGGGCCGTACGAAGGGCGGCCTCGCCGAACCGATCGCCAACAGGGCGCAGGGGCTCGACCCCAACCACCCGACGCTGGCCTCGCTGCTGAAGCAGGCCGGTTACGCCACCGCGCTCATCGGCAAGTGGCACTGCGGCTGGCTGCCCGACTACAGCCCGACCAAGTCGGGTTGGGACGAGTTCTTCGGCAACCACGGCGGCGTCCTGGAGTACTTCTCCAAGCTCGGGCAGCTCGGTGACTACGACCTCTACGAGGGCGACGCCGAGTACAAGGACCTGCGCTACTACACGCAGGTCCTGACCGAGCGGGCCGTGGAGTACGTGAGCCGCGACCATGACAGGCCGTGGCTGCTCAACCTCAACTTCACCACCCCGCACTGGCCGTGGCTCGCGGAGGGCGACGAGGAGACGGGTGCCGAGATCGCGGAGAAGATCCGCAGCGCCGGCAGCCAGGCCGAGGTGACCGCCGCGCTCCTGCACGACGACGGTGGCTCGGTCGCGAAGTACACCGAGATGGTCGAAAGCCTGGACGCGGCCGTCGGCGAGGTGCTCGCCGCGCTGCGCCGCTCCGGGCAGGAGGAGCACACGCTGGTGTACTTCGCCAGCGACAACGGCGGCGAGCGCTGGTCGTACCTGTGGCCACTGAGCGGCGAGAAGGCCTCCTTGTTGGAGGGCGGCGTCCGTGTCCCGACGATCGTGCGCTGGCCGCACCGCATCGACGGCAACCAGGTCAGCCACGAGCCGAACTTCTCCCCCGACTGGACGGCGACCTTCCTGGAGCTGGCCGGCGCCCGCCCCGACCCGGCGTACCCGCTGGACGGCAGGAGCCTGGCCGGGTACCTGCTGCGGAACGAACAGCTGCCGGAACGGGACCTGTTCTGGCGGGTCAGGGCCAACCGGGCGCTCAGGCGCGGACGCTGGAAGTACTACCAGGACGCGGCCGGCCAGGACCACCTCTACGACCTCGGCGCGGACCTGCGCGAACAGGCCGACCTGGCCCCGGACGCGCCGGAGTTGCTCGCGGAACTGAAGGCCGCATGGGAGAGGACGGCCGCCGGGCTGCTGCCGTATCCCGCTTAGCCGAGGATCCCCCGCTCGTACGCCGCGGCGACCGCCGCCGCGCGGTCCTTGACGGCCAGCTTGGCGTACAGGTGGGTGAGGTGGGTCTTCACGGTCGCCTCGCTGATGAACAGTTCACGGGCGATCTCGCGGTTGGACGTGCCCCTGGCGACCAGGGCCAGCACCTCGCGCTCCCGGGCGGACAGGGGCTCGTTGCCGGGGGTCCTGGGGGCGCGGACCGCCGAGACCAGTCGGGACGCCACGGCCGGGGAGAGCACCGTGCGGCCCTGCGCCGCGGCCCGCACGGCGGTGAACAGTTCGTCGCGCGGGGCGTCCTTGAGGAGGTAGCCGGTCGCTCCCGCCTCGATGGCGGGCAGGGTGTCGGAGTCCGTGTCGTACGTCGTCAGGACGAGGACCTTCGCGCGGGTCCGGGCGCGGGTCAGCTCGCGGATGGCGTCCACCCCGCCGCCGCCCGGCATCCGCAGGTCCATCAGGATCACGTCGGGGTCGAGCGCGGCGGCCCGCTCGACGGCCTCGACGCCGTTGGACGCCTCGCCGAGGACGGCGAATCCGGGCGCGGACGCGAACATGCCGCGCAGACCGTCCCGTACGACGGGATGGTCGTCGACGATCAGCACCGAGATGTCACCGGTCATGGCGGACCAACGGTACGCGAGCCGACAGCGCGGTGCCGTGGCCCGGTTCGGACTCGACGGTGAGGGAGCCCGCGACGCGTTCGGCGCGGGCCCGCATGCCGTCGAGTCCGAAGCCTCCGGTGCGGGTGCGGGCGGGCAGGGCGAGCGGGTCGAAGCCGACGCCGTCGTCGCGGATGTCGAGGATGACCTGGTCGCCCAGGAAGGTCAGGGTGACGCCGAGGCGGCCGGCCCGGGCGTGCCGGGAGGCGTTGGAGAGGGCCTCCTGGGCGATGCGCAGCAGGGTGGCCGCGATCTCCTCGTGGAGCTGCTGCGCGGTGCCGGTGGCGGTGAACTCGGCGCGCACACCGGTGCGTTCGCCCCAGTCGGTGACCGTCTGCTTCAGGGCTTCGGGGAGCCCGGCGTCGTCCAGGGCGACCGGGGCGAGGTTGTGCACCGAGCGGCGCGCCTCGCCGAGGCTGTGGCGGGCGAGGTCCATCGCCCGGTGGACGTGTGCGCGCGCCTGGTTCTCGTCGGGTGTGTTCGCGACGACCTGGAGCTGGGCGATGATCCCGGTCAGTCCCTGGGCGAGGGTGTCGTGGATCTCGGCGGCGAGCCGCCGGCGTTCGTCGGCGACGCCCGCTTCCCGTGCCTGGACGAGGAGTTGGGCGTGAAGGGCGGCGTTCTCGTCGAGCGCCTGTTGCAGGGCCTCGATCGTCGAGGTGCGCTCGCGGGAGCGCTGCTCCTCCTGCTCGGTGATGTGGGCGACCACCGACTGGAGGCCGAAGTTGGCGGCCAGGAGCGCGGCGAACCCGAGCCACTGGGCGGTGCTTTCCGGCATCAGCCCGCCGGCCTGCGCGCCCGCCACGGTGACCGCGCTGGCGAACAGTCCGAGCCGCCGCCACCGGCCCGGGATCAGCTCGTCGGCGTCCATGTAGCCGCTGGCCGCGAAGAACGCGAAGAACGGGTTGAGCCAGGTGAGGAGAAAGGCGATCGCCCAGCGGGCGGAGTAGTAGACGGTCCCGGCCGGGGAGGGGCTGCGGCCGCGGCGGACGCGGCGGTGCCGGGTGCCGTGCCACCACGTCTGGAGCAGGATCGCGGCGCCGACCAGGGCCCCGACGAGATACCAGTCGACGGGGCCGTCCATGATTCCCGCGGAGACGACCGCGAGGACGAGGCCCGTCCCGAGCAGTCCGTACGGCCCCCAGACGTGCAGCCGCTCCCAGTACCGGTCGATCCTGGCGTCCGACGCGTTCATCTGCCCAGTCTGCACGGCCTGTTCCTCACTCCCAGCGGAACCAGCGCGACGCGGCGGCCGTGAGCAGCACCGTCCATGCGACGAGGACGCCCAGGTGGGTCCAGCCCGGCCAGTCGCCGGCCGCGGCCCGGTTCAGTGCCTCGGCGGCCGCGCCGAACGGCGTGTACCCGACGATCCGGGCGAGGAGGTCCGGCATGGTCTGCACCGGCGCCCACACGCCCGCGCAGAACATCGACGGGAAGAACACGGCCGACCCGATGGCGCCGGCGACCTTCGTCGTGCGGGACAGGGCGGAGATGACCGCGCCGAGCGCGAGGGCGACCAGCACGGCCAGGACCAGCGCCAGCAGATATCCGGCGAGTTGCTCGGGCAGCCGTACGGCGAAGGCGAACCGTCCGACGAGGAGGGCGAGCAGCGCGGACGCCAGGGCGGCACCGCCGTAGACGGTCATCTGCGCGGTGAGCAGGGCGGACGGCCGGACGGGGGTCGTGGCCATGCGGCGCAGGATGCCGCGCTCGCGGTAGCCGGTGAGGGTCTGGGGCATGGACTGCAGACCGCCGACGATCAGGCCGAGGAGCACGGCCACCGGGACGTAGACGTCGACGGTCCTGAGGCCGCCGAGGTCGGGGTCGTGGTCCCGGAAGGACGGGATCGAGCCGAGGATCACCAGGAGCAGGGTCGGGAACAGCAGGATCCAGAAGAGCGCGCCGGGTTCGCGGCGGAAGAGACGGACCTCGGTCCGCAGTACGGCGGTGTTCATGCCGTGGCCTCCTGGGTCAGGTCGAGGAACGCGTCGTCGAGGGTGGCGTCGACGACGCGGAGCTGGGGGGCGGTGACGTGCCGGCGGGCGAGCAGGGTGATCACGGCGTTCACCGTCTCGTCGGTGCCGGACAGGGTGAGGTGGCCGTCCCGGTCCTCGATCGAGGCGAGGGCGGGCAGCGCGTTGAGCTCGTGCGCGTCGAGCGGGGCGGACGGCGTGAAGGTGATGACGGTGGCGCCCGCCGAGCGCCGGATGAGCCCGGCCGGGGTGTCCAGGGCGGCGACCCGGCCCTTGTCGATCACGGCGATCCGGTCGCAGAGCCGCTGCGCCTCCTCCATGAAGTGGGTGACGAGCAGGACGGTGACGCCGTTCGCGCGGACGTCCTCGATGAGTTCCCAGGTGTCGCGGCGGGCGCGCGGATCGAGGCCGGTGGTCAGCTCGTCGAGGACGACGACCCGGGGGTTGCCGACGAGGGCGAGCGCGATGAACAGGCGCTGCTTCTGGCCGCCGGAGAGCTTGCCGAACCCGGTGGTGAGCTTCTGGGCGAGCCCCAGGCGCTCGGCGAGGGGCCGCCAGTCGAGCGGCTTGTCGTGGAACGCGGTGTACAGCTCCAGGGCCTCACGGACGGTGAGCTTGGCCTGGAGTTCGCTCTCCTGGAGCTGGGCGCCGAGGACGCGGGCCACCCGCGCGTGGTCGGCGACGGGGTCGAGGCCGGTGACCCGGACGCGGCCCGCGTCGGGAGTGCGCAGACCCTCGACGCACTCGACGGTGGTGGTCTTGCCGGCGCCGTTCGGGCCAAGAATTCCAAAAATCTCGCCCTCCTCGACGGCGAAGGAGACACCGTCGACGACGGCCCGGCCGCCGTAGGACTTGCGCAGTTCGCTGACTTCGATGACGGACATGGCCCCAGCGTCCCGGGCCGGACCCCGCCGCCACATCGCCCGTCGCGCTCGACCCGGCATCAACCGATCGGTGGATGCGGCCGTACGACCCCTCGAACATGCAGGTCGTAGGACCAGCGGCCGATCCAGGTCCGGCCAAAACCAGGTGGGCGTTGTCAGTGCCGATCCGTAGGCTCGCTGTTGATGTCCCTCACACATGCAACCACCAAGAACCGATCGGCCGTGAGGTCCCTGCTGCGCCTGTGGCCGTACGTCCGCCCGGTCCGCGCGCGGCTGTTGACCGCCGCGGTCGTGGCGATCCTCGCCTCCTGCACGGGGCTGGTGATCCCGCTCGTCCTGAAGTGGATGGTGGACGGCCCGGTCGCCGACGGGGACACGGCGGGCGTATGGCGCGGGGCGCTGTACCTGCTCCTGCTCGGGTTCGCGGAAGCACTGCTGTTCGGGCTGCGGCGGTGGCTGGTGGCGAGACCGCTCTCCCACGTGGAGGCGGAGATGCGGGCGGGACTGTACCGGCACCTCCAGCGCCTCCCGGTGGCCTTCCACGACCGCTGGGCGTCCGGCCAGCTGCTGTCCCGGGCCACCACCGACCTCATGCTCCTGCGGATGTTCCTGGCCTTCCCGCTGACCTTCCTGCTGGTCAACGCGGTGACGATCATCGTCGGCGTGACCATCATGCTGCTCCAGGACTGGACGCTGGGGCTGGTGATCCTGGGTCCGGCCATCCCCGTGATGATCACGTGCGTGGTCTTCGAGAAGCGGTACCACCGGGTGGCGCGGCTCGCCCAGGACCAGGTCGGCGACCTCACGACGGTCGTCGAGGAGAGCGTGCTCGGCATCCGCATCATCAAGGGGTTCGGACGACACCGGTCGCAGGCGCGGGCGTTCCGCGAGCTGACCGGGAAGCTGCGGGGAACCGAGCTGCACAAGGCGCGGCTGCTGGCCACGATCTGGGGCGTGATCACCACCCTGCCCGAGGTGGCCATCGGGGCCGCGCTGGTTCTGGGCTGCGTGCAGGTGGCCGACGGGGACTTGTCGGCGGGCACGTTGGTGGCCTTCCTGTCGACGGCACTCGCGCTCAGGTGGCCGGTGGAGTCCATCGGCTTCCTCCTGGCGATGACCCAGGAGGCGGTGACGGCGACGGAGCGCTATTTCGAGGTGATCGATGAAGCACCGGAGCAGGAAACCTACTCAAGGGGCGCGGGGAACGGCGCGACCAGCCCCCACCGGCCGTCAGCCGACAACGATGGCCTCCGGTTCCGAAACGTCCGGTTCCGCTACCCCGACGCCCCCGAGGACTCCCCACCCATCCTCGACCTCATCGACCTCCACATCCGCCCCGGCGAATCCATGGCCCTGGTCGGCACGACGGGCAGCGGCAAGACGACCCTCACCGCCCTCGTCCCCCGCCTCCACGAGGTGACATCCGGCCACATCACCCTGGACGGCGAGGACATCACCGCGATGCCGAGGGAAACGCTGCGCGCCCTCGTCGCCGTCGCCTTCGAGGAGCCCACCCTCTTCTCGGCCAGCGTCAAGGACAACGTCCTGCTGGGCATGGACGAACAGGAACTGGACCGCGCCCTCGCCGTGGCGCAGGCCGACTTCGCGCACGCCCTCCCCCACGGCACCGACACCCGGGTCGGCGAGCAGGGCCTCAGCCTCTCCGGCGGCCAGCGCCAGCGCCTCGCCCTCGCGCGGGCCGTGGTCGGCAAGCCCCGGTTCCTCGTCCTCGACGACCCCCTGTCCGCGCTGGACGTGCACACCGAGGCCGCCGTCGAGGCGGCGCTCCGAGACGTACTGGCAGACACCACCGCCCTCATCGTGGCCCACCGCCCCTCGACGGTGCTGCTCGCCGACCGGGTCGCGCTGCTGTCCGACGGCCGTATCACCGCCGTGGGCACCCACCACGAACTGCTGCGCACGAACGCCGAGTACGCCCACCTCATGTCCGGTACCGGGGAAGCGGAGGACGACCGATGACGGCCCCCACCACCAACGCCCCCACGGCGGACGACGAGCCGGAAGCGAGCCGCCGCGAGGACGCGGTGGACGCCTTCGACCACGACGTCCTGCCCACTCCCCCGCGCGCCACCTCCCTCCTGCTGCGCTCCCTGCTCGCCCCGATGCGGGCGCGTGTCACCCTCACCACGTTCCTGCTGCTGCTCCAGCAGGCGGCCGTGCAGGCGGGTCCGCTGCTGGTGGCGTACGCCATCGACCGCGCGGTGCCCGCGTTCCGGGACCACGACAACGGTCCGCTGATCGCGGTCGGCGCCGGCTATCTGCTGTGCTCGCTGGCCTCCGGCGGGCTCCAGTACGCGTTCATCCTGGCCTCCGCGCGCGTCAACCAGGACGTGCTGCTCGACCTGCGCGGCCGGATCTTCCGCCATGCGCAGGCGCTGAGCATCGACTTCCACGAGCGCTACACCTCGGGCCGGCTGATCTCCCGCTCGACGACGGACGTGGAGTCGTTGCGCGAACTGCTCAACGAGGGGCTTCAGGAGCTCGTCACCGTCATCCTGTCCTTCCTCTACATCTCCGCCCTGCTGCTCTGGCTGGACCTCGGGCTCGGCGCGGTCGCGGTGGCGTCGTTCGTGCCGCTGTACCTGCTGGTGCGGGTCTACCGGCAGCGCGCGGGCCGGGTGTACCGGAAGCGGTCGACCGCGATCGCCACCGTGATCGTGAAGTTCGTGGAGACGATGAACGGCATCCGGCCGGTGCGGGCGTTCCGTCGCGAAGCGGCCAACGACGCCGAGTTCGCCGTACTGAACAAGCGGCACGAGCGGGTCAACGGCGACGCGCTCCTGGAGATGGCCCGCTATGTCGTCGGGTCCCGGCTGGTCGCCAACACGGCCGTGGCCGGGATCGTGCTGTGGGGTGCCTACCGGGTGGCGCAGGACTCGCTGGAGCTGGGTGTACTGGCGGCTGCGGTGCTGTATCTGCGGCGGCTGTACGACCCGATCGACCGGCTCGGGATGTTCCTGAACTCCTACCAGTCGGCGGCGGCCTCCCTGGAGAAGATCGCGGGCCTGCTCGCCCAGACCCCGACCGTGCCCGAGCCCTCGACGCCCAGGCAGCTGCCGGCACTGGAATCCGCGGACCGCCCCGGCCGTGAGGTCGTCTTCGAGGGGGTCTCGTTCGCCTACCGCACCGGCGGCGAGGTGCTGCCCCGCTTCGACCTCACGCTCCCCGCCGGACAGACCGTCGCGGTGGTCGGCTCGACCGGCGCCGGGAAGTCGACGCTCGCCAAACTCCTCGCCCGTTTCTACGACCCCTCGCAGGGCCGCGTCCTCCTGGACGGCGTGGACCTGCGCGAGCTGGCCGTGCCCGAACTGCGGCGCGGGGTGGTCATGGTGACGCAGGAGGCGTTCCTGTTCTCCGGCACGGTCGCCGAGAACATCGCGATCGGCAGGCCGGACGCCACCCGCGAGGAGATCGAGCAGGCGGCGAAGGCGATCGGCGCGCACGACTTCATCAGCGCGCTGCCCGACGGGTATGACACGGACGTACGCAAGCGCGGCGGCCGCATCTCGGCGGGTCAGCGTCAACTCGTGGCGTTCGCGCGGGCGTTGCTCGCCGATCCGGCGGTGCTGATCCTGGACGAGGCGACCAGTTCCCTCGACATCCCGGGCGAGCGGGCGGTGCAGCGGGCGATGGCGACGGTCCTCAAGGGCCGTACGGCCGTGGTGATCGCGCACCGGCTGTCGACCGTGGCGATCGCCGACCGGGTGCTGGTCATGGAGCACGGCAGGATCGTCGAGGACGGCACACCGGCCGAACTCGTCGCGGGCACGGGCCGGTTCGCGGATCTGCACCGGGCGTGGCGGGACAGTCTGGCGTGAGCGACCAGGGGGACGTGTGATCGACGCGTACGAGGACCCGGGTACGCCCGATGTCCGGGGCGGCTGGCGGTATCTGTGGTGGCTGGTGCGCTGCCAGCCGGGGCGGTCGGTGGCCGGGGCGCTGCTGGGCAGCACCTGGATGGTGCTGCTGGCGGCGACGCCGTATCTGATGGCGAAGGCGATCGACGAGGGGCTGGAGCCGGGGAACTGGGCGGCGCTGGCCGGCTGGAGCTGCGCGCTGTTCGTGGTCGGTTCGTTCAACGCCTGGCTGAGCATCATGCGGCACCGCACGATGACCCGGGTACGGATGGACGCCAACTTCCGCACCGTCAAGGTGGTCGTCGGGCAGGCGGTCCGCCTCGGCGCCGCACTCTCCCGCCGCACCGGGGCCGGTGAGGTCGTCACGATCGGGGTGGGCGACGTGCAGACGATCGCGGGCGCCCTGACCGTCGTCGGCCCGGGCGTCGGAGCCTGTGTCGCCTATCTGACGGTCGCCGCCCTGCTGGTCTCGGTCTCCCCGGTCCTCGCGACCGTGGTCCTCCTCGGCATCCCGGCGATCGTCCTCCTGGTGGGCCCCTTCCTGTCCCGCCTCCAAGGTGCCGAGAGGGAGTACCGCGACCGCCAGGGTGTCCTCACCGCCCGTATAGCCGACCTCGCGGGCGGTCTGCAGGTCCTCAACGGCCTGGGTGGCAAGGGCCTGGTCGCCGAGGCCTTCCACCGCGACAGCCGGCACCTGCAGGCGCAGGGCTACCGGGTCGGCGCGGTCACCAGCTGGGTCCAGGCCCTCGGCGTGGGCCTGCCCACCCTGTTCCTCGCCGTCGTCACCTGGCTCGCGGCCCGCCTGGCCGCCCAGGGGGACATCACCGTGGGCGAGTTGGTGGCGGTGTACGGCTATGTCGCGGTCCTGGTGGGGCCGGTGGCGTTCTGGGTGGAGTGCGGGTACCAACTGAGCCGGGGCGTGGTGGCGGCGCGGAGGGTCGTCGCCTTCCTGCGCCTGGAGCCGCTGGAGGACCGGGGCACGCGGGACGCACCGGCGGAGCCGTCGGTGCTGCACGACCCGGAGTCGGGCGTACGCATCCTCCCGGGCCGCCTCACGGCGCTGGCCTCGGCCCACCCCGCGGACACGGCGGCCGTGCTGGACCGGGTGGCCCGCTACACGCCGTCGCAGGCGACCTGGGCCGGAGTCCCCCTCGACGAGATCCGGTTGCCCCACATCAGAGAGCACATCCTGATGGCGGACCACGAGGCGGACCTGTTCGCGGGCACCCTTCGCGAGGTGATCATGGATGGGGACCGCGACCCCGCGGCCGCCCTGCACGCGGCCGTGGCGGACGACATCGTCCAAGGCCTCCCGGACGGCCTCGACTCACCGATCGACGCCCAGGCCCGCAACCTCTCGGGCGGTCAGCGCCAACGGGTCCGGCTGGTGAGGGCCCTGCTCGCCGACCCGCAGGTCCTGCTCGCCACCGAACCCACCTCCGCCCTGGACGCCCACACGGAAGCCCTCGTGGCCGAGCGCCTGCGCGAGGCCCGTAAAGGCCGCACCACGGCCGTCACCACCACCTCGCCCCTCGTCCTCGACCACGCCGACACGGTCCTGTACCTGGTCGACGGCAAACTCGCGGCGACCGGCACCCATCAGCAACTGCTCGCGACGGAACCGGGATACCGCGCCCTGGTCGCCCGGGACGTGGAGGTCATGAAGTGAGCAGAGGCCATCTGCCGGTCGCCGATCAGGCCACCGTGCGGCGCGCGTCCGCCCGGCTGATCCGCGAGGACGCCCGCGCCTTCACCGCCGTCCTCGCCCTGAACGCGCTCGCCGCCGTCACCGGCCTCGCCGGTCCGTGGCTGCTCGGCCGGATCATCGACGAGGTGCGCGCAGGTGAGGGCGTGGGCGCGGTGGACCGGCTCTCCCTCGTCCTCGTGGGGTGCGCGGGCACCCAGCTCCTGCTGGCCCGCTGGGCCCGCTATGTCGGCCACCGCTTCGGCGAACGCACTCTGGCCCGGGTCCGCGAGGAGTTCGTGGACCGTACGCTCGCGCTGCCGGCCTCCGTCGTGGAACGCGCCGGCACCGGTGACCTGACCGCCCGCGGCACCGCCGATGTCGCCACCGTCGGCACCACGCTCCGCGACGCGGGCCCCGAACTGCTCATCAACTCGGTGCAGTTCGTGTTCCTGCTCGCCGCGGTGTTCGTCCTGGACCCGCTGCTCGGCGCGGTCGGCGTGTTCGGTCTGCTGCCCATCTGGTTCGTCCTGCGCTGGTATCTGCGCCGGGCCAGGGACGGCTATCTGGCCGAGGGCGAGGCCACCTCCGACGTCGCCGAGATCCTCGCGGCCACCGCGTCCGGCGCCCGCACGGTCGAGGCGCTGCGCCTCGAGGAGCGGCGCGTCCGGGCGAGCCGGGAGGCCCTGGACACGTCCCGCCGCACCCGGCTGTACACCCTCTACCTGCGCAGTGTGTTCTTCCCGGTGGTGGAGGTGGCCTACATCCTGCCCGTGGCCGGTGTGCTCCTGGTCGGCGGAATGCTGCACGCGCGGGGCCTGATGAGCCTGGGCTCGGTCGTGGCGGCCGCCCTGTATCTGCAGCAACTGGTCACTCCGCTCGACCAGATCCTCGTACGGGTCGAGCAACTCCAGTCCAGTGGCGCCTCGTTCGCCCGCGTCGAGGGTCTCGCCGCGGCCCCGCGGGCCGACTCCGAGGACTCCCCCGTCCCTGCCGACGACCGCATCGACGTGACCGGCGTGCGCTACTCCTACGGCCGCGGCGGCGAGGTCCTGCATGGCGTCGACCTGACCGTGCGCCCCGGTGAACGGCTCGCGGTGGTCGGCCCGTCCGGCGCCGGGAAGACCACCCTGAGCAGGCTCCTCGCGGGCGTCGACGCGCCGACTTCCGGATCGGTGACCGTCGGCGGGGTCCCCGTCGTGGGCCTGGGCCCCGAGCAGCTGCGCCGCCAGGTCGTCCTGGTCACCCAGGAGCACCACGTCTTCCTGGGCACGGTCCGCGACAACCTCCTCATCGCCGAACCCGGTGCCGGGGACGAGGAGTTGTGGGCCGCCCTGACCGCCGTGGGGGCCGAGGGCTGGGTGCGGGAGCTGCCCGAGGGGCTCGACACGGCGCTCGGCCAGGACGGTCACCGTGCGGACGGCTCGCAGGCGCAGCAACTGGCCCTGGCCCGGGTGGTGCTGGCGGACCCGCACACCCTGATCCTCGACGAGGCGACCGCGCTCCTCGATCCCACGACCGCGCGGCACACCGAGCGTGCCCTGGGCGCCGTACTCGCAGGGCGCACGGTCATCGCCATCGCGCACCGGCTGCACACCGCGCACGACGCGGACCGGGTGGCGGTGATGGAGAACGGCAGGCTGACCGAGCTCGGCACGCATGAGGAGCTGGTGGCGGCGGACGGGGCGTACGCGGCGCTGTGGGGGTCGTGGCACGGAGGGCCGGGCGGGAGCTGATCCCACGGGACCGTATATCGAACATGAACTACCGGACAACGAACCGTTTTTGGCCAACTTCCTGACGCGCTCCTGACAGTACGGGCTTTCCGGTGCCACTCTTCCCACGGCCGCCTCACAGCAACCTCACAGATGTCTCGCTGTGTTCCGATCCTCGGCCGCCTGCACCTCGTTCCGCGTACCGCCCGGACGGTCGACCCACCGTCCGGTCTCCCCTGGCCGCGTGATCCGCGGCCGCGCAGAAGGAGTCAGTGTTGAGAGACAGGTCCTCCCACAGACGCACCCCCCACACCCTGCACCGCAAGGCCGCCGCCGTGGCCCTCGTCGGTGTGTCCGCCCTGATCGCCGCGGCTGTCCAGTCGGGCGCCGCCACCGCAGCCCCGGCGAAGGCACCGTCGGCCGCGGGCAAGGTGATCCCGGGCGCCGAGTCCCTCAAGCTCACCCCCGCCCAGCGCGCCGAGCTGATACGCGAGGCGAACGCCACCAAGGCGGACACCGCCAAGGACCTCGGCCTCGGCGCCAAGGAGAAGCTGGTCGTCCGTGACGTCGTCAAGGACGGCAACGGCACGCTCCACACCCGCTACGAGCGCACCTACGACGGTCTGCCCGTCCTCGGCGGCGACCTCGTCGTGGAGACGGCGAAGTCCGGTGCGACCGAGGGTGTCGTCAAGGCGACCGCCAAGGCCATCAAGCCGGCCACCACGACTGCGGCCCTGCCCGCCGCCAAGGCCGAGAAGCAGGCGCTCACGCTCGCGAAGGCAGCCGGCGCCGACAAGGCCGACACCAACCGAGCCCCGCGCAAGGTGATCTGGGCCGGCAGCGGCACCCCGACCCTGGCGTACGAGACGGTCGTCGGCGGCCTCCAGGAGGACGGCACTCCGAACGAGCTGCACGTCGTCACGGACGCGGCGACCGGCGCGAAGCTCTACGAGTACCAGGGCGTCGAGACCGGCACCGGCAACACCACGTACAGCGGCACGGTCACCCTCGGCACCACCCAGTCCGGGTCGACGTACAACCTCACCGACGGGGCGCGCGGCGGCCACAAGACGTACAACCTCAACCGCGGCACCTCCGGCACCGGCACCCTCTTCTCGGGCCCCGACGACGTCTGGGGCAACGGCAGCTCCTCCAACGCCGAGACGGCCGGCGCGGACGCGCACTACGGTGCCGCGCTCACGTGGGACTACTACAAGAACGTGCAGGGGCGTTCGGGTATCCGCGGCGACGGGGTGGGCGCGTACTCCCGGGTCCACTACGGCAACAACTACGTCAACGCGTTCTGGTCGGACAGCTGCTTCTGCATGACGTACGGCGACGGGTCGGGCAACACCCACCCGCTGACGGCGATCGACGTGGCCGGCCACGAGATGACCCACGGCGTCACGTCGAACACCGCGGGGCTCAACTACTCGGGCGAGTCCGGCGGGCTGAACGAGGCGACCTCCGACATCTTCGGCACGGCCGTCGAGTTCTACGCCAACAACTCCGCCGACATCGGTGATTACCTCATCGGCGAGGAGATCGACATCAACGGCGACGGCACGCCGCTGCGTTACATGGACAAGCCGAGCAAGGACGGCGCGTCGAAGGACAGTTGGTACTCGGGGATCGGGTCGGTGGACGTCCACTACTCGTCCGGCCCCGCGAACCACTTCTTCTACCTCCTGTCGGAGGGCAGCGGCACCAAGACCATCAACGGTGTCACCTACAACTCCCCGACCTCGGACGGGCTCCCGGTCACCGGCATCGGCCGGGACAAGGCGGAGAAGATCTGGTTCCGCGCCCTGACCACGAAGTTCACGACCACGACCAACTACGCGGGCGCCCGCACCGGCACCCTCGCGGCGGCGGGTGAGCTGTACGGCACGACGAGCGCCGAGTACACGGCCGTGGCGAACGCCTGGGCGGGCGTGGCGGTCGGCTCGCGTCCCGGCGGTGGCGGCGGTGGCGGCACCTCGTTCGAGTCGACCACCGACGTATCGATTCCGGACAACGGGGGGGCGGTCAATTCGCCTATCACCGTCTCAGGGCGTACGGGCAACGCGCCCTCCAACCTCGCGGTCGCGGTCGACATCGTGCACACCTACATCGGTGACCTCCGGGTGCAGCTGATCGCCCCCGACGGCACGGCGTACACGCTGAAGGCGTACGGCACCGGCGGCAGCACCGACAACCTCGACACCACGTACACGGTGAACGCATCGTCCGAGGTCGCCAACGGGACCTGGCAGTTGCGGGTCCAGGACAACGCGGCCCAGGACACCGGCTACATCAACGGCTGGAAGCTGACCTTCCCGTAGGTCCGCGACCCTCAAGTCAGGGCGCCGTCCCGGTGGTTCGAATCCCCGGGGCGGCGCCCTCTTTTTGCCTTCCCATGACCGATGGCTTGTTGGGGCTTTGCCCAGGTCAACGCGGTTTACATGCCTGCAATGTTCATCCAGCCGTCGACTTTCGGCCAACATCACTTGGGGGTCATGACATGTACGCGCCTTGATGCCACGCTTCCTCACAACCGCCGCACAACTTCACAACCACCCCGGAGGGCAACCCCACGCCGTCCGGGCTCCCCCACGAAGGAGCTTGTGTGACCCCCCTCTACGCGCGTCACAAGCGCACCACTCTGGCCATCGCCACCGCCGTGGCGGCCGGAGCCCTGCTCACCACCGGCCTGACCACCGGCAGTGCCGCCGCCGTGACCCCGGCCGAGAGCACCGGCAAGGCCACGCTCGCCGGCGCCCCGGTCCAGCTGTCCGCGGCCGCGCGCACCTCCCTCATCAAGGAGCAGCAGGCCGACGTCGGCACCACGGCCCAGGAGATAGGCCTCGGCGCCAAGGAGGAGCTGGTCGTCAAGGACGTCGTCAGAGACGCCGACGGCACGGTCCACACCCGCTACGAGCGCACCTACGCCGGTCTGCCCGTCCTCGGCGGCGACCTGGTCGTCCACGAGTCGAAGTCCGGTGCGACCGAGGGCGTCTCCAAGGCGACGAAGGCCACCATCAAGGTCGCCTCCCTGACCCCGAAGCTCACCGTCGCCAAGGCCGAGACGCAGGCCCTGACCGCCGCCAAGGCCGCGGGCTCGGACAAGACCGAGGCCGACGGCGCGCGCAAGGTCGTCTGGGCCGGCAGCGGGACGCCCGTCCTCGCCTACGAGACGATCGTCGGCGGCTTCCAGGACGACGGCACCCCGAACCAGCTGCACGTCATCACCGACGCCGCGACCGGCAAGAAGCTCTACGAGTACCAGGGCATCGAGAACGCGACCGGCACCGGCAAGAGCCTGTACTCGGGCACGGTCAGCCTGACCACCACGCTGTCCGGCTCGACGTACAACCTCACCGACGCCTCGCGCGGCAGCCACAAGACGTACAACAAGTCGCACGGCACCAGCTCGTCGGCGGGCACGCTGTTCACGGACGCCGACAACGTGTGGGGCACCGGCGCGGCCTCCAGCTCCACCACCGACCAGACCGCGGCCGTCGACGCCGCCTACGGCGCGGCGGAGACCTGGGACTTCTACAAGTCCACCTTCGGCCGCAGCGGCATCAAGAACAACGGTGTCGCGGCCTACTCCCGCGTCCACTACGGCAACGCGTACGTGAACGCGTTCTGGGACGACAGCTGCTTCTGCATGACGTACGGCGACGGCGAGGGCAACGTCAGCCCGCTGACCTCGCTGGACGTGGCCGGCCACGAGATGAGCCACGGCGTCACCTCGAACACGGCGGGCCTGAACTACTCCGGCGAGTCCGGTGGCCTCAACGAGGCGACCTCGGACATCTTCGGCACGGGTGTCGAGTTCTACGCGGCCAACTCCAACGACGTCGGTGACTACCTCATCGGCGAGGAGATCGACATCAACGGCGACGGCTCCCCGCTGCGCTACATGGACAAGCCCAGCAAGGACGGCGGCTCGGCGGACTCCTGGTCCTCCTCCGTCGGCAACCTGGACGTCCACTACTCGTCGGGCGTGGCGAACCACTTCTTCTACCTCCTCTCGGAGGGCAGTGGCGCCAAGACCATCAACGGCGTGTCCTACAACTCGCCGACGTCCAACGGCTCCACGGTCACCGGCATCGGCCGCGCCAAGGCGCTGCAGATCTGGTACAAGGCGCTGACGACGTACTTCACGTCGACGACCAACTACAAGTCGGCCCGCACGGGCACGCTCTCCGCGGCGTCCGCCCTGTACGGCTCGACCAGCACCGAGTACAAGGCGGTGGCCGCGGCCTGGTCCGCGGTCAACGTGAGCTAGCTCCACGAGAGACACGACGGGCGGTACCCGGAACGAAGGCATTTCCGGGTGCCGCCCTACTCTTGGGTCCCATGTCCTTCACGTACGACGACGTCGGCGCGACCCGGCGGAGCGGATTCTGCCCGCCCGGCTTCCACCCCCTGCATGTCCGCACGCGCATAGGCGAGGGCCACGACGTCTTCCGGAAGGCCTCCGAGGCGGTCCTGACCTGGGAGATGCACCGAGCCCTCGGCGTCGGCATAGACACCACCGCGGACCGCGCGGCCCCCGACGTGGACGTCACGGTCACCCTGGCCGGCGTCATCAAGGCCCCCTGCCGGGTGGTCTGGACGGTCGAGGAACACCGCCGCGCCGGCTGGGCCTACGGCACCCTGACCGGCCACCCCGAATCCGGCGAGGAGTCCTTCGTCGTCGACCGCACGGGCGACGGCACGGTGTGGCTGACGGTATCGGCGTTCAGCAGGGGCGCGAAGTGGTACTCCAGGGCGGGCGGCCCGGCGACCCGGGGCCTGCAGCACGCATACGCGCGAAAGTGCGGGACGGTGCTGCGCAAGCTGTGCGGCGGAGAGGACGCGGGCTGAGCGGAAGCCGCCCGGCCCGCGCCCCCGCCGCTCACCGCAGCAGCACCCCGGCCCCCTCCACCACCTCCTCCGAAGGCACCGCCACCACTCCCAGCTCCGCCCCCGACGCCAGCAGGCGATGTGTGGGCAGGATGCGGACCGTGTAGCCGAAGGGGCCCGTGCGGTCCAGGGACAGCGGGCCCTCGTAGACCCAGCGGCCCTCCGGGTCCGGGCCGCCCACCGGCTTCAGCGGGACCGTCGCCGCGTCCGCGATGCGGTCCTCCTCGTCCACGCGGCCGGAGACCGCCTGGACCTCCACGTCGTCCGGGCCGAGCGCGCCGAGACCGACACGGACCCGCAGTCCCAGCGTGGTGCCGAGTTCGGCCGTGGCCGTCGCGGCCGTGGTCTCCAGGTGGTCGACCGTCACCCCGTGCCACTCGGCCCGCACCCTGGCCTTCCACTCCGCCAGTTCGCGCGCCGCGTCCGGGACCATCGTGCGGTGGGCCTCGGCCGCAGGGGCGTAGAGGCGTTCCACGTACTCGCGGACCATGCGGCCCGCCAGGACCTTCGGGCCAAGCAGGGTGATCGTCTGGCGGACCATCTCGATCCAGCGGTCGGGCAGACCGCCCTGGCCGCGCTCGTAGAAACGGGGTGTCACCCGCTGTTCCAGGAGGTCGTAGAGGGCGTCGGCCTCTATGTCGTCACGGCGGTCGGAGTCGGTCCCCACCCCGTCCGCGGTCGGGATCGCCCAGCCGAAGTCGGGCTGGAACCACTCGTCCCACCAGCCGTCCAGGACGGACAGGTTCAGGCAGCCGTTGAGTGCCGCCTTCATCCCGCTCGTCCCGCACGCCTCCAGCGGCCGCAGCGGGTTGTTGAGCCAGATGTCGCAGCCCGGGTAGAGCTTCTGCGCCATCGCCATGCCGTAGTCCGGCAGGAACACGATCCGGTGACGCACCCGCGGGTCGTCCGAGAACCGCACCAGCTCCTGGACCAGCCGCTTTCCGCCGTCGTCCGCCGGGTGGGCCTTGCCCGCCACCACGATCTGGATCGGGCGCTCGGGGTGCAGGAGCAGGTCCATCAGACGGTCGCGGTCCCGCAGCATGAGGGTCAGCCGCTTGTACGACGGGACACGGCGCGCGAATCCGATGGTCAGCACATCGGGGTCGAGGACGCCGTCGATCCAGCCCAACTCCGCCGTCCCGGCGCCGCGTTGACGCCAGGACGCGCGCAGCCGGTCCCGTACCTCCATCACCAGCTGCTCCCGCAGCGAACGGCGCAGCTCCCAGACGTCCTGGTCGGGGATGTCTCCCACGGCGTCCCAGCGGTCCGAGCCGCCGACGGTCATCGCGTCCTCGGTGCGCTGGGCGCCGATCTGCCGCGCGCCGAGCCGGAACACCTCGGGCGCGACCCAGGTCGGGGCGTGCACCCCGTTGGTCACGGAGGTGATCGGCACCTCCTCGGGGTCGAATCCCGGCCAGAGTCCGGAGAACATCTCCCGGCTGACCTGCCCGTGCAACAGCGAGACGCCGTTGGCGCGTTGGGCGAGGCGCAGACCCATCACGGCCATGTTGAAGAGGTTGGGTTCGCCGCCCGGGTAGGTCTCCATGCCCAGCGCCAGGATGCGGCCCACGTCCATGCGCGGAAGTTCGGCGTCCGGGCCGAAGTGCCGGGCGACCAGTTCACGGTCGAAGCGGTCGATGCCGGCCGGGACGGGGGTGTGCGTGGTGAACACGGTCCCCGCGCGGACCGCCTCCAGACCGGCGTCGAAGTCCAGCCCCTGGTCGCAGAGTTCGGCGATCCGCTCCAGACCGAGGAACCCGGCGTGCCCCTCGTTGGTGTGGAAGACCTCGGGGTCGGCATGGCCGGTCAGCCGGCAGTACGTCCGTACGGCCCGGACGCCCCCTATGCCGAGCAGCATCTCCTGGAGCAGCCGGTGTTCGCTGCCGCCGCCGTACAACCGGTCGGTCACCCCGCGTTCGCCGAGGTCGTTCTCCTCGACGTCGGAGTCCAGCATCAGCAGGGGCACGCGGCCGACCTGGGCGAGCCAGATCCGGGCGTGCAACTGCTTGCCGCCGGGCAGGGCCAGCGACACCTGGGCCGGGGTGCCGTCGGCCTCCCTCAGCAGCGCCACCGGCAGCTCGTGGGGGTCCAGGACCGGATAGTGCTCCTGCTGCCAGCCGTCCCGGGACAGGGTCTGGCGGAAGTAGCCGTGGCGGTACAGCAGGCCCACGCCGATCAGCGGTACGCCCAGGTCGCTGGCGGCCTTCAGATGGTCGCCGGCCAGGATGCCCAGACCACCGGAGTACTGCGGCAGGGCGGCCGTGACGCCGAACTCGGGCGAGAAGTAGGCGACTGCGGCCGGGAGTTCACCGGTGTGGGCCTGATACCAGCGCTCACCGGTGACGTAGTCGTGGAGATCGTCGGCGGCCGCGGTGAGCCGGCGCAGGAAACGGCGATCCTCGGCGAGTTCGGCGAGCCGGGCGGGGCGCACGCTGCCGAGCAGCCGTACGGGATCACCGCCCGACGCGGCCCAGCGCTCCGGATCGACGGACTGGAAGAGATCACGGGTCTCCGCGTGCCAGGACCAGCGCAGATTGCGCGCCAGATCGCTCAGGGGCCGCAGGGCATCGGGGAGTACGGGTCGGACGGTGAATCGACGAATCGCCTTCACATTCCACCTCGGCGAGCGGAGCGGAGTGGGACACACGGCGGTGTGCGTCCCGTCTTCAGCCTTGACGGTATCCGTGCGGAGGGTGTCGTCACCACGGCGCGGTTCACAGCAGAAGGCCGTGTCGCCCTCAAGCCCTCCCGGATCGAACAGTCCGGAAATCGCCGCAACCTCCCCACGTCCTCCCATAGCGGATATGGCCGATTACACCCCCGCAGGCGTCCTTGTGGTACTTCACACCGCACGAGAGGCTGCCCCATGGCGTACCGCCCGGCGCCGGGTGCACCCGGCCTGCCGCGGCTGCCGTACGCCGAGGTGAGGAGGGGAACTCAAGTCATGGCACGGACGCGCAATCGGCGTCTGCGCTGGGTGGGGGGCCTGACCGCGGTGAGCTGTGCAGCCGCTCTTTCGGCCATCACCCCGCCCGCGCACGCCGCACCGGAGGGGCGGATACTCGGCGCCGGAGAGCCCGGTTCCGTCAGCGGGAGTTACCTGGTGACACTCAAGGGGGGAACGCAGGCCCGGTCGGTGGCCGGAAAAGGTGTCGCCGAGAAGTATGGGGCGAAAATCAGCCATACCTACGGCGCGGTGCTCAACGGCTACGCCGTGCGGACCGACGAGAGACGGGCCGGGCGGCTGGCGGCGGACCCACGGGTCGCCTCGGTCGTCCAGGACGCCCGGGTGACCCTGGAGGGCACCCAGAAGAACCCGCCGTCCTGGGGTCTCGACCGCCTGGACCAGCCGAAGGCGTCGCCGGACAGGTCCTACACCTGGCCGCGGTCCGCGGGCGCCGGGACGAGGGTGTACGTGATCGACACCGGCATCCGGATCTCCCACAGGGACTTCGGGGGCCGGGCGTCCTACGGCTGGGACTTCGTCGGGCGCGACCGCTCGGCGGGCGACGGCAACGGCCACGGCACCCATGTCGCGGCCACCGTCGCCGGCACCGGATACGGCGTCGCGAAACGGGCCGAGGTGGTCGCCGTACGCGTCCTCGACAGCACCGGATCGGGCACGATCGCCCAGGTCATCGCGGGTATCGACTGGGTGACGAAGCATGCGCGCAAGCCGGCGGTCGCCAACCTCAGCCTGGCCGGTCACCACAGCGCCCAGCTCGACGCCGCCGTCCGCACCTCCATCGCGTCCGGGGTGACCTACACGGTCGCCGCGGGCAACGACGGCCGGCCGGCCGGGCTCTACTCACCGGCCGACGTGCCCCAGGCGATCACGGTCGGCGCGACCGACACGACGGACGCACGGGCGGGTTTCTCCAACTACGGATCGGCTCTCGATCTGTTCGCCCCAGGTGTATCGATCACCTCGGCGGGCATCCGCAGTGACACCGCCAGGGCGACCTACTCGGGTACGTCGATGGCCACCCCGCACGCGGCGGGCGCGGCCGCGCTCTACCTGGCCGACCATCCGAGGGCCACTCCGGCCCAGGTCGGCAAAGCGTTGGTCAAACTGGCGGCCTCCGGGACGGTGTCCGGTCGGGGGGCCGGTTCACCGGACAAACTCCTTCAGGTGCCCGGTTCCTAGGGGAAGGCGTCCGCAAGTCGGCCCCGTTCGGCCAGAACGGGGCCGGTTTTGTGTAAAGACATACGCGTGAGTAGTTAGCAAAGTGCCGGATTGCTCACCCGAATAGGGTGGGAAGGCTCCTGCGGTAGACGCCTCAGGACCCCCTCCCACATCCATCCGCCCACCCGAAGTTGACGCGGACAGGAGCGGTCATGCCCGCCACGCACCACAAGTCAGCACCCCTGACGTCCACCACACGCCCCGTCGACCCCGGACCGCCGCCCGAGGAGCGACCCTCCACGGAGGCGGGACCGGCTACGGCCGTCGGTCGCATACCCGTCCTCGACGTCCGCCCGGTCGTCCAGCGAGGACGCCGGCCCGCCAAGGCGGTCACCGGCGAGACGTTCGAGATCTCGGCCACCGTGTTCCGTGAGGGTCATGACGCGGTCGCCGCCAATGTCGTACTGAGGGATCCGGAAGACCGCGCCGGGCCCTGGATCCCCATGCGGGAACTCACCCCGGGCACCGACCGCTGGGGCGCCACCGTCACCGCCGGGACACCCGGACTGTGGTCCTTCACCGTCGAGGCCTGGGGCGACCCGATCACCACCTGGCGGCACCACGCCCAGATCAAGATCCCGGCCGGCATGGACACCGAACTGGTCCTGGAGGACGGCGCCCGGCTCTACGAGCGGGCCGCCGCCGGCGTGCCCGACGACGGCCGGAACGGCGTGATCCTCGCGGCCGTCCGCGCCCTCCGCGACGAGACCCGGCCGGCCGCCGCCCGTCTCGCCGCAGCGCTGACGCCCGAGGTGGACGCGGTGCTGGCACGGTATCCGCTGCGGGAGTTGATCACGGCGTCGGAGTCGTTGCCGCTGCTGGTGGAGCGGGAGCGGGCGCTGTTCGGGTCGTGGTACGAGTTCTTCCCGCGTTCGGAGGGCACGCCGGAGCAGCCGCACGGCACGTTCCGTACCGCGGCCCGGCGGTTGCCGGCGATCGCCGCGATGGGTTTCGACGTGGTCTATCTGCCGCCGATCCATCCGATCGGGACGACGTTTCGCAAGGGCCGCAACAACACCCTGTCCGCGGGCCCGGACGATGTGGGCGTGCCGTGGGCGATCGGTTCGCCGGAGGGCGGGCATGACGCGGTCCACCCGGATCTGGGCACGATCGAGGACTTCGACTGGTTCGTGCAGGAGGCCAAGGGGCACGGTCTGGAGATCGCGCTGGACTTCGCCCTGCAGTGCTCCCCGGATCATCCGTGGGTGCACAAGCATCCGGAGTGGTTCCATCACCGGCCCGACGGCACCATCGCCTACGCGGAGAATCCGCCGAAGAAGTACCAGGACATCTACCCGATCGCCTTCGACGCCGACCTGGAGGGGCTGATCGCGGAGACGCTGCGGGTGCTGCGGCACTGGATGGACCACGGGGTGCGGATCTTCCGGGTGGACAACCCGCACACCAAGCCGGTGGTGTTCTGGGAGCGGGTGATCGCGGACATCAACGCCACCGACCCGGACGTGATCTTCCTGGCGGAGGCGTTCACCCGGCCGGCGATGATGCACACCCTGGCCCAGATCGGCTTCCAGCAGTCGTACACGTACTACACCTGGCGCACCACCAAGGAAGAGCTCACCGAGTACCTGACGGAACTGTCGGGTGAGGCGGCCTCCTACATGCGGCCGAACTTCTTCGCCAACACCCCCGACATCCTGCATGAATTCCTGCAGCACGGCGGCCGTCCGGCGTTCGCGCTGCGCGCCATCCTGGCCGCCACCCTCTCGCCGACGTGGGGCATCTACTCCGGCTACGAACTCGCGGAGAACACCCCGTTGCGGGAGGGCAGCGAGGAGTACCTGGACTCGGAGAAGTACCAGCTCAAGGCCCGCGACTGGGACCGCGAGGACAGCCTCGCCCCCCTGATCACCCAGCTCAACACGGTCAGGCGGGACAACCCGGCCCTACGGCAGCTGCGTGACCTGCACTTCCACCACGCGGACAAGGACGAGGTGATCGCGTACTCGAAGCAGAGCGGCTCGAACACGGTTCTGGTGGTCGTGAACCTCGATCCGCACCACACCCAGGAGGCCACGGTCTCGTTGGACATGCCGCAACTCGGCCTGGAATGGCACGAGTCGGTGCCGGTGCGCGACGAGCTCACCGGCGAGACCTACCACTGGGGCAGGGCGAACTACGTGCGTCTCGAACCGGGCACTCGCCCCGCGCACATCCTCACCGTCCTGCGACCGTCCACCCCGCAGATCGGAGGGTCACCCACAACATGATCGTCAACGAGCCCGTCCACGACACCTTCGAGGACACCCCCGCCAAGGACCGGGACCCGGATTGGTTCAAGCGCGCGGTCTTCTACGAGGTGCTGGTCCGCTCCTTCCAGGACAGCAACGGCGACGGTGTCGGCGACCTCAAGGGCCTGACCGCCAAACTCGACTACTTGCAGTGGCTGGGCGTCGACTGCCTGTGGCTGCCGCCGTTCTTCAAGTCACCGCTCCGGGACGGCGGCTACGACGTCTCGGACTACACCGCCGTGCTGCCGGAGTTCGGTGACCTCGCCGACTTCGTGGAGTTCGTCGACGCCGCCCACCAGCGCGGCATGCGGGTCATCATCGACTTCGTCATGAACCACACCAGCGACCAGCACCCGTGGTTCCAGGAGTCCCGCAGGGACCCCGACGGCCCCTACGGCGACTACTACACGTGGGCCGACGACGACAAGCAGTTCCCGGACGCACGGATCATCTTCGTCGACACCGAGGCGTCCAACTGGACCTTCGACCCGGTGCGCAAGCAGTACTACTGGCACCGCTTCTTCTCCCACCAGCCGGACCTCAACTACGAGAACCCGGCCGTGCAGGAGGAGATCATCTCCGCACTGCGGTTCTGGCTGGACCTGGGCATCGACGGTTTCCGCCTCGACGCCGTGCCGTACCTCTACCAGGAGGAAGGCACCAACTGCGAAAACCTTCCAGCAACCCACGAGTTCCTCAAGCGGGTACGCAAGGAGATCGACGCGTCCTATCCGGACACGGTCCTCCTCGCGGAGGCGAACCAGTGGCCGGAGGACGTGGTCGACTACTTCGGCGACTACGAGGCCGGCGGCGACGAATGCCACATGGCGTTCCACTTCCCGGTCATGCCGCGCATCTTCATGGCGGTCCGCCGCGAGTCGCGCTACCCGGTCTCGGAGATCCTCGCCAAGACCCCGGCGATCCCCCAGAACTGCCAGTGGGGCATCTTCCTGCGCAACCACGACGAGCTGACCCTGGAAATGGTCACCGACGAGGAACGCGACTACATGTGGGCCGAGTACGCCAAGGACCCGCGGATGCGCGCCAACATCGGCATCCGGCGGCGGCTCGCCCCCCTGCTCGACAACGACCGCAACCAGATCGAGCTGTTCACCGCCCTGCTGCTGTCCCTGCCCGGCTCGCCGATCCTGTACTACGGCGACGAGATCGGCATGGGCGACAACATCTGGCTCGGCGACCGGGACGCGGTCCGCACCCCGATGCAGTGGACACCGGACCGTAACGCAGGGTTTTCCTCCAGTGACCCCGGGCGGCTGTATCTGCCGACCATCATGGACCCGGTCTACGGTTACCAGGTCACCAACGTCGAGGCGTCGATGGCGTCGCCCTCCTCGTTGCTGCATTGGACCCGCCGGATGATCGAGATCCGCAAGCAGAACGCCGCCTTCGGCCTCGGCTCCTACACCGAGCTCCCGTCGTCGAACCCGGCGGTGATCGCGTTCCTGAGGGAGTACGAGGACGACCTGGTCCTGTGCGTGAACAACTTCTCCAGGTTCGCGCAGCCGACGGAACTGGACCTGAGCGCCTTCAACGGACGGCATCCGGTCGAGCTGTTCGGCGGGGTGCGGTTCCCGGCCATCGGTGATCTGCCGTACTTGCTGACGCTCGCCGGGCACGGGTTCTACTGGTTCCGGCTCCGCAAGGAACCCACCTAGCCGACGAAGGCCCGGGTGGGGCGGTTTCCACCGCCCCACCCGGGGCACGCATCAGTAACACCCCGACCAGCCAGCCCGGGGAAAGGACGCCACCCCATGTCGGAAGCCGTCACCCGCACCGCCACGACAAGTTCAGGCATCCTCGCCTCGCTTGATCCACTCCTGCGCGAGTGGCTGCCACGGCAGCGCTGGTTCGCGGGCAAGGGCCGCCCGGTCACCGGGTTCTCCCTGGTGGCGGCCACCGAGCTGCTGCCGCCCACTGCCAAGCTCGGCCTCTACCACCTGCTGGTCCGCGCCCACCAGCCGCTCACCGTGGGCGCCGCCCCGCACCCCGGGGACTGCTACCAGCTCCTCATAGGCGTGCGCGAGGCGCTGCCGCCCCGGCTGGCGCCCGCGCTGATCGGCCATGTCGAGGAGGGCCCGCTCACCGGCCGTACCGCGTACGACGCCCTCTACGACCCACTGCCCGCCGAACTGCTCCTGGAGGCGATCCGCTCCGGGACCCGGATCGGCGGGCTGTGTTTCGAGCGGGACCCGGACCAGGAGATCCGGGAGGGCCTGGTGGCCCGGGTGATGACCGCCGAGCAGTCCAATTCGTCGATCGTCTACGGAGATACGTTCATCCTGAAGCTCCTGCGCCGGGTCGTGCCCGGCGTCAACCCCGACCTGGAGCTGCCGCTGGCGCTGGCCCGCGAGGGCTGCCCCCGGGTGCCCGCGCCCACGGGGTGGCTGCGGGCGGAGCTGGACGGAGAGCCGTACACCCTCGGCGTGCTCCAGCCCTTCGTACAGGGCGCCTCGGACGGCTGGGAGCTGGCCCTGCGGGAGCTCGCCAAGGGCGAGGACTTCAGCGCCGAGGCGCACGCCCTCGGGCGGGCCACCGCCGAGGTGCACACCGCGCTCGCCCGGGCGCTGCCCACCGTGACGCTGGGCCACCAGCAGCTGCGCCTGCTGGTCGACGGCATGATCGAGCGGCTGGAGGCGGCCGTACAGGCGGTGCCCGCGCTCCGGCCGCACGCTCCGGGCCTGCGCTCCGCCTTCACCGCGCTGGGCGATCTCGCCGCCGAGGGCAGCACCTGGACCGCGCAGCGCATCCACGGCGACCTCCACCTCGGCCAGTGCCTGCGCTCGGCCGCCGGGCACTGGTCGCTGATCGACTTCGAGGGCGAGCCGTCCAAGCCGCTCTCCGAACGCCGGCTGCCGCAGCCCACGGCCCGGGACATCGCCGGGATGCTGCGCTCCTTCGACTACGCGGCACACTCGACCGATCTGCCGGTACCGGGCTGGGCCGAAGCCTGCCGGGCCGCGTACTGTTCCGGATACGCCGAGGTCAGCGGCGTGGACCCGCGGACCGACCCGGTGCTGCTGCGCGCCTACGAGACCGACAAGGCCATATACGAGGTCGTCTACGAGGCCCGGCACCGCCCGGACTGGCTGCAGGTGCCCATGGCCGCGGTCGCGCGGTACGCGACAACCGACCTGACCTGACCGACCCGACTCCCGCCGAGGAGGCTCCACCCGTGACTCCGCCCACCCCCAGCGGTTCGGACCCGAAGAAGACTGTGAAGAAGAAGGCCGCGGAGAAGGCAGTGACCACGAAGGCCTCGGCGAAGAAGGCTGAGCCGGTGGCCAAGAAGGCGCCCGCGAAGAAGGCCGGTGCCGGGAAGACGGCTGCCGACGCGGCGGGCATCGTGAAGGCGGTCGCCAAGAAGGTCGGCGCGAAGAAGGCCGGCGCCGAGAAGGACGTTGCCAAGCGGGCCGTTGCCAAGAAGGCGCTGGTCAAGGATGCGGCGGTCGACAAGCCTGTCGTGAAGAAGGCGACCGCCAAGAAGGCTGCCGTCAAGAAGACCACGGCGAAGAAGGCCGTGGCGAAGAAGGCCGTGGCGAAGAAGGTGACCGCGAAGAAAACCGTGGCGCCGAAGGTGGCCGCCGAGGACGCCGTCGTGGAGCCGGTCGCGCCGGTCGCTGCCGAAGCGGCCACCGCCCCGGCGTCCGTTCCGCCGTCGGAGGTCCCCGTCTCCCCCGCCCTCGACGGCGGCGACCGGGACCGGCTGCTGTCCGGTACCCACCACGATCCGCACGGGGTGCTCGGCGCGCACCGCGTTCCCGGCGGGGTGGCCTTCCGGACGTTCCGTCCCTACGCCACGGGCGTCACGGTCGTGGCCGGGGACGTGCGTGCGGAACTGCACGACGACGGTGACGGCTTCTTCTCCGGTCTGGTGCCCCTGAGCGAGGTGCCCTCCTACCGGCTGCTCGTGGCGTACGAGGAGACGGTCCAGGAGACCGAGGACGCGTACGCCTTCCTGCCCGCGCTCGGCGACCTCGACCTGCATCTGATCGGCGAGGGCCGGCACGAGCAGCTGTGGACGGCGCTGGGCGCGCAGCCCATGACCCACCAGGGCGTGGCGGGAACACGCTTCACGGTGTGGGCGCCGAACGCGCGCGGTGTGCGGGTGGCCGGCACCTTCAACTTCTGGGACCCCTCGGCGTTCGCGATGCGCTCGCTCGGCGGCACCGGTGTGTGGGAGCTGTTCGTGCCCGGGGTCGGCGAGGGCGAGCTGTACAAGTTCGAGATCACCCGCCCCGACGGCTCCAAGACCCTGCGCGCGGACCCGCTGGCCCGCCGCACGGAGGTCCCGCCCAACACGTCCTCGATCATCCACGCCTCGCACCACGAGTGGCAGGACGAGGAGTGGCTGGCGAAGCGGGCGGCCGGCGCCCCCGCCCACGAGGCCCCCTTCTCGGTCTACGAGATCCATCTCCCGTCCTGGCGACCGGGCCTGACGTACCGTCAGCTAGCCGAGCAACTGCCCGCCTACGTCAAGGACATGGGCTTCACCCACGTCGAGCTGATGCCGGTCGCCGAGCACCCGTTCGGCGGCTCCTGGGGCTACCAGGTCACCGGCTTCTATGCGCCGACGGCACGCCTGGGCACCCCGGACGACTTCAAGTACCTGGTCGACGCGCTCCACCAGGCCGGTATCGGCGTCCTGATGGACTGGGTGCCGGCCCACTTCCCGCGCGACGACTGGGCGCTCGCCGAGTTCGACGGCCGGCCCCTGTACGAACACGAGGACCCGCTCCGCTCGGCCCACCCCGACTGGGGCACGCTGGAGTTCGACTACGGCCGCCGTGAGGTCCGCAACTTCCTTGTGGCCAACGCCGTTTACTGGTGCGAGGAGTTCCACATCGACGGCCTTCGGGTCGACGCGGTCGCCTCGATGCTCTACCTCGACTACTCGCGCGAGCCGGGCCAGTGGGTCCCGAACGTGCACGGCGGCCGGGAGAACCTGGACGCGGTGGACTTCCTCCAGGAGATGAACGCGACGGTGTACCGGCGGGTCCCGGGCGTGGTGACGGTCGCGGAGGAGTCCACGGCCTGGGACGGCGTGACGCGCGCGACGCATCACATGGGTCCCGGGGGCTTCGGCGGTCTCGGCTTCGGCCTGAAGTGGAACATGGGCTGGATGCACGACTCGCTGGACTACATGGCCCACGAGCCCGTGCACCGCAAGTACCACCACCACGAGATGACGTTCTCGATGGTGTACGCGTACAGCGAGAACTACGTCCTGCCGATCTCCCACGACGAGGTCGTGCACGGCAAAGGCTCACTGGTCTCGAAGATGCCGGGCGACTGGTGGCAGCAGCGAGCCAACCTGCGCGCCTACCTGGCCTTCATGTGGGCGCACCCCGGCAAGCAACTCCTCTTCATGGGCCAGGAGTTCGCCCAGGGCGCCGAGTGGTCCGAGGCCCACGGCCCGGACTGGTGGCTGCTGGATCCGGCGTACGGCGCGGAGGCCGAGCACCGGGGCGTGCGCGACCTGGTCCGCGACCTGAACGTCGTCTACCGCCACACCCCGGCCCTGTGGCAGTGCGACACGAACCCCGCGGGCTTCCAGTGGATCGTCGGCGACGCGTCCGAGGACAACGTCTTCGCCTTCCTCCGCTACGACGCGGAGGGCTCCCCGCTCCTCGCGGTCTCCAACCTTTCCCCGGTGGTCCGCCCCAACTACCGCCTGGGCGCCCCGGACGACGTCCCGGCCTGGCTGGAGTCCCTGAACACCGACCTCGCCAAGTACGGCGGCGGCGACGTCACCAACCCCGACATCCTGAAACCGGACCCCCAGCCCTGGCACGGCCGCCCGGCCAGCATCCAGGTGACACTGCCACCCCTGGCCACGGTGTGGCTGCGGCCGGCGTAGGAGGCGTGGACGGGGAACCTCAGCGACCGCCGAGCATCAGCTTGCGCAGGATCGCCAGCAGCCCGCGGGGCTCAGGCTCCGTCGGCGACGCCACCGGCGTCCCCGACGGAGTCGTGGGCCGGGGTACGGCGAACACCCCCGCCTCCAGCTCGTACCGCACCGGCAACAACCGCAGCCCCCGCACCACCGGCCCCGACCGCCACGGCAACTGATCCGGTGGCAGGGTCAGCTCCGCGCGGACGAAGTGATCCAGCACTCTTCCCACCGCGGTCGCCACGATCGTCCCGCCCAACTCCCGCGCCGCAGCCGGGCATTGGTGCGGGCCCGCGCCCCACCCCAGATGCGCCCGGGTGGACACCGTCGATCCGACCAGGTGGGAGGAGCTGATCGCCAGCAGGTCGCGGTGGGCGGCCGCGGCGGAGGGGGACACCGCGTCCCCCGCCCGCACCCACACCTCCCCCAACCGCACATCCCGTGCCGCGAAGCGGAAGCACATGTTGGCCACCGGAGGATTCGCCAGCGCCGCCCGGTTGACCGTTTCTCCCAGCTGCCCCGCCGACAGGCTCCGGCGGACCGTCGCGTTCCCCCGCAACACCTCCAGCAGGGTGTTGAGCACCATGTTCCCGGTGATGTCGTTCAGGTACACGGCGTTCATGAACAGCTCCCGCCCGAGCTGCTCGTCGCTCAGCCCGGGGTCCGCGAGCAGCATGTACGACGTGAGGTCGTCACCCGGCCGGGCCCTGCGATGCGCGGCGAGCCGGGTGAAGGCCCCGAGCGCACGCGCCGTCGCCGGTGCCGAGCCGGGTCCGCCGTCCAGCATCCGCCACAGGTCCATGACCAGTTCGTCGCCCAACTCCACAGGGCAGCCGAACAACTTGGTCGTGACCATCAGCAGCAGGGGCCGCGTGAACTGCGCCCCGAGATCGGCGAAACCCACGGTCCCCGATTCGGCGGCCAGCATCCCGACCAGCTCGTCGGCGTACCGCGTGACCGCGGCCCGCAGCTCCCACCCCTCCGGACTCCGCGCGTCCTGGAAGGGGCTCAGTGCCGAGTGATGGGTACGCCGGGCCCCCAGATGCTCCTCGTCGTCCATGAACATCATCTGCCGTACCTCGTAACCGGCCAGCAGCGGCCAGTCCCGCGGCAGCCGCCCCTCGGCCCGCGCCCGCCAGTACCGGATGTCCCGCCGCCACAGGTTCTCGTTCCGCAGCACCTCGGTGACCTCGGTGTACCCGAGGACCAGCCACACCGGCACCCCCAGCAGACCGACCGGCGCGACCGGCCCGTAGGTGCCGCGCAGCCGCTCGTACACCGCCCCGGGGTCGACGTCGAACTCGGCGGTGAGCAGCGGCTCGACGGACAGCGACCCGAGTACGGGGCCGTCGGCCGGCGGGGTCGCGTCGGAGTGGGCTTCCATACCGCAACGCATACCGCACCGGCCGTGCACAAGCAGTGACCATGGCGTGAACTGTTACGTCTTGGTGATCCCCGGGACCGCGGCGTCCACCAGCGCCTTCGGCAGCCGGCCCGTGTGCAGCACCCCCAGCCGCTGGGTCGCCCGGGTCAGCGCCACATACAGGTCGCTCGTGCCGTAGAGCGCCGGCTCGACCACGAGCACGGAGTCGAACTCGAGCCCCTTCGACTGCCGGGGGTCCAGGAGTACGACGGTCCGCGTCAGGTCCGGCTCCGCGCCCGCCGTCACCCCGTCGAGCCGGGCCGCCAGCCTGCGGTGCAGATGGCGCGGCGCGATGACCGCGAGCCGCCCCTCGGCGGGGGTCAGCTCCTTCACCGCCTCCGCGACCGCGCCGGGCAGGTCGTCGGCGGCCCGCACCCATGGCCGTGCCCCGGTCGACCGCACCGAACTCGGCGGCTCGAAGGCGGGGTCCGAGGCGCGCACCACTGCCGCCGCGAGCTCCATGATCTCGGCCGGGGTGCGGTAGTTGACGCCCAGCCTCGCGTGCTCCCAGCGGTCCTGGACGTAGGGCTCCAGGATCTTCTGCCAGGAACCCACGCCCGCCGCCTCCGCGGTCTGGGCCGGGTCGCCGACCAGGGTCATGGAGCGGGTCGGGCTGCGCCGCATGAGCAACCGCCAGGCCATCGGCGACAGTTCCTGCGCCTCGTCGACGATGATGTGCCCGAACGCCCAGGTGCGGTCGGCCGCCGCGCGCTCGGCGGCGCTGCGGTGGTCGTCCTCCTCCTGTCGCTCGGCGAAACGCTCGGCGTCGATGATGTGGTGCGCGGACAGGACCTCGGATTCCTCCTCGTCCTTGTCGTCGAACTCGTAGGTGCGCGAGGCGTACGACACGTCCAGCACGCCCTGCGCGTACGCGACCTGCGTCTCGCGCTCACGCTCGGCCCGGGCCCGCGCCACCCGCTCGTCCACCCCGAGGAGTTCGGCCGCCTCGTCGAGCAGGGGCACGTCCGCCACCGTCCAACCCCGGGTCACCGGGCGGCGGATGGCGGCCGCGTCCTCGTCGGGAAGGTAGCCGACGGGGTCGGCGAGGAAGTCCGCGACCAGGCGCTGCGGGGTCAGGCGCGGCCACAACTGCTCGATGGCAGCCCAGACTTCGGGGTTCTCGGCGAGTTCGTCGCGGATCTGCGTGATGTCGCTCGGGTCCAGCAGGTTCGTCCCGTCGAACGGGTCGGTGCCGATGCGTTCGGCGACCATGTCGGTGAGCGTGTTGAGGATGTGACCCTCGAAGTGCTCACGGGCCATGTTGTGCGGCAGTCGGGCGGCGCGGGTCTTCTCCCGGGCGACCTTCACCAGGCCGTCGTCGAGCATGAGGATCTCGCGGTCGTGCTCGATGGCGATCACCGGGTCGGGCAGGGCCTGCCAGTCGCGTACGACGTCGGCGAGGACGTCCGCCATGGCGGCGCGCCCCTTCACCGCGGCCGCCTCGCGGCTGTCGGTCGCCGTGGCCCTCACGCCGGGGAAGAGCTCCCCGACCGTCGCGAGCAGCACCCCGGTCTCGCCCAGCGAGGGCAGCACCTCGCCGATGTAGCCGAGGAAGGCCGGGTTGGGGCCGACGATCAGCACGGCCCGCTTGGCCAGCAACTCCCGGTGCTCGTACAGGAGATACGCGGCCCGGTGCAGGGCGACGGCCGTCTTGCCGGTGCCCGGCCCGCCCTCGACCACCAGCACCCCGCGGTGGGGCGCGCGGATGATCTCGTCCTGCTCGGCCTGGATGGTCTGCACGATGTCGCTCATGCGGCCGGTGCGGGCGGAGTTGAGCGCGGCGAGCAGGACGGCGTCACCGCTCGGGTCCTCGTGGCCGGTCCGCTCCTGGTCGCCGAGGTCGAGGATCTCGTCGTGCAGGTCGGTGACCCGGCGGCCCTCGGTGCCGATGTGCCGGCGGCGGCGCAGGCCCATCGGGGTGTGGCCGGTGGCCAGGTAGAAGGGACGGGCGACGTCGGCCCGCCAGTCGATGAGGATCGGGGTGCGTTCGGCGTCCTCGGTGCGCAGTCCGATCCGGCCGATGTGATGGGTGGTGCCCGAGGTGAGGTCGATCCGGCCGAAGCAGAGCGAGCCGTCGACCGCGTTCAGCGCGGCCAGCAGTCCCGAGCGCTCGGCGACCAGGATGTCCCGCTCGAGGCGGGCCTGCATGGGGGTGTTGCCCTGGGCGAGCGCGTCCGTGACGGAGACCTCGGTGTCGCCGCGCAGGGCGTCCACATGTGCGTACAGCCCGTCGATGAATTCCTGTTCCTGCCGCAATTCATCGTCCGGAAAGCCGGTGTTTGACAATTCCACTCCCGCCCGGATATACTCTGCTCACTGAGCTTCTTTTGCGAACCATGCTTTATAGACTGTCATGAAGTCGCGAATCATTGAATATACGCAGAGAAATCCCCCGAGCGCAATCGCTCGGGGGATTTCTCTGTATTGCGTCAGCTCACCGCAGGCTCACAGGACGTCCGTCAGCTCCTCCAGCAGCCGCCGCTTGGGCCGCGCCCCCACCATCGACCGCACCGGCTCCCCGCCCCGGAAGACCATGAAGGTGGGCATCGAGAGCACCCTGTAGGCGTTCGTGGTCAGCGGATTGGTGTCGACGTCCAGCTGGACCACCTTGAGCCGCTCGCCCTCCTCCGCGGCGAGAGCCGTGAGCACCGGCCCCATCTGCCGGCACGGCGGACACCAGTCGGCGGTGAACTCCACCAGCACCGGCAGCTCCGACCCGAGCACCTCCGTCTCGAAGTCCGCGTCCGTCACCTCGGCCACACCCGCTGCCTTGATCACCTGTGGATCCCTCCCAGTTCGCACTCCGGCTCCGGACCGCCCGGAACCCGCGCGTCGGCGGCCAGCCCGTCACGCGCCCGCTCGGCCCGCTCCAACTGCTGCCCGACCTGGGCGCGCACGGTCTGCAACTCACCGATCAGCGCGTCCAGTTCACCGAGCTTGCGCCGGTAGACCGCGAGTGAGGCGGGGCACGAGTCGCCCTCCGGGTGGCCGGCCCGCAGACACTCCACGAACGGCCGCGTCTCCTCCAGGTCGAACCCGAAGTCCTGGAGCGTCCGGATCTGCCGGAGCAGCTTCAGGTCGTCCTCGTCGTAGGTCCGGTACCCGTTGTGACCGCGCCGCGCGGGCAGCAGGCCCCGCGCCTCGTAGTAGCGCAGCGTCCGCGTCGTGGTCCCGGCCCGTGCGGCCAGCTCGCCGATTCGCATGTCCACGAACGTAATCCTTTACGCCGACGTCAAGGCAAGAGCGGTTTGCGCGGGACCGGGGTGGTCAGCACGATCGAGGTCGTGGTGCGGCCGAGGGCGGAAACCTCTTCGAGGACCTCCTCCAGGTGGACGGTGTCACGGACGGCGACCTTGAGGATCCAGCAGTCCTCGCCGACCACGTGGTGCGCCTCGATGATCTCGGGGCGCACCAGCAGTTCCAGGGTCCTCGGGTGCCTCAGGGTGTAGCCGCCGTGCGGGCTGACCCGGATGAACGCCTGGATGCCGTAGCCGAGCCGGGCCGGGACCACGTGGGCGCCGTAGCCGCCGATCACGCCTGCCGCCTCCAGCCGCCGCACCCGCTCGGTGACCGCCGCCGGGCTCAGCCGCACCCGGCGGCCCAGCTCACTGAGCTTGATCCGGCCGTCGGTCTGCAGGAGCTCCAGGATCTGCCGGTCCAGCGCGTCGAAGGCCACCGAGGTTTCGTCGGCGGTAGGACGCAGCTGCCGTGGTTCTTTCGGTGCCGCCGCCTGAACTCCCATGGTTCCCCCTTCAATACGTGGATGTACGCCGGGAGAATTATGGTCATGGAAACTCCCCGCGAGGTACTGGTCATCGGCGGCAACCGCTATGTCGGCAAGCGCCTGATCGCACGTCTGCTGGCCGCCGGCGACCGGGTCACGGTCCTCAACCGGGGCTCGTCCGCGCCCCCGCCCGGGGCGGTTCACCTGCTCGCCGACCGCGACGACGAAAGCGCGCTGCTCAGCGCCCTGGGCTCGCGCACCTTCGACGTGGTGGTCGACCAGGTCTGCTACACCCCGCGCCAGGCGGCGATCGCCCGCCGGGTCTTCGCCGGACGCGCCCGGCGCTATGTGATGACCTCGACAGTGGAGGTGTACGAGTACGAGGACTCGATCGCCCTCGTGCGGGAGGACGCCGTCGACCCGACGACCGTGTCCGTCGATGTCGAGCTTCCCTGGGACGACCCCGCATTCCTCGATTCCCATTACGGCGAGGGAAAGCGGCAGGCGGAATCCGTTTTCGCGACGGACCCCGCCTTTCCCGTGACGACGATCCGCGTGGCCCACGTCCTGGGCGGCGCCGACGACTTCACCGGACGCCTCGCCCACTACGCCGACCGTATCCGCACCGGCGAGCCCATCGCCGTCCCGGTCGACAACCAGCCCGCCACCTACATCCACGTCGAGGAGATCGCCGACTTCCTCGCCTGGACGGTGGGCCAGGACTTCACCGGGCCGGTGAACGCGGCCTCCCACGGGCTGCTGGGCACGGAGGAGTTGTGCAGGGCGGTCGCCGCGCACTTCCCCGAGGGCAAGACCCTCCTCCAACTGGTCGAGCTCGGCGAGGTCTCACCGTTCTCCTTCGCCCGCTCCTACGGCATGGACAACTCCCGGGCCACCCGCCTCGGCTTCACCTTCGGCGACGTACACCGATGGCTGCCGCGAGCCGTGGCCGAAACCCTGGGAAAGGACACCTGGCGAACAGTTCGTAGCGGCGCGGAGTGACGGCACCCCCCTAGGGGGCTGGGGGCCTAGGGGCGGTGCCGGGAACCCTGGCCCGATGCGCTGAGCTCGCTCCGCTCGCCGGCCTCCTTCACCTCCAGCAGTGACGCGCTGTGCCGTTCCTCCTCGAAGGCCCGGTGTCCGCCGCGCAGGCCGAACAGGCGCTTGGCGAGGAGGATGTACAGGACGGCGAGGATGTTGAGGAACAGCGTGGCGATCTTCAGCCAGCTGATGCGCTCGGTGAGTTCGTAGATCTCCAGCGGAAGGAAGGCGGCCGTCGCCACCACCGTCAGGTACTCCGCCCAGCGCTTGGCGTACCAGAGGCCGACCGCCTCGACGAGCTCGATGAGGGCGTAGGCCAGCAGCAGCACGGCCACCAGGACCAGGGTGTTGTGCTTGTACCCGAACGTCTTCTGGACGGTGTCGACGATCGGTGAGTGGTCCAGGTCGTAGTGGAAGTGCCTGAACACCGGCCGGAAGACGTCGAGATACTCGTCGAAGAGCCGGCGCACCGCGTCCTGGCTGTTACTGAACTTCCACACCGCCACCGCGGCCAGCACGATGAACACCCCGCGCACGGCCCGCTCGATCGCGAGGAAGCGCAGCACGAACAGGTCCCTGAGCACCTTGCCGCGCGGGACGAGGGGCGCGTGGTCCGCGGGTCCCGAGCCGTGCGGCTCACCGAGGGCGAAGTCGCCGCAGCGCAGGCAGCGCCACGCCCCGCCCACGGCGGTCTCGGCGTACAGCGGCTCCCTGAGGCGGGGTTCGTCCGGCGCGTACGTCACATGCCCGCGGCGTGCGCACGTCCGCCGGTCCCAGTCGATCTTCATCCCCCGTGTGCCTCCGATGAAAGAGCGTGCCGTCCGGGGACGGCACGCTAGTGGGGCCGGGTAAGAATTCGGTGAGTCAGTGGGTGTCGACCAGTTCCTTCTCCGCCTCGGCCCGGGGGGCGGGCTCCGTGGACGTGCGGCCGGGCAGGAGCACCGCGACCAGGACGGTCCCGACACCCAGCACGATCGCCCCGATCAGGCTGGTGTGCGCCACCGCGTCGGAGAAGGACGAGCCGACCGCGTCCGCCAACTGCCGTGCGCCGGAGGCGAGTTCCCCGGCCTGCGCCTTCAGCTGGGCGGCCTGCTGCGGGTCGGTGGCCCCGGCGGCCTGGGCCGCGACCTGCTGGGCCTTCGCACCGATGCCCTGCGCCACGGTGTATCCGGCGCCGACGGAGTCCTGGGCGGAGGACAGGGCGGCGGCCGGGAGCCCGCTGCCGGCGGTGGCGTCGGAGAGGTGGTCCGCGTAGGAGGTCGCCAGCAGCGAGCCGAGGATCGCGATGCCGAGCGAGCCGCCGAGCTCGATCGAGGTGTCGTTCACCGCGCCGCCGACGCCCAGTTCGGACTCGGGGAAGGCTCCCATGATCGCGTCCGTGGCGGGCGAGAGGGCGAGGCCGATCGCCAGGCCCAGCACCATCAGGGGCACGAGGAAATCGCCGTACGACGCACTCGCGTCGATCCGGGTGAGCAGCGCGAGGGCCGCCGTGCCGCCGACCATGCCCGCGGTGACCGTCCACTTCATCCCGACCCGCGGGGTGAGGAACCCGGTCAGGGCGGAGCCGACGAAGACCGCGCCGGCCAGCGGCAGCATGCGCAGGCCGGTCTCCAGGGCGCTGTAGCCGAGGACGAACTGGAGGTGCTGGGTGAGGTAGTAGAAGGCGCCGAAGACGGCCAGGAAGAACAGGGCGACGGCGAGGTTGGCGCCCGCGAAGCCGCGGTCGGCGAAGCGGCGGACGTCGACGACGGGGCGCGGGTGGCGCAGCTCCCAGAGGATGAAGAGGGCGAGACCGATGCCCGCGACCAGCGCGGCGGCGATCGCCCTGGCGTGCCAGCCGAAGTGCGGGCCCTCGATGATCATGTAGACCAGCGCGCCGATCCACACGACCGACAGCAGGCCGCCGACGTAGTCGATACGGCCGTGCTTCGCGGCCTTGGACGGCGGGACGAGGACGAGGGCCGCGACGATCGCGACGGCGGCTATCGGGACGTCGATCAGGAACGTCGACGTCCAGGCGTGGCGCTCCAGGAGTGCGCCCGCGACCAGCGGCCCGGCCGCGATCGCCACGCCGGAGGTGGCGGTCCACACGGTGATCGCCTTGGCGCGCTCACCGCGCGGGAAAGTCGCGGCGAGCATGGACAGCGTGGCCGGCATGATCATCGCGGCGCCGGTGCCCATCACCGCGCGGGCCGCGATGACGGTCGTGGCGCTGTCGGCGACGTAGCCGAAGACCGCGCCGCCGCCGAAGACCCCGAGCCCCAGCAGCAGTGCGCCGCGGCGGCTGTACTTGTCGCCGATCGCGCCGAACAGCAGCATCAGGGCGGCGTACGGGACGGTGTAGCCGTCGATGACCCACTGGAGGTCGGCGCTCGACAGCCCGAGGTCCTCGGTCATGTCGGGGGCCGCGACCGTGAGGGCGGTGTTCGCCATCACGATGATCAGCAGGCTGAGGCAGAGGACGAGAAGGGCCCACCAGCGGCGGGCGTAGGGGCGCTCCATCTTCTCGACCGGTTCGGTCATGACGAGTCGCATGGCAGGGGTGGCCTTCCTCAGCGGTCTTGCACAGCGATGTGCATTTGCTCAACGCTGTGCAATGTACGCTTGCTGCACAGCGCTGTGCAAGTCCAGCCGGTGGGGGCACAATGGCGGCCATGACCACGGGCCACTCCAGTCGCGCCGAAGCCAACCGCCGCCACATCCTCGATGTCGCACTCGCCGAGCTGCTGCGCGACCCGGATGCGTCCATGGACCAGATCGCGCGCGCCGCGGGCGTCGTGAGGCGGACCGTGTACGGGCACTTCCCCAGCCGTGAGGCGCTGATCAGCACGCTCGTCGACGGGGCCGTGGAGGCGGTGGCGGCCGCCGACGCGGCGGGACGCGAGGGGATCGACGATCTGGCGCAGGCCGTGGCGGGCTCCGTGCTCGAGGTCTGGAAGGTCGCCGACCGCTACCGCATCCTGGTCGCGCTCGCCCAGCGCAGCGTCACGATGGAAGGCATCATCGAGCGGCTCGCCCCCGTGCGCCAGGCCTCCACCGAACTGCTCCAGCGCGGTCTCGACGAGGGCGTCTTCGTCTCACCGCTGCCGGCGCCCGCGCTGGCGTACGTCCACGAGCAGATGATGTTCGCGGTGATGGAGGCGGTGAACCACGGGCTGCTGGACGCAAAAGAGGCGGGCCGCTCCGCCGCGGTCACCGTTCTGACCGCGGCGGGCGTACCCGCCTCTCTGGCCACCGCGCTGGTGGCGAAACTGAGCGACTGAGCTGTTCTTCGGGAGTGGGTCCGGGCGGCCGAGCTACGGGGGAGTACTCGGCCGCCCGGGGCGGGAGCCGGGCCCGGGTTCAGGTCGGGCCCGACCCGGCTCTGTGTGGCCGTACGGCCATCGGCGTCCGGCCGGTCAGGCCTTGGCCAGCTCCTTCTCGCCGCCCTGCTCGGGGATGTCCGCCGTGACGTCCTCGTCGTCGTGGTCGAGGAGCGTCTTCTCGTCGAAGGGCAGGTGACCGGCGAGCACCTGGTCGACGCGCTCGCGGTCGATCTCCTTGGTCCAGGTGCCGATCAGGACGGTGGCGACGGCGTTGCCCGCGAAGTTGGTCAGGGCGCGCGCCTCGCTCATGAAGCGGTCGATGCCGACGATCAGGCCGATGCCGTCCACCAGGGCGGGCTTGTGCGACTGGAGACCGCCCGCGAGGGTCGCCATGCCGGCGCCGGTGACACCGGCCGCGCCCTTGGAGGCGACGAACAGGAAGAGCAGCAGCGGGATCTGCTCGCCGACCGACATCGGCGTGCCCATGGCGTCGGCGATGAACAGGGACGCCATGGTCATGTAGATCATGGTGCCGTCGAGGTTGAAGGAGTAACCGGTCGGGACGGTAATGCCGACCACCGGCTTGCTGATGCCCAGGTGCTCCATCTTCGCGATGAGCCGGGGCAGGGCGGACTCCGACGACGAGGTCGACAGGATCAGCAGGAACTCACGGCCCAGGTACTTGAAGAGCGTGAGGATGTTGAGGCCGGCGATCACCCGCAGCATGACGCCGAGCACGATGAAGACGAAGAGGAAACAGGTGACGTAGAAGCCGAGCATCAGGACGGCGAGGCTCTTGAGGGCGTCGACGCCCGCGGAACCGACCACCGCCGCCATGGCACCGAACGCGCCGATCGGGGCGGCCCACATCACCATGGCGAGGATGCGGAACACGAGCCGCTGGATGTGCTCGACCCCGCGCAGGACCGGCTGCCCGGCCGAGCCCATGGCCTGCAGCGCGAAGCCGGCGAGCAGCGCGATGAGCAGGGTCTGCAGCACCTCGCCCTCGGTGAAGGCGGAGACGATCGTGGTCGGGATGATGCCGAGCAGGAACTCGGTGGTGTCCTTGGCCTCCGCGTCCACCTGTGCGTGGCCGGCGTCCTTGATCGCGTCGGTCACCGCGAGACCCGTGCCCGGCTCCAGGATGTTGCCGACGACCAGGCCGATGCCCAGGGCCACCAGCGACATGATCGTGAAGTAGAGCAGGGCGATACCGCCGACCGCGCCGACCTTGGCGGCCTTCCGCACCGAGCCGATGCCCAGCACGATCGTGCAGAAGATGATCGGCGAGATCATCATCTTGATCAGGTTGACGAACCCGGTGCCGATCGGCTTCAGCTCGACCGCGAAGTCGGGGGCGACCAGACCGACGGTGATACCGAGGGCGACCGCGACGATCACCGCTATGTACAGGTAGTGAGTGCGGTCCTTTTTGACTGCGGGTGCCCTCTCGGGGGTGCTGGCGGCCACGGCTGCCCTCCTTGACGTCTTCGTCGGTATGACCGGCGTGCGGCTCACGTCCGGGCTTCTGAAGGAATGCCGTGACTATCTCCCGCCCTGTGAGGGCGGTCACCCTTCCGTTCATTTAGTTCACAATCAGCCATGGAGGCACACTGACGACATGCGCATCCCCGTACCGAGACCCCGGAGCCTCGCGGCCCAGCTCTTCGCCATGCAGGCCGTGCTGATCGCCGTGGTCGTGGCGGGGTACGCGCTGTTCACCTACGTCAGCGACCGGGGCCAGGCCGAGGACGCGGCGCGGGTTCAGGCCAGGGCCGTGGCGCGGGCGGTCGCGGACTCGCCGTCCGTGCGGGCGGCCATCGGCACGCCTGATCCGACGGCACGGCTCCAGCCGTACGCGCTGCGGGTCATGGCCGACACCGAGGTCGACTTCGTCACGATCATGAGTCCGCAGGGCATCCGCTGGACCCACCCCGACAAGAAGGAGATCGGCAAGCACTTCCTCGGCAACACCGAGCGCGCGCTCAGGGGCCAGACGTTCACGGAGACCTACACCGGCACGCTGGGCGCCTCGGTTCGCGCGGTCACTCCGGTCGAGGACGACCACAGGCACGTCATCGGGCTGGTCAGCGCCGGGATCCAGGTCGAGAAGATCAGCGAGCGGGTGCAGGGCCAGCTCGCCGCCCTGCTCGGCGTCGCGGGCGGCGCGCTCGCGCTCGGCGCCGTCGGCACCTACGTCGTCAACGCCCGGCTGCGCCGGCACACCCACGGCATGAACGCGGCCGAGCTCAGCAGGATGCACGACTATCACCAGGCCGCCCTGCACGCGGTGCGCGAGGGACTGCTGATGCTGGACGGGCAGTACCGTGTCGCGCTGATCAACGACGGCGGACGGGAGTTGCTGGGCGTGTCCGCTCAGGACGGGGTGATCGGGCGGTCGGTGGCGGACCTCGGGCTGCCGGCGCCGCTGACGGGGGCGCTGCTGTCCTCCGAGCCACGGGTCGACGAGGTCCATCTGACGTCCACGCGGGTCCTGGTCGTCAACACCTCCCCGGTTTCCGGCGGAGAGCAGCGCGGCACCGTGGTCACCCTGCGCGATGTGACCGAACTCCAGTCCCTGATGGGCGAGTTGGACTCCGAGCGGGGCTTCACCCAGGCGCTGCGCTCGCAGGCCCACGAGGCGGCGAACCGGCTGCACACGGTCGTCTCGCTGATCGAACTGGGCCGCGCGGAACAGGCGGTGGGCTTCGCGACGGCGGAGCTGGAGCTGGCGCAGGCACTCACGGACCAGGTGGTGGCGGCGGTGAGCGAACCGGTGCTGGCCGCCCTGCTGCTGGGCAAGACCGCGCAGGCGAACGAGCGGGGCGTGGAGCTGGTCGTGTCGGAGGACAGCCGCCTGGACGACGGGCTGCTGCCGGACACGCTCCCCGCCCGGGACCTGGTCACGATCCTCGGCAACCTCATCGACAACGCGGTGGACGCGGCGCAGGGCAGCATGCGGGCGCGGGTGACGGTGACGGCATACACGGCGGGCACGGAGGGCACGGCGGGCCGCGGGCTGGTCCTGCGGGTCTCGGACACCGGCGCGGGCGTGGACCCGGCCCACGCCGAGGCGGTCTTCCAGCGCGGCTTCTCGACGAAACCGGCGGGCCCGGGCGGCCGCGGCCTGGGCCTCGCACTCGTACGGCAGACGGTCAACCGCTGCAAGGGCACGCTGACCGTCGCGGAGGCGGAGGGAGGCGGCGCGGAATTCGAGGTACGGCTCCCTCTGGGGGGCGAGCTCGAAAGCACCACGGCCTGGGAAGCCTCGCCGGTCCCGGAAGGCCCTGCCGCTCCCGAACACACCACAACCCCGGACCGCCCCCCTGCCCCCGCGAACGCCACAGCCCCGGAAGACCCCCCGCCGCCCCCCGGCTCCCCGGCCCCCGGACGTGCCACCCTCCCCGGAGGCCAGATATGACCGCGCCGCAGCCCATCCGTGTCCTGGTCGTCGAGGACGATCCGGTCGCCGCCGACGCGCACGTGCTGTACGTCAACCGCGTCCCCGGCTTCACGGCCGTCGGCAAGGCGCACACCGGTGCCGAGGCCCGGCGGCTGCTGGACCGTACGGCCGTGGACCTGCTCCTGCTCGATCTGCATCTGCCGGACGGGCACGGCCTCCAGCTGGCCCGTCAGCTGCGCGCGGCCGGGCATCAGGCGGACGTGATAGCGGTGACGTCGGCCCGGGACCTGACGGTCGTCCGGGAGGGCGTCTCGCTGGGGGTCGTGCAGTACGTGCTGAAGCCGTTCACCTTCGCCACCCTGCGCGACCGGCTGATCCGGTACGCGGAGTTCCACGCGTCGGCCGGTGAGGCGAGCGGTCAGGACGAGGTGGACCGCGCGCTGGCCACACTCCGGGCGCCGGGCCCGGCCGCCCTGCCGAAGGGGCTCAGCGCGCCGACCCTGGAGCGGGTGACGGTGGCGCTGCGGGACTGCGAGGAGGGGCTCACCGCGACCGGTCTCGCCGAGGTGGTCGGGATCTCCCGGATCACGGCCCGCCGCTACCTGGAGCATCTGGTCGACGCCGGCCGGGCGGCCCGCAGCCCGCAGTACGGAACGGTGGGGCGCCCGGAGTTGCAGTACCGATGGGTCACCCGACAGCAGCCCTAGGGTCCTTCTGGTGCACGCTCATTGACCTGACTAGACCACTCCTCTTACGTTCACACGGCAGCCGTCCCGGCCACAACGACGTGAGCCCGTAGGAGGTCATGCCCGTGCGCCCCACCGCCGTACTTCCCTCCCTGCTCGCCACCGCCCTCGCCGCATCCGCCCTCACCGCCTGCGGAGGCGGTTCCGGCAGCGATCCGGACACCGTGAGGGTCTCCTTCAAGCAGTCCACGGACAACTCGATCCACGTGATGGACGACTATCTCGCGGACGTCAAGAAGCAGTTCGAGAAGGCGAACCCCGGCAAGAAGGTCGAGCTCGTCCCCATCAAGGCCCCGGACTCGGAGTACTACACCAAGCTGCAGCAGATGCTCCGCTCCGCGAAGACCGCGCCCGACCTGGTCTACGAGGACACCTTCCTCATCAACTCCGACATCACCAGCGGGTACTTGAAGCCGCTTGACGCCTATCTCGCCAAGTGGCCCGACTGGAACCGGTTCATCGACACCGCGAAGGCCGCGGCGAAGGCGGAGGACGGCAAGACGTACGGCGTCCCGGACGGCACCGACACCCGGGGGCTCTGGTTCGACAAGGGGATCTTCGCCAAGGCCGGGCTGCCCGCCGACTGGCAGCCCAAGACCTGGGACGAGGTCCTCGACGCCGCCCGCACCATCAAGCGCCGGGTCCCGGACGTCACGCCCCTCAACGTCTACACCGGCAAACCCGCGGGCGAGGCCGCCACCATGCAGGGCTTCGAGATGCTGCTCTACGGGACCGAGGACCGCCTGTACGACGAGTCCGCAAGGAAGTGGATCGCCGGCAGCCAGGGCTTCAAGGACGCCCTCTCCTTCGTCGAGACGGTCTACCGGGAGAAGCTCGGCCCGGACGTCTCCACCGCCCTCGACCCCAACATCCAGACCATCGTCCGCGGCGATCTGCTCCCCAAGGGCAAGCTCGGTATCAACCTGGACGGCTCCTGGCTCCCGCAGGACTGGCTGCCCGGCAGCGGTCACGAATGGCCCCAGTGGTCCAGTGAGTTGGGGCTCGCGTACATGCCGACCCAGCACGGCCAGGCCCCCGGCAAGGTGAGCATGTCCGGCGGCTGGACCTGGGCGGTCCCGGCCAAGGCGGGCAACCCCGATCTCGCCTTCGACTTCATCAGGACGCTGCAGACCAAGGCCAACGCCCAGAAGTGGTACGTCGCCAACTCGGGCATCTCGGTACGCGAGGACGTGGCCGCGGACCCCGCGTACGCCAAGGCCCAGCCCGGCATCGAGTTCTTCACCGACCTGGTCGCCAGCACCCACTACCGGCCCGCCTACCCGGCGTATCCGAAGGTCTCCACCGCGATCCAGGAGGCGATGGAGGGCGTGACGACCGGTGACACCTCCGTCGAGGCGGCGGCCAGGAACTACGACGACTCGCTCAAGGAGGCCACGGACGACCAAGTGATCGACAAGTGAACCGGCGCTCCCTCGCCCGCGCCCTCCCGGTCACGCCCGCGCTCGTCCTGCTGCTCCTCTTCCTCGCCGGACCCATCGCCTACTGCGCCTACATCGCCTTCACCGACCTGCAGTTGACCGGTCAGGCCGAGTCGTCCTTCGTCGGCTTCGAGAACTTCCGCACGGCGTTCCAGGACGAGGAGTTCCTCAACGCCGTATGGCTGACGCTGGTGTTCACGGTCGTGTCGTCGCTGATCGGGCAGAACACCCTGGGCCTGGCGCTGGCGGCGCTCATGCAGCGCGCCTCGAAACCCGTGCGCACGCTCACCGGCGGCATCGTCATCACCGCGTGGGTGCTGCCCGAGGTCGTCGCGGGCTTTCTCCTCTACGCCTTCTTCCGCAAGGAGGGCACGTTGAACGCGGTGCTCGACCTGCTCCATCTCCCGTCCCAGAACTGGCTGTTCACCCTGCCGATCCTGGCGGTGTCCTTCGCGAACGTGTGGCGGGGCACCGCCTTCTCGATGCTGGTCTACACGGCGGCCCTGGGGGAGATCCCGAGGGAGATCACGGAGGCCGCCGAGGTCGACGGCGCGGGCGGCTGGCGCCGGATGTGGCACATCACCCTGCCGATGATCCGGCGCTCCATCGGCACGAACCTGATGCTCAACACCCTCCAGACCCTCTCGGTCTTCGGACTGATCTGGGTGATGACGAGGGGCGGGCCGGGCGACAAGAGCCAGACCCTGCCCCTCTTCATGTACGAACAGGCCTTCCAGAACAGCATGATCGGCTACGGCACCGCGGTCGCCCTGCTGCTCCTCCTGGTGGGGTCCCTCTTCTCCGTGGTCTACATGCGCCTGCTGCGGACGGAGGTGTGACCATGGCCCGCGCACACTTCGCCGACCGCCGCCGCAACCACCGACTCGCCGCCGACGCGGGGCTGTTGGCGGTCGCGGCCGCGTTCGTGCTGCCGCTCGCCTGGGTGCTCCTGTCGGCCCTGGATCCGCACGCGGACCTCAGGGCGAAGGTCCCCGACGGTGTCACCCTCGGGAACTTCGACGCGATCCTGACCTCGGAGATCACCTTCACCCCGCTGCTCAACAGCCTCATCCTGTGCGGTGGGGCGACCGGGCTGACGGTGGTCTGCGCGGCCCTCGCGGCCTATCCCCTGTCCCGCTTCCGCTCCCGTCTCAACCGGCCGTTCCTGCTGTCGGTCCTCTTCGCGACCAGCCTGCCCATCACGGCGATCATGGTTCCGGTCTACGCCCTGTTCGTGCAGGTCGACCTGATCGACACCCTCCAGGGCACGATCCTGTTCTTCGCCGCGTCCCAACTCCCCTTCGCCATATGGCTGATGAAGAACTTCATGGACGGCGTGCCGAAGGAACTGGAGGAGGCCGCCTGGACGGACGGCGCGGGCTCCCTCCAGTCGCTCGTCCGGATCGTGCTGCCTCTCATGGGCCCCGGAGTCGCGGTCGTGACCGTCTTCTCCTTCGTCATGATGTGGGGCAACTTCTTCGTCCCGTTCATGCTGCTGCTCACCCCGGACCAGATGCCGGCATCCGTCAGCATCAACGAGTTCTTCGGCAACCGCGGGATGGTGGCGTACGGCCAGCTCGCCGCGTTCTCGATCGTCTACTCGACACCGGTGATCCTGCTGTACGTGCTGATCGCGCGGCGGCTCGGCGGGGGCTTCGCGCTGGGCGGGGCGGTCAAGGGGTGACCTGCCGCCGCCTCTCCGACGACTTCGGGAAAGTCCGGCCCGGCTCCGGCGACCCGGCCTGGGGCGTCCGGACTCATCGACACGGTCTCGGGACCCGGCGTGGCCGGCACGGTCCGTGGCGTGGGCGCCTTTCATGAGGTCGGCCCGGGGCCACGAGCCCGGTACAGCCACCAACTGCCGGACGCGGCCGAGGTACGAACCCGGAAACGCGGCTGACCCGCACGACCGACCACGACCACGAACCCGGAGCACAACCGCCACCTGCCGGACGCGGCCAGCGTACAAACCCGGAGGACGCGCCTGCCACTCCCCTCGGCGGGCCGAGGACACGAACCCGGAACCCAACGGCCGTCCATCGGGCGCCGGCGAGGTACGAACCCCGAACACGGCCGCCATTTCACACGGCCGACCGGGGCACAAGCCCAGAACACCGCTGCCACTCCACTCGGCCGACCACTACCACGAACCCGGAGCACGACTGCCGCCTGCCGGACGCGATCAAGGTTCACGGGGGCGTCAGCCGGTCGCCGGGGGCCGCGTGAGCGGCGCGTCATCCCCGGGCTCGGCAGCCCGTGCTCACTCCTCCGGCAGCACCCCCGGCCGGAACGGCTCCACCCCCACCACCCTGCGCACCCGCACCGGCTCGATCAGCAGCATCACCCGCCGCTCGCCCGCCAGCAGCCACGGGTAGCGCTCCTCGCCGATGTACTTCTGCGTGAGCCGGTCCATGGAGCGCTCCGCCTCCTCGCCCTCGACGAAGCGCACCACCCGGCCCCGGATCTCGACACGGTCGTAGGGGTTCTCGGGGTCGTGGTGGGAGAGGGAGACGTTCGGATTGCGCCGCAGGTTTTGTTCCTTCACACGTCCGATCGCCGTGTTGACCATGACGTACTCACCTTCGAGGTCCGCCCACATGGGCGAGACCTGCGGCGCTCCGTCCGGACCGACGGTGGCGAGATGCCAGAAGTTCGGCGCCAGCAGCCGCTCGCGAATATGCCCCTCTACCTTGCCATTCACTTCGTACACGAAGATCGCACCTCTTTCCGGCCACCCGTGCGGGCACCCGGCGCCATCCTCGCCACCGCGTCCGCGCCGCCGACAGACGATCTTCGGCCAGCCCGAACCCACGGTCGAAACCGTAGGTTCGCACAATCCGTGATACTGGCCGAACAGACCGTAGTCACCGCACGACCGCGCCCCTAGCTTGTGGGCCGTGCGCCGACCACCCGCCCTGCCGAACCAGCCCGGACCGCCCTTCGACAACCTCACCGCCCGCAGACTCCGTGTCGCCCTCGGCATGGGGCCCGAGCACGTGGCCTACGGGCTGCGCGTCTCGTACGGGCTCCCCTACGTCACCCCTGATCTCGTCGTCGCCTGGGAACGCGGGACCCTCTGCCCCACCAGTCCGGAACTCACCGCTCTCGCGGGCGTGTTGTGGTGCTCCCCCGGTGAACTCATCGGCCGCCCCCGCACCCTGCGCGAGCACCGCGTCGCGCGCGGCATCGCCCCCGAGGACGTGGCCCGTGCCGTGGGACTCGAACTGCTCGCCTACCTCGGCATGGAGGAACACGACGAGTGGCGCGGCACCGACCGCCAGTCCGCCGCCCTCGCCGATCTGCTGGAGCTGACCCTGCCGGACTTCGTCGCCGTCACGGGCCGCGAGAAGCGGCTCGCCGAATGCCTGCGCGGCGCGGTCAGCACCCGCTGGCAGGCCTACGTCCGTCAGATCGCGAAGATCGTGCCCCTGGACCGGCGCCTGGTGGAGGAGACCCTCATGGACCTGCACCGGCAGTACCAGGGGCAGATGGTGTCCACCCTGAGCTGGGGCGGGGGCGGCGAACGCTCCGGCGAGGCCGGCCAGGAGTTCCTGGCCGAGATCGTGGAGCGGTTCTGGGAGGCGGTCGAGACACGGCCGTAGCACGAGACGGCCGACAGACGGCCGTAGGACGGCGACCGCCCGGACGCGCGCCTAGAAGACCGACTCCACCTCGTCCATCCGGTCCTTCGGGACCGTCTTCAGCTCGGTGACCGCCTCCGCGAGCGGCACCATCACGATGTCGGTGCCCTTGAGCGCGGTCATCCGGCCGAACTCGCCCCGGTGCGCGGCCTCCACCGCGTGCCAGCCGAAGCGGGTGGCCAGGACCCGGTCGTACGCGGTGGGGACGCCGCCGCGCTGGACGTGGCCGAGGATGACCGGCTTGGCCTCCTTGCCGAGCCGCCGCTCCAGCTCGTACGCCAGGGCCGTGCCGATGCCCTGGAAGCGCTCGTGGCCGTACTTGTCGATCTCGCCCGTGCCGTAGTCCATGCTGCCCTCGGCGGGGTGGGCGCCCTCGGCGACGCAGACCACGGCGAACTTCTTGCCGCGGGCGAAGCGCTCCTCGACCATCTTGACCAGGTCGGCCGGGTCGAAGGGGCGCTCGGGCAGGCAGATGCCGTGGGCGCCGGCGGCCATGCCGGACTCCAGGGCGATCCAGCCCGCGTGCCGGCCCATGACCTCGACGACCATCACGCGCTGGTGGGACTCGGCGGTGGTCTTGAGGCGGTCCATCGCCTCGGTGGCCACGCCGACCGCGGTGTCGAAGCCGAAGGTGCGGTCGGTGGAGGAGATGTCGTTGTCGATCGTCTTCGGGACGCCGACGACCGGGAGACCCGCGTCGAACAGCATGCGGGCGGCCGTGAGGGTGCCCTCGCCGCCGATCGGGATCAGCGCGTCGATGCCGAACTCGTGGATCATGTCGGAGGCGCTCTCGCACGCCTCGCGCAGCCGGTCGCGCTCCAGGCGGGAGGAGCCGAGGATGGTGCCGCCGCGGGCCAGGATGCCGCTGACGCTGTCCAGGTCCAGGGCGCGGTAGCGGCCGTCCAGGAGGCCGGAGTAGCCGTCCTCGAAGCCGATGACCTCGTCGCCGTAATTGTCGACCGCTCGGTGCACGACCGACCGGATCACTGCGTTCAGCCCCGGGCAGTCGCCGCCTGCGGTGAGAACTCCGATGCGCATCGTGCTGTGTCTCCTGCTCGCTGTTGATACCGGTGAGCCAGGTCCGATTCTTTCACGTCCCGCACAGCAACGTCGCATCCCATGCTGACGGGCGCCTTATCCATCGATCGGGGTACTGTCAAGAGGGTTCTGCTCACCTAGGTGGGCGATTTTTATGCCGTCCAGGAAACGGAGTGAGCTCGCGTGACCCGCAGCGTGTACGTGACCGGGATCGACCGCGGCGACGGCCGCCAGGTCGTCGAGCTGGGGGTGATGGAGCTGCTGACCCGCCAGGTCGACCGGGTGGGGGTGTTCCGGCCGCTGGTGCACCACAGTCCCGACCGGCTCTTCGAGCTGCTGCGCGCCCGTTACCGGCTCACCCAGGACCCGGCCACCGTCTACGGCCTCGACTACCAGGAGGCCTCCGCGCTGCAGGCCGAGCGCGGCACCGACGAGCTGGTCTCCACCCTCGTCGACCGCTTCCACCTGGTGGCCCGCGACTTCGACGTCGTCCTGGTCCTCGGCACCGACTTCGCCGACACCCAGCTGCCGGACGAGCTCGCGCTCAACGCCCGGCTCGCCAACGAGTTCGGCGCCTCCGTGATCCCGGTCGTGGGCGGCCGCACGCAGCCCGCCGAGTCGGTGCTCGCGGAGACCCGCAACGCCTACCGGGCCTACGACAGCCTGGGCTGCGACGTCCTCGCCATGGTCACCAACCGGGTGGCCCGCGAGGACCGCGACGAGATCGCCGAGCGGCTCCGGGGCCGTGTGCCCGTGCCCTGCTATGTCGTGCCGGACGAGCCCGCGCTCGCCGCACCCACCGTCGCCCAGATCGGGCAGGCCCTCGGGGCCAAGGTGATCCTCGGCGACGACTCCGGGCTCGCCCGGGACGCGCTGGACTTCGTGTTCGGCGGCGCGATGCTGCCGAACTTCCTGAACGCCCTGACCCCGGGCTGCCTGGTGGTCACCCCGGGCGACCGCGCGGACCTGGTCGTCGGCTCGCTCGCCGCGCACAGCGCCGGCACCCCGCCGATAGCCGGCGTGCTGCTCACCCTGAACGAGGTGCCGAGCGACGAGGTCCTCACCCTCGCCGCCCGCCTGGCCCCCGGCACCCCGGTGCTCTCGGTGGCGGGCAACAGCTTTCCCACCGCCGCCGAACTCTTCTCCCTGGAAGGGAAGCTGAGCGCGGCCACGCCCCGCAAGGCGGAGACCGCGCTCGGTCTCTTCGAGCGGTACGCCGACACCGCCGAGCTCGCCCGCCGGGTCTCCGCGCCGAGCAGCGACCGCCTCACGCCGATGATGTTCGAGCACAAGCTTTTGGAGACGGCCCGCTCCGACAAGCGCCGGGTCGTGCTCCCCGAGGGCACCGAGCCGCGCGTGCTGCACGCGGCCGAGGTCCTGCTGCGCCGGGGCGTCTGCGACCTCACGCTGCTCGGCCCGGTCGACCAGATCCGCAAGAAGGCCGCCGACCTCGGCATCGACCTCGGCGACTGCCGGCTGATCGACCCGGCGACCTCCGAACTGCGCGACGCCTTCGCCGAGAAGTACGCGGCCCTGCGGGCCCACCGGGGCGTCACCGTCGAGCTCGCCTACGACGTCGTCTCCGACGTGAACTACTTCGGCACGCTGATGGTCCAGGAGGGCCTCGCCGACGGCATGGTGTCCGGCTCGGTGCACTCCACGGCGGCGACGATCCGCCCGGCCTTCGAGATCATCAAGACCAAGCCGGACGCCGACATCGTCTCGTCGGTCTTCTTCATGTGCCTCGCCGACAAGGTGCTGGTGTACGGCGACTGCGCGGTGAACCCCGACCCAGACGCCGTGCAGCTCGCCGACATCGCCATCCAGTCGGCCGCGACCGCCGAGCAGTTCGGCGTGCAGCCGCGGATCGCGATGCTGTCGTACTCCACCGGTACGTCGGGCTCGGGCGCCGACGTCGACAAGGTGCGCGAGGCCACCGAGCTGGTACGGCAGCGGCGGCCCGACCTGAGGATCGAGGGGCCGATCCAGTACGACGCCGCGGTCGAGCCGACGGTCGCGGAGACCAAGCTGCCGGAGTCGGACGTGGCCGGGCAGGCAACGGTCCTGATCTTCCCGGACCTCAACACGGGCAACAACACCTACAAGGCCGTGCAGCGTTCGGCGGGCGCGATCGCCGTCGGGCCGGTGCTCCAGGGTTTGCGCAAGCCCGTCAACGACCTGTCCCGGGGCGCCCTCGTCTCGGACATCGTCAACACCGTCGCCATCACGGCGATCCAGGCCCAGACCTCGACCCTCGCGACAGAAAAGGCCACCGCACAGTGAGCGCCACCCGCGTCCTCGTCCTCAACTCCGGCTCGTCGTCGGTCAAGTACCAGCTGCTCGACATGCGGGACAGCAGCAGGCTCGCGGCGGGGCTCGTCGAGCGCATCGGTGAGCAGTCCGCCCGGCTGAAGCACACGCCTCGGGGCGGCGAGTCGCGTGAGTGGACCGGCCCCATCGCCGACCACGACGCCGCCCTGAAGGCCATGGCCGAGGAGCTGTCGAAGGACGGCCTCGGCCTGGACTCCCCCGAGCTGGCCGCCATCGGGCACCGGGTCGTGCACGGCGGCAAGACCTTCACCGAGCCGACGGTGATCGACGAGACCGTGCTTGCCGAGATCGAGCGGCTGATCCCGGTCGCCCCGCTGCACAACCCAGCCAACCTCACCGGCATCCGCACCGCGCGGGCGCTGCGGCCGGACCTGCCTCAGGTGGCCGTCTTCGACACCGCGTTCCACACCACGATGCCGGAGTCCGCGGCGCGCTACGCGATCGACGTCGAGACCGCCGACGCCCACCGCGTCCGGCGCTACGGCTTCCACGGCACCTCGCACGCGTACGTGTCCCGGGCGACCGCGAAGCTGCTCGGCAGGGCGCCCGAGGACGTCAACGTGATCGTGCTGCACCTGGGCAACGGCGCGAGCGCCTCCGCGGTCCGGGCCGGCAGGTGCGTGGACACCTCCATGGGGCTGACGCCTTTGGAGGGACTCGTGATGGGTACCCGCTCCGGAGACCTGGACCCCGCCGTCATCTTCCATTTGATGCGTGTTGGCAAAATGTCCACGGACGAGATCGACACTCTTCTCAACAAGAAGAGCGGGTTGATCGGCTTGTGCGGGGACAACGACATGCGGGAGATCCGCCGCCGGGTCGACGAGGGCGACGAACAGGCGAAGCTCGCATTCGACATCTACATTCACCGGTTGAAGAAGTACATCGGCGCCTATTACGCGGTGCTCGGCCGCGTGGACGCGATCGCGTTCACGGCCGGCGTCGGGGAGAACGCGGCACCGGTGCGCGAGGCCGCCGTGGCGGGCCTGGAGTCCCTGGGCCTGGCGGTGGACGACGCGCTGAACACCGTACGGAGCGACGGGCCGCGACTGATCTCGCCGGCGGACGCCCGGGTGGCGGTGGCCGTGGTGCCGACGGACGAGGAATTGGAAATCGCGACACAGACCTACGCACTGGTCGAAGAAAAAGCGACTGAGCAGTAACCGCAACTGAGCGCGACCCCGCCCATTTGTATCTTCCGCCAGACGGAATATTCCGCAGGGAAACAAACCGATAGGATCGCTCCATGCGCCGTTCGAAAATCGTCTGTACTCTCGGCCCCGCGGTCGACTCCCACGAGATGCTGGTCTCGCTGATCGAAGCCGGCATGAACGTGGCCCGTTTCAACTTCAGCCACGGCACGCACGCCGAGCACCAGGGTCGGTACGACCGCGTCCGTGCCGCCGCCAAGGAGACCGGCCGGGCCATCGGTGTCCTCGCCGACCTGCAGGGCCCGAAGATCCGCCTGGAGACCTTCGCCGAGGGTCCGGTGGAGCTGGAGCGCGGTGACGAGTTCGTCATCACCGCCGAGGACGTCCCGGGTGACAAGACCATCTGCGGGACGACCTACAAGGGCCTGCCCGGTGACGTCTCCCGCGGCGACCAGATCCTCATCAACGACGGCAACGTCGAGCTGAAGGTCCTGGACGTCGAGGGCCCGCGGGTCAAGACGATGGTCATCGAGGGCGGTGTCGTCTCCGACCACAAGGGCATCAACCTGCCCGGCGCGGCGGTCAACGTCCCCGCGCTGAGCGAGAAGGACGTCGAGGACCTCCGTTTCGCGCTGCGCATGGGCTGCGACATGGTCGCGCTGTCCTTCGTCCGGGACGCCAAGGACGTGGCCGACGTCCACAAGGTGATGGACGAGGAGGGCCGCCGGGTCCCCGTCATCGCCAAGGTGGAGAAGCCGCAGGCGGTGGACAACATGGAGGACGTCGTGATGGCGTTCGACGCCGTCATGGTGGCCCGCGGTGACCTGGCCGTCGAGTACCCGCTCGAGAAGGTCCCCATGGTGCAGAAGCGCCTCATCGAGCTGTGCCGCCGCAATGCCAAGCCGGTGATCGTGGCGACCCAGATGATGGAGTCGATGATCACCAACTCCCGCCCGACCCGCGCCGAGGCCTCCGACGTGGCCAACGCGATCCTGGACGGCGCGGACGCGGTCATGCTGTCGGCGGAGTCGAGCGTGGGCGCGTACCCGATCGAGACCGTCAAGACGATGTCGAAGATCGTCGTCGCCGCCGAGCAGGAGCTGATGTCCAAGGGCCTGCAGCCGCTGGTCCCCGGCAAGAAGCCCCGCACCCAGGGTGGTTCGGTCGCCCGCGCGGCCTGCGAGATCGCCGACTTCCTCGGTGGCCGGGGCCTGGTGGCCTTCACCCAGTCCGGCGACACCGCCCGGCGCCTGTCGCGCTACCGCGCGCAGCAGCCGATCATCGCCTTCACCACCGACGAGAACACCCGCAACCAGCTGGCGCTCAGCTGGGGCGTGGAGTCGCACGTGGTGCCGTTCGTGAACACCACGGACGAGATGGTCGACATGGTCGACCAGGAGATCGCCAAGATCAACCGCTTCAACCCGGGCGAGATCGTCATCATCACGGCCGGCTCGCCCCCCGGCGTCGCGGGCACCACCAACATGCTGCGGGTGCATCACCTGAGCGGCGCGGCCCAGTAAGAGGCTGACAGCAAGAGGCCGTACGACACCGAGGGCGCTCCCTGTGACAGGGGGCGCCCTCGGTCGTTGCCGGAGACGGGGGCTACGGCAGTGCTTCAGCCACCCGCGCCCACTCCTCGACCTCACTCCAACGGGGATGGTCCGCGAGATGCGCGGCCAGCGGCCTCACCGTGGCGAGCAACCGTCGGATCATCCGAAGCTCCAGGATCCGCTCACGGAACGTGAGGATCTCGTCCGGTTTCACCTCCCGCCACCACGAGGCCGACCTGTCGGCCTCCTCCACGGACATGGGCATGGCGGCAAGCGCGCGTTCGAGCACGGCCTCGGGGTCGAGCAGTGCGACACCGGCGCGCGGCCCCATGTGGTCCAGGAGCCAGGACCGCAGCCACAGGTCCCGTAGCAGCCACTCGTTGCCCTGCTCGCCGACGGACCGCTCGGCAGCCGCCAGCAGCGCCGCCCACGCGTGCCCGATCTCGCCCCACTGCTCCTCGGTCAGCCAGGTCGGCCCGTCCGGACGGACCTGGAGCCGGGCGGCGAACTGCTGGGCTGCGGCCATCCACTGGCTCACGTCTCCGTCGACCGTGGCGACGCCCGGCGCCGACCAGCGGCGCACATGGCCGTCGAGGTCGAGCCGGTCGAGCTCCTCGAAGACCCCGGTCACCCGAACATCACCCCGGCCGCCTCGAACATCTCCTTGCCGAGCTGTTCGGCACCGCCGCCCGGGGCCCAGAACGGGTCGCCCTGCTTGAAGAAGTGCCCGCTGTGGGCGTCGATCTCCAGCCCGAAGTACTGGCCGCCGCTGCCCGCGAGCTGGGCCTCACCGGCGTCCTGCACCGGGGCGCCGCCGCTCAGCACGGGATGGGAGAGCTCATCCTGCCCCACCATCTTCGGCATGATGACGAGCTGCCCGTCCTGGAGCACGGCCCACTTGATCTTTTCGCCGTCCATGTCGATGTACTTGTCCCACTTCGCGGAACCCGGCTTGGCCGGACGGATGCCCAGCCTCTCGGCGGTGGCGAGTTCCTGTTCGAGAGTGACCGCCATGTTGTTCGGCCAGATCCGACAGGCATTGTGCACCAGCACCTTCGACGTACCCACGAAGTAGGTGTGGTCGCCCTCGACCTCGAAGTTGAACACCTGGACCGGGCCGCGCTTCTTCGTCACCGACTCGACCCGCGCGCCCTTGCCGTCCAGTGTGGTCAGCCGGTCGCCGGGACGCAGCGCCTCGGCGACGGCCGCGTCCTGTTCCGCCTTGTCGGCGACGGACCGCGCGGTGGAGGCGTCGGCCTCGGCCGCGTCGGCCGCGCTGCGGGCGCTCGCCGCATCCCGCTCGGCCGCGTCGGCGGAGGCGTCCGCGTCGGTGGCGTAGCCGTCCGCGGCGGTGGCCGCGGTCTGCGCGGCGGCCGCGTCGGCCACCGCCTGCTTGTCGTACTCGACGGTGTTGGCCTCGGACCGCTGAGCCGCCTTGGCGGAGGCTGCCGCCGCATCCGACGAAGCCTGCGCCGCCGCTGCCGAGGTGCTCGCCTGCGCGGCCCACTCGGCCGCGTTCGCCGCCGCCTCGGCCGCCGCCTTCTTGGCCTGCGCCGCCTTGGCGTTGGCGACGGCGACCTGCTGCTGGGCGGCGGTCTTCGCGGCCTGGCCGGTCAGCACCGCCAGGCCCGCCGAGGAATCGGTCTCCGCGTACGGGGAGCCCAACTCGATGGCGTCGTTGGCGGGTTTGACGACCTGCGCCGCCGAGTCCCGGGCCGCCGCGGCGGCCTTGGCCTGTGCCTCGGCCTCCTGCGCGGCGATGCGCCGGAACTCGGCCTTGGCGGCGTGCGCCTGGGTGTTGGCGAGGGAGTCGAGCGTCTTGCTGTCGGCGGCGGAGGCGCGAGTCGCGTTGAACGCGGTCTCCACGGCCTGGGCCGCCGCCGCGGACGCCTTGGTCACCTGCGCGGCCTGCTGACCGTGCAGCAGGCCCCGGCCGCGCGGCAGACCGGCCGCGTCGGCGATGCCGTACGCCTGGGTCTGCGCCTATGTCCACGGCAAGAATGAGGTTACGGGAACTCTGTGAAAATTGTGAAGAGGTTTACGTGAGGGACTCGATAACCCTCATGGGCTCGTGTACGCGCTGAGGGCGCCCCCTGTGAAGAGGGCACCCTCAGCGTGTTGTGCGGCTCCCGGAAAAGTTCGGGGGCGAGGTCAGTCGGTGGTGTACTGGCGCATCCCGGGCACGGTCAGCGTCCCGCCGTACTGGGCGGCCTGCTGGACCGTCACATTGGTGAAGTAGATCACCGGAATGTTCAGCGGCGGGGGGCTGTCCGGGCTGAACGTGACCGGGATCAACCCCAGCAGGTTGCCGGAGATGCTCTCGGTGTACATGATCGTCTTGTCACCGGTGATCGTGGACGGCTTCATGCCCTTGCCCGCCTGCACGTGGTACGTGGTGCCCTGCTCGGTGACGATCTGGTGGAGGTCACCGATCTCGGTGCCGCCGGAGATGACGTACTTCAGCACCTTCTTGGTCTTGCCGCTCGCGGTCCTGACCTTGACGACACCCTGGTAGTCGGCTCCCTTGAGCAGCAGCGAACTGGCCTTGAGGGTCCAGGCGTTGTCCGCCACGGTCACACCGGGCTCGGTGTCACCCACGTCGTCCGTGGCGGCCGGGCAGTCCGCCGGGTCCGTGCTGGAACTCGCCGACGGGCTCGGGGAGGCCGTGGCGTCCGCCGCCGCCTCCTCGGCTGCCTTGGTGGCGTCCTCCACGGCCTTGGTGCTGTCCTTCGCCGCCTCGGACGCCGAGTCGGTCGTGTCCTTCACGGTGTCCTTCACCGTGTCGGTGACCTTGTCGGTCGTCTCCTTGACGGTGTCGCCCGCTGTGCCGCCCGCGCTGTCGTCGGCGCTCTTGGACGCCGAGGCCGAGGGGGTCGGCGTAGGGCTTGCACTGGCCGCATCGCCGGAGCCGGAGCCACCCGTGAAGATCCCGGTGATCGCGTCGCCGATCTCCGTCAGCAGGTTGCCGTCGTCGCTCGCGGAGGCCGACGGCGACGGCGTGGCGGTGGCGGAGCCGCCGGAGCCGGAGGAGGAGCTCTCCCCCTTGCCGGCGGAGGCGGACGCCGAAGGCGTGGGCGTGGGCGTGGCCTTGTCGTCGGAACCCGAATCCGACGAGGAGGAGCCGTTCGCACCCGAGCCGGAGTCCGACCCCGAGCCGGAGGAGGCCGACGGGGACGGAGTCGCCGTGGTGTCACCGGTGGACGGGGACGAACTCGCCGAGGCGGACGGGGATGGGCTGCCGGTCAGTGCCGCGACGCAGTCCTTGTACTCGTCCGCCGTCAGGCTCTTCGCGGTCGGCGCGTCGTCGGCCAGCGCGAGCGTCGGCGTGAACCCGATGCCCATGAGCACGGCCGTCGGCATCGCCGCCATGGCTATCGCCTTGCCGGCCGGCATGTGGAACCTGTTGAACAGCGGCTTCTTGGGTGCCGCGTGGCGGGGCCCGGATCTCGCACGGGACGCGTCCACGTCAACCCCGTGGGTCACCTCGTCAGCCGGCACTGTGCCTCCCGTTCGCCCCGTTGACCGGGCTCGTTCCTGACAGATCGTTCGGCTCGCCCACCGGGTTCACCGGCCGCAGGAGCGTGGTGTCGTAGTCCGTGGCCTCGGGAGCACCGCCCTCAGCGGTCGTGTCCTGCCCGGCCGGCTCCTCCGCAGGCGGTACGCCCGGCGCCCACGACACGGCCATCGCCCCGCCGAACAGCGCGAGGAGGAAGCCGACGATGAAGCCACCGAAGTTGGAGACGGGGAGGGACACAAGCCCGAGCATGATCGCCGCGACACCCGCGAAGGTGCGTACGTGCTTCTGGAACCAGAGGGTGATGCCCAGGACGACGAGCAGTACGCCGATGATCAGGGATCCTGCGCCCGCCGTGGTGGCCATGGCGATGGTCAGGCCACCGAGCTTGAGGTGCGCGTACGGGAAGTACATGATCGGGAGGCCGCCGATCATGACCAACAGTCCCGCCCAGAACGGGCGGGTGCCCCGCCAGGCGCGGAACTGCTGCCTCCGGTGGGCGAACTGGCCGGGCGCGGCAGGACTCTCGGCGCTCATGGAAAACAGCTCCCTGGTGCGGCGTTGCTCTTGATGAGGGTGTATCGCGAAGAATGTGGGGGATGTGAAGGCGACGAGTGAGAGATGGCAGGCGGGGGACCGTAACGGCTCCCCCGCCCGTCACTGAGCGCCTAGTAGCACTCGATTCCGGCGCCGCTGCCCCAGCTCAGCCCCATGTGGAGGTCGGAGAGCTTGAAGGTGCCGGCCGTGGTGGCCCACGCCGTCTGCTTCACATCGGTCAGCACGGCCTTCTTGGCCTGCTGAGCGAACCCGAACGGGTTGGACTTCTCCCCGTCCGCGGTCTTGGGCTTCGGGGTGTCGCCGCTGGTGGTGCCCGCGGGGACGCCGATGTTGATGCCCGAGAACACGGCATCTTTCGCATCGAGGTTGGCGACATCGATGTAGATCTGGTCGGCCTCGACCTTGGTGCCCTTGTCACCCGCGGTCAGCTTCAGGGTGACCGACTTGTTCAGGAAGGGAACCGGGGTGACCACGGACTGACACATGTTGGTGATGGTGGCGTGGCTGAACGCCGAGACCGACACCGGGTGCGCCTCGTCCTTGCCCTCAAGACTCTTGCCCGAGTCTATGGAGCCGTACTGGTTCATGTCGTAGCCGACGAGCTCGCCGGCCCGGACCTTGAACTCCTGCCCCGACACACTGAACGACGCGGCAAGCGCGCCCTGTGCAAGGGCGACACCTATCACTGCCGTGGCGGCAACGCTGGGCACCATGACCACAGCGAACCGCTTCCATCTTGTCCCGCCACGCACCTGGGACTCCATATTTTCCTCCTTCTCGGACGTACATCTCCTGGCCCTGACTGCCCTCTCGAAAGGACGGCTCAGCCGGGCAGGGATGGGAGAAGTGCTACGTCCTCGGGAAGGAGAGCGCCCGCCCTCGGAGGCGCGAACCGCGCACCGATCACCGGCGATCACCCCCGAGCGACACAACCACTGGTCGCGCCTGACACGCATCACGCACAACCTTGCTGGACAGGCTTCGCCGGATGGGCGAAGACCCCCCTGTCCAAGAGCCGGCGCACCTGCCGCCGGCTCTGCTCGGTGGGGACCCACGGAATCCCTTGCCCCGACCGGCTGTCGGGGTACGGGAAAGGACCGAGCGTCGCCGATCGTGGTGCATTCTCGCCGCCCGCACAAGGGGCTTCGTTACTCGGTAGTAACGGGCGGATAACCGAACAACGACCCGCTGATCTCGGTCGGCGACGCTGGGTGGCAACCAGGGGGGTGACAAAGCAGTTGATCGATGGACAGAAACCGACAGATCAACGCCTCTGGCTTACTGGAAGTAACAGCGGCCGCAATTGCCAAGTTTTGGCAAAGTGCGGCCGCAGTGGTCTCCCGACGGCAAATTTTTCACTCCGGCATCACATGGCGGAGTGTTTAGCAACTGGTCAGAACAGGGCGCGGGACAGGGCCCTGCGCGCCGCCGCCACCCGCGGGTCGTCGGCACCGACGACCTCGAAGAGCTCAAGGAGCCGCAGCCGTACGGTGTCCCGCTCGTCGCCCGCCGTGCGCCGCACGGTGTCGATGAGCCGCCCGAAGGCGTCCTCTACATGCCCGCCGACCAGATCGAGGTCGGCGGCGGCGATCTGCGCCTGCGCGTCGCCCGGCTTCTCGGCCGCCTCCTTGCGCACCTGTTGCGGGTCAAGGCTCTGCACCCGGTGGAGCAACTCGGCCTGGGCGAGCCCCAGTTTGGCCTCGCTGTTACCGGGGTCGTCACTCAGTACGTTCTTGTACGCCTGGACGGCACCTCCGAAGTCCCCGGCGTCCAGGGCGCGTACGGCGGCTTCGAGGAGGGCGTCGTACGGGCCCGCCGGCACGGCCGCGGGCTGCGGGGCGGCGCCCGGCTCGGCGTCCGGGTCGACGGCGAGGCCGGTCAGTCCGAAGCGCTGCTCGGCGACCTGCACCAGCTGGTCCAGGGTCTGCTGGATCTGCTCCTTGCCGGCCGCGCCCTGGAAGAGCGGCAGGGCCTGGCCGGCGACGACGGCGAACACGGCCGGGATGCCCTGCACCCCGAACTGCTGCATCAGCATCTGGTTGGCGTCGACGTCGATCTTGGCGAGGAGCAGGCGTCCGTTGTACTCGACGACGAGCTGCTCCAGCACCGGGCTCAGCTGCTTGCAGGGCTCACACCACTCGGCCCAGAAGTCGATGACGACCGGGACCTCGGTGGACCGCTGCAGAACCTCGCGTTCAAAACCCGCCTCGTCTACGTCGATGACGAGATCGGCCGGGGAGACGGCACCCGGGCCGCCACCGTGCCGGGCCGCTTCGGCGCGCGCCTGCTCCGCCTTCGCCTTGGCCTCCTGGGCCGCTTTCACCGCGGCGAGGTCGACGACTCCGCTCATGGACATGTTCCGTGGCTGCATGCGTCTATCCTCCCCCGTGAGCGCGCGTCTGTGAAAAGCATGGTGAAAGCCGGTCGTGCGGCACGGTCCTGACGCCGGGTCCCCACCCCGCGCCGTGCGCGCCGCCGCTCGCGTACGTCCGTCGCGAGCTTTCGCTACGAGTCGTAGCGTAATGGCACCGAGTGCCTGCCCGGTACCCCACCCCGGTGATCTCTCTCACTGCGACTCGAGAACGGCCGGTTATGGTCGGAGGATGCAGAGCAGCACCCCCGCCCCCCGCGCCGCGGGCCGCCCGCGCAGCGCCGCCGCGGACACCGCGATCCTCGCGGCGACGAGGGCGGCGCTGGTGGAGCTGGGCTGGTCGAAGCTGACGCTGGGAGATGTGGCTACCCGTGCGGGGGTCGCGAAAACCACCCTCTACCGGCGCTGGGCCGGCAAGAACGAACTCGTCGTCGACGCGGTGGCCGAACTCTTCGACGAGCTGGAACTCCCCGACAGCGGGACCCTCGCGGCGGACATCGAGGGCGTGGTCCTCCAGTTCGCGGCGATTCTGGCGCGTCCGGAGGCGCAGAACGGCCTGATGGCGGTGGTGGCGGAGTCGTGCCGCGACGACGCGCTGCGCGAGCGCATCCGGTCCTCGATCGTCGACCGCCAGAAACGACTGGTCCTTCAGGGCCGGGAACGCGCCCAGGCCCGCGGCGAACTCCCTGGGCAGGCGGACCCCGTCGAGGCGGCCCGCACGGCCGACCTGATCTTCGACATGGTGGCGGGAGCGGTGGTCCACCGCACGCTGGTCAGCGCGGAACCGGCGGACGCGGCGTGGGTCCACGGCTTCACCCAGGTGCTGTTGACGGGTCTGACGGGGACGGGTCCGGCGGGGACCGGTATGGAGTGAGGCGCATGGAGTGAGGCGCATGGAGTGAGGCGCGCGGGTGAGCTCAGAATCCCGCCGGCTCCGTGTACACCCCCCACTCGTCCCGCAGCACCCCGCAGATCTCCCCGAGCGTCGCCTCCGCCCGCACCGCGTCCAGCATCGGCACGATCATGTTGGACCCGTCGCGGGCGGAGGCGAGCAGGCCGTCCAGAGCGGTTCGTACGCCGGTCTCGTCCCGGGCGGCCCTACGAGCGCTCAGCGCCCGCACCTGCTCCCGCTCCACCTCGTGACTCACCCGCAGGATCTCCAGATCGCCGGTGACCGACCCGTGGTGGACGTTCACGCCCACCACCCTCTTCTCCCCCTTCTCCAGGGCCTGTTGGTACCGGAAGGCCGCTTCCGCGATCTCCCCCGTGAACCAGCCGTCCTCGATCCCCCGCAGGATCCCGGACGTGATCGGGCCGATCGGGTGCCGTCCGTCCGGATGGGCCCTGAGTCCCCGCTCCTTGATCTGCTCGAAGATCTTCTCCGCGTCCGCCTCGATCCGGTCCGTCAGCTGCTCCACGAACCACGAACCCCCCAGCGGATCCGCCACGTTGGCGACCCCGGTCTCCTCCATGAGCACCTGCTGAGTCCTGAGCGCGATCTCCGCGGCCTGCTCGCTCGGCAGCGCGAGGGTCTCGTCCAGGGCGTTGGTGTGCAGGGAGTTGGTCCCGCCCAGCACCGCCGCCAGCGCCTCCACCGCCGTACGGACGACGTTGTTGTACGGCTGCTGCGCGGTCAGCGAGACCCCCGCGGTCTGGGTGTGGAACCTCAGCCACTGCGCCTTCTCGGACCGCGCCCCGTACACGTCCCGCATCCACCGCGCCCAAATGCGCCGCGCCGCCCGGAACTTGGCGATCTCCTCGAAGAAGTCGACGTGCGCGTCGAAGAAGAAGGACAGCCCGGGCGCGAACACGTCGACGTCGAGCCCGCGGCTGAGCCCCAGCTCGACGTACCCGAACCCGTCCGCGAGCGTGTACGCCAGCTCTTGCGCGGCCGTCGAACCGGCCTCACGGATGTGGTACCCGGAGACGGACAGCGGCTTGTAGGCGGGGAGGCCGGTCGTGCAGTACTCCATCAGGTCGCCGATCAGGCGCAGGTGCGGCTCGGGCTGGAAGAGCCACTCCTTCTGCGCGATGTACTCCTTGAAGATGTCCGTCTGGAGCGTGCCGTTGAGGACGGACGGATCCACACCCTGCCGCTCGGCGGCGACCAGGTACATGCAGAAGACCGGGACGGCGGGCCCGCTGATCGTCATGGACGTCGTCACGTCACCCAGCGGGATGCCCCGGAACAGGGCCTCCATGTCGGCCGCCGAGTCGATGGCGACCCCGCAGTGCCCGACCTCGCCGAGCGAGCGCGGATCGTCGGAGTCCCGCCCCATGAGCGTCGGCATGTCGAAGGCGACCGACAGACCACCGCCCCCGTTGGCGAGGATCTTCTTGTACCGCTCGTTGGTCTGCTCGGCGTTCCCGAACCCGGCGAACTGCCGGATGGTCCAGGTCCGGCCCCGGTAGCCGGTCGGATACAGCCCGCGCGTGAAGGGGTACTCCCCCGGCCACCCGATCCGCTCGAAGCCCTCGTACCTGTCCCCCGGCCGCGGCCCGTACACCGGCTCCACGGGGTCCCCGGAGAGCGTGCTGAAGTCCGCCTTGCGCTTCCGCGAGGCGTCGTACCGGGCCTGCCAGCGTCGGCGGCCCTCTTCGATGGCGTCAGCGTCCATACCATCGAAGTTACTAGGACGTCCAAGTAAACGTCGAAGAACGACCGCCGTACGCGTGCCGTACGGCGGTGGGGGTTACGCCTTGACGGGCGCCGGAGTCCCGTCCACGACCTTGCTCTCCAGCTCGTGGCTGACCCTGCGCTCGACGAAGAACGCGGCGGTCGGGATCGTCCCGGAGAGCAGCACCCACGCCAGCTTGCCGAGCGGCCACTTGGCCTTGGAGCCGAGATCGAAGGCGAAGACCAGATAGATGATGTAGAGGAGGCCGTGAATCTGGGAGACGACCAAGGTGACGTCCTCACCCATGTCGAAGCCGTACTTGAACACCATGCAGGTGCACAGCACGAGCAGCATGACGGCGGTGACGTAGGCCATCACCCGGTAGCGGGTGAGAACGCTCTTCTTCATGGCGTCGAGCGTAACCGTCCGTTCCGGGAGATCTTGCCCCGGGTCATGCCCCAGGGTCAGTCCTCGTCGAAGTCCCGCGCGGCGATCCTCAGCGGCCGCAGCATCGCGAAGATCTCCGCGCACTCCTCGGCGTCGTACACGCCGAGCCCGAAGTCCATCGCCATGAGGTCCCGCGTGGCCGCCTCGACGACCTCGCGGCCCTTGTCGGTGATGGAGGCGAGGGTGCCGCGGCCGTCGTTGGGGTTGGGACGCTTGTCGACCAGACCGGACCTGACCAGGCGGTCCACGGTGTTGGTGACCGACGTGGGGTGCACCATGAGCCGCTCGCCGATCTTCGACATCGGGAGCTCGCCGGCCTTGGAGAAGTTGAGCAGCACCAGCGCCTCGTACCGCGCGAACGTCAGCCCGTACGGCTTGACCACCGCGTCGACCTCGCCGAGCAGGATCTGGTGCGCACGCATGATCGAGGTGATCGCGGCCATGGACGGCACGTTTCCCCAGCGCTGCTTCCAGAGTTCGTCGGCGCGGGCGATGGGGTCGAAGGGAAGGCTGAGCGGCTTCGGCACGGCAACGACCTTACCGGCCGGTCACATCGTGGTCAGCACTGTCTCGCCTTTCAGACGGGGTCTGGGGCTGGGTGTGCGGTTTCGGGTGCGGGTTCGGTGGGGGCGGGCGTCTTTGCGCAGTTCCCCGCGCCCCTGGATGCCTGCGGCGGCCCGTGCGGCCCCGGTGGGGGCTTGTGTAGCGCGTGCGGTGTGTTGGGGGTCGGTGCCGGGGTGGGGGGGTGTCCGTCCTCGGTCCGGCGGCTCGGCTGCTTCAGCTGTGCTCGGTAACGGACGCCGGCCGCTGCGGGCGGACACCCCCCACCCCGTCCCCTTCCCGCCGTACGCGGCCAACGGCCGGAACGTGGCGCGCGGTCCGGCGAACGGTCCGTCGTGGCGCGCGAGGTAGCGAACGGCCCGTCGCGGCGCAGGTGACTGCAACCCCGTTAGGGGCGCGGGGAACTGCGCGACCAGCCCCCACCGATCCGCACCCGCCCCACAACCTGACCCGGCACCCCCATAGGCGCCCGGTTCAAGCCCAGCGCAGCGGCACCGCGGGGAACTGCGCGACCAGCCCCCACAGGCCCGCACCCACCCCACACCCGCTACACCCTCCGCGCCCCCGTCACCGACATCACCAGGGAGTACAGAGAAGTCGTGGCCGCGATGAACAGCCGGTTGCCCTTCGGGGCGCCGAACGTCACGTTGGCCACCGGCTCGGGCACACGAATGCGGCCGATCAGCGTGCCGTCGGGGTCGTAGCAGTGGATGCCGTCGCCCAGGGCGGCAGCCCACAGTCGGCCCTCGTCGTCGAAGCGGATGTTGTCGAAGTGGACGCCCCTGCGGGCCTCGGCGAAGACCTTGCCGCCGGAGAGCGTTCCGTCGGCGTGGACGTCGTACTGGTGGATCCGGGCCGCCCGTGAGTCGGAGACGTACAGTCGCCGCTCGTCGGGGGACAGGATCACCCCGTTGGGCCCGTCCAGCCCGTCCGCGGCGAGAGACACCTCGCCCGTGGCCGGATCGATCCGGTACAGATGGCACGCGCCGATCTCGGACTCGGCCCGGTGTCCCTCGTAGTCGCTGAGGATGCCGAAGTCCGGGTCGGAGAACCAGATCGTGCCGTCGGAGCGTACGACGGAGTCGTTCGGGCTGTTCAGGCGCTTGCCCTGATAGCGCTCGGCCAGCACGGTCACCGTGCCGTCGGGCTCGGTGCGGGTGACGCGGCGGTTGCCCTGTTCGCAGCTGACGAGGCGGCCCTGGGGATCGACGGTGTTGCCGTTGGTGTTGCCGGCCGGGGTGCGCAAGACGCCGACCGTGCCGGTGGTCTCGTCCCAGCGCAGGAGGCGGTCGTTCGGGATGTCGCTCCAGATGAGCTGCCGCCAGGCGGGCAGGTAGACAGGTCCCTCGGCCCAGCGGCAGCCGTCGTACAGGACCTCCAGCTTGCTGTCGCCGTTGGTGCAGGGCCGGAAGCGGTCGTCCAGGATCTCGTAGAGGCTGTCGGAGCCGGGCATGGTGTCCTCTCGGGTCGGGGGGGGTGGGACGGGGTCAGCGGCGGCCGGTCCTGCGGAGGTGGTGGCGCACCGCGCGCTGGGCGACCGGGCCCAGGTCCTCCAGCGCGGCGACGAGCACGCCGAGCTGCTCCAGGGCGTCCAGGGCCGACGTGGCGCCGGCCGCGTCGACTCCTTCGTACAGTTCGATGCCCACGAAGGAGGCGGCCACCGCCCGGGCCAGGCCCGCGGGGTCGGCGAACTCGCCGAAGGGCGTGGCCGTGAGGACTCTGGTGAGGACCTGCTCGATCTCGGCGATCCACAGCTCCAGGCCCGCTGCGGTGGCGGGGCCGAGGGTGGCATGGGTCTGGGCGCCGGCCAGCAGCTGGCCGAGGAGGGCCACATGTCCGCCGGCCCGCTCCTCCTCGTGGACCTTGCGTCCCACCGCGAGGAGTTCGGACAGCGAGGTCACGGCGGCCAGCCTCTCCCGGTAGCGAGCCACCGCGCGCTCCGCCCCGTAACGGCAGGCCGCGGCGAGGAGTTCGTCGACGGAGCCGAAGTGGTAGAAGACCAGGGCCTGGTTGACCCCGGCGGCCGCCGCGACCGTACGGGCGGAGGTTTTGGCGATGCCCTGTTCGGTGAGGACACGCAGGGCGCCCTCCAGGAGTTTGGCCTTCGTCTCCAGGGCCTTCGCGGACTCGGGGCTCATGCGCGCACCTCCTCGCGGAGGGGACGGAGACCGGGGCGGACTCCGCAGGCCGCGATGTCGCTGTACGTCGCCTCGAAGGAGCCCTCGTAGCCGAAGAGCGGGCCGAAGTAGCGGTTGACGACCCGGACCCGGATGCGGAAACGGCCCGCCTTGTCGTCGTACGACTCCCGCACCTCCGCCGTCGCGCCGATCAGCTCGGGCACCCGGACGTCCACCACGCCCTCCCGGAACCGGTGCTCCCCGGAGCGGATCAGCAGCGAGCCGTCGGGCTCGGCGCGGAAGTGGAGTTCGCTGGCCAGGTGCTGGTGGGTGCCGAGGTAGTCGAGGATGCGGTCGCCCTTGGGGCTCAGCACCATCTGGGCGTCGAAGCGGCGGGGGCGGCCGGACAGGTGGAAGGTGCGCACGAAGGTCACCGTCTCACGGCCGTAGGTGTCCACGTAGGGAACGTTCTCGATCACGAACGGCACGTTGCGCCCCGGTCTCGGCACCAGGATGTTGCGGGTCGTGCCGAGGGCCAGGAAGGGCTTCACGAAGGCCCCGCCGTGCCAGACGCGGTCCATCACGCCCCGGCCGGTGCATGCCTCACCGGTCGTCAGGCCGACGGAGAAGCGGCGCTGGAGCTGAGGGTGCAGACGGTCGAAGTCGGCGCCCATCACCGTGCGGAACATCGAGGTCATCGCGGGGTCTCCAGGGTGTGAAGGACGCGCGGCGCACGCACGCGTGTGGCGGGCCGGCGCAGACAGCGGCGGGCGGCCGGGGTGCCGGGCAGGGGTGACGTGAACAACGCCACCGAGATGACGACGGCGAGGAGGAGGGGCGAGACGTAGGCCATCGACGCGGCCAGCGGACCGAAGAGGTGCAGGGAACGCTCCAGGCCGAGTCCGGTGCCGGCGACGAGGACGACGAGGGTTCGGGCCAGGAGCTCCGCGAGCCAGTTCCACAGGGCCCGCTCGGGGGTGATCCCCCGCTCCAGCCACAGCCGCAGCCGGTCGAAGGACCAGGCCGTGGCCCAGCCGATGAGTGGGCGGAAGAGCAGGCGGTCGGCGACGGCGCCGACGCGGCCCCAGCGGGGACGGTAGTCGTACCCGGTCAGAAACAGGACTCCGTCGCCATCGGGAACGTAGCGCCAGTAGCCGCTGCCCTCCGCCAGGAGCGAGAGCGGGTGGGGTGAGGAGAAGCGCAGGGCGGAGGTGCGGGTGCCGTCGGGGCGTTCCCGTTCGCCCGCGCAGACGCCGGTGCCGGCGACGGTGAGACCGGGCAGCACGCGCGTGGCGTACCGGAAGCGCTGCGGTTCGCCCTCCGCGTGCGGGAGGTAGGCGATCCGGGTGAAGCGGAGGTCCCAGCGCTGGTGCTGGGACGGTTCCTGTGTCCGGTTCCAGAGGTCGTCGAGATCGGCACGGATGCGGGCCTCGATGTAGAGCCCCATGAATCCCCCAGGTGAGCTGACTGTTTGAGCGATCGCTCAAACTACCTGGGCAGGAAGATACACACCTTTGAGCGATCGCTCAAACATCGGGTACGAGAAAACCCCGGCCCGCGCGGGCCGGGGTTCGACTCTCAGGGCTCGTTCAGCCGGCGAGGTGCCGCTCCACCGTCTCCACCTTGGAGGTCAGACCGTCCGTGACGGCGGGCCGGATGTCGGCCTTGAGCACCAACGACACCCGCGGCGCCCGCGCCTCCACGGCGGCCACGGCACGCTTCACGACGTCCATGACCTCGTCCCAGTCACCTTCGATCGAGGTGAACATCGCGTCGGTGCGGTTGGGCAGCCCCGACTCACGCACGACCCGCACGGCGTCGGCGACGTACTCCCCCACGTCCTCGCCGACCCCGAGCGGGGTCACGGAAAAGGCGACGATCATGCGTTCACGGTCCCTTCCTTTTCCTTGCGGGCACGGGAGGCGATGACGGCGTCCTCGGCCTCGCGGCGCAGGGCACGCTCGATGATGAAGCCGCCGCCCGGGATGACCGAGTACGCGAAGTAGAGCGCCGCCTTGCCCTTGGCCCACTTGGTGCGATTCCAGGCGTCCGCCCAGAAGATCACGTAGAGAACGAACAGCACACCGTGGATCGGGCCGAGCACGGGGGCGGCGTCGAAGCCAGAGGCGACCGTGTACTTGATGACGGTGCAGGTGGCGAGGATGATCCAGGAAATCCCCTCCGGCACGGAGACCAGGCGGAGGCGTCGGAGGGCGGAGGCTGTCTTGAGGTCCACGGGTCACCTTCGGTGGGAACGGTTTGTGAACGAACGCACAAGCGTCCTCCCTATTGTGACAAACGGTTCGGTGGTCCTGGGGCGAGGGGGGTGTCGGGTCAGGTTGTGGGGCAGGTGCGGGCCGGTGGGGGCTGGTCGCGCAGTTCCCCGCGCCCCTAGGGGGTCGCAGTCACCTGCGCCAGGACGGACCGTTCGCCGGACCGCGCGCCATGATCGGGCGGTTGGCCGCGTACGGCGGGCAGGGGACGGGGTGGGGGGTGTCCGCCCGCAGCGGCCGGCGTCCGTTACCGAGCACAGCCAAAGCAGCCGAGCCGCCGGACCGAGGACGGGCACCCCCCACCCCGTCCCCTGCCCACCCACCGAACCGCACGCGCCACCCAAGCCCCCACCGGACCGCAACAGGCCGCCGCAGGCACTCAGGGGCGCGGGGAACTGCGCAAAGACGCCCGCCCCCACCGAACCCGCACCCACACCCCCCCCCAGAACCTGTCCGAAAGGACTCACCACCAGCTACCTTCACTCCGTGGCGATGTTTCGACTTCAAGGCAGCAAAGTGCTCGCCGTCGACATGACCGGGGACGCCGTGAAGGCGAAGAACGGCTCCATGGTCGCGTACGACGGGCAGATGGCGTTCAAGAAGATGAGCGGCGGTGGTGAGGGCATCCGGGGCATGGTCACCCGGCGCATCACCGGCGAGCAGATGACCGTGATGGAGGTGTCGGGGCACGGCACGTGCTGGTTCGCGGACCGGGCCTCCGAGATCAACCTCGTCAGTCTCCAGGGGGACAAGCTGTACGTGGAGTCGAGCAACCTGCTCGCGACCGACGCCGGACTCAGGACCGGCACCAGTTTCACCGGCATGCGCGGCGCCTCGCAGGGCAACGGGCTGTTCACGACGACCGTCGAGGGGCACGGCCAGGCCGCGATCATGTCGGACGGCCCCGCGGTCGTGCTGCGGGTCAGCCGCCAGTACCCCCTGACCGTCGACCCCGGCGCGTACATCGCGCACCAGGGGAACCTGAACCAGTCCTTCCAGTCCGGTGTGACGTTCCGCACGTTCATGGGCGAGGGCGGCGGCGAGGCCTTCCAGATCCGCTTCGAGGGCGACGGCCTGGTGTACGTCCAGCCCAGCGAGCGGAACACGATCGCGGGAGATGTGTGACGTGCCCTTCCGTGAGATCAACTCCAAGATGGTCGAGGCGACCGTCCTGCCGGGCCAGCGGCTGTTCAGCCAGCGCGGCGCGATGCTGGCGTACAAGGGCGAGGTGTCCTTCACCCCGAACATCCAGGGCGGCCAGGGCGGCGTCATGTCGATGATCGGCCGCCGCGTGGCCAACGAGGACACGCCTTTGATGACCGTCGAGGGCAGCGGCACCGTCCTGTTCGGGCACGGCGGCCACCACGTCACGGTCATCAACCTCACCGGCGACACCCTGTTCGTCGAGGCGGACCGTCTGCTCGCCTTCGAGGGCACCCTCCAGCAGGGCACCATGTTCATGGGCTCGCAGGGCGGCGTCATGGGCATGGTGCGCGGCCAGATCAGTGGCCAGGGCCTGTTCACGACCACACTCAAGGGCCATGGCTCGGTGGCCGTGATGGCCCACGGCGGGGTCTTCGAGGTCCCCATCAGCCCGCAGCGCCCGGTCCACGTCGACCCGCAGGCCTACGTCGCCCACTACGGCGACGTGCGCAACAAGCTGTCGACGGCGCTCGGCTGGCGCGACATGGTGGGCCGCGGCTCCGGCGAGGCCTTCCAGCTGGAGCTCAGCGGGAACGGCGTGGTGTTCGTCCAGGCCTCGGAGGAGAAGCTGTGAGCCACTATCCGGGCACGGGCCCCACCGTGTACGACCCGATGACGCTGCCGTCGGACGACAACGTCAACAACTACACCTTCTGCGTGGAGCTCAAGGGGAGCCAGTGGTTCCTGCAGAAGGGGAAGATGATCGCGTACTACGGGCAGATGGATTTCAACGGCATCGGGCACGGCCGTCTCGACGGTCTCATCCGTACGTCCTTCCATTCGCCTCTGCACGCGAGCGACTGGGTCGTGGCGCAGGGTTCGGGGAAGATGCTCCTCGCCGACCGGGCCTTCGACGTGAATTCGTACGACCTCGAAGAGGGCAACCTGACCATTCGCTCGGGCAACCTGCTCGCTTTTCAGCCAAGTCTCGCGCTGAAGCAGTCGATCGTGCCCGGCTTCCTGACCCTCATCGGAACCGGAAAGTTCGTGGCGGCCTCGAACGGTCCGGTGGTGTTCATGGAGCCCCCCATCCGGGTGGACCCGCAAGCGCTTGTGGGCTGGGCGGACTGCCCCTCGCCGTGCCACCACTACGACCACGGGTACATGGCGGGTCTGATGGGCGGTCTACGTGCGATGACGGGCCTCGTAGGGGCCTCCGGGGAAGAGCACCAGTTCGAGTTCGTGGGGGCCGGCACCGTACTGCTCCAGTCGACCGAGGTCCTGATGGCCGAGCAGGCCACGGGGGTGGTTCCGTCCGAGCCCGGAGTACCCGGCGGTTACGGGGCACCCGCAGGCCAGCCGCAGCAACCGGGGGTACCGCGCCTTCCCGGACAGCTGGGGGACCTCCAGCGTCGCTTCGGGCTGTGAGCGGTAGTCTGCGGAGTGTGACGTCGAACGTGTGCGCGCCGTCGTCACGGACACCCTCACTAGTTCGCCTTTCAACCTTTTAGGTAGACTTCATTCATGGAGACCGAGACGGCCACGCGCTGGCTGACCGATGCGGAGCAGTGCGCCTGGCGCACCCACCTGGAGGTCAACAGGCTGTTGACGTATCAGCTCGAAAGGGACCTTCAGCCGTTCGGCCTGACGATGAACGACTACGAGATCCTGGTCAATCTCTCCGAGTCGGAGGGCGTACGGATGCGGATGAGCGACCTCGCGGCCGCCACCCTCCAGTCCAAGAGCCGACTCTCGCACCAGATCACCCGTATGGAGAACGCCGACCTGGTCCGGCGTGAGAACTGCGAGTCCGACCGCCGCGGCCTGTACGCGGTCCTGACCGAGCACGGCATGGAGACGATGCAGAAGGTCGCGCCGCATCATGTGGCGTCGGTGCGCAGGCACTTCATCGACCTCGTGCCGCCCGAGTCCCTGACGGAGCTGGACAAGGCCCTCAAGCCCATCGCGGAGCATCTGCGGGGACACCGGGGACGTCCCTGACACCGGGGCCCGAATCAGGCGATCGGCAGGCGGAGTTCGAACAGGGCTCCGCCTGCTGGCGCGTCCCGCACCGTCAGCGTGCCGCCGTGCCGGGCGGCGACATCCCGGGCGATGGCAAGACCCAGCCCGGCCCCGCCGTCGTCCCGCGCCCGCGCCTCGTCCAGCCGTACGAACCGCTCGAAGATCCGCTCCCGGTCCCCTGCCGGCACGCCGTCGCCGTCGTCGGCGACCTCGACCACGGCATCCCGGCCACCGTCCCGTCGTACGGTCACCACCACCGCCGACCGCGCGTGCCGCCGCGCGTTGTCCAGCAGGTTGTCGAGCACGCGCTCCAGCTGCCCCCGTGACCCCATGACCTCCACGGCGTCCGCCCGCACCGTCACCCCGGGCCGCCCCGCAGCCCGCTCCCCCACCAGCGCCGCCAGCTCGATCCGCGCGCCGGCGCCCCGCTCCCCCGCGTCCAGGCGGGCCAGCAACAGCAGGTCCGCGGCGAGGTGCTGCAGTCGTACGGTGTCCTCGACCGCCCCGTCCAGGTCCAGCAACTCGGGATGCGCGGCGGCCACTTCGAGCTGGGTGCGCAGCGAGGCGATCGGACTGCGCAGCTCGTGGGAGGCGTCGGCGACGAACCTGCGCTGGCGCTCCACCGAGGTCTCCAGCGCGGCGAGTGTCTCGTTGGTGGTGCGGGCGAGGCGGGCCACCTCGTCGTGGGTGTCCGGCTCGGGGACGCGGCGGGCGAGGTCCTCGGAGGCGGTGATCGCGGCCATTTCCCGGCGGATGGCCTCGACCGGGCGAAGGGCCCGACGAGTGACCGCCCAGGTCACCCGGGCGACCACCGCGAGCAGTACGGGCAGGCCGACGAGCATGACCGTGGCGGCGGTGTGCACGGCGTCCTGCTGGGCCTGCAGCGAGGCACCGGCGTACACCCGGACCGTCCTGTCGCCGCGGTCGGTGACCTGGACCTGGGCGAAGCGGTACGCGACGCTCTCCGCGTCGATGGTGGCCCGGCCCTGGCCGTGCCAGGTGATCTCGTTGACCTCGCCGACCTCGCCGGAGTCGGGGGCGTCCTCGTCGTCCGGCGTCGCGTCAGGGCTCGAGACGGGAGTGACATCGGGGGCGCCGGTGCCGCTGATCGCCTCCAGGTCCTCGCTCACCGCGAGCACCCGCCCGTCCGGGTCGACCACCTGGACCGGGTGGTCCTCGTCCAGGTCCAGCTCCCGGTACGGCACGCCCTGCGCGATCTGCGCCGCCACGTTGCGGGCGGCGCTGTCGGCGGCCGTGTCCGCCTGGCCCGCGAGGTTGCTGCGCAGCGACAGCAGGACGACGGCGCCCGCGGCGACCAGGGCCACGGCCACCACCGCGGTCGCGGCCAGCGTGGCCCGCGCCCGGACCGAACCGAACAGCCGCCTCATCTCCCGGCCTCCAGCCGGTACCCGGCGCCGCGGACCGTGCGGATGAGGCCGGCGTCCAGCTTCCGGCGCAGGGTGCTGACGTACACCTCGACGATGTTCGGGTCGCCGTCGTAGGCGAAGTCCCAGACGTGCTCCAGGATCTGCGCCTTGGAGACCACCTCGCCGGCCCGCACCGCGAGCTGCTCCAGGACCGAGAACTCCTTGGCGGTGAGAGTGACCTCGGTGTCGTCGAGGAAGACCCGGCGGGCGGCGGTGTCGATCCTCAACGGCCCGGTCTCGAGCACCGGCGAGGCCCCGGCCCCGTTCCCGCGCCGCCGCAGCAGGGCCTTGATGCGGGCCACGAGGACGACGTAGGAGAACGGCTTGGTCAGATAGTCGTCGGCGCCGGTGTCCAGGCCCTCCGCCTCGTCGTACTCGCCGTCCTTCGCGGTGAGCATCAGGATCGGCACCTCGTGACCCGCGGCGCGCAGGGCGGCGCAGACCCGGTAGCCGTTGAGGCCGGGCAGCATGATGTCGAGGATCACCAGGTCGTACGACCCCTCGGTGGCCCGGTGCAGCCCCTCCCGGCCGTCGTGGACGACGTCGACGGCGTAGCCCTCGGCGGTGAGGCCCTTGGCGAGGGACAGGGCGAGTCGTTTCTCGTCCTCGACGATCAACAGGCGCATGCGTACAGCTTTGCAAACCCAACCTGAAGACACCTTCAGCAGGCTTCAGGTCCGCTTCAGCTCCCTTCCGGCAGCGTGGTTGTCGTCCAAAGCGAACGAAGCAGAACGGCTCTGGAGGAATCCTCATGAAGCGCAACATCGTCATCGCCACCCTCACCGCCGCCGCGCTGGCCACCGGCGGCACCGTCGCCGCCTCCGCGGCGGGCGACGACGAGCCGACGACGACGCAGCGCCAGACGGACACGAGCGCCCAGGCAGCCGCGGACGACCGGGACGACGACACCTCCGAGGACCGTACGGCGCTCTCCAGCGGCAGCCTCACCGCCGCCGAGGCGATCTCGGCGGCCCTGAAGCACACCCCGGGCACCGCGCTCTCCGCCGACCTGGACGACGACGGCGCCGACGCGTGGAAGGTGAGCGTCGTCAAGGGCGACGGCACCGAGTACGACGTACGGATCGCCCCGGACTCCGGCAAGGTGCTCGGCGCCCAGCGCGACACCGACGACGACAACGACGCCGACGACCGTGCCGAGCTCGCCGCGGTGAAGGGCGCGAAGACGGACGCCCGCGAGGCCGCACTGGCCGCCGCGCACAAGGGCACGGTGACCGAGATCGGCATCGACGACGACAACGGCACCGTGGCCTGGTCGGCGGAGACCGTGAAGGGCAACAGCCACGGCGAGTGGAACGTCGCCCTCGACACCGGCAAGGTCACCCAGGACCGCGACGACGACGGCGACGACGCCTGACCCAGCCGTCACGCGACAGGCGTGGCCTCCCGATCCGCACCGCCGCGAAGGGCGCCCCTCCCCCGGGCGCCCTTCGTCATGACCAGCACCGCCGTCACGGAAGCAGGGCGGTGGCGAAGGGACGGCGGGCATGCGGAATGCGGCTCAGCCCCGGGTGAGGCCCTCCACCAGTTCGTCCGCCGCCCGGTAGGGGTCCAGTTCGCCGGTGACGATCCGCTCCGCGAGGGCGTCCAGGCGCCGGTCGCCCTTGAGGTCGCCGATGCGTTCGCGCAGGGCGGTGACGGCGATCGTCTCGACCTCGTGGGCGGCGCGGGTGTGGCGGCGCTCGGCGAGGACGCCGTGCTCCTCCATCCAGGCGCGGTGCTTCTCCAAGGCCTCCACGACCTCGTCGATGCCCTCGGCGCGGGCGGCGACCGTCTTGACGATCGGGGGGCGCCAGTCGCCGGGCTTGCGGGACTCGCCCAGGCCCAGCATGTGGTTGAGCTCGCGGGCGGTCGCGTCGGCGCCGTCGCGGTCGGCCTTGTTGACGACGTAGACGTCGCCGATCTCCAGGATTCCGGCCTTGGCGGCCTGGATGCCGTCGCCCATCCCGGGGGCCAGCAACACCACGGAGGTGTCCGCCTGGGAGGCGATCTCCACCTCGGACTGGCCGACGCCGACCGTCTCGACCAGGATCACCTCGCAGCCGGCCGCGTCCAGGACCCGGATGGCCTGCGGGGCGGCCCAGGCGAGGCCGCCGAGGTGGCCGCGGGTGGCCATGGAGCGGATGTAGACGCCGGGGTCGGAGGCGTGGTCCGACATGCGCACCCGGTCGCCGAGCAGGGCTCCGCCGGAGAACGGCGAGGACGGGTCGACGGCCAGGACGCCGACCCGCCTGCCCTGCTTGCGGTAGGCGGTCACGAGGGCCGAGGTGGACGTCGACTTGCCCACTCCGGGCGAGCCCGTCAGGCCCACCACGTACGCGTTGCCCGTCAGCGGGGCGAGCGCCGCCATGACCTCCCTGAGCTGCGGGGACGCCCCCTCCACGAGGGAGATCAGCCGGGCCACGGCCCGCGGCCGGCCCTCCCTGGCCTGGGCCACCAGGCTGGAGACGTCCTGCATCACAGCTCCGTTCACGTGGACGACGTACGCGTGCTCAGGCCTTTGGTACCCGCACGACGAGCGCGTCACCCTGACCGCCACCACCGCACAGCGCCGCCGCGCCGACCCCGCCGCCGCGCCGCTTGAGCTCCAGGGCCAGGTGCAGGACGAGCCGGGCGCCGGACATGCCGATGGGGTGGCCGAGGGCGATCGCGCCGCCGTTCACGTTCACCTTTTCGGTGGACACGCCGAGGTCCTTCATCGACTGGACGGCGACCGCGGCGAAGGCCTCGTTGATCTCGATCAGGTCGAGGTCGGAGACCTCCAGGCCCTCCTTCTTGAGGGCGTGCAGGATCGCGTTGGACGGCTGGGACTGCAGGGAGTTGTCCGGGCCCGCCACATTGCCGTGGGCGCCGATCTCGGCGATCCACTCCAGGCCCAGCTCCTGCGCCTTGGCCTTGCTCATCACGACCACGGCCGCCGCACCGTCGGAGATCTGCGAGGCGCTGCCGGCGGTGATGGTGCCGTCCTTGGTGAACGCGGGGCGCAGCTTGCCGAGGGACTCGGCGGTGGTGTCCGCGCGGATGCCCTCGTCCTTGCTGAAGACGACCGGCTCGCCCTTGCGCTGCGGGATCTCCACCGGGGTGATCTCGGCCTCGAAGATGCCGTTCTTCTGTGCGGCGGCGGCCCGCTGGTGGGACAGGGCGGAGAACTCGTCCTGCTCGGGGCGCCGGATGCCGAGGCGGGTGTTGTGCGTCTCCGTCGACTGGCCCATGGGGATGTTCTCCCAGGGGTCGGTCAGGCCGTCGTACGCCATGGCGTCGAGCATCTCGATCGCCCCGTACTTGAAGCCCTCGCGGGACTTCGGGAGCAGGTGGGGGGCGTTGGTCATGGACTCCTGGCCGCCCGCGACGATCACGTCGAACTCGCCGGCGCGGATCAGCTGGTCGGCCAGCGCGATCGCGTCGAGGCCCGAGAGACACACCTTGTTGATGGTCAGCGCCGGGACGTTCATCGGGATGCCGGCCTTGACCGCGGCCTGGCGTGCCGGGATCTGCCCTGCCCCGGCCTGGAGCACCTGGCCCATGATGACGTACTGCACCTGGTCGCCGCCGATCCCCGCACGGTCGAGGGCGGCCTTGATCGCGAAGCCGCCGAGGTCGGCTCCGGAGAAGGTCTTCAGCGAGCCCAGCAACCGCCCCATGGGTGTACGGGCGCCCGCGACGATCACCGAGGTCGTGCTGTTCGATCCAGACATGAGCTGCGATCCCCTTACCGGCTGCACTGCCGAGGAGTGAACGAGGGTTTACTTCAAAGGTACTGAGTGGCACTCCGTGCCGTCATCGTCCCGTCGGTGTGATCGCGCGCACGTTGCGTAACCATCGCAGGAGCGCTGCACTGACAACATGCTGACGCGAATCGACCACATCGGGATCGCCTGTTTCGACCTCGACAAGACCGTCGAGTTCTACCGGGCCACGTACGGCTTCGAGGTGTTCCACTCCGAGGTCAACGAGGAGCAGGGCGTGCGCGAGGCCATGCTCAAGATCAACGAGACGTCCGACGGCGGCGCCTCCTACCTGCAGCTTCTGGAGCCGACCCGCCCCGACTCGACCGTCGCCAAGTGGCTGGACAAGAACGGCGAGGGTGTCCACCACATCGCTTTCGGTACGGCGGACGTCGACCAGGACGCGGCGGACATCAAGGACAAGGGCGTACGCGTCCTGTACGAGGAGCCCCGACGCGGCTCCATGGGGTCACGGATCACCTTCCTGCACCCGAAGGATTGCCATGGCGTACTGACAGAACTGGTCACTTCAGCGCCTGTTGAGTCACCTGAGCACTGACCCTCGTACATATGGGCCGGTAGGGTTGGGGGCGGTCGCCGCTCTTGCCAGGGCGACCGGGTCCTGCCCATGGCGGCAGAACCGAGCCGGGGTCCGGGTTTCGGGGGTCGAGAGTGGGCAGCAGCGCATGCTCCTCCGTTGATCTGACACCATTCCCCGGGGGCCCCGTTCGGCGGATGGACGGGGCTCGTTTGGAGAGACTTGCGACCAGGGGACGGATGGGACCGCGCAGTGCGGGGCTACGAACGCCAGGAGCGAGAGCCGGCGGCTGACGTCGACCACCTCTCTCGGTTCGAGGCCGAGATGGATCGGCTGAAGACCGAGCGGGAAAAGGCGATCCAGCACGCCGAGGACCTCGGCTACCAGGTCGAGGTGCTGCGCGCCAAGTTGCACGAGGCGCGGCGCACCCTCATGTCCCGGCCCGAATTCGGCGGCGGCGACATCGGCTACCAGGCCGAGCAGTTGCTGCGCAACGCGCAGATCCAGGCCGACCAGTTGCGCCAGGACGCCGAGCGCGAGCTGAGCCAGGTCCGCGCCCAGACCCAGCGCATCCTCCAGGAGCACGCCGAGCAGGCCGCACGTCTGCAGGCGGAGCTCCACCAGGAGGCCGTCACCCGCCGCCAGCAGCTCGACCAGGAGCTGGCCGAGCGCCGGCAGACCGTCGAGTCGCACGTCAACGAGAACGTGGCGTGGGCCGAGCAGCTGCGCGCCCGCAGTGAGTCGCAGGCCCGACGGCTCCTGGAGGAGTCCCGCGCGGAGGCCGAGCAGGCCATGGCGGCCGCCCGTGCCGAGGCCGAGCGGGTCACCACCGAGGCCCGTCAGCGCCTGCAGAGCGAGGCCGAGGCGGCCCGCGCCGAGGCCGAACAGCTGCTGCGCCGCGCCCGCGCGGACGCCGAGCGTCTGCTGGACGCCGCCTCCACGCAGGCCCAGGAGGCCACCGACCACGCCGAGCAGCTGCGTACCTCCACCGCGACCGAGTCGGACAGCGCCCGCCGCCAGGCCACCGAGCTGAGCCGGGCCGCCGAGCAGCGGATGGCGGAGGCCGAGGAGGCGCTGCGCAAGGCGCAGGCCGAGGCCGAGAAGGTGCTCACCGAGGCGAAGTCGGCCGCCGAGAAGACGCTCACGAGCGCCGAGTCGGCCAACGAACAGCGCACGCGTACGGCCAAGGAGCAGGTCGCCCGGCTGGTCACCGAGGCCAGCCAGGAGGCCGAGGCGACCAAGGAGGCCGCCGAGCAGATCGTCGCGGACGCCCGCGCCGAGGCCGAGAAGATCGTCGCCGAGGCCGCCGAGAAGGCCCGCACGCTCACCGCCGAGGAGAGCGCGACCCAGCTGTCCAAGGCGGCCAAGACCGCCGAGGACGTCCTCACCAAGGCCCAGGAGGACGCGCAGCGGACCACCAGGGCCGCCGCCGAGGAGGCCGAGCGGATCCGCCGCGAGGCGGAGACCGAGGCGGACCGGCTGCGCGCCGAGGCGCACGACATCGCCGAGCAGCTCAAGGGCACGGCGAAGGACGACACCAAGGAGTACCGCGCCAAGACGGTCGAGCTGCAGGAGGAGGCCCGCCGGCTGCGCGGCGACGCCGAGCAGCTGCGCTCCGACGCGGTCGCCGAGGGCGAGAAGATCCGCGCGGAGGCCCGCAAGGAGGCCGTCCAGCAGATCGAGGAGGCGGCCAAGACCGCCGAGGAGCTGCTCTCCAAGGCCAAGGCGGACGCCGACGAGCTGCGCCAGAGCGCCACTACGGACAGCGAGAAGGTCCGCACCGAGGCCATCGAGCGCGCCACCGCGCTGCGCCGGCAGGCCGAGGAGACCCTGGAGCGCACCCGCAACGAGGCCGAGCGGCAGCGCGCCGAGGCCGTCGAACTGTCCGAGGAGATCACAGCCGCCGCCGAGCGGGCCGCGGGCGAGCTGCGCGAGGAGACCGAGCGGGCCATAGAGGCACGCCGTGCCGAGGCCGCCGATGAACTGGCCCGGCTGCGCACCGAGGCCGAGGAGCGTCTCGCCGCCGCCGAGCTGGCCCTGACCGAGGCGCGTGCGCAGGCCGAGCTGATCCGCCGCGAGGCCGCCGAGGACACCGACCGGCTACGCACCGAGGCCGCCGAGCGGATCCGCACCCTTCAGCAGCAGGCCGAGGCGGAGGCCGACCGGCTGCGCACCGAGGCCGCGTCCGACGCGTCCGCCTCCCGCGCCGAGGGCGAGGCCGTCGCCGTACGGCTGCGCACCGAGGCCGCCACCGAGGCGGAGCGGCTGAAGTCCGAGGCCCAGGAGACCGCGGACCGGGTCCGGGCGGAGGCGCAGACCGCCGCCGAGCGGATCACCACCGAGGCGTCCGAGACGCTGGCCGCCGCCCAGGAGGAGGCCAACCGGCGCCGCCGCGAGGCCGAGGAGTACCTCGGTTCGGCGCGCCAGGAGGCCGACCAGGAGCGTCAGCGGGCCCGCGAGCAGAGCGAGGAGCTCCTCGCCTCCGCCCGCAACCGGGTCGAGGAGGCCCAGGCCGAGGCCGTACGGCTGGTCGAGGAGGCGGACCGGCGGGCCACCGAGATGGTGTCGGCCGCCGAGCAGCACGCCCAGCAGGTGCGGGACTCGGTCGTCGGGCTGCACGAGCAGGCGCAGGAGGAGATCACCGGGCTGCGCTCCGCCGCCGAGCACGTGGCGGACCGCACCCGGCGCGAGGCCCAGGAAGAGGCCGACCGGGTCCGTTCGGACGCCTACGCCGAGCGGGAGCGGGCCAGTGAGGACGCGGCCCGGATCCGTCGCGAGGCCACCGCGGAGACGGACGCCGCCAAGTCCCTTGCCGAGCGCACCGTCTCGGAGGCGATCGCGGAGGCGGAGCGGCTCAGGTCGGAGTCGGCCGAGTACGCCCAGCGGGCGCGCACCGAGGCCTCGGACGCCGTCGCCCAGGCCGAGCAGGACGCCTCGCGCACCCGGGCGGACGCCCGCGAGGACGCCAACCGCATCCGCTCGGACGCGGCGCGGCAGGCCGACACCCTCATCACCGAGGCGCGCAGCGAAGCCGAGCGGCTCACCGAGGAGACCCTCACCGACACCGACCGGCTGCGGACGGAGACGGTCGCCGAGGCCGAGCGCGTGCGGGCCGAATCGGTCGCCACGGCCGAGCAGTTGATCGGGGAGGCCACCGGGGACGCGGAGCGGCTGCGGGCCCAGGCCGCCGACACGGTCGGGCAGGCGCAGCAGCACGCGGAGCGGATCCGCAGCGAGGCCGAGCGGGTCAGGGCGGACGCGGCGGCCGCGGCCGAGGAGCTGGTCAACTCCGCGCGCGCGGAGGCCGATCGCACCCTCGACGAGGCCCGCCAGGAAGCCAACAAGCGGCGTTCCGAGGCGGCCGAACAGGTCGACACGCTCATCACGGAGACCGCCGCCGAGGCGGACAAGCTGCTCAGCGAGGCGCAGCAGCAGGCGCTCAAGACCACCGCGGAGGCGGAGGCGCAGGCCGACACCATGGTCGGCGCGGCCCGCAAGGAGGCCGACCGGCTGGTCTCCGAGGCGACGGTCGAGGGCAACGCGCGTGTGGAGAAGGCCCGTACGGACGCGGACGAGCTGCTCGTCGGTGCCCGCCGGGACGCCACCGCGATAAGGGAGCGCGCCGAGGAGCTGCGCGACCGGATCACCGGCGAGATCGAGGCGCTGCACGAGCGGGCCCGCCGGGAGGCCGCGGAGACCATGAAGTCGACCGGCGACCGCTGCGACGCGCTCATCAAGGCGTCCGAGGAGCAGCTCGCCAAGGCGCAGGCGAAGGCCAAGGAGCTGGTCTCGGAGGCCAATTCGGAGGCCGGCAAGGTGCGCATCGCCGCGGTCAAGAAGGCCGAGGCGCTCCTCAAGGAGGCCGAGCAGAAGAAGGCCACGCTGGTCCGGGAGGCCGAGGAGCTCAAGGCCGAGGCGATCCGCGAGGCGAAGCGCACGGTCGAGGAGGGCAAGCGCGAGCTCGAGGTCCTCGTGCGCCGCCGCGAGGACATCAACACCGAGATCTCCCGTGTCCAGGACGTCCTGGAGGCGTTGGAGTCCTTCGAGGCCCCCTCGGCGGGCAAGGACGGCGGCGTCAAGGCGGGCGCCGCGGTCGGCGCCCCTCGTTCGGGTAAGCCCTCGGACAGCTGACCGACTGGTCGGAATCCGGTGCCGTCTGGGGCCTTTGACCAAGTTTTTGGCAAGCCGTCCCGGGGTTAGCCACTCAAAAGGGGTGTCATTCTCCAGATCAAACACGTATCCGCTCGATGACACACCGCTTCGGCCCCTAGGATTCCCCCTATCACCTCACCGGTCTCATTTGACAGGAACCCCATGAGCGACACTTCCCCCTACGGCTTCGAGCTTGTGCGGCGTGGGTACGACCGCGCTCAGGTGGACGAACGGATCTCCAAGCTCGTCTCCGACCGTGACAGCGCTCTCTCCCGCATCACCGCCCTGGAAAAGCGCATCGAGGAGCTCCACCTCGAGACGCAGAACGCCCAGGCCCAGGTGTCCGACGCCGAGCCGTCGTACGCCGGTCTCGGCGCGCGTGTCGAGAAGATCCTCCGCCTCGCCGAGGAGGAGGCAAAGGACCTGCGCGAGGAGGCCCGTCGCGCGGCCGAGCAGCACCGCGAACTCGCCGAGTCGTCGGCCCAGCAGGTCCGCAACGACGCAGAATCGTTCGCTGCGGAGCGCAAGGCCAAGGCGGAGGACGAGGGCGTCCGGATCGTCGAGAAGGCCAAGAGCGACGCGTCGCAGCTGCGTTCCGAGGCCCAGAAGGACGCGCAGTCCAAGCGTGAGGAGGCGGACGCCCTCTTCGAGGAGACCCGCGCCAAGGCCGCGCAGGCCGCCGCCGACTTCGAGACGAACCTCGCCAAGCGCCGGGAGCAGTCCGAGCGCGACCTGGCGTCGCGTCAGCAGAAGGCGGAGAAGCGTCTCGCGGAGATCGAGCACCGCGCGGAGCAGCTGCGCCTGGAGGCCGAGAAGCTGCGCACCGACGCCGAGCGCCGCGCCCGCCAGACGGTGGAGACCGCGCAGCGCCAGGCCGAGGACATCGTGGCCGACGCCAACGCCAAGGCCGACCGGATCCGTTCGGAATCCGAGCGCGAGCTGGCGGCTCTGACGAACCGTCGCGACTCGATCAACGCCCAGCTGACGAACGTCCGCGAGATGCTCGCCACGCTGACGGGCGCCGCGGTGGCCGCCGCGAGCACCCCGGCCGACGACGAGCCGATCTCCCGTGGGGTTCCGGCCCAGCAGTCCCGGTAACACCGCCTGACGGCACCAAGGCCCGCACCTTCTCCCCCGACAGGTGCGGGCCTTGGCGTGTCCGGGGGCGACTGGTGCGCGAGAGGCGGGAAGACGTCGTCGGCGATATGGCCGGCCGTCGGGATCCCGCCGCGCTCGGCCGCCTGCCGCTGCCGTTCGGCGCCGGCCCGCAGCACCTCGAGTACGCCGCAGCACCTCGAGTACGTCCCCGCGCAGCGACCCGTGTCCGGCACCCGGCCGGCGACAACCCTCGTACGGCCCCCGCTCCCTGAGACGGAGGTCGACGGCTCTCACGTTATTTACCTCTCTCGTCAGCCTCCGTTTGCCCATACGGTTGGCATCTGCCGGACCCCGCACCTAGCGTGGTCCGCATGATCGAGCTAGCGGGCCTGACGAAGCGGTACGGCGAGAAGGTGGCGGTCAACAACCTGACCTTCACCGTCAGACCCGGCATCGTCACGGGCTTCCTCGGTCCCAATGGGGCCGGCAAGTCGACCACCATGCGCATGATGCTGGGGCTCGACCGGCCCACCGCCGGGGACGTCCGTATCGACGGCAAGCACTACGACCAGCTCAAGGACCCGCTCACGTACATCGGCGCGCTGCTGGACGCCAAGGCCACGCACGGCGGGCGCAGCGCCTTCAACCATCTGCTGTGTCTCGCGCAGAGCAACGGCATCCCGAAGCAGCGGGTGCACGAGGTTCTCGACACGGTCGGTCTCACCGCCGTCGCGAGGAAGAAGGCCAAGGGTTTCTCGCTCGGCATGGGCCAGCGGCTCGGCATCGCGGGCGCGCTGCTCGGTGATCCGCGGATCCTGATGTTCGACGAGCCGGTCAACGGGCTGGATCCCGAGGGCATCCACTGGATCCGCAACCTGATGAAGTCCCTGGCCGCACAGGGCCGTACGGTCTTCGTCTCCTCGCATCTCATGAGCGAGATGGCGCTGACCGCCGACCACCTCGTCGTCATCGGCCAGGGGCGGCTGCTCGCCGACACTTCCATGGCCGACTTCATCGCGCAGAACTCGCGGTCCTACGTCCGCATCCGCACCCCGCAGCGCGAGCGGTTGCTCGACGTGCTGCACGGGGCCGGGGTGACCGTCGTGGAGACCGGCAACGGCACGCTGGAGGTCGACGGCAGCAAGTCCGAGTACATCGGCGAGCTGGCCGCGCAGCACCAGCTCGTGCTGCACGAGCTGAGCCCGCAACAGGCCTCCCTGGAGGAGGCGTTCATGCAGCTGACCGCGGAGTCGGTCGAGTACCACGCCCACAGCGACACACCCGTCGAGGCACCGCAGCAGCAGCCGTGGGGCAACGGCTGGAAGGGGAACTGACCATGGCGGCGACCCAGGTCATCCGCTCCGAGTGGACCAAGATCCGGTCGGTGGCCTCCACGGTGTGGACGCTCTCCCTCGCCGTGGTCGTCACCATCGGGCTCGGCATCCTGATCTCGGCCCTGTCGAAGAACGAGTTCGACGACATGAGCCGCGAGGACAGGCTGTCCTTCGACCCGACCTTCATCAGCTTCGCCGGGATGAGCCTCGGGCAGCTCGCGATGATCGTGTTCGGGGTGCTCGTCGTCTCGAACGAGTACAGCACCGGCATGATCCGCACCTCGCTGGCCGCCGTGCCACAGCGCGGCACCTTCCTGGTCAGCAAGATCGCGGTGGCCACCGGGCTCTCGCTGGCCGTCGGTCTCGTCACCAGCTTCGTCACGTTCTTCCTCGGGCAGGCGATGCTCGGCTCGCACCGGGCGGAGATCGGCGACCCGGGCGTGCTGCGGGCCGTGATCGGCGGCGGCGTCTACATGACCCTCATCGCGATGTTCTCGATGGGTGTCGCCGTGATGCTGCGCTCGCCGATGCTGTCGCTGGGCATCCTGATGCCGTTCTTCTTCCTGATCTCCAACATCCTGGGCAATGTCTCGGCGACGAAGAAGATCGGCCGGTTCCTGCCCGACCAGGCCGGCAGCAGGATCATGCAGGTGGTCACCCCGATCGACGACGACACTCCGTACGGCCCCTGGGGCGGGCTCGGGATCATGGCGCTGTGGGTGGCGGTCGCGCTGATCGGCGGTTATGTCCTGTTGAAGAAGCGGGACGCGTGACGCGACGAGCCTTTGCTTTCATTTGAGCGGAACCGTCAGCGTCCCGATAAGCTCCTAACCCTTACGGGGGGCGTGTGCCCCGCTGTCCTGAACCTTGCGATGGGTGCGGAGCATGATCGAGGCAGTCGGCCTGACCAAGCGCTACGGCGACAAGACCGCTGTGTACAACCTTTCCTTCCAGGTGCGTCCCGGTATCGTCACCGGCTTCCTGGGCCCCAACGGCTCGGGCAAGTCGACGACCATGCGGATGATCCTCGGCCTGGACAACCCCACCTCGGGGCGGGTGACGATCGGCGGCCACCCGTATCGCAGGCTGCCGAACGCGGCCCGGCAGGTCGGTGCGCTGATCGACGCCAAGGCCGTGCACGGCGGACGGGCGGCCCGTAACCACCTGCTGTGCCTGGCCCAGCTGTCGGGGATCCCGGCCCGCCGGGTGGACGAGGTCCTGGGCGTGGTCGGCCTCCAGGACGTGGCCAGGAAGCGTTCCAAGGGCTTCTCGCTCGGCATGGGCCAGCGGCTCGGGATCGCGGCCGCGCTGCTCGGCGATCCGCAGGTGCTGCTCTTCGACGAGCCGGTCAACGGGCTCGACCCCGAGGGCATCCTGTGGGTGCGCAACCTGATGAAGGCGCTGGCCGCGGAGGGCCGTACGGTCTTCGTCTCCTCCCACCTGATGAGCGAGATGGCGCTGACCGCGGACCATCTCATCGTCATCGGGCGCGGGCAGCTGCTCGCCGACATGAACATCCAGGACTTCATCGCCGCGAACTCCGCGGGCTTCGCGCGCGTGCGCACGCCCGACACCGAGCCGCAGCTGCGCGAGAAGCTGTCCGCCGCGATCACCGAGGCGGGCGGGCACGTCCTGCCGGAGCAGGACGGGGCGCTGCGGGTGACGGGGCTGCCGCTCCCCCGCATCAGCGACATCGCGCACGACACGGACGTACGCCTGTGGGAGCTGTCACCGCACCAGGCCTCGCTGGAGGAGGCGTACATGCGGATGACGCAGGGCGCGGTGGACTACCGCTCGACCATCGACCAGAAGGCGGGCCTGATGCAGCCCCTCCCGCCGGGCGCGCAGCCCCCCATGCCCGTCCCGGGCCAGGGACAGCCGGACTGGTACGCCCCGCCGCCGCCCCAGCAGGGCGGGCAGCCGTTCGCGGCCCCGCAGGGCCAGGCGCAGACGGGCCCGTACGGCGCTCCCGGCGCGGGTGCGCCCAACCCGTACGCCCATCCCCAGCCCCCGGCCGCCCCGCCCGCGCCGCAGGCACCCGCACCGTCCGCCACCACCCCGACCGAGTCCGAGGACGCCCGATGAGCACCCCGCAGCCTTCGATGCAGCAGGCCCAGGCCGCCGTGCCGAACCGGCAGGCGGGCGGGCCGTCGTACCCCGGCTACACCTCGCCGATCCCCGTCGTGCGCACGCATCTCGGGAATGCCATCGCGTCGGAGTGGACGAAGATCCGCTCGGTGCGGTCGACGATCTGGACGCTCGGCGTGTTCGTGCTGCTCGTGATCGGGATCGGGCTGGGGGCCGCCGCCCTGGTCGCTGCCAATGCCTCGCAGGAGAGCATGGCGGGCGAGAGCCCGCTGCCCATGGGCTTCTTCGGTCTGCTGCTCGGCAGCATGTGCGTCATCACGCTCGGCGTGCTGACCACGGCCTCGGAGTACGGCACCGGAATGATCCGTACGACGATGGTCGCCTGCCCCTCGCGCGGCCGTGTCCTCGCGGCGAAGGCGATCGTGTTCTTCTCCGTCGCCTTCGTGGCCACCCTCGTCCCGGTCATCGTCGTCGCCCTCGTGGACGTGGCCCTGCTGGACGGCGCCCGCACCCCGACCGGCCAGGAGTGGCTGAAGGGCACCCTCGGCATCTCGCTCTACATCGCGCTGCTCGGCCTGCTCTCGCTGATCGTCGGCTCGATCATCCGGCACTCGGCGGGCGCGATCACCCTCATGATCGGTCTGGTGCTGGCCCCGCTGGTCATCGCGCTGTTCATGGTCTCGCAGTCCCTGGAAGGCCTGCGCCAGGCGCTGTTCGAGTACTCCATCCCGAACCAGCTCAGCGTGTTCTACGCCAACTCCCTCACCGACTCCGGCCCTTCGGGCTGGGACCCGCTGTGGATCATCGCCGGCGTGACGGCCGTCGCGTTCGCCGGCGCCTTCGTCCTGCTGGAGAAGCGGGACGTGTAAACAGCCCTAGAACCTCGGCGCGTTACGGGACCGCTGCACCCGCGTGGTGCGGCGGTCCCGCGCGTTCCAGCACGCCTTGTGCCAGTGTCTGCGCTCGTCGACACCCGAGTGGTCCGGCCAGGCCACCACGTGCGGGACGCCGTCCGGGATCATCTGGTCGCAGCCCGGGCACCGGTACGTCTTGCCCTGCGCGCTCGCCCCCGCCACGTGCCGGACGTTCCAGTCCTCGCCCTGCCAGTGCGTCGAGGACTGGAAGCCGCCGTACCGGCCGGAACGGTCGTCCTCGGCACTCCGGCCGGCCGAGTCCGACGAACCGGAACCCTTGGGTCGGTTGCGACGCGGGGACACAGGACACCTCACGGGGCTATACAGGAAGCAGGGACCGCGTCCAGCCTACGCGGGACGCGGCGGGGTACGCGTAGGGCACCAACCCCCACAAGTCCCCCTCCGGGGCGACCCATTCTGAAGACAATCGGCAAATCTTTTCGCGAGGCCGTGTCCTCGGCACGTGTCGGGCGGTTATGCCGCGTGGGGGAGCTCCGTGTCGGAGCCAAGGAAGCAGGAAAAGCACATGCACGTGGGAAGTTTCGTGTTGGCGGCCCAGTTCCCGGGGCAGGGCCAGGGGGAGGCGCTGCACCGCGCGGTCCGCTCGGCCGAGGTCGCGGAAGAGGCCGGACTCGACGCGGTCTGGCTGGCAGAACACCACTTCGTACCGTACGGCACCTGTCCGTCGGCGATCACCCTGGCGGCCCTGCTGCTGGGCCGCACCCGCCGTATCCGGGTCGGCACCGCGGTGAGCGTGCTGCCCACGGTGCACCCGGTGGCCCTCGGGGAGCAGGCCGCGCTGCTGCACATGACGAGCGGCGGGCGCTTCTCGCTGGGAGTGGGGCGCGGCGGCCCGTGGGTCGACCTGGAGGTGTTCGGGTCGGGTCTCGAGGCGTACGAGAAGGGCTTCCCGGAATCACTCGATCTGCTGGTGCGCTGGCTGCGCGAGCCGTCCGTCGGGGCGGACGGCGAGCGCTTCCGCTTCCGCGAAGTGCCGGTCGTGCCGCGGCCGTCGGAGGCGCTCACGGAGGTGGCGGGTCCCGAGGTCATCGTCGCCTGCACCTCCCCGGCGAGCGTCCGGCTGGCGGCCGAGCGCGGGCTGCCGATGCTGCTCGGGATGCATGTCGGGGACGAGGAGAAGGCGGAGATGGTCGCACTGTGGCGCAGGCAGGCGCGCGCCGCCGGCCACGCGCCGGAGAAGGTCCTGGACGCGCCCCATGTCTCGGCCGGTGTCTGCCAGCTCGCGGACCGGCGCACGGACGCGGTGGAGGCCCTGGTGAAGGCGATGCCGGGCTGGCTCAGGCAGGGACTCGGCGCCCATGTCACGGTCGACGGGCGCGCACGGCAGATGCGCGATCCGGTGGCATACACCGAACTGCTCTGCGGGCTGCACCCGGTGGGCACCCCGCGGCTCGCCGCCGACCGCCTGGCGGCGACCAGCGAACGCACGGGCGTCACCCGCTTCGCCCTGCTCGTCGAGGGCTCGGGAGACCTGGCGGCCACCGAGGAGAACGTACGGCGGCTGGGTGCGGAAGTGCTGCCGCATCTGACCTGAATCGGAACAACCCTGTCCGGCGGGAGCTTGCCGCCCCGTACTGATGCACCTCCCGCGTACGGAGCGGCAAGCGAGCGGCGCCGCGTCAGCAGTCCCGGAACTCCGGAGACTGGTTCAGCAGCTGACTGCGCACCGAGGTGAAGCGGACGAGCGTCTCGTCGACGGAGGAGTCCAACGGGAACACCGCCACCCGGTGGCAGTTCTGGAAGGCCAGCCGCACACCGAAGTGCCGCTGAAGCGCGCCGCGTATCGCGTCACTCGCAAGCGCACGCAGCAGCTGACCGCGTGCCTGCTCGTCCGGCGGGGGCGTCTGGTTGTCGGCGAAGTTGCCACCGTCGACCTTCAGCTGGGCCACCAGGGAGCTGATCATCTCCCATGCGTAGGGCAGGGAGGTCCGGACGCAGTCGACGAATTCGGCTTCGTCGACCTCGCCTCGCTCGGCCTTCTCGAGTAGGGCCGGTGAGACGTCGAGCGACATGGGTTCTCCTCTCGCACCCCCGATTCCTCAGGGGTTGCCGGACAGATGAGGGAGTTCGCGCGACCGGACACGCTCAGTACACGCCTCGCGACCTCCCGTTCACTACGGTAGGCAACGGACGGTGACGGCACCAGGAGAATGCGAACAAAGGGCACTCCCAACAGGCCCACAATCGGCCACAAGTGAACAGGGTTTCTCCACAGCCTTACGGGCCGAATCGCGTGGACATGCGCCCGTCGAGTAGCGTTGCCGACCATGCGTCTCGTCATTGCCCGGTGTTCCGTCGACTACGCGGGCCGGCTCACCGCCCACCTGCCCTCGGCCCCCCGTCTGATCCTGGTGAAGGCCGACGGCAGCGTCTCCATCCACGCCGACGACCGGGCCTACAAGCCCCTGAACTGGATGTCGCCGCCCTGCACGTTGAAGGAGGGGACCGGCGACGACGAAGGCGTCTGGACCGTCATCAACAAGGCGGGCGAGAAGCTCATCATCACGATGGAGGAAGTCCTGCACGACTCCTCGCACGAACTGGGCGTGGATCCGGGCCTGATCAAGGACGGCGTGGAAGCACACCTCCAGGAGCTGCTCGCCGACCGCATCGAAACGCTCGGCGACGGCTACACGTTGATCCGCCGCGAGTACATGACGGCCATCGGCCCGGTCGACATCCTGTGCCGGGACGCCGAGGGCCAGACGGTCGCGGTGGAGATCAAGCGGCGCGGCGAGATCGACGGCGTGGAGCAACTCACCCGCTATCTCGACCTGTTGAACCGCGATCCCCATCTCGCCCCGGTCCGCGGCATTTTCGCGGCCCAGGAGATCAAGCCCCAGGCCCGCGTCCTCGCCACCGACCGCGGCATCGGCTGCACGGTCCTGGACTACAACGCGCTGCGGGGCATCGAGGACGACAAGCTGCGGCTGTTCTGACAGCGCGTCTTCTTCTACGACGACGAGGGCCAGGTCCGAGGCACGGACCCGGCCCTCGTGCTGTGCCTGAGCTGCTGTCGGAGACGGCTTGTACTCTGCATTCATTCGATGATCGGACGACACGGGGATTTCGATGGGTGACGCACATCCGATACGAAGCCGCAGAACGGGCCTTTCGGTCGGTGTGCGGATTCTCGCCGTGGTCGTCCTCGCCGCGATCGGTGCCGTCGGCGCCTGGCTTCAGCATGACGCTCCCGGCCGGAGTGCTGAGCCGCGTACGGAGTTCACCGCGAACAACCCGCCCGCCGGTCTGCCCACCGCGCTCACCACCGGCCAGCGCCTCCACTGGTCCCGCTGCACCTCGCCGCCCACCGCGCGCACGGGCTACGACTGCGCCGTCATGAAGGCCCCCCTCGACTACCGGAAACCAACCGGCAGGACGATCGACGTCGCCCTGATCCGCCGTAAGGCCACCGGCCCGAACGCCCGGCGCATCGGCTCGCTCGTCCTCAACTTCGGCGGCCCCGGCGTGTCCGGCGTGCGCGGATTACCCGCGCGCCTCAACCAGTACGAGCCGCTCCTCGACCGCTACGACCTGGTCTCCTTCGACCCGCGCGGCGTCGGCGCGACCATCCCCGTGCGCTGCGGCAAGAACGCGGACGACACCGGCTACGACGGGGCCGACGCCTGCAAAGAGCACTCCGGGGCGCTCCTCCCGTACATCGGTACCTCGCACACCGCCCGCGACCTCGACCTGATGCGCTACCTCCTCGGCGACGAGCGGCTGCACTACTTCGGCGTCTCGTACGGAACGGCGCTCGGCGGGGTCTACGCCCACCTGTACCCGTCGCACGTCGGACGGCTCGTCCTCGAAGCGTCCGTCGATCCGACCGAGGACCTCAACGAGGAGCAGGTGTCGCAGGTCAAGGCGGTCCAGGCGGCGTTCGACCGGTTCGCCGCGCACTGCGCGGCCCGTATCCGCCACTGCCCGACCGGCGATGGGCCCGAGGAGGCCGCGCGACGCATGGCACGCCTGGCCGACCGCCTGGAGAAGACACCCGCCCCGGCCGACGGCGGAAGGAACCTCGACGCCGACGCCCTCGCGCTCACCGTCAGTGACTTTCTCGACCTCGGCACAGACGGCTGGTCGCCGCTCGCCAAGGCGCTGACCGCGCTGATCGACCACAACGACGGCGGTCCGCTGAGCAAGGGCGCGGACGACAGCGGCTCCGCCGACCGCGCGGCGCCCCCACGCGACAACAGCCGCGCCGCCCGGACCGCGATCACCTGCGCGGACTCCAGCCTGCGTCCTGGCTTCGAACGCCTCGGCAGGGACGAGGCCCGTATCAAAGCCGCCTCACCCGTCTTCGGCGAGACCTGGTCCACCGGCGTCTACCTCTGTTACGACTGGCCGTTCGACGGCGAGCGCGCCACGCTCCAGGTGAACGCCGACGGCGCGGCCCCCGTCCTGGTGGTCGGCGGCACCGGCGACCCGACCACCCCCTATCCCGGCGCCCGCCACATGGCCCGCGCCCTGGGCGACGGTGTAGGCGTTCTCCTGACGGCCGAGGAAGAGGGCCACGGCACCTACCCGCAGAACCGCTGCGTCGCGGAGGCGGTCGATACCTACCTGCGCACGGGCCGCACTCCTGCCGTGGGGACGGTGTGCCGGGGCAGCATGTCCTGAGGCCCGTACGGATCCGCGGTCAGAGCACTAGATGACGGACCCGCTCGGTGAACTCACCGTGCTGCTCTCCGGCGCGCCGGCCGAGCTGCTGGTCTCCACCGGGGCGGAGGAGGCGGGACCGCTGGCCGAGGTGGCGTTGCTCGGGGTCGTGGCCGTCGGGGTGGGCGTGGACGTCGGCGTATCCGAAGGCTTGGGCGACTCGGACGCCGACGATGTCGGTGTACCCGGGCCCGTGGATGTCGACGGCGTCGGCGACGAGGGCTTGGGCGTCGTCGGCTTCGGGGACGTCGGCGTACCGCTGCTCCCCGGCCCCTTCGTCCCACTCGCCGTGTCCGAAGGCTCCGCCGTCCCCGTGGGCGTCGGATCGTCCGAGGTCCCGTACGTCCCGTCGGGCCCCGGGTCGGTCGGGCGGGACGTGGCCGTGCCCGTGTCAGCCTTGCCGTCGTCGCTCTTCGGGACGTCCGCGCCGAGGTTGCCGTCGTCGATGCCGACGCTGGCCGAGGGGTTGACGCCCACCTCGTTGGACGGGGCGTTCGGGTCGTTGCCGGAGGTGGCGCCCAGCGTCACGACCGTGCCGAGGACCGCGACCAGCAGCGCACCCGCGCCGGCCGCGACGAGGTTGCGCTTGGCGAGGCCCTTGAGTCCGCCGCGGGCCTTGCGCGAGGGCGCGGGCGTGGACGGCGAGCGGTGGACGACGATCGTTTGCGAGTCGGCCGGCGGCTGGAGCGGCGGGAAGGCCGTGGGGACTCCCCCGGGCGGTGAGGCGGACTCGTCGTACCGGGCGTCGGGCACCTCCTCGCCCGCCGTCGCACCGAGACCGGCCAGGCCGGGCGCGGTGCCGTCCCGGTCGGAGACCAGGGTCAGGGCGCGGCGGCCGGCGACGGTGCCGCGCTTGTCGGCGAGGGCGCCGCGCAGGCCGATGGATGCCTCGAGTTCGGCGCGGGCCCGGTCGAGCTGTCCGCCGCAGAGCGCGAGGATGCCGAGTTCGTGGTGGAAGTAGGCCTGTTCGGACACCTCGCCGGCCAGCCGGGAGGCCTCGGAACCGGCTCGCAGGCAACGCTCCCAGGCACCCCAGTGGCCGCCGGCGGCGAACGCGGGCGCCGCCGTGCGGGCCAGCTGCACGGTGACGGCCTCCTCGCCCTCGTCGGGCGCGGTGGTCGCCGGGACCAGGACGGTGAGGGCGGCGAGCAGGGCGTCGGCCTCCGCGCACACCCGCTCCGGGGTGACCGAGGGGTGTCCGGCCCACCAGGCGTAGTGCTGGGCGGCGGTGTGGGCGCGGCTCTCGGTGTCGTCGCCGTATCCGGCGGCCTCCAGCTGGGCGAGGACACCGGCGGCGAGTCGGTAGCGGGAGCCGACCGGGGAGACCAGGCCGCAGTCCGCGAGCTCACCGAGGGCGGCGTCCGCGTGGGTGTCGCCGATCAGGGCGGGCAGGTGCGCCTGGTGGGGCACCTCGCCGCCGAGCGCGACGGCGAACCGCAGGGTGGCACGGGCGGACTCGCTCAGCCGGGAGGCGAGCAGCGGGGCGGGTGCCGCGGCCTCGCCGAGCGCGGGCAGGGCGATCTCCTCGCCCTCGTCGGCAGCGAGCGGGGCGTCGACCGGGACCGCGTCGGCGAAGACACCGAACTCGTCGACGGCGCTCGCCCCGGCCCGCAGCCGGTCGCGCTGCCTGAGCAGGGCGCCGGCCTGGACGAAGCGCAGGGGCAGGCCCTCGGACTCGAACCAGAGGTCGCCCGCCCAGTTCGACTCCTCCTCCGTCAGCACCCGTCCGACGGAACGCTCCAGGAGCTCCACGCCGTCGGCGCGCTCCAGGCCGCTGAGGAAGACCTCCTCGACGGCGGAGTCGGCCGAGGGCGCGGGCACGTCGGGAGTGGCACCGATCACGAAGGCGCACTCGGGGGTGGCGTCGAGCAGTTCATCGAGGGCCGCGCCGCCGAACTCGATGTCGTCGAGAACGACGACGGCGCCGATCTCCCGGACGCAGGAGAGCAGTTCGTCCCGGTCGGGGCGGTGCAGCGGCGAGTCGAAGACGGCGTGGAAGAGGTCGTACAGCAGCTCGCCGGCCGTGCGGTGGAAGCCGGTGAGGCGGACCACGCCGTCGGGGGCGAGGTCCGAGCAGTCCTCGGCGACGAGGTCGAGGAGGCTGGTGCGGCCGGAGCCGGCGGGGCCGGTCAGGCGTACCGAGCGGCCGCGGGCGAGCAGCCGTACGAGTCGCTCGCGTTCGTCCTGGCGGGCCAGGAGGTGCAGCGCGGTGCGGGTCGGTCCCGGTGGGACGGGCGGGCGGGCCGCGCGGTCCACCTCGGCACGTTCGGCGATGCCGTACTTCTCGGGCCGGCCGGGCCGCTCGCCGGGCGGGCATGCCTCTATCTCGCTGCCGTCGACGGGGTTGACGGTGAGCAGGAAGTCGCCGGCGACGAGCTGCACGGTGCGGGCGAGCGCGGGCGAGTGCTGGCCGAATTCGGATGTGAGGGAGTCCCTGGGAGGCCGCTGACGCGGCGAGCCGCCGTCGTCGTGATGGCCGTACTCCTCGGGTCCCCGGTTGTTCGGGTCCATAGGTTCAAGCCCCCCAAAAGCGTCTCGTGTGCCGACAGTGGCCCTCCCGGCCTGCAGCTCACCGCGCTGTCGCTTCTGGTCCGGGCCCGCTCGAAGGAAATGAGGCAGCGGGCGACCGAACCCTAAACCTTCGCACAGTATCTACGACAGCCCGGGGTACCGCGCCGTCCGAGACGTCACAGTCTCGTGAGGATTGCGCGTGACATGCGTTTCGCCACGGCGGCCCGGTCAGACGCGGGGCAGGGACTCCACGCCGATGCCGCCCTCGATCGCCAGGATCCGGTGCAGCCGGGTGGCGACCAGGAGGCGCTGCATCTGCGGCGGTACGTGGCGCAGCACCAGCCGGCGGCCGCAGCGGCCGGCCCGGCGGTGGGCCCCCATGATCACCCCGAGACCGGTGGCGTCCCAGGAATCCAGCTCGGACAGGTCGAGCACCAGGTCGCCGGCTCCGTCGTCGACGGCCGAGTGCAGGACCGTACGGGCGTCCGCCGCGCTGCGGACGTCGAGGCGGCCCCCGACGACCAGCTCGGCGTGGTCGCCCCTGATGTACATATGCGCTCCCCGTGAGTGCGTGTAGTACTCCACGAATTTGCATGTCCAGTGATGACACCTCTGACTGCGTAGGGCGGCCAGAGGTTGCCGTCTGTAAGCGAACCGATACCGAATTCACCCTCGGGTGTGAAACCAGAGGGGCTTGTGCGGTTACGGTGGCGGAAAAAACCGTCAGTGCTTGTAGAAGCCCTGCCCGCTCTTGCGTCCGATGTCACCGGCGTCCACCATCCGGCGCATCAGCTCCGGCGGGGCGAACTTCTCGTCCTGGGACTCGGTGTAGATGTTGCTGGTGGCGTGCAGCAGGATGTCGACGCCGGTCAGGTCCGCCGTGGCGAGCGGGCCCATGGCGTGGCCGAAGCCCAGCTTGCAGGCGAGGTCGATGTCCTCGGCGGTCGCGACGCCCGACTCGTAGAGCTTGGTCGCCTCGACGACGAGGGCGGAGATGAGACGGGTGGTCACGAACCCCGCCACGTCCCGGTTGACGACGATGCAGGTCTTGCCGACGGACTCGGCGAACTCCCGCGCGGTGGCGAGGGTTTCGTCGCTCGTCTTGTAGCCGCGGACCAGCTCGACGAGCTGCATCATCGGCACCGGCGAGAAGAAGTGCACGCCGACGACCCGCTCCGGGCGCTCGGTGGCCGCCGCGATCTTGGTGATCGGGATCGCGGAGGTGTTGGAGGCCAGTACGGTGTCCGCGCGGACGATCTTGTCGAGCGTGCGGAAGATCTCGTGCTTGACTTCGAGCTTCTCGAAGACGGCCTCGACGACGATGTCGGCGTCGGCGGCCGCGTCCAGGTCGGTGGTCGCGGTGATCCGGGCGAGGGCCGCGTCGGCGTCGTGCGCCTCCAGCTTGCCCTTGCTCACGAACTTGTCGTACGAAGCCTTGATTCCGTCGGTGCCGCGCTTCAGCGCTTCGTCGGTGACATCCCTCAGGACCACGTCCCAGCCCGCCTGGGCGGAGACCTGGGCGATGCCGGAACCCATCAAGCCGGCGCCGATGACGGCAAGCTTCCGTGCCACTGTTGCGACTCCCCTTTGAAACGCCTTACGCCCTGTTTACGTTGCCTCTGCGGCGGACACTAGCGCTCGTGAAGGGCTGTGTGACCGGTTAGTAATGCGCGTCACGTCTCATCTGACGGACATCACACCGGTAGCTGTCACGAGTGGTCTCGTACGGCGTAGTTGAGCACCTTATCGCTCAACAACTCCTCCATGTCGTCGAGAAGCGCGAGCGTCTCTCGTGACACTTCGTCCGGTTTGCGCCCGGCGACCATTTCGCGTCCGATGCTGCCCATGACCGTCTGGTGGAGCCAGTTGATCTGACCGGCGATCAGGGCGGGCAGCGGATCGCCGGGGGCGGCGCCGGTCTCCTCGCGCAGAGTCTCCTCCAGGTTCTCCTGGACCTCCTGCTGGATGCTCCACAGCCGGGAGCGGAGCGTGGGTGCGTCCTGGACGACCCGCATGAAGCGGTCGTAGCCCGCCAGCAGGCCGACCCGCGGCGAGACCGCCTCGACCTCGCCGCGCAGTTCCCTCAGTACGGCCGCGGCCGCCGACTCGCCGACGTCCCGGCCGCGCACCCAGCGCGAGAGCCGGTCGACGATGCCTTTGCTGCGGTCGAGGAAGAGGTCCTCCTTGGCCGGGAAGTAGTTGTAGACGGTGTTGACGGAGACGTTCGCGGCCTCGGCGACCTCGGCGACCGTCACCGCGTCGAATCCCCGCTCGATGAACAGGCCCGTCGCGACGTCCGAGATGTACTGCCGGGTCTGCCGCTTCTTCCGTTCCCTGAGCCCCTCTGCCATGTCCCGATCCTATCCGTTCTTGGGCTCCCTCAAATTTTGGGGCCATTGCAAAATTTCAGTGACTCTGTTTTTCTGGCTCCATGGCAACCGTCATCAGCGCGGCCGGACTGGCCCGCACCTTCCAGACCAAGCACGGCCCCGTCGAGGCCGTCCGCGGAATCGATCTCGCCGTCCGCGAGGGCGAGATCCTCGGCTTCCTGGGCCCGAACGGCGCCGGGAAGACGACCACCCTGCGGATGCTCACGACCCTCCTGGCACCCACCGGCGGCGCGGCCACCGTCGCCGGCTGCGACCTCGCGACCGACGCCGCGGGGGTACGGCGGGCGTGCGGGTACGTGGCCCAGTCGGGCGGGGTGGATCCGCAGATCTCCGTGCGGGAGGAGCTGGTCACGCAGGGGCGGCTCTACCGGCTGACGAAAAACCAGGCCGTCGCCCGTACCGCCGAGTTGGCCCGCGACCTCGGCCTCACCGAACTGCTCGACCGCAGGTGCGGCATGCTCTCCGGCGGCCGGCGCCGCCGCCTGGACATCGCGATGGCGCTCACGCACCGGCCGAAGGTGCTGTTCCTGGACGAGCCGACCACCGGACTCGACCCCGCCGGCCGCGCCGGCCTGTGGGACCTGATCCGCCGTCTGCGCGACGAGTACGGCACGACCGTCTTCCTGACCACCCACTACCTCGACGAGGCCGACGCCCTCTCCGACCGACTGGTGATCGTCGATCAGGGCGTGGTCGTGGCGGAGGGCACACCGGCCGCGCTGAAGCTGGAGTTCGCGGGCTCCATCGATGCCTCGCTCCAGGACACCTTCCTCGCGATCACCGGCCGCAGCGCCACGCCGACCGACGCCGCCCCCGTAGCCGTATAGGAACCCCATGCTTCTCCAGGACACCGCTCTCATCTACGGCCGCTACCTGCGCCAGTCGCTGCGCTCCCGCATCGCCCTGCTCTTCGGTGTGCTGACGCCGCTGCTGTATCTGCTGTTCTTCGGCCCGCTGCTCACCGATCTGCCGCTCGGCGGACAGGGCAGCTCCTGGCAGGTCCTCGTGCCCGGGCTGCTGCTCCAGCTGGGGCTGTTCGGGGCGCTGTTCGCCGGCTTCCTGATCATCATCGAGAAAAGTCAGGGCGTGGTGGAGCGGATGCGGGTCACCCCCGTCAGCCGGCTCGCCCTGCTGCTGGGCCGGGTGCTGCGCGACGCCACGGTGTTCGTCCTCCAGGCAGTGCTGCTGGTCCTCGCCGCGGTGGCGATGGGGCTCCGGGCCCCGTTGACCGGCATCCTGATCGGCTTCGCGTTCGTCGCTCTGCTGACCGTCTCGCTGGCCTCGCTGTCGTACGCGCTGGCGATGAAGGTCCGGACCCCCCAGGAGTTCGGCCCGCTGATCAACGCCGTGTCGATGCCGTCGATGCTGCTGTCCGGCCTCATGCTCCCGATGACCCTCGGCCCGGCCTGGCTGGACGTCCTCTCCCACCTCATGCCGCTGCGCTATCTGGTGGACGCCGTGCGGGACGCGTACATCGGCTCGTACACGACGCCTCACATGCTGTACGGCGCCCTGGTCGCCGTGGCCCTCGCGGGACTCGCCGTGACGGTGGGCACACGGGTCTTCCGGACGTCCGGGGCGTAACTACGCTGGCCTCATGGTCAATCTGACGCGCATCTACACCAGGACCGGCGACCGGGGCACCACCGCCCTCGGCGACATGAGCCGGGTCGCCAAGACCGATCTGCGGATCTCCGCGTACGCGGACGCCAACGAGGCGAACGCGGTGATCGGCACGGCGATCGCCCTGGGCGGGCTCGACGAGGAGGTCGTCAAGGTCCTCACCCGGGTGCAGAACGACCTGTTCGACGTCGGAGCCGACCTGTCCACGCCCGTGGTCGAGAACCCGCAGTTCCCGCCCCTCAGGGTCGAGCAGTTCTACATCGACAAGCTGGAGGCGGACTGCGACCGCTTCAACGAGCGGCTGGAGAAGCTCCGCTCCTTCATCCTCCCCGGCGGCACTCCGGGCGCGGCCCTGCTCCACCAGGCCTGCACGGTCGTACGCCGGGCCGAGCGCTCGACGTGGGCGGCGCTGGAGGTCCACGGCGAGACGATGAACGCACTCACCGCGACCTACCTGAACCGCCTGTCGGACCTGCTGTTCATCCTGGCGCGCACGGCCAACAAGGATGTGGGGGACGTCTTGTGGGTGCCTGGCGGCGATCGCTAGCGAAGACTCCTGCCCGGCCGGGGGTCCGGGGGTTGCCCCCCGGAGGATGCAGCATCCTGGCGCGCACGGCCAACAAGGACGTCGGGGACGTGCTCTGGGTCCCGGGCGGGGAGCGTTAGCGCTCGCGCTTGGGGAACAGCGTGTAGCTGGCGGCGATGACCAGGTTGATGACGATCAGCCACAGCATGCGCTGCTGCCAGGCGCGCAACGAGTCGGCCTGGCCGTCGCCGACGTACCAGACCGCGGCCTGGAGCAGCGCCACCGCGACCACCGCGGCGAGGATCCAGCGGCCCGCGACCCTCCACTCGTGGAGGGCGCGGGCCGTGCCGTACTTCGGCGGCTTCACCGGCGGCGGCCCGCCGGCGAACCGGTGGGCGACCCGGGCATCCGCCCACCTGATCGTCGAGTGGCCGAGGCCCACGGTGAAACCGATGTAGACGGCGGCCAGGCCGTGCTTCCAGTCGGGCTCGGCACCGTTCTTCAGGTCGATCGCGGTGACCGTGAACAGCACGAGCTCCAGCAGCGGCTCGCACAGCAGCAGGGCCAGTCCGACACGCGGCATGCGCAGCCCGTACCGGAAGGTCAGTCCGGCTGCCAGCAGCACCCAGAAGGCCACCTCACAGGCGACGATCAGTCCGACGACCACGACCACTCCCTTCGTCTCCCCTCAAGGCTCCCGACGCGCGCGCCCGCTTTCGTCGTCGTCGGTGACGAAACCGCGGTACATCGAAAGATGCAGTCCAGGACCGTTCCCGGGGGTCAGGCGTGGCGCGCGGCCACCGTGTTGGATGGAGGCATGGCCCTCCCCCGCCCGCACCGCTTCGACGTGTACATCGCGGCCGGCGGGCTGCTCGGCGGCCTGCTGCTGGTGGGCATCGGCCTGGGCACCCGGCCGTCCAGCGACCCGATCACCCTCTTCGACGGCCCCTGGCCGGTCCTCGTGCCGCTCACCGTGCTGGCCGGCTGCGAACTGCTGCGCCGCACGGCCCCGCGCGCGGCCCTGCTCACCGCCACCGCCGCGATCTGCGCCGACCTCGTGACCCAGGGCAGTCTCGCCACCGTCCTGATGTTCACCGACGTCGTCTACGCGGCCGTGCTCTACGGCCCGCTCGCCTCGGCCCGCCGCATCCAGTGGATCACCGGGCTGCTGACGGTGGCCGGGACGCTGGTGCCGTTCGCGGTGTGGCGGGAGCCGGAGGCGCTGCTGATCGGCGTGGTCGTGGGGGTCGTGGCGTACGGGCCCGCCGCCACCGGGTGGATCGTGCGCGACCATCGTGACGCCGCCGAGGCCGCCCGCCTGCGCGCCGAACAGACCGCGCTGCTCGCGGAGATGGACCGCGCCCAGGCCGTGACCGCGGAACGGGCCCGGATGGCAAGGGAGTTGCACGACATGGTCGCCAACCACCTGTCCGCGATCGCCATCCACTCCACGGCCGCGCTGTCCATCGACGAACCGGCCACCTCACGGCAGGCGCTGACCGTCATCAGGGAGAACAGCGTGGCGGGCCTCGCCGAGATGCGGCGGCTGATCGGCATCCTGCGCGACGCCGGCGGCGACACCGAGCCCGCCGCCTCCCCCACCCTGGACGGCCTCACCGCACTGGTCGACGGCGCCCGCGCCAACGGCCTCGACGTGCGCCTCGACACCGACGACCACGGCAGGGTTCCCGCACCGGTCGAGCTCGCCGCCTACCGCATCGTCCAGGAGTCCCTGACCAACGCCCTCAAGCACGCCTGCCCCGGCCGCGTCACCGTCGCCCTCGGCCGACGCGACGGTGTGCTCGACATCCGGGTGACCAGCCCCTACGGCCATCGCGACGGCCCGCGGGCCCCCGGATCCGGCGCCGGACTGGCCGGCATGCGGGAGCGGGCCGCGCTGCTCGGCGGCACCTTCCGGGCCGGACCGCAGGACGCGCTGTGGGTCGTACACGCCACGCTGCCCGTGTCGGAAGGAGAATCCGCATGATCCGTGTCCTCGTCGCCGAGGACCAGTCCGCCGTACGCGCCGGGCTCGTCCTCATCCTGCGCAGTGCACCCGACATCGAGGTGGTCGGCGAGGCGGCCGACGGTGAGCAGGCGGTGGAGCGCGCCCGGGAGCTGCGGCCCGACCTGGTGTTGATGGACATTCAGATGCCGCGCCTGGACGGGGTGTCGGCGACCCGGAAGGTCGTCTCGGAGGGGCTGGCCGATGTCCTCGTGCTGACGACGTTCGACCTCGACGAGTACGTGTTCGGGGCGCTGCGCGCGGGCGCGTCCGGGTTCCTGCTCAAGAACACCGAGGCCAGGGATCTGCTGGAGGCGGTGCGGACCGTGGCGCGCGGGGAGGGGCTGATCGCACCCGCCGTCACCCGTCGTCTGATCGCCGAGTTCGCCGCGCGGCCGGTCCGCGGGGCGGGCACCGATCCCGCCGTCCTCGACACCCTCACCCGCCGCGAACGCGAGGTGCTCTCCTGTCTCGGGGAGGGCCTGTCCAACGCCGACATCGCCGGCCGCCTCGACATGGCGGAGGCCACGGTGAAGACGCACGTCAGCCGGTTGCTGGGAAAGCTGGAGCTGCGAAGCCGGGTGCAAGCGGCCGTACTGGCACAGGAGTTGGGCGTCTAGTTGCGCCGTGAACCAGAGTGGTCCAGACCTATTGACCTGTGGTCCAGACCTTTCTATTCTCGCGGCACCGTGGGTGTGAAGGCTCAGTCACGCCCCCAACTCCCCTAGGAGGCGCACGATGCGCTTCAGACACAGAGCCGCGGCAGGATTCGCGACACTGTTGCTCCCCTTCGCCGGTCTGGTCGGCCTCGCGAGCCCCGCCCAGGCCGCGACCTCCGCCACGGCGACCTACGCCAAGACCCAGGACTGGGGTACCGGATTCGAAGGCAAGTGGACGGTGAAGAACACCGGTACCACCAGCCTCAGTTCCTGGACCGTCGAGTGGGACTTCCCCTCCGGCACCTCCGTCACCTCCGCCTGGGACGCCGACGTCACCTCCTCCGGCACCCACTGGACCGCCAAGAACAAGTCCTGGAACGGCAGCCTCGCCCCCGGCGCCTCCGTCTCCTTCGGCTTCAACGGCGCCGGTGCGGGCTCCCCGGCCAACTGCAAGTTGAACGGCGGCAGCTGTGACGGCGGCTCCACTCCCGGGGACGCGGCACCGTCCGCCCCCGGCACCCCCACCGCCTCGGGTATCACCAACACCTCGGTGAAACTGGCCTGGAGCGCCGCCACCGACGACAAGGGCATCAAGAACTACGACGTGCTGCGCGACGGTGCCAAGGTGGCGACCGTGACGACGACCTCGTACACGGACACCGGCCTGAGTGCCGGCACCGACTACTCCTACACCGTGCAGGCCCGTGACACCGCCGACCAGACCGGACCGGCCAGCGGCGCGGTCGCGGTGCACACCACCGGCGGTACCACCGACCCGCCGCCCACCGGCTCCAAGGTCAAGCTCGGCTACTTCACCGAGTGGGGCGTCTACGGCCGCAACTACCACGTCAAGAACCTGGTGACCTCGGGCTCCGCCTCGAAGATCACCCACATCAACTACGCGTTCGGCAACGTCAAGGACGGCAAGTGCGTCGTCGACGACACCTACGCCGCCTACGACAAGGCGTACACCGCCGACCAGTCCGTCAGCGGCGTCGCCGACACCTGGGACCAGCCTCTGCGCGGCAACTTCAACCAGCTGCGTGAGCTCAAGGCCAAGTACCCGAACATCAAGGTGCTGTACTCCTTCGGCGGCTGGACCTACTCCGGCGGCTTCGCGCAGGCCGCGGCCAACCCCGCCGCCTTCGCCGCCTCCTGCAAGTCGGTCATCGAGGACCCGCGCTGGGCGGATGTCTTCGACGGCATCGACATCGACTGGGAGTACCCGAACGCCTGCGGTCTGACCTGCGACACCAGCGGGGCCGCGGCCTTCAAGAACCTGATGGGCGCACTGCGCTCGGAGTTCGGCTCCAATTACCTGGTCACCGCGGCCATCACCGCCGACGGCTCCTCCGGCGGCAAGCTCGACGCGGCCGACTACGGCGGCGCCTCCCAGTACATCGACTGGTACAACGTGATGACCTACGACTACTTCGGCGCCTTCAACGCGCAGGGCCCGACCGCCCCGCACTCGCCGCTGACGTCGTACGCCGGCATCCCGCAGGCGGGCTTCAACTCGGCCGACGCGATCGCCAAGCTGAAGTCGAAGGGCGTGGCCTCCAACAAGCTGCTGCTCGGCATCGGCTTCTACGGCCGCGGCTGGACCGGCGTCACCCAGGCCGCCCCCGGCGGCTCGGCGACCGGAGCGGCACCCGGCACCTACGAGGCGGGCATCGAGGACTACAAGATCCTCAAGACGTCCTGCCCGGCCACCGGCACCATCGCGGGTACGGCGTACGCCTACTGCGGCAACAACTGGTGGTCCTACGACACCCCCGCGACGATCGCCGGAAAGATGACCTGGGCCAAGAACCAGGGCCTGGGCGGCGCGTTCTTCTGGGAGTTCAGCGGCGACACCGGCAACGGAGAGCTGGTGAGCGCCATCAACAGCGGGCTCCAGTAAATCCCCTTACGCCACATTGACGCGCTGTCCGGGCGGGGCTGCCTCCAGCCACGCGAGGAAACCGGTCAGCGCGTCGTCGCTCATGGCGAGTTCGAGACGCGTGCCCCGGTGCACACAGGTCAGGATCACGGCGTCGGAGAGCAGGGCCATCTCCTCCTCCCCGTCGGGCAGACGCCGGCCGGCGACCTCGATCGCGGCACGCTCCAGGACCCGGCGCGGGCGATAGGCGTAGGAGAAGACGCGGTACCACTCGACGCGGTCGCCGTTGTAGCGGGCGACGCCGTAGCTCCAGCCCTTGCCGCTGGTGTCGGATTTCTCCGGGACGTCCCAGCGCAGGGAACAGTCGAAGGTGCCGCCGGAGCGCTGGATGAGCCTGCGGCGCAGGCCGAAGACGAACAGGCCCAGTACCACCAGGGCCACGACGATTCCGCACACAGTCAGAGCGAGGACCATCGACACCGACCTCCTCGTCTCCTAGGTACCTTCAATAGGTAACGGAACGGAAAAAACATCCAGATCTGCCTCAGCCGCGACCGGCTCCGGATCGCTCCGGTGCCGGCCGCGGCTGAGTGACGTCATACGGCTCCGCGCTGGTTCAGCGCGAAGTCGCCGCGCGCAGTCGTACGTCCGCGCGACGCTCGGCGGCGGCGTCGCCCTCCGCCTTCGCGCGCTCCAGCTCCCGCTCCGCGCGCTGGACGTCGATCTCGTCCGACAGCTCGGCGATCTCGGCCAGCAGCGACAGCTTGTTGTCGGCGAACGAGATGAAACCGCCGTGCACCGCGGCGACGACCGTCCCGCCATCGCTCGTACGGATGGTCACCGGGCCCGACTCCAGCACACCGAGCAGCGGCTGGTGACCGGGCATGACGCCGATGTCGCCGGACGTGGTGCGCGCGACGACCAGGGTGGCCTCGCCGGACCAGACCTCTCGGTCGGCCGCGACCAGCGCGACGTGCAGCTCAGCAGCCAAGGTGGCTCCTCGGGTCACCACCCGGCGGTTCTGCCGGGTGTTGGTTACAAGTCTAGTAGGCGTGGATGAGGGGGCGGGACTTGCCCCGCCCCCTCAGGTGTGAACCACAGGATTCACTTCGAACTCAGTGAGCTCAGGAGACGCCGAGCTCCTTGGCGTTGGCCTTGAGGTCCTCCAGGCCACCGCACATGAAGAACGCCTGCTCCGGGAAGTGGTCGAACTCGCCGTCACAGATCGCGTTGAACGCGGTGATCGACTCGTCCAGCGGCACGTCCGAACCGTCCACGCCGGTGAACTGCTTGGCGACGTGGGTGTTCTGGGACAGGAAGCGCTCGACGCGGCGGGCACGCTGGACGACCAGCTTGTCCTCCTCGCTGAGCTCGTCGATGCCGAGGATCGCGATGATGTCCTGGAGGTCCTTGTACTTCTGGAGGATCCCCTTGACACGCATGGCGGTGTTGTAGTGGTCCGCCGTGATGTAGCGCGGGTCCAGGATCCGGGACGTGGAGTCCAGCGGGTCCACGGCCGGGTAGATGCCCTTCTCGGAGATCGGACGGGACAGAACCGTCGTCGCGTCGAGGTGGGCGAAGGTGGTGGCCGGGGCCGGGTCGGTCAGGTCGTCCGCGGGGACGTAGATCGCCTGCATCGAGGTGATCGAGTGTCCACGGGTCGAGGTGATGCGCTCCTGGAGGAGACCCATCTCGTCGGCCAGGTTCGGCTGGTAACCCACCGCGGAGGGCATACGGCCGAGCAGGGTCGAGACCTCGGAGCCGGCCTGCGTGAAGCGGAAGATGTTGTCGATGAAGAACAGCACGTCCTGCTTCTGCACATCGCGGAAGTACTCCGCCATGGTCAGACCCGCGAGGGCCACGCGCAGACGGGTGCCCGGGGGCTCGTCCATCTGGCCGAAGACCAGCGCGGTCTTGTCGATGACGCCCGAGTCGGACATCTCCTCGATGAGGTCGTTGCCCTCACGGGTGCGCTCACCGACACCGGCGAACACGGAGACACCGTCGTGGTTGTTGGCGACGCGGTAGATCATCTCCTGGATGAGCACCGTCTTGCCGACGCCGGCACCACCGAACAGACCGATCTTTCCACCCTTGACGTACGGGGTGAGAAGGTCGATGACCTTGACGCCGGTCTCGAACATCTCGGTCTTCGACTCGAGCTCGTCGAAGTTCGGGGCCTTGCGGTGGATGGACCAGCGCTCGCCGTCGTAGGTCTCGTCGCTGTTCAGCACCTCGCCGAGGGTGTTGAACACCTTGCCCTTGGTGAAGTCGCCGACCGGGACGGTGATGCCCGTGCCGGTGTCGGTGACGGCGGCCTGACGGACCAGACCGTCGGTGGGCTGCATCGAGATGGTGCGGACCAGGCCGTCACCCAGGTGCTGGGCGACCTCCAGGGTCAGCGTCTTCTTCTCGCCGGCGAGGGCCGGGTCGGCCACCTCGACGTGAAGGGCGTTGTAGATCTCCGGCATGGCGTCGACGGGGAATTCCACGTCGACGACCGGGCCGATGACCCGGGCGACGCGGCCCGTGGCAACGGCCGTCTCAACTGTCGTCGTCATTACCTGTCACTCCCCGCGGACGCGTCGGCCAGGGCTGCGGAGCCACCGACGATCTCGCTGATTTCCTGGGTGATTTCGGCCTGGCGGGCCGCGTTGGCAAGTCGGGAGAGCGTGGTGATGAGCTCTCCGGCGTTGTCGGTGGCCGACTTCATCGCGCGCCGCGTGGCGGCGTGCTTGGAGGCGGCCGACTGGAGCAGCGCGTTGTAGATACGGCTCTCCACGTAGCGCGGCAGCAGGGCGTCGAGGACGTCCTCCGCCGAGGGCTCGAAGTCGTAGAGCGGGAGGATCTCGCCCTGCGGCTTCGCTTCCTTCGCCACCTCTTCGAGGCTGAGCGGCAGCAGGCGGTCGTCGAGCGCCGTCTGCGTCATCATCGAGACGAACTCGGTGAAGACGATGTGGAGCTCGTCCACGCCGCCCTCGGCCGTGTCCTTCTCGATGGCCTCGATCAGCGGACCCGCGACCTTCTTGGCGTCCGCGTACGTGGGCTCGTCGGTGAACCCGGTCCACGACTCCGAGATCTTGCGCTCACGGAAGTTGTAGTGGGCGACACCACGGCGGCCGACGACATAGATGTCGACCTCCTGGCCCTCGCGCTCCAGCCGCTCGGTGAGCCGCTCCGCCTGCTTGATGGCGTTGGAGTTGAAGGCGCCCGCGAGACCGCGGTCGCTCGTCAGGAGCAGCACCGCGGACCGCGTGACCGTCTCGGCCTGCGTGGTCAGCGGGTGCCGCGTGTTCGAGCCGGTGCCGACCGCCGTGACCGCGCGGGTGAGCTCGGTCGCGTACGGCGTGGAGGCCGCCACCTTGCGCTGCGCCTTGATGACGCGCGAGGCGGCGATCATCTCCATCGCCTTGGTGATCTTCTTGGTCGCGGTGACGGATCGGATGCGACGCTTGTAGACCCGGAGCTGGGCTCCCATGAGTCAGGTCCCTTCCTTACGTCACTTGGCCGCGGCCGGGGCGTCCTCGCCGAGAAGCCTGCCGTCCGAGGTCTCGAACTGCTTCTTGAAGTCGGCGATCGCGTCGGCAACAGCGGTGAGGGTGTCGTCCGACATCTTGCCGCCCTCCTTGATGGAGGTCATGAGGCCCTGCTCCTTGCGGTGCAGGTACTCCAGGAGCTCCTTCTCGAAGCGGCGGATGTCGTTGACCGGGACATCGTCCATCTTGCCGGTGGTGCCGGCCCAGACGGAGACGACCTGGTCCTCGGTCGCCATCGGCTGGTACTGGGCCTGCTTCAGCAGCTCGACCATGCGCTGACCGCGCTCCAGCTGCGCCTTCGACGCGGCGTCCAGGTCGGAACCGAAGGCGGCGAACGCCTCCAGCTCACGGAACTGGGCGAGGTCCACGCGCAGACGACCCGAGACCTGCTTCATCGCCTTGTGCTGCGCGGAACCACCGACTCGGGAGACGGAGATACCGACGTTCAGCGCGGGGCGCTGACCGGCGTTGAACAGGTCCGACTCCAGGAAGCACTGGCCGTCGGTGATGGAGATGACGTTGGTCGGGATGAACGCCGAGACGTCGTTGGCCTTGGTCTCGACGATCGGCAGACCCGTCATCGAACCGGCGCCCATGTCGTCGGAGAGCTTGGCGCAGCGCTCCAGCAGACGGGAGTGCAGGTAGAAGACGTCACCCGGGTAGGCCTCACGGCCCGGCGGGCGGCGCAGCAGCAGGGACACGGCGCGGTAGGCGTCGGCCTGCTTCGAGAGGTCGTCGAAGATGATGAGGACGTGCTTGCCCTCGTACATCCACTGCTGGCCGATGGCCGAACCGGTGTACGGCGCCAGGTACTTGAAGCCGGCCGGGTCGGACGCCGGGGCGGCGACGATGGTCGTGTACTCCAGCGCGCCGGCCTCTTCGAGGGCGCCACGCACGGAGGCGATGGTCGAGCCCTTCTGGCCGATGGCGACGTAGACGCAGCGGACCTGCTTCTTCGGGTCGCCGGAGCGCCAGTTGTCACGCTGGTTGATGATCGTGTCGACGGCCAGGGCGGTCTTGCCGGTCTGACGGTCACCGATGATCAGCTGACGCTGGCCACGGCCGATCGGGGTCATCGCGTCGACGGCCTTGTAGCCGGTCTCCATCGGCTCGTGCACCGACTTACGGGCCATGACGCCCGGAGCCTGCAGCTCAAGCGCGCGACGACCGCTGGTCTCGATCTCGCCGAGGCCGTCGATCGGGGCACCGAGCGGGTCGACGACGCGGCCGAGGTAGCCCTCGCCGACGGCCACGGAGAGGACCTCGCCGGTACGGGTGACCGGCTGACCCTCCTCGACGCCGCTGAACTCACCGAGGATGACGCAGCCGATCTCGCGCTCTTCCAGGTTGAGCGCGAGGCCGAGGGTGCCGTCCTCGAACTTCAGCAGTTCGTTGGCCATGGCCGAGGGCAGACCCTCGACCTTCGCGATGCCGTCGCCGGCAAGGGTGACCGTACCGACCTCCTCGCGCGAGGCCGCGTCCGGCTTGTACGACTGGACGAAGTTCTCCAGCGCGTCCCGGATCTCCTCCGGCCGGATCGTGAGCTCCGCCATCTGGGTTCCCTGCTCTCCTTGTTGGGCCCGAAGTTTCACTTTGGGGGTCTGGGGGCGACCCCCAGGATTCTTCATGTACGGCCCAACCAGGGCCGTCGTCCGTACGTACTGCTATGAAGTTGCTGCTAGCCCGCCAGGCGGCGGCCGGCGTCCTCGATGCGGTCCGCGATCGAGCCGTTGATGACCTCGTCGCCGACCTGCACCCGGATCCCGCCGAGGACCTCGGGGTCCACGTCGAGGTTGAGGTGCATCGGGCGGCCGTAGAGCCTCGCCAGGGCACCGCCCAGGCGCTGCTTCTGCTGGTCGCTCAGCGGGACCGCCGAGGTGACGACGGCCACCATGCGGTCACGGCTCTCGGCGGCGAGCTTGGACAGGGACTCCAGTCCCGTCTCCAGGCTACGTCCCCGGGGCGCGGCCACAAGGCGCGTCACCAGACGCTCGGTCACGGCGTCGGCGCGACCGCCGAGCAGGCTGCGGAGCAGCTCGCCCTTGGCCGTGGCCGACGCGGAGCGGTTGGTCAGCGCGGCACGCAGCTCGGTGTTGGAGGCGACGATCCGGCCGAACCGGAACAGCTCGTCCTCGACGTTGTCGAGCCTGCCCCGCCGCTGCGCGGCGGTGAGGTCGGCGACGGCGGCCAGCTGCTCCATGGCGTCCACCAGGTCGCGCGACTGCGACCAGCGCGAGCGCACCATGCCGGACACCAGGTCCACGGCGGGGCCGCCGACCTGGGTGCCGATCAGGCGCTGGGCCAGTTCGGCCTTGGCCTCGCCGGGCTGCGCCGGGTCGGTCAGGACCCGACGCAGGGACACCTCGCGGTGGAGCAGCGCGGTGACGGCGGCCAGCTCGTCGGCGAGCGAGCCGGCGTCCACGGACGTGTTGTCCGTCAGCGCGTCGAGACGCTCGCGTGCGGCTGCCAGGGCCTCGCGGCTCGCTCCGTTCATCGCGCGGCCTCGGCCTTCTCCTCGAGGTCGTCGAGGAAGCGGTCGATGACGCGGCTCTGCCGGGCGTGGTCCTCGAGGGACTCGCCGACGAGCTTGCCGGCCAGGTCGGTGGCGAGCTTGCCGACGTCCTGGCGCAGCGCGGACGCGGCGGCCTTGCGGTCGGCCTCGATCTGCGCGTGCCCGGCGGCGACGATCTCCTCGCGCTGCCGCTGGCCTTCCGCGCGCATCTCGGCGATGAGCGTGGCGCCCTGCTCCTGAGCCTCCTGGCGCAGGCGCGCGGCCTCGTGGCGGGCCTCGGCGAGCTGTGCCTTGTACTGCTCAAGGACGCTCTGGGCCTCGGTCTGCGCGGCCTCGGCCTTCTCGATACCGCCCTCGATGGCCTCACGACGCTCTTCCAGAACCTTGTTGATGTTCGGGAGGAGCTTCTTGGCGAGGAAGCCGAAGACGATGACGAAGGCGATCAGGCCGATGACGAGCTCGGGGATCGGCGGGACGAGGGGGTTTTCCTTCGCCTCGGCCGCCAGAATGAGCATCTGGCTCATGTCAGTGCCTTTCGTCTAGTGGGCTGTCGCTGAACGGCAGATCACTGGCCGTAGACGAACGGCATGACCAGACCGATGAGGGCGAGCGCCTCACAGAAGGCGAAGCCGAGGATCTGGTTGGCACGGATCAGGCCGGCAGCTTCGGGCTGACGGGCAAGAGCCTGGGTGCCGTTGCCGAAGATGATGCCGACGCCGACGCCGGGACCGATGGCGGCGAGGCCGTAGCCGATGGAGCCGAGCGAACCGGAGACGGCAGCGAGGGTCTCAGTGGCAGCCATGCTGATTCTTCCTTATCTGTACGGACCGGCGGGGGTTGGCCGCCGGACACCAAGGGGGGTTCGGGAGGCGGTGCTCAGTGATGCTCGGCGAGCGCGCCCTGGATGAAGGTGCAGGTCAGCAGCACGAACACATACGCCTGCAGGGCCTGGATGAACAGCTCGAAGGCCGTCATCACGATGACCATGATGAACGAGACACCCGCGTAGGCGATGCCGATACCGTTGAGCAGGTACCAGCTGGCGATCGTGAAGAGCAGCAGCAGGGTGTGTCCCGCGAACATGTTCGCGAAGAGTCGCACGGCGTGGGTGAACGGCCGGACGAGCAGGTTCGAGAAGAACTCGATCGTCATGGCCAGTGGGAGAACCGGGCCGAGCGACTTGTCGTAGCCGGTGAAGTTCTTGAAGGCGCCGACGAATCCGTGCCGCTTGAACGTCAGCGAGACCCAGAGGATGTAGACGATCGCCGCGAGGACGATCGGGTACGCGATGATCGAGGTCACCGGGAACTGGGCCACCGGGACGATCGACCAGAGGTTCATCATCCAGATGAAGAAGAAGAGCGAGACGACCAGCGGTACGTACTTTTCGCCTTCCTTCTTTCCGATGGTCTCGTAGACGACACCGCGGCGGATGAAGTCGTAGCCGGACTCGGCGACCATCTGCAGCTTGCCGGGGACGACCTTCGGCTTACGGAAGGCGGCCCAGAAGAAGCCGACAACGATGACCGAGCCGATCAGCGCCAGCAGCATCGGCTTGTTGAAGTACACGTTGCTGTCGCCATCCCCCAGGAGGGGCTCGAACAGGAACGAGTGCAGGCCGGGTGCCGGGAAGCCACAACCGTCGAAGATGTGGCAATCGGTCTCGAAGGCGAGCACCTGCGTCGGGTCAGCACTCACCGCGGGCTCCTTCAGCGTGGCGCATAGGTACGGCAACCTCGTTGTGTCGGCGCGGCGCACAGCCGCGGTTCGGCACTGGACTGGTGTTACGGATGTGGGGGCGGCCGGGGGGCATCGAGCCTCGCGTTCGAGCAGGCGTCAGCTCGGATGCCCGCGCCCGCGATGCCGCAGTTGGCACCGGACGATAGCAGGGTCTCTCAGTCGCATTTATCCCGGCCCTACCTCTCACGACGAGTGCCCCGTTTTTTCGGGCTTGGTGCCCGAATCGGGTTCGACGTAGAGGATCTTGGACTTCATGTGGGCGCGTGTCTGTGCGGCGATCCAGGTGAGGGTGCCGGCGACGAGCGTGAGAGCGAAAGCCTTGGGGTGGAACAGCGTGGTGTTCTTGAACACCGCGACGAAGACGAACAGCAGCAGGATCTGAGTCGTGTAGAGCATCAGACCCATCGCCTGGAACAGGTGCGGAAGCGATTTGGCAGTGCGCTGCAAGATGTAGAGACCGAGACCCATGAAGAGGATCACGATCACCGTCGCCACTCCCGCCCCGATCGCACCCTTGCCACCGGCGACCACACCACTGACGACGGCGGCGATCGCGCCGACGGCAGCCGTGGGCACGGCGGCCTGAGCCAGGATCCGGACGTCGTTGGACGGCATGGCGGCAACTCCGCTTTCAAGGGGGGGTGTGTCGTCATGGACGAGCGTAGTCCCGGGCTGAGGGTGACCCTCACGCCGGTGGACCGTCGCACTAACGGCCCTTCGGCTCCGCCCTGGGTTCTCGTGAACCGTATCACAAACTATTTGATGCGGTCTTTACCTAGAAGGTGTGCCCACTGTCACACATGAGAGTGAAGCTGCCCGTCTGTGCGGAAACACGGCCGAGTTGTCTGGTGTAAGGGCGATTTGTCGCCCCGGCGAACTCCCACGCGTTGGCAATGCTTTAGTCAGATTCTTACCTTGGGCGTCAGCGCGAGGTCTCCGCCGTACGCCTCTCCTGGACGTGCTGACGGGTGCTCAGCGCGGTCGCGCCGTTGACACCCGCCACTCCCACGGCCACCGGAGTGCGCTGTTCCACCTCCGCCTCCACCGGCTCCGCGGCCACGGCACGCCTGCGGCGGCGGTAGCGCGGCGGCACGACGGCCTGGGCCCACACCGGGACGCGCGGGGTGAAGCGCGGCAGCAGGAGCAGGACGAGCCCGATCGCGCTGAGGAACACGACACCGAGCACGATCCACATGGACGCGGAGTTCACCGAGTAGGCGAGCGAGCCGAACGCGATCAGCGCCGACCAGAAGTACATGATCCACACTGCCCGGCTGTGCGAGTGCCCGATCTCCAGGAGCCGGTGGTGCAGGTGCCCGCGGTCGGCGGCGAACGGCGACTGGCCGCGCCAGGTGCGGCGCACGATGGCGGAGATCAGGTCGGCGGCCGGCACCGCGATGATGGTCAGCGGCAGCAGCAGCGGGATGTAGACGGGGACCGTCTGGTGCACGGCCGCCTTCTCGGACCCGGCGAACAGCTTCAGCGCGTCCGGGTCGATCTGCCCGGTGATGGAGATCGCGCCCGCGGCCAGCACCAGGCCGATGAGCATCGAGCCGGAGTCGCCCATGAAGATCCGCGCGGGGTGCATGTTGTGCGGCAGGAAGCCCAGGCACATGCCCATCAGGATCGCCGCGAACAGCGTGGCCGGGGCGGCCGCCTCGATGCCGTACGAGTACCAGATCCGGTAGGCGTACAGGAAGAACGCCGCCGCCGCGATGCAGACCATGCCGGCCGCGAGACCGTCGAGGCCGTCGACGAAGTTCACCGCGTTGATGGTGATGACGACGAGCGCGACCGTCAGCAGGGTGCTCTGCCACTGGGTCAGCGCGACCGAACCGACGCTGGGGATGGGCAGCCACAGGATCGTCAGACCCTGCATGACCATCACGCCCGCGGCGATCATCTGGCCGCCCAGCTTGATCAGGGCGTCGATCTCGAACTTGTCGTCCAGGACACCGATCAGCCAGATCAGGGCCGCTCCGGAGAGCAGGGCGCGCGGTTCGTTCGACTTCTCGAAGACCTCGCTGAGGTTGGTCAGGTGGTCGGCGACCAGCAGGCCCGCGCACAGTCCGAAGAACATGGCGATACCGCCGAGCCGCGGAGTCGGTTCCCGGTGCACGTCACGGGCCCTGATCTCCGGCATCGCTCCGGCCACGATCGCGAACTTCCGTACCGGCCCTGTCAGCAGATACGTCACCGCGGCCGTGATGCAGAGCGTCAGCAGGTATTCACGCACAGGCTTCCCCACAGGTCTCGCTGGCCATCTCAGCCCCACACCCTAGCGACGCACGCATATGGTTGTGGACTTCCGGGTATGGCCGATGGTTGCACGTGCGGCTGTGCACCCAGGTGCGAATACCCTCGCTCAGGCCGGATACGGCGGAAATCCGCCGACCAGATCCCGCACTTCTTCACGTGCCCCGGCGCTCTCGACCTCGCCGCGCACCACCCCCGCGAGCAGGGCGGCGATCCTCGCCATCTCCTTCTCGGCCATGCCCTGGGTGGTCACCGCGGCGGTGCCCAGGCGCAGTCCGCGGGTGTTCGCGTGAGGCAGCGCACAGCAGTCGAGCACCATCCCCGCGGCCGCGAGCCGTCCCCGCGCCGCGCGCCCGTCGACGCCGAGCGGCGCCGGATCGGCCGTCACGAGGTGGGTGTCGGTCCCGCCGGTGGTGACGACGAGCCCCTCGTCGGCCAGCACGGCCGCCAGCACCCGCGCGTTGGCGACCACCTGATGGGTGTACGCGGAGAACGCCGGTGTCGCCGCCTCGCCGAACGCGACCGCCTTCGCGGCGATGGTGTGCATCTGCGCGCCGCCCTGCGTGAACGGGAAGACGGCCCGGTCGACCCGCTCGGCCAGTTCGCTCCCGCAGAGGATCATTCCCCCGCGGGGGCCGCGCAGCACCTTGTGGGTGGTGGCGCAGACGATGTCGGCGTACGGCACCGGGCTGGGCGCCGCTCCCCCGGCGACGAGCCCGATGGGGTGGGCGGCGTCGGCGATGAGATAGGCGCCCACCTCGTCGGCGACCTCGCGGAAGAAGGCGTAGTCGATGTGCCGGGGGTAGGCGATGGAGCCGCACACGATGGCCTTGGGCCGGTGGGTGCGGGCCAGTGTCCGGACCTGGTCGTGGTCGATGAGTCCGGTCTCGGCGTCGACGCCGTAGGGAACGAAGTCGAACCAGCGGCCGGAGAAGTTGGCGGGCGAGCCGTGGGTGAGGTGGCCGCCGTAGGGCAGGCCGAGGGCGAGGACGGTGTCGCCGGGGCGCAGGAGCGCGGCGTAGGCGGCCAGGACCGCCGAAGAGCCGGAGTGGGCCTGCACGTTGGCGTGCTCGGCGCCGAACAGGGACTTCGCCCGGTCCACGGCGAGCCGCTCGGCGACGTCGACGATCTCGCAGCCGCCGTGGTGCCGGGACCCCGGATAACCCTCGGCGTACTTGTTGGCCAGCGCGGAGCCCAGCGCGGCCAGCACGGCCGGCGAGCAGAAGTTCTCGGCGGCGATGAGCTGAAGCGCCGACGACTGCCGGTAGAGCTCCCCGAGCAGGATCTCGGCCAGCTCGGGGTCCTGCCGCGTGAGGACGTCTGCGGTCCGGTGCGCATGGGTGACCGACATGGTGGACTCCGGGGCGTCGACGATGACGTACGTCCAATGTAGGCCCGGGGCCCGCCGGGTGCCCGGTCGTTGCGTCCTTGCGGGTACACCGGTGAGCGCGGTGACGACCGGCAGCGCCTCGTGCAGCCCCATCCCCCACGCGCCGCGCCCCCGCCCGGCGTTTACGTGCGCGCGGGAACCCCCGTCAGCGCCGTCACCACCGGGTCCAGCGCCTCGTGTATTTCGTCCCCGATCGAGCGGAAGAAGGGCAGTGGTGCCCCGTACGGGTCGAAGACCTCGTCGGCCTCCGCGGTCGGGGCCAGGAGCCACCCGCGTAGAGCCGCCGCGGCGCGGACCAGGGCGCGTGCGCGGATCACCAGGCCCTCCTCCAGGGGAGGCAGGGTCGCCGGGTCTATCGCCTTCACCAGACGGGTGAACTCCTTCAGGGTGAAGGTGCGCAGGCCCGCCGAGTGGCCCATCGAGATGACCTGCTGGCGGTGGTCGCGGGTGGCGGTCAGGACCAGGTCGGCCATGATCACGTGTTCGTCGAGGAGCTCGCGCCCGGTGAAGCCGGAGGCGTCCGCGCCGAACTCGGCCAGCACTGCCTCCGCGTTGGCCTCCATGGGCGCGCCCTCGTGGCCCCAGGTCCCCGCGCTCTCCACGACCAGGCCGCCCCACAGCGGGTCGCCCAGCCGGTCCGCCAGGGCATGCCGGGTCAGCCGCTCGGTGATCGGCGAGCGGCAGACGTTGCCGGTGCTGACGTGGAGGATGCGGAAGCTGTCACGCGGGAGCCCTGTGAAGGTCCGCGTCTCTTCCCCGTCCCATATGCCACGCCCCGCGTCAGGGGCCGTCAATTCGCCACCTCGAGGTCGGGTACGACCTTCCTGAGCTCGTCCGCGGAGATCGCGCCCGCGCGCAGCAGCAGGGGCACCTCGCGGGTGACGTCGACGATCGAGGACGGGACGTTGCCCGGGGTCGGGCCGCCGTCGAGGTAGACGGAGACCGAGTCGCCGAGCATCTCCTGCGCGGCGTCGCAGGTCTCCGGCGAGGGGTGACCGGTCAGGTTGGCGGAGGAGACGGCCATGGGGCCGACCTCGGTCAGCAGCTCGATGGCGACCGGGTGCAGCGGCATCCGGACGGCCACCGTGCCCCTCGTGTCACCCAGGTCCCACTGCAGGGACGGCTGGTGCCTGGCGACGAGCGTGAGCGCGCCCGGCCAGAAGGCGTCGACGAGTTCCCAGGCCAGCTCGGAGAAGTCGGTGACGAGACCGTGAAGGGTGTTCGGGGAGCCGATCAGCACGGGGGTGGGCATGTTGCGGCCCCGGCCCTTGGCCTCCAGGAGGTCGGAGACGGCCTCGGAGGAGAACGCGTCGGCGCCGATGCCGTACACCGTGTCGGTCGGGAGGACCACGAGCTCGCCACGGCGGACGGCGGACGCGGCTTCGCGCAGACCGGTCGTGCGGTCGGTCGCGTCGTTGGTGTCGTATCGCCGTGCCATATCTAGCGGGCCTCCTCGTACACGTACTGCTCTGGAGTCTTGGGGGTGTGGCTCACGGCATCGCCCTGCGGGCCGTCGCGAACCGGGGGCGGTTGTTGAGGTCGGGGTGGTCGGCCGCGTCGGCCCAGCCCCGCTCCTCGGTGAAGATCCACGGCACCTGGCCGCCCTGGGTGTCGGCGTGCTCGATGACGACGACACCGCCCGGGCGCAGCAGCCGGTGTGCGGTCCGTTCCAGACCGCGGATGAGGTCGAGGCCGTCCTCCCCCGAGAACAGGGCGAGTTCGGGATCGTAGTCCCGCGCCTCGGGAGCGACGTACTCCCACTCGGTGAGCGGGATGTACGGCGGGTTGGAGATGACCAGGTCGACATGGCCGTCGAGGTCGCGGAAGGCGTCCAGGGCGTTGCCCTGCCGCAGGTCGACCCGGGACCCCTCGACGTTCTTGCGGGTCCACCGCAGGGCTTCCTCGGACAGCTCCACGGCGTGTACGCGGGAGCGCGGGACCTCCTGGGCGAGGGCGAGCGCGATGGCGCCGGAGCCTGTGCACAGGTCGACGATGCACGGCTCGACGACGTCCATCGCGCGCACCGCGTCTATGGCCCAGCCGACCACGGACTCGGTCTCGGGGCGCGGCACGAACACACCGGGCCCCACCTGGAGTTCGAGGTACCGGAAGTAGGCGAGGCCGGTGATGTGCTGGAGCGGCTCGCGCTGCTCACGGCGCGCGATGGTCTCCCAGTAGCGGGCGTCGAAGTCGGCGTCCTTCACGGAGTGCAGCTCGCCCCGCTTCACGCCGTGCACGAACGCGGCGAGCTCCTCCGCGTCGTTGCGCGGCGAGGGCACGCCGGCGTCGGCCAGCCGCTGGGTGGCCTGGGCCACCTCTGCGAGCAGCAGATTCACGCAAGTCCTCCGTGTCGTACTGGTGCGTGGGTACGCCTCTTACGCGGCCGCCAGCTTCGCTGCCGAGTCCGCGTCGACGCAGGCCTGGATCACCGCGTCGAGGTCGCCGTCCAGGACCTGGTCCAGGTTGTACGACTTGAAGCCGACACGGTGGTCCGAGATGCGGTTCTCCGGGTAGTTGTACGTACGGATCTTCTCGGAGCGGTCGACGGTGCGCACCTGGCTGCGCCGGGCGTCGGCGGCATTGCGCTCCGCCTCCTCCTGCGCCGCCGCGAGCAGCCTGGAGCGCAGGATACGCAAGGCCTGCTCCTTGTTCTGCAGCTGGCTCTTCTCGTTCTGGCAGGAGGCGACGACTCCGGTGGGAATGTGCGTGATGCGCACCGCGGAGTCGGTCGTGTTGACGGACTGCCCGCCAGGTCCGGAGGAGCGGTAGACGTCGATGCGCAGGTCGTTGGGGTTGATCTCGACCTCGACCTCCTCCGCCTCGGGGGTGACCAGCACACCGGCCGCGGAGGTGTGGATACGGCCCTGGGACTCGGTGGCCGGGACGCGCTGCACGCGGTGCACGCCGCCCTCGTACTTCATCCGGGCCCACACGCCCTGTCCGGGCTCGGTGGCGCCGTTTCCGCCCTTGGTCTTCACGGCGACCTGGACGTCCTTGTAGCCGCCCAGCTCGGACTCGGTGGCGTCGATGATCTCGGTCTTCCAGCCGACGCGCTCGGCGTAGCGCAGGTACATGCGCAGCAGGTCGCCGGCGAACAGCGCGGACTCGTCGCCGCCCGCGCCCGCCTTGATCTCGAGGATGACGTCCTTGTCGTCGCTGGGGTCGCGCGGGACGAGGAGAAGCCGCAGCTTCTCCGTCAGCACGTCGCGGGCCTTCTCCAGCTCCTTGACCTCGGCGGCGAACTCCGGGTCGTCGGCGCCCAGTTCGCGCGCGGTCTCGATGTCGTCGCCGGTCTGCTTCCAGGAGCGGTACGTGGCGACGATCGGGGTGAGCTCGGCGTAGCGCTTGTTCAGCTTGCGCGCGTTGGCCTGGTCGGAGTGGACCGACGGGTCGGCGAGCTTCTTCTCCAGGTCGGCGTGCTCACCGACGAGTTCCTCGACGGCCTCGAACATCTCTGGGCTCCTGTACTGCGGATGAAGGGGGAAGGCGGGCGACCAAAAACGCCGGTCCCGGCGCACTCCGAGGAGTGCGGCGTGGACCGGCGCTGGTGGCTCGCTACTTCTTGGCAGCAGCCTTGCCGAAGCGGGCCTCGAAGCGGGCCACACGGCCACCGGTGTCGAGGATCTTCTGCTTGCCCGTGTAGAACGGGTGGCACTCGGAGCAGACCTCGGCGCGGATGGTGCCGCTCTGGATCGTGCTACGGGTGGTGAACGACGCGCCACAGGTGCAGCTGACCTGCGTCTCGACGTACTCGGGGTGGATGTCGCGCTTCAAGGTGTCTCCTAGTTTCGGGAGGGCGCCGGGTCGCCGCCGCGGGCTGCGGGAGCGTGAACCGGGACCGACGTACCAGTCTGCCAGCACTGGCCGCATCCCCCAAAACGAGGGGGCGCCGCGATCTATTCCCCGCCCGCGGCGGACGCCCCCGGCAGACGCGGTCCTACGACGTGACGACGCCCTTGGCCTGGCCCGTCGCGGTGCCTGCCGTGGCCGACTTCGGGATCGGCCGGTCGTTCTCCAGGGCCGTCCAGATCTGCTTGGCCTTGGTCTGCTGCACGAGGACCCGGTTCGGGTTCGCCGGGTCGTAGCGAACCGGCAGGGTGACCATGGTCATGTTCGAGTCGCTGATGTGCTTGAGGCCGCTCGCGAAGGAGACCAGGGAGTTGACCGAGCCGAGGTCGGAGTCGGTGGTGACGGCCTTGGTGGCGGTGTCGGCGAGGTCGTAGAGCTTCTTGGGGCTGGTCAGCACGCCGACGCTCTTGACCTGCTTGACCAGCGCCTTGATGAAGGCCTGCTGGAGCTGGATCCGGCCGAGGTCGGAGCCGTCGCCGACGCCGTGCCGGGTGCGGACGAGACCGAGGGCCTGCTCGCCGTCGAGCTGGTGGGTGCCGGCCTTCAGGTTCAGGTGGCTGTCGGTGTCCTTGATGTTCGCGGTCGTGGTGACCTTGACCCCGCCGAGTTCGTCGACCAGCTTCTCGAAGCCGCTGAAGTCGACCTCCAGGTAGTGGTCCATGCGGATGTCGGTCATGGCCTCGACGGTCTTGACGGCACAGGCCGCGCCACCGGTCGTATAGGCGGAGTTGAACATGACGTCCGACGCGGCGTCGTGCTCCTTGCCGTCGGTGTCGGTGCACTGGGGGCGGTCGATCAGGGTGTCGCGCGGGATGGAGACCACGGTGGCCTTCCTGTGGCCCTCGTACACGTGGATGACCATCGCGGTGTCGGAGCGGGCGCTGCCGTCGTCGGTGCCGCCGCCGAGCTTCCTGTTGGAGCCGGAGCGGGTGTCGGAGCCCAGGACGAGGATGTTCTCGGAGCCGTTGTCGGCCTTCGTGGGCCGCTCACTGCCGAGGACCTGGTCGATGTCGACGCTCTTGATGTTGCCGTTGAGCTTGAAGTACACGTAGCCGGCCCCGGTGCCGCCCACCACGACGATCCCCGCGGCGACCCACGCCATGATCAGCAGGCCCTTGCGGCCCCTGCTGCGGGGTGTGCGGCGACGTCCCTTGCCGCCCGGTTCTCCGGGTATCGGCGCGCTCTCGGCTGACATGTGCTCCTCGAATCTCGTCCGGTCGGTTACCCCCTGTTTTCAGGGTCAGACGTGGTCATCAAAAGACCCGTACCGCACCATGGTCGCTCCGCCTGGTCGGACGGGGATACTCGAGAAAGGGTTGCACAACGCGCTGTGACCACCACGTGGAGCGGTGGTCACAGCGCGTCACTGAAGCATCAGGGCAAGCCCTGCTCACCAGTGGTTTCAGCCAAAGATGTCGTACTGCTGGAAGCCGGTCCCCACGGTGGTCCTTGTGGCGAAGATCTCGCTGGTGGCCTTGCCGGTGCCCTTGTACAGATAGAGCGTGCCGCCCGGGGTGCGGGCCACCAGGTCGGCCCTGCCGTCGCCGGTGATGTCACCGACGGCGTCGAAGGCGTTGTAGCCGCTCCAGTTGGTGCGCACCTTGACCCGGGCCGCGAAGACGCCGGTGCCGGACTTGCCGGTGCCCTTGTACAGGTAGAGATCGCCGGTGCTCTTGTTGCGGGCGAGGACGTCCGCCTTGCCGTCGCCGGTGAAGTCGCCGTGGCCGAGCAGCAGGTTGTACTGGCTCCAGCCGCCGCCGACCCTGACCCGGGCCGCGAAGCTGCCGTCGCCCTTGCCCGGGTAGATCCACAGGACGCCCGCGGAGTCCACCGAGAGCAGGTCGGGCTTGTAGTCGCCGGTGACATCGCCGGGGGTGAGGATCCGGGTGCGGGTCTTCCAGTCGGTGAAGACCTTCTTCGGGTCGGCCCAGGCGCCGGTGGCGGGGAGGAACCGCAGCCAGTAGACGTCACCGGTGGCGGAGACGCGGTACAGCAGGTCCTGGTAGCCGTCCCTGTCGAGGTCGGTCTGCCGGACCAGGTTCACGCCGTTCCAGTCGCCCCAGGACTGCCGGGCGGCCAGGGTGGTGCCCTTGGAGTCCAGCTCGTAGCCGACCTTGGTGGAGGAGTTGCGCACCCACAGGTCGGCCTTGTGGTCGAAGCTGAGGTTGGTGTCGTCGACGCGCGGGTAGGCGGCGCCGACGTACTTGCTGACCTTGGTGAAGACGCTGTAGGCGCCCTTGGCCACGCAGTCCGTCACGTTCCAGGAGACGACGCCGACGATCCGCCCGTTGACGACGAGGGGGCCGCCGGAGTCACCGCTGCAGATGGCGGTCGTACCGGAGTCCCGGCCGCTGGCCGGCGGGCCGGCGCAGGTCATGTGCCCCTTGATGAACCAGGAGCCGTAGGCCGCGGCGCAGGTCGCGTCCGACTTGATGGGCAGGGTGGCCGTCTTCAGCGTCGGGGAGACGGCGTCGCTGGTGGAGCTGGTGCGGCCCCAGCCGTAGACCTTGGCGGCCTTGGCGCCGGCCGTGGCGGGGTCGTACGAGGCGGTGTCGGTGGACGTCGTCATACGGATCGGGGTGGCCTTGACGGGCTTCGCCAGGGTCAGGACCGCGATGTCGTTGTCGATGGTGTCCGCGTTGTACGACGGGTGGTACCACTGCCGCAGCACGCCCGTGGCGGTACCGCCGTGCAGGTCGCCGTCCTCGGAGAGGAGCTGGGTGGCCCCGGTGACCACGAAGCCGCCCTTGGCCCAGTCGGCGCCCTTGACGCAGTGCGCGGCGGTGAGGATCTTCGTCGGCGCGACGACGGCGCCGCCGCAGAAGAACCCGGTGTCGTCGCTGGTGTCCGTGGTGCCCTGGTCGTCGGTGTACCAGAGCTGGGCCATCCAGGGGGCGGAGCTGATGGTGGTCGTCGTACCGCCGATGATCATCGGCGAGACGGTGGAGTCGACCGTGCCACCGCTCGTCGGCGTCCGGGTCGCGGTGCGGGAGGTGCCCACGACCGCGGCTGCCTGGGCGATCCGCTGCTTCAGCTCGGCCTGCGACGGCGTGGACGCGGTGGCGGCGGCGGCCTTGGCCGGTGCGTGTGGCTCGGGCACGACGGTGGCGGCATTCGCGGACGTGGCCAGCAGCGCGGCGGCCACGGCGACGGGCAGAGCGATCCGCAGCCGACGTCTGTGGCGCCCAGCGCCTCCGGACATGGATATGCCCATGCAAGTCCCCCCAGGGATCAGAAGATCGGAGATCGAAAATTCGACCGAAGAGCGTGATCGTAACCCGGCAGGACACACCGAAAAGGGCCGCCCCCTGAAACAGGGGGCGGCCCTTTCGAAGGCTTTGCCTCAGTCGCCGTTGCCCGGCATCGGCGTCGTCTTCTGGATCTGCAGCAGGAACTCGCCGTTCGACTTCGTCTGCTTCATCTTGTCGAGCAGCAGCTCGATCGCCTGCTGGGAGTCGAGCGCGTGCAGGACCCGGCGCAGCTTCCAGGTGATGGCGAGCTCGTCGCTGCCGAGCAGCAGCTCTTCCTTACGGGTGCCGGACGCGTCGACGTCCACCGCCGGGAAGACGCGCTTGTCGGCGAGCTTGCGGTCGAGCTTGAGCTCGGCGTTGCCGGTGCCCTTGAACTCCTCGAAGATGACCTCGTCCATGCGGGACCCGGTGTCCACCAGCGCGGTGGCGAGGATGGTCAGCGAGCCGCCGTCCTCGATGTTGCGGGCCGCACCGAAGAAGCGCTTCGGCGGGTACAGGGCGGTCGAGTCGACACCACCGGACAGGATGCGGCCGGAGGCGGGCGCGGCGAGGTTGTACGCACGGCCCAGTCGCGTGATCGAGTCGAGCAGGACGACCACGTCGTGGCCCAGCTCCACCAGCCGCTTGGCGCGCTCGATGGCGAGCTCGGCGACCATGGTGTGGTCCTCGGCCGGGCGGTCGAAGGTCGAGGAGATGACCTCGCCCTTGACCGACCGCTGCATGTCGGTGACCTCTTCCGGACGCTCGTCGACCAGGACGACCATCAGGTGGCACTCGGGGTTGTTGTGCGTGATCGCGTTGGCGATCGCCTGCATGATCATGGTCTTGCCGGTCTTCGGCGGGGCCACGATCAAACCACGCTGGCCCTTACCGATCGGCGCGACGAGGTCGATGATGCGGGTGGTGAGGATGCCGGGGTCCGTCTCCAGGCGGAGGCGGTCCTGCGGGTACAGCGGCGTCAGCTTGTTGAACTCCGGGCGGCCACGGCCGTGTTCGGGCGCCATACCGTTGACGGAGTCGAGACGCACCAGCGCGTTGAACTTCTCGCGCCGCTCGCCTTCCTTGGGCTGACGGACCGCGCCGGTGATGTGATCGCCCTTGCGCAGGCCGTTCTTGCGGACCTGGGCGAGGGAGACGTACACGTCGTTCGGCCCGGGCAGGTAGCCCGACGTACGGATGAAGGCGTAGTTGTCGAGGATGTCCAGGATGCCGGCGACCGGGATCAGGACGTCGTCCTCGTTGATCTGCGGCTCGGGGGTGCCGCCCATCTCGTCGCGGCCACGGCGGCCACGGCGGTCCCGGTAACGGCCCCGGCGGCCGCGGCGGCCGCCCTCGAAGTCGTCGTCGTCCTGCGGGCCGTTGTCGCGCTGCTGCCGGTCCTGGCGGTCCGGACGGCCACTGCCCTGCTGCTGGTTCTGCTGCTGGCGCTGACCGCCGCCCTGGCTCGGCTGGTCGTCGCTCTTGCGACGCTCCCCGCGGTCGCCACGCTCCGCGCGGTCGCCCCGCTCACCGCGGTCACGGCCTCGGTCGCGGTCACGGCGGTCGCGGCGGCCACGGCTGTCGCCGTCACCGGCGTCGCCCTGCGGCTGCTGCTGCGCCGGCGTCTCGGCCTTGGGCTCGCTCTTCGCCTCGGCCACGACAGTCTCGGGGCTGCCCGCGGGGGCGCCCGCCTCGGCGGTGGCACGGCGGCGACGGCGCTCGGCGGGAGCGTCGTCCGCCCCGCGCTCGGCGGCCGGCTGGCCGGGAATCTCGATCTGCTGCTGGGCCACGGCCTTCTCGGCGGGGGCCTCGGCCTTCGCCGCCGCGTTCTTCTCGGCGGCGTCGCCGGTGCGGGCCTTGGAGGTGGCGCGGCGCTTCGGCTTGGTCTCGGTGGCGTCGCCGGCGGGCGAGGATGCGGCCTTGGGAGCCGCGGCACCTCCCCCGGCCTGCGCTTCCTTGATGACCTCGATGAGCTGGCTCTTGCGCATACGCCCGGTGCCCTTGATACCGAGGCCGGAGGCGACCTGCTGCAGCTCGGCCAGCACCATGCCGTCGAGGCCGGTACCGCGGCGCCGCCGGGAGCCGGCACCGGTGGCAGGCGCGGAGGCGTCCGTGGAGGGCGCGGCAGCGGTCTCCTCGACACGTGCGCCCATCAGATCGGTGGTGTCGCTCACGAAGGGTCCTTCCCTGGAGCGGACGTCGGCCTGTCTGGCTCGGCGACCGTTTGTGCTGTCCGACGGCGGTCCCATCCTTGTGGACCGTGCCGGGGCGGTGGTCCGCCGGAACGGCGGAGGAATGTGGTGACGGCGCTTCCGAGAGCCGTGGCACTGAGTGTCCGTGTCACGTGGCTTGGTCACACCGGTTCCGGAGCGTGCCCGGCGAGTCGCTCAGTGCTCGCGTACGAGGTACTGCCCATGTACGTCGTACGGAACGCTGTGCGGCTTGGGAGGCTCCCGGAAGAATGTCTGTCCCGGACGGGGACGTGAAGCACCTCGCCATGGTGGGGTCGGGTGCAGACTTGAGATTAACACTACCGGATCCAACAAACATTCCCCCTCTCGAAATCCGGCACACGCCGGATCTCAGATGTCACTGGCGGCCGCGAGCGGGAGCACACAGGCCCCCCGGGCGTCGAGGTCCAGCCGGTTGGCGGCCCAGCCCCCGCCCGCCAGATGGGCCACCTTGTCGGCGCTGTCCGCGTCGGCCAGCGCGAGCACGGTGGGCCCTGCCCCTGAGATGACTGCCGGGACTCCGTCGGCCCGCAGCCGCTCCACCAGTGCGGCGCTCTCCGGCATGGCGGGAGCGCGGTACTCCTGGTGGAGGCGGTCCTCGGTGGCCGGCAGCAGCAGCTCGGGGCGCCTGGTGAGGGCCTCGACGAGCAGCGCGGCACGGCCGGCGTTGGCGGCGGCGTCGACGTGCGGCACGGTGCGCGGGAGCAGTCCGCGCGCGGTCTCGGTCAGGACGGGCTTTCCGGGCACGAAAACCACCGGAACGATGGAATCGGCGGGCTCCATCCTGATCGCCCGCGCGGCGCCGGCCTCCATCCAGGAGAGCGTGAAACCGCCGAGCAGACAGGCCGCCACGTTGTCGGGGTGGCCCTCGATCTCGGTGGCGAGCTCCAGGAGCGCGGTGTCGTCGAGCCGGGCCTCGCCGCCTATGGTCACGGCGCGCGCGGCGACGATTCCGGCGCAGATGGCGGCCGAGGAGGAGCCGAGGCCCCGGCCGTGCGGGATGCGGTTGGCGCAGACGATCTCCAGGCCGCGCGGCTGGCCGCCCAGCAGATCGAAGGCGGTGCGCAGGGAGCGTACGAGCAGGTGGTTCTCGTCGCGCGGGAGCGTCTCGCTCCCCTCCCCCGCGATGTCGATGTGCAGCCCTGAGTCGGCCACCCGGACGACGACGTCGTCGTAGAGCCCCAGCGACAGGCCCAGGGCGTCGAAGCCCGGGCCGAGGTTGGCGCTGGTGGCGGGGACGCGCACCCGGACGGCGGCGGCACGGAAGGCGGGACCGGCCATCTCTCGATGACTCTCCTTGAGCTGCGTGATTGTCGAATGACATTCGATGACATCCGATGACGTACGAAGACCCTGCGGGCCGCGGAGACGACACGGCACCCCGCTGTACGCGAGGGCATATGCAGCGGGCGGGTTCGGTACAGCCTATCGAAGGAAGGTTCTGTGGCGACATAGGGCGCACAGGAGGCGCACGATGCGTGTCGTAAGCCCCCTGTGCACCCCTCGCGGGGATTCCCTGCTCAGGCGAGCCCGAGGCGCTCGGCCGCCGTGGCCGCGTCGACCGGGACGGTGACCGGCTGCGGGGCGCCCGCGACGGCCCAGTCGGGGTCCTTGAGGCCGTTGCCGGTGACCGTGCACACGATGCGCTGGCCCGGGTCGACCTTGCCCTGCTCGGCGGCCTTCAGCAGACCGGCCACGGAGGCGGCGGAGGCGGGCTCCACGAAGACACCCTCCTGGGCGGCCAACAGCCGGTAGGCGCGCAGGATCTCACGGTCCGTCACCTCGTCGATGAACCCGCCGGACTCCTCCTTCGCCGCGAGGGCGTACTGCCAGGAGGCGGGGTTGCCGATGCGGATGGCGGTGGCGATGGTCGAGGGGTCCTTGACGACCTCGCCGCGCACGATCGGGGCACTGCCGGAGGCCTGGAAGCCCCACATCCGGGGTGTCTTGGCGGCCACCCCGTCGGCGGCGTACTCCTTGTAGCCCTTCCAGTACGCGGTGATGTTGCCGGCGTTGCCCACGGGCAGGACGTGGATGTCGGGCGCGTCGCCGAGCATGTCGACGATCTCGAAGGCGGCGGTCTTCTGGCCCTCGATGCGCACCGGGTTGACCGAATTGACCAGCGCCACCGGGTAGTTGTCACTCAGCGCGCGGGCCAGGGTGAGGCAGTCGTCGAAGTTTCCGTCGACCTGGAGGATCTTCGCGCCGTGGATGAGGGCCTGCCCCATCTTGCCGAGCGCGATCTTGCCGCGCGGCACCAGCACGGCGGAGACCATGCCCGCGCGTACGGCGTAGGCGGCGGCGCTCGCCGAGGTGTTGCCGGTGGAGGCGCAGATGACCGCCTTCGCGCCCTCCTCCTTGGCCCGCGTGATGGCCATGGTCATGCCCCGGTCCTTGAAGGACCCGGTGGGGTTGGCGCCCTCCACCTTGAGGTGGACCTCGCACCCGGTGCGCTCGGAGAGCACCTGCGCGGGCACGAGGGGCGTGCCGCCCTCGCGGAGCGTCACGACCGGCGTGGTGTCGGAGACGGGCAGCCGGTCCCGGTACTCCTCGATGATTCCGCGCCACTGGTGGGTCATTGCTCGTTACTCTCCTTCAACCCGCATGATGCTGGCGACACCCCGCACGGTGTCGAGCTTGCGCAACGCCTCGACGGTCCCGTTCAGGGCGGCGTCGGACGCGCGGTGCGTGACGACGACGAGAGATGCCTCGCCGTCCTTCCCCTGCTGCCGAACGGTATCGATGGACACCCCGTGCTCGGCGAACACGGTGGCGACCTGGGCGAGAACACCCGGTTTGTCGGCCACGTCCAGGCTGATGTGGTAGCGCGTGACGACCTCGCCCATGCCCGAGACGGTCAGGGCGGCGTACGCGGACTCACCGGGTCCGGTCGTGCCGCTGAGCCGGTTGCGGCAGACGGCGACGAGGTCGCCGAGGACGGCGGAGGCGGTGGGGGCGCCGCCCGCGCCCGGGCCGTAGAACATCAGCTGCCCGGAGGCGTCCGACTCCACGAACACGGCGTTGTACGCGCCCCGCACCGAGGCCAGCGGATGCGTGAGCGGGATCATCGCGGGGTGCACGCGCGCGGTGACGGACTGCCCGTCCTCGGCCCGCTCGCAGATGGCGAGGAGCTTGATGGTGCAGCCCATGTTCTTCGCGGAGGCGAAGTCGGAGGCGGTGACCTCGGTCATGCCCTCGCGGTAGACGTCGTCGAGGCGCACGCGCGTGTGGAAGGCGATCCCGGCGAGGATGGCGGCCTTGGCGGCGGCGTCGAACCCCTCGACGTCGGCGGTCGGGTCGGCTTCCGCGTACCCGAGGGCGGTGGCCTCGTCGAGGGCCTCCTGATAGCCGGCCCCGGTGCTGTCCATCTTGTCGAGGATGAAGTTCGTGGTCCCGTTGACGATGCCGAGCACCCGGTTGACCTTGTCACCGGCGAGGGACTCGCGCAGCGGACGGATCAGCGGGATGGCACCGGCGACGGCGGCCTCGTAGTAGAGGTCCTTGCCGTGCTGTCCGGCCGCCGCGTGCAGGGCGGCACCGTCCTGGGCGAGGAGGGCCTTGTTGGCGGAGACGACGGAGGCGCCGTGCTCGAAGGCGGCGGTGATGAGGGAACGCGCGGGCTCGATGCCCCCGATGACCTCGACCACCACGTCGATGTCCCCGCGTTTGACGAGGGCGGTGGCGTCGGTGGTGACGAGTTCCTGCGCGATGCCCTCACGCACCTTGGAGGGCCGCCGCACGGCGACCCCCGCGAGCTCCACGGGGGCGCCGATGCGGGCGGCGAGGTCGTCGGCGTGCGTCGTCATGATGCGCGCCACCTCTGAGCCGACCACTCCACAGCCCAGCAGCGCCACCTTCAGCGGACGCGTACGCATCATCCGACCTCGTTTCCTCATACCGTCTACGGTGGACCCAGTCTCACTCACCGGACGGGAGTTTCTGCCCCTGGTCCGGATGATGAGACATCTATTTCATTTGCACGGGGGTGGAAGACCGTAGATCTTCCGTTCTTTCTCTATAGGGGCTCATCCGACGTCGAGCCGCAGAAGGTCCTCCTCCGTCTCGCGGCGGACGATGACCCGGGACTCGCCGTCGCTGACGGCGACGACCGGCGGGCGCAGCACGTGGTTGTAGTTGCTCGCCATGGACCGGCAGTAGGCGCCCGTCGCCGGTACGGCGATGAGGTCACCCGGTGCCAGGTCGGCCGGCAGGAACGCGTCCTTGACCACGATGTCCCCGCTCTCGCAGTGCTTGCCGACGACCCGGGCGAGCATGGGCTCGGCGTCACTGGTCCTGGACACGAGGGCGACGGTGTACTCGGCGTCGTACAGCGCGGTACGGATGTTGTCCGACATCCCGCCGTCGACGGAGACGTAGGTGCGCAGCCCGTCGAGGGGCTTGATCGTCCCGACCTCGTAGAGCGTGAAGGCGGTCGGCCCGACGATGGCGCGTCCCGGCTCGACGGAGATCCTCGGGGTGCGCAGCCTGGCGGACTCGCACTCCCTCGTCACGATCTCGGTGAGCGCCTTGGCGATCTCGTGCGGCTCGCGGGGGTCGTCGTCGCTGGTGTACGCGATCCCCAGCCCGCCGCCGAGGTCGATCTCGGGCAGCTCGACACCGTGCTCGTCACGGACGTCCTTGAGCAGCCCGACCACTCGATGGGCCGCGACCTCGAAGCCGGACATGTCGAAGATCTGCGACCCGATGTGGGAGTGGATGCCGATGAGCTCCAGCCCGTCGAGCTGCAGCGCCCGCCGCACGGCCTCGGCGGCCTGTCCGCCGGCGAGCGGGATGCCGAACTTCTGGTCCTCGTGGGCGGTGGCGATGAACTCGTGGGTGTGCGCCTCGACGCCGACGGTGACCCGGATCTGGACGCGCTGTCGCTTGCCGAGTCCCTGCGCGATGTGGGCGACGCGGACGATCTCCTGGAAGGAGTCGAGGACGATGCGTCCGACGCCGCTCTCGATGGCCCTGGTGATCTCTTCGCTGGACTTGTTGTTGCCGTGGAAGGCGATGCGGTCGGCGGGCATGCCGGCGGAGAGGGCGGTGGCGAGCTCACCCCCGGAGCACACGTCCAGGTTGAGCCCTTCCTCGTGCAGCCAGCGCACGACGGCTCGCGACAGGAACGCCTTGCCGGCGTAGAAGACGTCGGCGTCGGCCCCGAAGGCACCGCGCCACGCCCGCGCCCGCGCCCGGAAGTCGGCTTCGTCGAGGATGTAGGCGGGGGTGCCGTGCTGTTCGGCGAGGGTCTTGACGTCGATGCCGCCGACGGTGACGACACCGTCGCTGTCACGGCCGACCGTCTGGGCCCAGACCTTGGGGTCGAGGGTGTTGAGGTCGGAGGGCGGGGCGGAGTAGTGCCCCTCGGGGAGGACGTCGGCGTGACGGGGCCCGGCGGGATGTGCGGAACGGCTCATGTTCTCGGATGGCTTTCTGTGCGCGTCACAGGTGTTCGGGTGCGTCGATGCCGAGCAGGGACAGGCCACCGGCCAGCACCGCCCCGGCGGCTTCGGCGAGCGCGAGCCGGGCACGGTGGGCGGCCGAGGGTTTCTCCGCACCGCGCGGAAGAACGGCAGCGAGAAGGGGGAGCACGGCATCGGCGACGGTGACGAGATGCCGGGCCAGGCGGTCGGGAGCGTGGTGGGCGGCGGCGGCCTGGAGGACACGGGGGTGATCGGCGAGGGCGTTCCGCAGGGGCGTCGTCGTGTCGTTTACGACGGTTTCCGGTACGGCGCCTTCTGGTACGGCCGGCTCTGCGCCCCGTGGGTTCGCGTTGCCGGGCTCGGCGTGGAAGCCCAGGTCGGCGGCGTTGCGGGTGAGGGCCCGGGTGCGGGCGTGGGCGTAACGGACCCGGAAGAGAGGGTTGCTCTCGCGCTGGACCAGGTGGTCGGCGGTGATGCGGGGCCGGTCGTGGGGGGCCGGGTGGAGGAGCGCCCAGCGGGCGGCGTCGCGGCCGAGGGGGAGGGGGTCGATGTCGGCCGGTACGGGTCGTACGTCGACGTCGAGGGGGGCGGGCGCGTCGGGGGTGCGGGGAGCGCCCGGGGTGCCGTGTGTGTGGACTTCGGCGCCAAGGAGGTCGGTCCACCCCGCCTCCGGGCGGGCGGCGCAGTGGGTGCGGACGAGGGCGCCCTGAGAGCGCAGGAGGCGGGCGACGGCGTCCATCACGACGACGGCGCGGACTTCGTGGGGCGCGTGCAGGTGCACTAGCCGGCCAGTGGGCCGGTCGGCATGGCCGTACCGCTCTCCGAGTCGGAGGATCTCCCGTACGAGGGCGTCCTGGTCCCCGCGAAGGCTGATGTTGAGGAACCCGGGCCCGGTGACGACGACGTCGCGGATGCCGTCGCTGTGCGCGAGGCGCCGCCGGAGGATCTCGGCGACGCCGAGGGCCGGCTGCCCGGCGGGCCGGGCGAGCTGGAGGGCCACGTTGGTGGCGTAGTCACCACAGCCGCCGGCCCCGGGAGGCATGACCTTGACCTGCCCCGGCACGACGACGTCCAGCTCCCCGTCGTCGACAGCGCGACGCACCGCGCGCAGCACGGTACGGGAGAGCTCGACGGGGGTCACGGGACAAGCGTATGGGAGGAGGGGGGTGGGGAGACCAGCGGGTTTGGGTGGGGTCCGGCATGTGGGACGGCGAGTGAGCCCGGCGTCGGGTATGTCGGTGTACTTGGGGAGAGGTGGGTGTCACTGCGAGCCGGTGCTCGTGTGGGCTCAGCCGCCGGCGTGACCGGCGGGCTCGGTCTCCCCGCCCCCGAGGACACCCCCTACAAGAGGGGAGTCACCCTCCCCGGAGCCCCGCACCTCCCGGCTCCTCTCCACCAACTGCCGTACGAGCCGCACGAGTTCGGCGGGCTCGAAGGGCTTGGCGAGGAAGGCGTCGACGCCGACGTCGAGACCGCTGTCGACCTCGTGCTGCGTACAGGCGCTGACGATGGCGAGGGGAAGGTGAGCCGTCCGGGGGTCGGAACGCAGCTGTGCGGCGGTCCGCAGTCCGTCCAGCCGGGGCATGACCACATCGAGGGTCACGACATCGGGACGCACCTGATGAACCACATCCAGACACTCGACACCATCGGCCGCGGTCACGACCTCGAGACCCTCCAGCTCGAGATTGACCCTGATCAACTGCCGGATGACCTTGTTGTCGTCCACAACAAGCACCCGACCCGACGCGCCTGGCACAACTCGAGAGTAGGTGCGGACCGGCCACCGCGTCCGGGTTTTCCCCACTTCCACCCCGTGCGGGGGACCCACGCTCCCGTGGGCCCCGACAAACCCGTTCCTGATCACCCCGAGGGAGCTGGTAGTGTTCTGTCCGTCGCCGCGAGCCACCAGCTCGACACCGACACGCCCCCGTAGCTCAGGGGATAGAGCAACGGCCTCCGGAGCCGTGTGCGCAGGTTCGAATCCTGCCGGGGGCACCCTTCATACGGTGCCCAAAGACCCCGTCACCAGCGGAAACGCTGAGGCCGGGGTCTTCGCGTATGTGCAGTCAGGCCGCAGGTCCGTGGACTATCTGTGGACACGATCTTGAGGCGTTGTCCCTGGTCAGCCTCGGGAACTTCGAAGGCCCCCCGACGCATCCAGAGACCGCACCGTCCAGAGGGGCCGTTCGCTAGTCGGCCGTGACGCCCCAGTAGCCGATCTTCTCGGGTCGGCCGTCACGGTAGAGAACCGTGCAGTTTCCTTGGGCCCGGCCCGGGAAGGCCAGCCGCTCGGAATCGAGGGCGTCGTCCCACTCCTCGTATGTGGGCCGGCCTTGGGGAGCCCACGCGCGCACTTCATCGTCAGTCAGCGGCCGCATGAACGGACCATCGTCGGTATCCGCGGCATCGATCATGAGGGGGAAGTCCAACACCGTGCCCGTGCCGCCAGTGAAGATGTACTCCTGCCACTCCGGGTCGCGCCACAGTTCGTCGATGGATCGACCTACGAAACCGTGGTTGTCCTGTACCAGGGTCTCTTCCTGAGCCTGCCGGAATGCGACCGTCAGGTCCCGCTGATACGGGCCGGTGTGGCTCCACTCGTTGCCGCCCATCGTCGTCCCCTCCCCATGTGAACTGCTCGGACCTAACCGCAGGGTAGGAGACGGCACCGACAGCGCACCGCTCTTGATCATTCGAAACTCGCGCAACAGCTCTTCGTTCCTGGCGCTGCCGGCCTCCGGACCTCGACGCTGTTGCCCGCACGTTCGGCGACCTCAGTTGCGTCGACACCGGAGTTGAGCCAAGTCGGCAGCGCCGAGTGCCGGGGGTCGTACGGACGGAGGCGAACGGGGGGGGCGAAGTGCCGCGGGCAGGATGGGGCTGGGCAGCGGGGAACCGGTCATTGCTGTGTCCGGACGCGCAGAGCCTGGACGGACCAGTCGAACACCGGCGCCAGACTCTCCGGGGCCGGCCAGCCGTTGACCACTGCGAGCAGTTGGAGGTACCGCTCCCTGCGGGGGTCGTTCACGCTCTCCAGCCGAGTCGCCAGCCGGCGGCGAAGCTCGACGTCGTCGGGGCGGCCGAGGAGGTGCGCGCAGTGCACCGTGAACGCCGCGACGATCGGATCGGCCTGGGGCGAGGCCGGGTCGATGCCGGCTGCCAGGGCCGGGCCGACCTGGTCACGGACGACTGCGGCGATGTCCTGGCGCGGAACCATCGTGTCGCTGTGGGCCTGCTCGGCTGCCTGGTCCTCGACCATCCGCCGCACGACGGTGCGGAAATCCGGGTCCAGGGAAAGTTCGGCCAACTCCACCCACGCCTGGACTTGTTCCGTCTCAGGGTTGTCGGGCAGCTCGGGGGTCATCGAGCGCATGGCCCCCGCGAATGCGGGAGCGGCGTCAAGACCGCCGAAGACAGCGTCGAGGAAATCGCCGATCAGACGTCGGCGTTCGTCCTCGGAAAGCTGGGCCAACCGGTGCATGAGTTCTGTCTCCTCAGGGGTGGACCCGCGCTCGGCCACCGCCGTCAGCACCGCGCGCCGCAGACCCAGGACGCGGATCTCAACTGCCAGTGCTGCGGCGTGCGCCCTCGCGACCTCGGGAAGCGAGAGCTCGCGGTCCACGACCTTGCGGATCGTGGGAAGGTCCAGTCCCAGCTCGCGCAGGGTCCGCACGAGGTCCAGGCGTGCGACGGCGTCCATGCTGTAGAGGCGGTAGCCGGCCGGGCTGCGGTCCGTCGGCGCCACGATTCCGCGATCGGAGTAGAACCGAATGGTCTTGACCGTGAGACCGGTCCGCCGAGCGAGCTCGCCGATCGAGTAGAGCGTGTCGCCGTCCATGCCCCCACCTTTGTGTCTCCCTCTACTGGAGACTCAAGTCCCTTCGCCTGCCAGCAGGCAACCACTCCTCATCCACAAGTCTTGACAATTCCTGGCGCGGTCTCTGTTCAAGCGGGGCGGGAGAGCTGTTCGCGCACCCATTCGGGATCGGGGTTGGTGTGTGGCTTGCTCGCCACGATGACAGTCGGCACGGTCTCGTTGCCGTTGTTGGCTGCTCTCACCGCTGCGGCTCCTGCCGGGTCGCGCCAGATGTTGACCCAGTGCAACTGGCGGGCGCTGCGGCCCAGGCGGATACGCAGCCGTATGCAGTACGTGCAGCCAGGTCGCCAGAAGACGACCGGTCGGCCGTCGACCGCGCTGCGGCGTTGTGCCTCCTGCGCACCGATGGACCTCGGGAAGATCAGGGGTGAGTGGACGCCGGCGAGCGCCAGGAAAGCCAGCAGGAGTGCCGCGGCTGTGCCGGGGCTCCCCATGAAGATCTGCCCAGCTGCGACGGCTGAGCCGCTGAGCACAAGCAGCATCGGCAGAATCCAAGCGCGCATCATGGTGATGCAGGCTATCGATCGGCTTGATTTCCAAGGGTTTGGGCCGTGGGGCAGCCGCTGAAGAGGGTCGAGGTGATCTCGGGCCACGTGGGACCATCTCGGCATGTACCTGATTGCTGACGGGGCCACGTCGACTTCACGGTTGGTGCTGGTGAAGGACCTCAGGACTGACGACGGGTATGCCTTCGAGCTGGCGAACCCGCTCTTTCTGGCCGCCGGTGATCGAATCGCTGTCAAAGACGGCGGGCTTGTCGTCGTGCGGGCAAGTGGAGAGCGGCTGTCACCGGCGGGTGACTGGTCCACTCGTTGCGGACCGGGGTCTTTGCGCCGCCGGTAGAAGTCGTTCGGAAGCGGACGGGTTTCTCTCTTTTCGGGTGCTGTCGTGCGGGAACTCGCTCGTTCGTCCGAACCCGTCGGTGTTGAGGAGGTCGCCGTGACCGAGTCGCAGCACAGCCAGCAGGACCCCACGACGCAGCATCCGACCCCGGAGTTTCCGGCGCAGGACCAGTCGCACCCGGGGTGGACCGGGCCGATGGACCCGCCACCGGATCACGGCGAGGAGTCGTACCGCGGCAGCGGGCGGCTGGAGGGCCGTAAGACCGTCATCACCGGCGGGGACTCCGGCATCGGGCGGGCGGTGGCGCTGGCCTTCGCCCGGGAGGGTGCCGATGTGCTGTTCACGCATCTGCCCGAGGAGGCGGACGATGCGCGCGAGACGTCCCGGCTCGTCGAGGACGCCGGCCGCAAGGCGGTCGCCGTCTCCTGTGACATCCGTGAGGAGGACAACTGCCGGGCGTTGATCGAGCGTGCCGTCTCGGAGTTCGGGCACATCGACGTGCTGGTGAACAACGCGGCGTTCCAGATGTCGCAGCCGGACGGCATCGAGGCCATCAGCACCGAGCAGTTCGACCGGGGCATGCGCACCAACCTCTACGGGATGTTCTGGCTGACCAAGTTCGCCCTGCCGCACATGCCGAAGGGTGCGAGCGTCATCAACTCCACGTCGGTGCAGGCGTACAAGCCCAGTCCGCACCTGCTGGACTACGCGATGACGAAGGGCGCGATCGTGACCTTCACCCAGGGGCTGGCCCAGATGGTCGCGGAGCGCGGCATCCGCGTCAACGCGGTCGCGCCGGGCCCGGTGTGGACGCCGCTGATTCCCGCGACGATGCCCGACACCGTCGAGTTCGGCAAGCAGAGCCCGCTGGGACGCCCCGCCCAGCCCGCCGAGCTGGCCCCGGCGTACGTCTACCTGGCCTCCCAGGAGGCGAGCTTCGTCACCGCGGAGATCCTCAACGCGACCGGTGGCACGCCGCTGCCGTGAGCCCAGGGGCGCGCCGTGGCGCCGGTCACCTGCGCTTTTGGCACTCCAGCAGCCTGCTCGCGGCCTCCACGTGCGGTGGCAGCGGTCGGCGCCGTGCCAAGGCGGCGGGAAGGCGTACGACGACTTCGCGCAGGGCGCGGCGGGCGTGCGGGTCGCCGGCGGTCGCCGCGGCCATCAGGCGGGCGGTGGCCCGCAGGGCGACCGGCAGCGGACGACGCAGCCACAGGGTCAGCACCTCGTTGCGCCGCAGCAGGTGGCCGCGCCCGTCGCGGCCTCCCGGCTCGGGGCAATGACGGGCCGTCAGCGACGGTTCGTAGGTGACACCCCAGCCGCGGGCCATGAGGTCGTAGGCGAGCAGGGTCTCCTCGCCGCCGAAGAACAGCAGCGGATGGAAGCCGCCCGCACCGAGGTAGGCGTCCCGGCGCACCACGCAGGCGCAGCCCAGGAAGCCGAGCACCGGGCGGCCCGGCAGGTCGGCCTCGCGCGGCAGCGGTGAGGCGGCGAGGACGGCGTTGAGGGGTTCTCGGTCCGTTCGGGCCCGACGAGGGTGCGGGCCGCCAGCAGGCCCAGCCGGGGATGCCGGTCGAGCAGGTCGGCCGCCCGCCGCAGCGAGCCCCGGGTCCACCAGGAGTCGTCGTCGCTGAACGCCACATAGGGCGTGTCGGCCTGCCGTACCGCGAGGTTGCGGCCGAGGGCGCCGGTGTTGCGGCCGGGCCTCAGGACGCGGACGGCCGACGGATGGTGGTGGCGCAGCACCTGGAGGGTCGAGTCGTCGGAGCTGTTGTCGACGACGATGACGGGGGGCCGTTCGGGGAGGGCGGTGAGGGCGTCGACGGTCCGCATGACGCCGGCGGGCCGGTCACGGGTGATGACCGCGACGGTGACCCGACTGTCCCCGCTGTCCCCGCTGTCCCGCGCGCCGGTGCGGCCGGTCGTGACCTCGGGCCGGGGCTCCTCGGGCCGCGGCATCTCAGGGCGGGGCTGCGGGGACACGGACCTCGTCCCCCCTCCGTGGTGACGCACCGCTCCGTGCGGACCGCAACAGGGACAGTGCCGCCGTGGTGGCCTCCTCGGTGTCGATCCGCAGCAGCTGGGGGTCGGGGGTGTCGCCGTGCGGATCGCCGGGCGGTCCGGGTTTCCACAGGGCGAGGTGGTGCCCGGTGCGGGGCGGGCCCCACAGGTGGGGTGACACCGGTCCGAAGAGCGTCACGGAGGGCGTGGCGTGGGCCACGGCGAGGTGCGCGAGTCCGGTGTCGCCGCTGACGACGAGCGCGGCGTGGGCGACGAGCGCCGAGAGCTCGCCGAACGGCAGGCCGCCGCGCAGGACGTCGCGCTCGGGCAGGTTCGCGCGTGCGGCGACGTCCAGGACCAGGGCGTCCTCGGCCGGGCCACCGGTGAGGACGACAGGGTGACCGGCGGCGCGCAGGCGCCGTGCGAGGCCGGCGAAGCGCTCGGCGGGCCAGCGGCGGGACGCGGACTGTGCGCCGGGATGGACGACCACGGCTCCCGGCGCCGGGGAGGGCGCGTCCGGCGGTGGCAGCCGCAGGTCGGCGGGGTCCGCGGCGATGCCGTAGGCGGCGAGGAAGCCGCACCAGCGCTCGCGTTCGTGCTGGTCCGGCCGCCACACCGGAGGCCGCGGCAGGGCCGGGTCCGGTTGGGCGTGGGCCAGGAGTCGGCGGGGGGCGAGGGCGGCCAGCGCGTCGCGGCTCTCCGGTCCGTTGCCGTGCAGGTCGATCGCTATGTCGGGAGGCGGGCCCGTCCACCGGTCCAGTGCGGGTACGGCCCGTTCCGGGGCCTCGGCCGGGAGGATCTCGTCCACCGCTCCCGTGGCCTGCGCTGCCTCGGCGAGCGCCGGGGTGATCGCCAGGACGACGTGGTGTCCGGGAAAGGCCCGGCGGATGCCGCGCAGCGCGGGCACCGAGGCGAGCAGGTCGCCCAGTCCCAGCGCGCGCAGCACCAGGAGGCGGGGGCGAAGGGGTAGGGCGGTCACCGGCCCCTCCGTCCGCTCGTACGCGCCGGCTGACGGGCGGGCCGGGGTGCCGCTGCCGCGCGTTCGGCGATGCCGGTGGTGGAGCGGCCGTCCAGGTAGGGGAACAGGACGACCTGGCCGCCCCAGCTCTCCACGAGCGACGCCTCCGGCAGCCGGGCCAGGGCGTAGTCGCCGCCCTTGGCCCAGATGTGCGGGCGCAGCTCACCGAGCAGCCGCTCCGGGGTGTCCTCGTCGAAGACGGCGACCGCGTCGACGCACTCCAGCGCGCGCAGCACCCGCACCCGGTCCGCCAGCGGGACCAGGGGCCGGCCGCTGCCCTTGCGCCGGCGTACGGAGGCGTCCGAGTTGACGCACACCACCAGGCAGTCACCGGTACGGCGGGCGGCCTGCAGCAGGGCGACGTGACCGGCGTGCAGCAGGTCGAAGCAGCCGCCGGCCGCGACGACGGTCCCGCCGGCGGCCCGTACCCGGGCCGCCGTGCGCAGGGCGTCGTCCGTCGGCTCCCGGTCGTCGGAGGGTCGCGGCGGGGCGGCGGGGGCGGTGTCCACGGCGAGCGCGCGGGCGCCGCCCTCGGCGACGTACCGGGTGGCGGCGTGCACGGCGGCCCGTACGGCGGTCTCGGTGAGTTCGCCGTCGGCGAGGAATCCGGCGGCGGTCGCCGCGAACCGGTCCCCGGCGCCGCAGGCGTCGCCCTCGGCCGTGACCGGCGACGGCACCAGCAGCGGAGTCTCGCCGTGGGACAGCAGCGCGCCCCGCCCGCCCAGGGTCACGGCCACGGAGGCCGCACGCCAGGCGCGTACGAGCGTGTCGGCGTGGCGGGCCGCGGTGTGCAGGGCGCTGCCGTTCTGCGGTTCCTCGCCGGTGCCCGGTCGCTCGGCGAACCCACGCGCCTCACCGGTGCGCACACGGCCGGCGAAGGCACGCGCCTCGGCGGCGCACGGCGTGGCCAGCCGGACGCCCGGCACCGGCGGGTTGCCGCGCGGATGCGGATCCCAGACGACGGGCACCCGTGCGGCCGCGGACTCCAGCGCGTCGCGCAGGACGTCGGCGGTGCCGCGGCCGTAGTCGGCGACGAGTACGGCGCCGGCCTGGGCGATCGCCCGGCACGCCTCGTCGGTCCGCTCCCGGGCCCGCCCGTCGCCGTCGTCCAGGCGCAGCAGCGGCCGGTCCTCCGCGAGGACCCGCGTCTTGCTGGACAGGGTGCCGGTCAGGGGCAGCCGTACCAGGCGCACCCGGTCGGCCAGCAGCCGGCACAGGGACTCGCTGGCCTCGTCGTCGCCGAGCGCGGTGACGAGGGTGACCTGCCGCCCGTCGGCCGCGGCGAGGCAGGCCGCCAGCGCGGCTCCGCCCGGCCGCGCGATGCGCCGGAGCGAGCTGACGACCGGGACGGGCGCGTCGGGGGCCAGTCGCTCGACCCGTCCGCACAGATCGTGGTCGAGCAGCGCGTCTCCGACGACGAGCAGCGGGGCCGGGGCGCTCATACGCCGCCCTCCAAAGCCTTGTCCGCTCGTCGGCCGTCAGCCGTCACCAGTCGTTCCACGGTGCGGTCGAAGGACTCGCAGAGCATGTGGACGGCCACGAGGTGCAGTTCCTGGACCGTGGCGGTCGTCGCGGCGTCCACGCACAGGGATTCGTCCGCGGATCCTTCCAGCGGGTTCGGCGCCGGACCGGTCAGGACCCAGACGGTCATGCCCAGCCGGTGGGCCTCCTTCGCGGCGACGAGCAGGTTGGCGCTGGCGCCGCTGGTCGACAGCAGCATCAGCACGTCCCCGGTCCGGCCGTGCGCGGCGACCTGCCGGGCGAAGATCTCCTGCACGCCGTAGTCGTTGGCGATGGCGGTGGTCGAGGAGGTGTCGGCGTGCAGCGAGAGCGCGGAGAACGGCGGCCGGTCCTCGCGGTAGCGGCCGACCAGCTCGGCGGTCAGGTGCTGGGCCTGGGCCGCGCTGCCGCCGTTGCCCGCGACGAGGAGGCGGGCGCCGGTGCTGAGGCGTTCGGCGAGTGAGGAGCCCCAGCGCCGGACGACGGGGGCGGCGTATTCGCGGAACCCTTCGAGGGCCTTCATCAGGTCGTCGCAGTGTGCGGCGTCGGCAGCGAGGGTCATCGCACGACTCCCGAGAGCGAGGGAACGGAGGAAACGGCGCTGTAGACCCGGGTCACCCCGTCGGCGACGCGGTCCCAGGTGAAGCGGGCGAGGACCCGGCGTCGTCCGGCGGCGCCGTAGAGGCTGAGCCGGCGCGGGTCGTCGAGGAGCTCCCGGACGGTCCCGGCGAGGTCGTGGTCGTCGTCGGGCGGGACCAGGGCGCCCGTGACGCCGTCGGCGACGGTGTCGAGCTGTCCGCCGACGGCGGTGGCGACGACGGGGGTGCCGCAGGCCATGGCCTCGACCGGGACGATGCCGAAGGGCTCGTAGCGGGGGACGGACAGCACGAGGTCCGCGCTGGACATCAGTGCGGGCATCCGGGTACGGCTCACGCCGCCCAGCAGCGTCACGCGGTCGGCGACACCGCACTCCTCGGCGATCGCGCACAGCCGTTCCGTCTCCGGTTCGGCGAAGAGCAGGGCCGGTTCGGGACCCCCGGCGACGAGGAGTTCGGCGTCCGGCACGTCCGCGAGGGCGCGGATCGCCCGGTCGAAGCCCTTGCGGGGCACGAGCCGGCCGACGGTGAGCAGTCGCCGGCGCGCGGACGGGTCCCGGCGGGCCGCCGTGACCGGCGCGAACTGCACGGGGTCCACACCGCAGGGCACGACGTGGATGCGTCTGCGGGGCAGCCCCATGGCGACGAGTTCGCGCACCTCGTCCTCGCAGGTGGCGATGATGCCGCCGCACTCCCTGCCCACGGCCGTCTCGATCGCGACGCGATCGGGCGGACTGGTGTCGGCGGCGCCCTGGTGGCGTTTCTTCACGGTGCCGAGCGCGTGGTAGGTCTGCACCACGGGCACGCCCACGGCGCGCGCCCCGGCCACCGCCGCCATGCCGGACATCCAGAAGTGGGCGTGCACCACGTCGGGTGGCTCCGTCGCCCACTCACCTGCCAGCCAGGCTCCGAACTCCTCCATGTACGGCAGGAGTTCGTCCTTGGGTATCGGGGCCGGCGGCCCGGCGGGCACGTGGACGACCTTCACCCCGTCGGACGTGACGCCCCGTTCCGGCAGCCGCGGGTCGTCACGGCGTGTGTAGACGACGACCTCATGACCGCGGCGGGCCAGCTGAGCGGCGAGTTGGGCCACGTAGACGTTCTGGCCGCCCGCGTCGGGGCCACCGAGCTCGGCCAGCGGGCTGGCGTGCTCGGAGACCATGGCGACGCGGCCGGCCGAGGGCTGCCTGGGGCTCATCGGGTGACCTCCTTGATCAGGCGTTCCCAGTCGTCCCGGAAACGCCGCTCTCCGTAGCGGGCCTGTGCCGCGGCCCGGGCTGCCTCCCCGGTCCGCCGGGCGTGCGCCCGGTCCGCGAGGAACCCGCGGACGGCCTCCTCCAGTACCTCGAACCGGTTGGAGACCACTCCGGCCCCTTCGGGCACGGCCTCCCTGACCTCCGTGGTGTCGAGCGCCACCACGGGCATCCCGAGGAACATGGCCTCCAGCAGCGACAGTCCGAGCGACGTCCACCGCACGGGATGCAGGTACAGGCGGCAGCGGGCCATCGCCGGATGCAGTTCGCCCTGGGGCAGGTCCCGGGTGCGGCAGCGGTCTGCGGGCAGTGCGAGGTGGCCGGCGAGTCCGTCCGTGCGCATGCCGAAGACGTCCAGCGGCACCGAGCGCGCGAAGCGTGGCAGCAGGTCGGTTCCCGTGGTCCGGCCGCGCCGCACGGGCTCGTTGACGACGACGGCCGCGCGGGCCTCCTCGCCGGTCCACAGGTACCCGGGGTCGATGATGCCGTGCTCGATCACCTCGGTCGGGGCGCGGCCGTTGTCCCACATCAGGCGGTTGAAGTGGGTGACGTGGACGAGCGGGATGTCGCTCCGGTCGGCGAGGGGGTGGCGGGTGTCGACGGGCGTCCCGTGCGGGCTGTTGTGCTCGACGTAGACGGCGGGTACGTCGGTGCCGGGCCGGCGGCCGGTCCAGCGCTCTGCCAGCTCGGGCTCGTGCGGCCGTTGCAGCACCATCAGGTCGATGTCGGCCTCGCGCAGCTCGGCGGGGCTCAGTTCGCGCACGCTCGCCGGCCACTGCCAGGTTCGGGCCCGCCCCAGTCCGTCGGGGCCGCGATCGGGCGTCACCGGGACCAGGAAGGTGTGGGGGCCCTGGACGAACGACGTCAGCCACGAGCCGTGCACATGCCAGACGAGGATGTTCATGCGCTCTCCTTGAGGAGTTTCTGCACCGCGCGCACCACGTCCTGGGCGGTGACCTCGTCCAGGCACGGATGACCGGGCACGGGGCAGTGCCGGGCCCTGCTGTCCGCGCAGGGCGCGTTCTGGTCGCCGAGGAGCACATGGGGCACGCCGTACGGCGCCCACCGCCCGGCCGGGACGACGGGCGCGAACAGGGAGACGACGGGCGTGCCGACAGCGGCGGCCAGATGGGCGGGGCCGGTGTTCCCGCACACCACGACGTCGGCGGTGCGCAGGACGCCGGCCAGGGTCTGCGGGACCGTCCCGCCGCCGAGGTCCACCGCCCGGTCACCGCTGACCCGTCGGGTGAGGTCCGTCTCGTCGGGGCCGCCGGTGACGACGACGCGGTGACCGGCGTCGGCGAGCAGGGCCACGGCCTCGGCGCAGCGTTCGGGGCTCCAGGCGCGGGCGGGCGCGCTGGCCCCGGGGTGTACGACGACGTAGGGGCCGTTGCCGGTCAGCGCGACGGTGTCCGGGGGCGGGAGGACGCGCAGCCGGCCGTCGTCCCCCGGGGGCAGGGGGAAGCCCAGGGCGGCGGCGGTGTCGAGCGCGGCCTCGGTCTCGTGCCGGCCGGGCAGCCGCTGATGCCGTACGTCGAGCAGGCGGCCGGGGTGGTCGGCGCTGTCGGCGCCGATCCGCGCGACGCCGGCCATCCGCAGCAGCAGGGCCGTGGGCAGGGGGCTCTGGTGGAACGATGTGAGGATCAGTGCGGTGTCGAACGCGTCGGCCCTCAGGCGCTCCACCACTCCGTCGACGTCCGCCTCGGCGACGGAGGGCGCGTTCACGCCCTCCCACGGGGCCGCCCACACGATCACGTCGTCGACGCCGGGCAGCAGCCGTGCGGCGGGTTCGCCGAGCGGGCCGCACAGCATCGTCACCCGGGAGGAGTGCGCGGCGACCGCCCGGACGGCGGGCCCGGCGAGCAGGACGTCACCGAAGCTGTCGAGCCGCACGACCAGTGCCCTGCCGCACTTGTCACGCGGCTCCTCCGCAAGGAGCCCGTGGACCGCCGTGAGCAGGTCGGGGGCGGTCCGGGGAGCCGTCCCGATCTCCTCGGGCCGGGTCGCCGCATTGGGTACGAGGATGCCGCGGGCGCCCGCGGATTGTGCGGCCAGGACGTCGGCCCCGATGTCGCCGATCACCACGCAGTCCGACGGAGCCACTCCCAGGCGCCGGGCCGCCTCGGTCACCAGACCCGGCCGGGGTTTGCGGCACGCGCAGCCGTCCTCGGGCAGGTGCGGGCAGTACACCCAGGTGCCGAGGCCGCCGAGCAGCTCGTCCGCCCGGGCGTTGACCCGCCGTACGTCGGTGTGGGTGAGCAGTCCGCGGCCGATGCCCGACTGGTTGCTGACCACGCCGGTCGCGATGCCCGCCGCACGCAGCAGGTCCAGGGCCTGTCTCGCGCCGGGCAGGGGGCGCACCTGGTCGGGGTCGCCGTTGTAGGGGACGTCCTCGACGAGGGTGCCGTCGCGGTCGAAGAGCACCGCGGCGGGCCGTGTGGCGGGTGGGCTCCGGTGGTTCACGGCATGCTCCCCAGCTGGGCGGCGCGTCGATGGCGTATCAGGCCGTCGAGCCAGTGGCGGACCGCGAGGGGCGGGATGACCACGCTGGTGGCGAGCATGGTGGCGATCTCGTGGGCGGTCCGCGGGCCCGGTGCGATACGGGCCAGGGCGAACTCGGCCGTGCCCAGCGCCCACAGCGCTGCGGCTCCACCGGCGGCCCGTGGTCTGCCGGTCAGCGCGCACCCGGCCGCGACGAACGCCCCGGCCGTCACCAGTGTGTGCCGGGTGAGTCGTCCCCGGGGTGCCTGGGCGCGTGTCCACCAGTCCCGCCCGTGCAGCCGGGTCATCAGGGCGTCGTCCGCGTTGCCGCGCTGGGCGCGTACCGACACCCAGCGGTCGGCCGGGCGCACCGGGTGGCGGGTGGTGCGCCGGCCGTGGCGCAGGGTCCAGCCGGCGTCCCGCACCCGCAGCGCCAGGTCGGCGTCCTCACGGAAGGCCCGGGGGAACCGCTCGTCGAAGCCGTGGACCTGCGCCAGTGCGGCGGTCCGGTACGCCATGTCCGCCGTGGCCCACGCGGCCTGTTCCAGTCCGGCCGTGCCGCGCTCCCAGTCCGTCGGCCGGCGGTCCGTGGGCAGCGGGACGGTCAGCCGGCCCTGGATCCCGCCCGTGACGGCGTCGGCCGCCGCGAGGTCCTCGGCGAGCCGGCGGGACCAGTCCGGCAGCACTTGGACGTCGTCGTCGAGGAAGACGGTCCAGGGGGCGGTGACGGTGCGCCAGCCGGTGTTGCGGGCGGCCGCGGGGCCTCGTCCGCCGCTGCGCAGGGTCCGCACCCGCCCGCGCAGGTCGCCCGCGGCCTCCAGCGGCAGTTTCCCGTCCGGGTCCGGGCGGTCGTCGACCACGACGACCTCGGTGGGCGGATGACCGGTGGCCGCGGCGAGCGCGCGCAGGCAGTCGGCGAGACAGGGACGTCCGATCGTCGGCAGGACGACGGCGTACGCGGGAGCGGCGGAGCCCGGAGCGTCCGTCATGCGAACATCCCCTTCCGCCGGATCGCGAACGGTCCGAGGGCCAGCAGGTCCACGGGCGCGGACCCGAAGCACTCCAGGGCGTCCCGCGGGTCGTCGACCATGGGCCGGCCGGCCGTGTTGAGGCTGGTGTTGACCACCACGGGCAGCCCTGTGCGGCGTTCGAAGCCGTCGATCATGCGGGCCACCAGCGGCTCCGTGTCGCGCTCCACGGTCTGGATCCGGGCCGTGCCGTCCACATGGACCACGGCCGGGATGCGGTCGCGCCACGCGGCGGCGATGTCGTGCACGAACAGCATGTAGGGGCTGGGCAGTGGCCCGTCGAAGAGTTCCGCCGCCCGGTCCGCGAGCACCATGGGGGCGACCGGACGGAACTCCTCCCGTCCCTTCACCGCGTTGAGGCGTTCCAGGTTCGCGGCGTGGCCGGGGTGGGCCAGCAGCGACCGGTGGCCGAGGGCCCGGGGGCCGTACTCGCTTCGGCCCTGGAACCAGGCCACGATGCCGTCGCGGGCGAGTTCGTCGGCGACGGTGTCGGCGATGTCGGCGGGCTCCTCGTAGGAGACGGCGGCGGTCTCCAGCCAGGTGCGCAGCTCGTCGTCGCTCCAGCCACGGCCCAGGGCGGCCGTCGGCATGGCCTCCACCGTCTCCTTCTGGTGGGCGACGTGGAGCGCGGCACCGAGAGCCGTGCCGGCGTCCCCGGCCGCGGGCTGCACCCAGATGCGGCGGAAGGGGCCTTCCCGGTACAGGCGGGTGTTGGCCACGCAGTTGAGGGCGACACCGCCCGCCAGGGTCAGCGTCTCCTCGCCGGTGCGCTCGTGCAGCCAGCGCACCAGGCCGAGCAGGACCTCCTCCAGACACGCCTGGGCGCTGGCCGCCGCGTCGGCGTGGTCCTGCGTCCACGGGTCACCCGCCGCACGGGGCGGGGCCAGCGACGACCAGGGCACCGGACGGGCCCGGAAGCCGCCGTCGCCCTCCAGGTGGACGTACGCGCGCAGCTGCTCGAGGAAGCGCGGCCGGCCGTAGGACGCGAGGGCCATCACCTTGAACTCGTCGCTGCTGCGCAGGAATCCGAGGTGCTGGGTGAGCTCCTCGTAGAACAGGCCCAGGGAGTCGGGCAGTGACTGCGTGCCCAGGACGGCGAGTTCGCGGTTCGCGTAGCGGCCCGCGAGGTGGGAGCCGCATTCGCCGCGGCCGTCCAGGACGAGGACCGCGCAGTCCGGGTAGGGGGAGGCCTGGCCGGCGGAGGCGGCGTGGGCGACGTGGTGCGGGACGAAGCGCACCTTGGCCGGGTCGAGTCCGGGAAGGGCCTCGGCCAGGAACTCGGGGGCGCGGCGGGCGTACTCCTGACGCAGGTGGTCCCAGGGGTCGTTCAGGCCCAACTGGTCTGCGGGGCGGGCGAGTTCGGGGTCGTAGGAGTAGGCGACCGCATCCAGTTCGGCCGGGGTGAGACCGGCCTGCTCCAGGCACCAGCGGGCGGACAGTTCGGGCAGTTCCCACGCGGAGAAGGGGACGGGCCGCTTGCCGTGCTTACGACGGCTGAAGCGCTCCTCCTCCGCCGCTGCCACGATCCTGCCGTCCATGACCAGGGCGGCGGCCGGGTCGTGGAAAAGGGCGTTGATTCCCAGGACACGCATACGGTTCCTCCGGGGCGGCGGGGTGGACGACTTCGGGGGCTGCGGGCTCAGACCTGCCTGACCGGCTCCCGCGTCGGCCGCGCCGCCGCGAAGTAGGCGATGGTCTGCTTGATCCCTTCCTCCCAGGGCACCTTGGGGGCCCAGCCCAGCAGTTCACGGGCCAGCCGGGTGTCCGGGCGGCGGCGCTGCGGGTCGTCGACGGGGCGGTCGACGAACTCGATGCGTGAGGAGGAGCCCGCCAGTTCCACCACCCGGCGGGCGATGTCGCGGACCGTGACCTCGTCGGTCCCGCCGATGTTCACGGGCCGTACCGAGTGGCTCGCGGCCACCAGCAGGATCCCGTCGACCGTGTCGTCGACGTAGCACAGGGACCGCGTCTGGCTGCCGTCACCCGCCACCGTCAGCGGTTCGTCGGCCAGTGCCTGGCAGACGAACGTCGGCACGGCGCGGCCGTCGTGGGCGCGCATGCGGGGCCCGTAGGTGTTGAACAGGCGCACGATGCCCGCGTCGGCGCCCCTGGCCCCCACATGGGCGGTGACCAGCGCCTCGGCGAACCGCTTGGACTCGTCGTACACACTGCGCGGACCCACCGGGTTGACGTTGCCCCAGTAGTCCTCGCGCTGCGGATGCACCAGGGGGTCGCCGTACACCTCGGACGTCGAGGCGAGCAGGAAGCGGGCCCGGTCGCGCTCGGCCAGGGCCAGCATGGTGCGGGTGCCCAGGCTGCCGGCGTCGAGCGTCTCCAGGGGCAGCCGCAGGTAGTCGGCGGGCGAGGCGGGACAGGCGAAGTGCAGGACGAGGTCGTACGGCCCGGGCAGGTGCCGCAGGCACTCGGGCACGGAGACGTCGCACTCGACGAACCCGAATCCGGCACGGCCGTCGAGGTGGGCGATGTTCCGGCGCGATCCGGACACCAGGTTGTCCGCGCAGTCGACTTCGACACCTGAATCCAGCAGGCGCTCGCACAGATGGCTGCCTAGGAAGCCGGCACCGCCGGTCACCAGGGCACGGCGCCAGGGCACACGAGGGGAGGCATCAGTCATGGGACGTCCTTCAGCCGCTCTCGCCGGGCCGGAGAGCGGCGCGCGCGGGTCCGGTGCGGCGCGAGGGGCTCACGGGAAGAGAGCGAAAGTGACAGAAACGGACTGGACACATGGGAGACGTGTCAGGAACAGGGCCGATACGGGCCGAGGCCGCCGTTTTCCCGACGGCACGAACGCTGGGTTCCCGGGCGAGTAGTTTTCACACGTTGATCCCTAATTGTGCACATGACCGCAGCACGTCGCGACCGATACCTGTGAGCAACCGCACTCGGCACCGCAAATGCGCGTGGGGCGAGCGGCCGTTGAGCCCGTGGGGGCACGGTCGTACGGCGTACCGCGGCGGACTCACCGGGCACGTCTGCCACGATGGTGCGCGCCGTGACCGACTCGGTGGATGACCGCGCAGCGCAGCCCGGCGTTCTTCGGTTTCGCCTACCTGTCTGACCTGCCACTTCGCCTCTCGGGTACCGCACTGTGTCTTCCGTTCCTGTCCCAGCCTGCCCTTCCGCTGCCTCCCGCTCGCCCTGGCGGTCCCTGAGACACCGCAGCATGCGCTGGTGGTCCGTCGCGAACTTCGTGTCGAACGCCGGCACGTGGATGCAGCTCACGGTGCAGAACCTGCTGGTTCTGCAGATCACCGGGTCCGCCGCCGCGACGGGCCTGTCGATGTCCGTCCAGGCCGGCCCCGCGCTGTTCATGAGCCTGCTGGGCGGAGCGGCGGTGGACCGCTGGTCGCGCAGGCTGACGGCGGCCGTCAGCCAGACGCTCCTCGGGGCGGTCGCCTTCGTCACGGCCGTGCTCGTGGCGCTGGGCCGGCTCGACATGACGTCCCTGCTGGTGCTGGCCGCGGTGACCGGCATCATCGCCACTGTCGACGGACCGGCGTGCGCCCTGCTGGGCAACGATCTCGTCCCGGCCGAGGACGTCCCCTCCGCCATCGGCATCGGTTCGATGGTGCACAGCGCCGGCCGGCTCGTCGGGACCGCCCTGGCCGGTGTGACGGTCGGCTTCCTCGGCACGGCCGCCGCGTACGCGGCCAACGGGCTGTCCTTCCTGTTCGTCGCGGCGGTCGTGCCGTTCCTGCGCCCCGCACCCGGCGCGGCACCTCCGGCGGGGCCGGAGGCGACCGTCGCGGCCGGGCCCGGCACGACCGTGCGCGAAGGCCTGCGCTTCTTCGCGACCCGTCCCCGGCTGGTCGCGCTCGCCGGCATCACAGGGATCAGCTCGGTCTTCGGCCGGAACTACGGGCTGACCCTGGCCGTGCTCGTCACCGGGCCGCTCGCGGGCGGTGCGGGGGCGTTCGGCACGGTCTCCGCGGTCCTCGCCGTCGGCGGCATCCTGGGCGCGTTCCTCGGCGCCCGGCTGCGGCGGCCCTCCGTCCGGCTGGTGGGCACGCTGGCCGCCGCGGGTGCGCTGCTGCAACTGACGGCGGGGCTGTCACCGTCGCTGGCCGTCCTGCTGGTGCTGGTCCTGCCCATGGCCGTGGTGGAGTCCGTCTCCGACACCGCCGGCACGGCCGTCCTCCAGACCGACCCGCCCGCTCACCTGCGCGGACGCGTCCTCGGCGTGTGGAACAGCATCGGCACGGTGTGGAGCCTGGGCGGCCCGCCCGCACTGGGCCTGCTCCTGGAACTGGCCGGGGCACGCGGGGCTCTCGTGACCGGTGGCCTGCTCATCGCCGGCGCGATCGGCGCGGGCTTCCTGGTGCGGGGGCGCCGGGCCCTGGAGCCCGTGTCCCTGCCGACGAAGCCGGGCGGCGAGGTGACGGGACGGGAAGCGCTGAGCACGGCCGCCTGACGTGAACGACGAGCTCGAACGGGGCACGGCCGGCACACACGTACGGAGTTTGAGCCCCTCCCGGTGTGGTGAGGCGCCCGGGATGCACGACGAGCACCTTGCCACCCCCGTCCCCCGCGAGCGGGACTCCTTCTTCGACAACGCCAAGTACCTGGCGATCGTGCTGGTCGCGGTCGGGCACGCGTGGGAGCCGTTGCGGGCCGGGAGCCGGAGCGTGTCCGCGCTGTACCTGCTCGTGTACGCCTTCCACATGCCGGCGTTCATCGTCGTCTCCGGCTACTTCTCGCGGAACTTCGACGCGAGTCCGGGGCGGCTGCGGCGGCTGGTGACCGGGCTCGTCGTGCCGTACGTCGTCTTCGAGACGGCGTACACGTTCTTCACACGGTGGACGGACCGGGTGCCGGACCGGCCGGTGAGTCTGCTGGATCCCCTGTACCTGACGTGGTTCCTGGTGGCGCTGTTCGTGTGGCGGCTGACCACCCCCCTGTGGCAGCGGGTACGTCATCCGGTGCCGGTCGCCCTCGCCGTGGCGATGCTCGCGACCCTCACGCCCTCCATCGGCGACGACCTCGACCTTCAGCGCGTCCTGCAGTTCCTGCCGTACTTCGTGCTGGGCCTGACCCTGAAGCCCGAGCACTTCCGGCTGCTCCGCCGACGGGCGGTACGGCTGCTCGCCGGGCCGGTGTTCGCCGGCGCGCTCGTGGCGGCGTACTGGGTGGTGCCGCGGATGAGCGCGGCCTGGCTCTACCACCGGGACAGCGCCCAGGAGCTGGGCGCGCCCGCCTGGTCCGGGCCGGTGATGACGCTGGCCGCCTTCGGGTGTTCGCTGGTCCTGGTCGGGTGCTTCCTCGCGCTGGTGCCCGGGCGGCGGACCTGGTTCACCGCACTGGGTGCGGGCACGCTGTACGGCTATCTGCTGCACGGCTTCCTCGTCCAGGGCGCCCGGGCCTGGGGCTGGTACGGCCCCGCCTGGGTCCACGGCCCCCTGGGTGCGGCGGCGGCCACCCTGCTCGCCGCGACCGCCGTGACGGCCCTGTGCACCCCACCCGTCCGCCGTGCCCTGCGGTACGTGGTGGAACCGGAGCTGCGGTGGGCCTTCCGACGGGAATCGACGCGAGCGGTCCGTGCCTGAGGACCACCGACGCGACCGCCGCCCTCACGGCCGGGATCGTGGCCGCCCTGCCCGGCGCGGCCCCGGTGTCACCGCCGCGGGCCGGAGGCGAGGAAGGCCGAACGCCACCGGCACCCGCACAGCCGTGTGACAAGATGCTTCGGTCATGCCCCACCAGAAAGGGACGATTCCCATGTCCAGGGTCGAGCTGACCACCAATTTCGGCCGTATCGTCCTCGAGCTCGCCGACGCCGAGGCGCCCAAGACCGTCGAGAACTTCCTGAAGTACGTCGGCAACGGGCACTACGACGGCACGATCTTCCACCGGGTGATCAACGGCTTCATGGTCCAGGGCGGTGGCTTCACCCCGGACATGGTCCAGAAGCCCACGCTCGCGCCGGTCCCGAACGAGGCCGACAACGGTCTGAAGAACACCGCGTACACCGTGGCGATGGCGCGCACCAGCGACCCGCACTCGGCGACCGCCCAGTTCTTCATCAACGTCTCGGACAACGAGTTCCTGAACTTCACGGCCAAGAATCCGAACGGCTGGGGCTACACCGTGTTCGGCAAGGTCGCCGAGGGCCAGGACGTCGTCGACCAGATCAAGGGCGTACGGACCGGCAGCAGCCGCGGCCACGGTGACGTGCCGACGCAGCCGGTGATCATCGAGTCCGCCAAGGTCGTCGACTGACCGCGTCGGCAGACTGACGCGACCTGCGCGATGCCTACGGCGGTGCGCAGGTCACGCGGTCCGTTTGCGGGCGGTCGTCTTCTTGGCCGCCGTCTTCTTCGTGCCCGTCGCCTTCTTGGCCGCCGCGGTCTTCTTCGTGCCCTGTGACGACTTGGCCGTCGTCTTCTTGGCGGCCGCCGTCTTCTTCGTGGCGGACGTGGACTTCTTGCCACCGGTCTGCTTCGGCGCCGCCCGCGCCGACTTCCGCTGCGGCAGCCGTGTCACCTCCCCCGCCTCCTCGCCCCGCGACTCCTTCGCCTCCCGCACGCTCTTCTCCAGCGCGGCCATGAGGTCGAGGACCTTGCCGCCCTTCGCCCGCTCGGGTGCCTCCGGGGGTGCTTCGCCGGCGGCCTTCGCGGCGACGACCTCCTCCAGTGCCTCGCGGTACTCGTCGTGCAGTTCGTCGAGGTCGATCTCGCCGAGGGTGTCCATCAGGGCGTCGGCGAGGTCGAGTTCCTTGTCGCTGATGGTGACCTTGGTGTCGGGGGCGAGTCCTTCGGGCGCGCGGACCTCGTCCGGCCACAGCAGCCCGTGCAGGGCGATGGCGTCCTCCACCACCCGCAGCATCCCGAGCCGTTCCCGCCCGCGCAGCGCGTACTTGGCGATGGCCACCTTGTTGCTGCGCTTCAGCGCCTCCCTGAGCAGGGTGTACGGCTTGGCCGCGGGGGCGCCGCCCGCCTGGAGGTAGTACGACGCGTCCATCTGGAGCGGGTCGATCCGGTCGGCCGGCACGAAGGCGACGATCTCGATGGTCTTGGCCGTCGGGAGCGGCAGATGGGCCAGGTCCTCGTCGGTGATCGGGATGATCGTGCCGTCCGCGTCCTCGTACCCCTTGCCGATCTCGGCCTGGCTGATCTCGCGGTCCTCCAGCTCGCAGACCTTGCGGTAGCGGACGCGGCCGCCGTCCTCGGTGTGGATCTGGCGGAAGGAGATCGAGTGGCTCTCGGTGGCGTTGACCAGCTTGATCGGAATGCTGACCAGGCCGAACGAGATGGCACCGTTCCAAATGGATCTCACCGGCAGCACCCTTTCTGACGAATTAACCCGTTCTGCTCACCTATGCATGAGATTCTCATCGTATGACGCCGATCACAGAGGTGGAGGGGCGACGGCTCGCGCTCAGCAACCTGGAGAAGGTGCTGTATCCGGCCACCGGCTTCACCAAGGGCGAGGTACTGCACTACTACGCCACCGCGGCCGACGTCCTCCTCCCCCATCTGCGTGACCGTGCCGTCTCCTTCCTGCGCTATCCGGACGGCCCCGAGGGGCAGGTCTTCTTCGCCAAGAACGTTCCGCCGGGTACGCCCGACTGGGTCACCACGGCCGAGGTGCCCCGCTCCGAGGGTCCGGCCCGCATGGTCCTGGTCCAGGACCTGCCGAGCCTGATGTGGGCCGCCAACCTGGTCACCGAGTTCCACACCCACCAGTGGCTGGTCGACTCCCCCGACGAGGCCGACCGCCTCGTCCTCGACCTCGACCCGGGTGCGCCGGCGACGATCGTCGAGTGCTGCGAGGTGGGCCTGTGGCTCAGGGAGCGGCTGGCGGCGGACGGGATCGAGGCGTACCCGAAGACCGCCGGTTCCAAGGGGCTGCATCTGCTGGCGGCGGTGCGGGGAGCGTCGTCCGAGGAGGTGTCGGAGTACGCCAAGCAGCTCGCCGTGGAGGCGGAGCGGGCGATGCCGCGGCTGGCCCTGCACCGGATGACGCGGAACCTGCGCCCGGGAAAGGTCTTCGTCGACTGGAGCCAGAACGCCGCCCGCAAGACCACGGCGACGCCGTACACCCTGCGGGCCCGGGCCCGCCCCCTGGTGTCGGCGCCGGTCACCTGGACGGAGGTGGAGGACTGCACCACCCCCGACGGACTGACCTTCCAGGCCCCGGACATGCCGTCCCGCCTCCAGGACTACGGCGACCTCCTGGCCCCCCTCCTGGACGGGGACCGGGCGACGCGGTTGCCGTGAGGGGGGCGCCTATCGGGGTGCCGGGTCAGGTTGTCGGGCGGCTACCGGCCGGTGGGGGCTGGTCGCGCAGTTCCCCGCGGTGCCGCTGCGCTGGGCTTGAACCGGGCGCCCATTGGGGTGCCGGGTCAGGTTGTCGGGCGGATGCGGGCCGGTGGGGCTGGTCGCGCAGTTCCCCGCGCTCCTAGGGGGTTGCAGTCACCTGCGCCAGGACGGGGCCGCGCAGGCCGCCGCAGGCGTTCAGGGGCGCGGGGAACTGCGCACAACGCCCGCCCCCGCCGACCCCGCAGCCGAACCCGACCTCAGACCTGCGTCCACGTACGCCGGTCGCGGGCCATCGCATGCAGCGCCTCCACGTCCGCCGGCTTGAGGACGCCGCCCAGCCGGGCGAAGCCCTCCAGGTCTGTGTCCCGCAGGACGCGGACCTCGCGGGGCGGGAGAGTCACCGCCAGATCGGACGCGCCCACGAGGGCGAGGACCGGGTGGACCTCGGCCGTCAGGGCGTAGGAGGCCCGGTCGGCGTCCGCGCGGACGCGGCGCAGCAGCGGCTGCCCGTCGCGGCGGCCGAAGGCGACCATCGGGTCGGCGACCGTGACCCGCTGCTTGCGGGCGTACAGCGTGTGCACCGCGAACAACCCGCCCGGCCCGATCACCAGATGGTGGACCCGGTCACCGCCGGGCAGCGGCACGGAGTGCAGCGCGTGCCAGCCCACGCCGTCGAGGCGGTCCAGCGCCTCCCCCACGGCCTGTTCCGCCTCCAGCGCGCGCCGACGGGGGTCGCGGCGGAGCAGGTGCGGGGAGCCGGGATCCCGGTCCAGGGCGATCTGGAGGGCCTCGCCGGGCCGGTTCGGCGCGAGGTCGTCGTCCGGGTGGAGGGAGAGCCGGGCCAGTTCGGCGGGCGTCGGCACCGGGGGCGGGCCGACAGCCACCCGGCCGGTCAGGAAGGGCCCGAGAGCGTCCAGCACATCCTCTCTGCGGTCCTCGCTCAGCAGATTGATCCGGGCCGCCTCACGGTCGTACCAGGCGATGTTCCTGCCGTCCGTGAGGCAGACGTAGAGCCGCTCCTGACCATGGCGCCAGGTCGGTACGACGCGCAGTCCGCTCATGCACCATCACCCCACCGACCATGGGAACAGGCGGGGTGCTGCGCAGGCAAGAAGCCGGTTACCTTTGGGGTGAGTCGCAGCGACTTGGGGAGGCGCTGTTGCGGACCCGCAGGAAGCAACCCGACGTACCGGCTCCGGACAGAGCGTGGGACGAGATCGTGCCCGGGCTGTGGATGGGCGGACATGAGTTCCAGGGCCTTTCCGGGCGACGGGAGTTCGCTGTCGTACGGGACGAGTTCGAGCTCGTACAGACGCTGCTGCGGCTGCCGGGCCACGGTCCCGATCCCGGCGTCGAGCACCATGTGTGGCCCATTCCGGACGGCTCGCTGGACGGGACCCAACTCGCGGGCGTGATGCGCCTGGCACGGGCCGCGAGCGACGCACTGGACGAGGGCCGGAAGGTCCTCGTCCGCTGTTACCACGGCTACAACCGCGCGGGCCTGGTCGTCGCGCACGCCCTGGTCCGCAGGGGGCACACGGCCGACGCGGCGATCCGGCTGATCCGGGGCCGGCGCTCACCGTGGGCACTGCACAACGAACTGTTCGTCGAGTACCTCCAGGCCGGCCTGCCGACGGCCCGGCTGCTGGAGGAGCTGACCGAGTAGGGCGGCCCGGGCCCACCGGACGGCAAAAAGGACGTCCGTACGAATAATGTGTACGGGGCCGACACCCCGGACGGCCCCGATCCCAGGAGCACAGTGCCACCCGCCCGCCGCGCACCCCGTACGACCCGCGCCGTCACCGCCGTCGCCCTGCTGCTCGCGGTCGCGTCGGGCTGTGGCGACGCGGGCGACCTGGTGGGCGCGGGCTCCACGCCGACCGCGATCAGCCCCGACCGGCTGTGGCCGCAGCTGACGCCCGCCTCCAGCCCCGCCTTCGAGATCGGCGAGGTGGACTCGGAGGTCGTGGCGGGCGTCCCCGTGCCCGGCGACGACATCCGCACGGTGGACCCCGTCGCGCTCGTACGCGCCGAGATCAAGGAAGACGCCGGCAGTTACGCCGGCGGGGGCTACGTCGAGACGGCCCGCCGGATGGCGGACTGCGGGAAGAAGGGGGCGGCCGGGAAGAGGTGTCCGGTTCTGCGGCCGTACTACCGCGACCTGACCGGTGACGGGCGCGAGGACCTGACGCTGGGCTTTCGGCAACTGCCCGGCAATGTCACCGCCGTACGCGTCTACACCGTGGAGAAGCACCGGCTCGTGCGGGTCATGCACTGGGAGGACGCGGTCAGCGGGGTGGAGCTGGCCGGTCGGTCGGTGATCATCCGTTCGCCGTCCGAGGTGGCCGGATACGAGTACCGGCTCCAGTGGACCTGGGACCCGCAGCAGAAGTCGATGCTCCTCACGCACGACGAGATGCTCCGCACCGGCAGCCGTGCCCTCGGGGACGCGCCGAGCCCGGTGCCCGGCCCGTCCGCGAGCTCGCGATGAGGCTCGCACTGCCCCGCTGGTCCGGCACGCTGGCCGTGAAGGCCGCCGTCTTCATCACGGTGATGTGCTGCGCCCTCGCCGCGCTGCTCGGTGTCCTCGTGCACGTCTCGGTGACGAACCAGACCGTCGGCGAGGCCCGCGGCCTGGCGCTGAGCCGGCTGAAGGAGGCGACCGAGGCGTACGAGGCCGGGGACGCGCTGACGTGGGACGCGGGCGTGGATCCACCGGACCTGCCGGGGTCGCTGCGGACGCTGGCGGTGGCCGGGGACCGCGGCACGATGGTCGCCGAGCACCGCGGCCGTCCCACGATGTGGGCGGCGGGACCGGTGGACGGGAACCGGGCGCTGGCCGTGGAGGTCGACTATTCGCAGGGTGCGCGGACGATCGCGGGCCTGGACCGGGCGATCCTGTGGTCGTCGGCGCTGGCGATCGCGGCGACGCTGCTGGTGGGGGCGTTCGCGGTCACCCGAGTGACGAAGCGGCTGCACAAGACCGCCCGGGTGGCCCGGCGGATCACCGCGGGCGACCTCGACGCGCGGGTCGGCGATCCGCGGACGAAGGATCCGTCGCGGCCGCAGGACGAGGTGGCCGCGGTGGCCGCCGCGCTGGACTCCATGGCGGGGTCGCTGCAGGGCAAGCTGCTGAGCGAGCAGCGGTTCACCGCGGATGTGGCCCATGAGTTGCGGACGCCGTTGACGGGGCTGCACGCGGCGGCCGAGTTGTTGCCGCCGGGGCGGCCGACCGAGCTGGTGCGGGACCGGGTGGCCGCGCTGCGGACGCTGACGGAGGACCTGCTGGAGATCTCCCGGCTGGACACAGGCCGGGAGACGGTGGAGCTGGACACGGAACGTCTGGCCACGGTGGCCCAGCGGGTGGTGCGGGCGTCGGGGACCGACACCGAGGTGGTCGTCCTGCGGGATGTCGCCGTGGAGACGGACCGGCGGCGGCTGGAGCGGGTGCTGGGGAACCTGGTGGCCAACGCGCATCGGCACGGCCGGGGGCCGGTGACGCTGACGGTGGACGGGACCGTGGTGACCGTCCGCGACCACGGGGACGGGTTTCCGGAGTACCTCGTCGAGCACGGTCCGCAGCGGTTCCGTACGGAGGGCGGGGCACGGGGCCACGGGTTGGGGCTGACCATCGCCGTGGGGCAGGCGGAGGTTCTCGGGGCCCGGATCTCGTTCGCGAACGCGGACGACGGTGGGGCGGTCGCCACGTTGGCGTTGCGGTAGCCGATCGGCGCCCCCGAACGGCAGCTCCTATGGCCCAGCTTGAAAGGCGGCCCGGGCGCGGCGCTCCTAACGTGGCGATTAGTCAGGTTCGACACCCCCGTCACGGAGGCCCCCCATGTCCCTGCGCTCCCGCTTCTCCATAGCCGTCGCCGCCGGCGCCCTCGCCGTCACCGCCCTCACCACGCCGGCCGTCGCCGACGACGACTGGGGCACCGACCCGAACAGCGACACGGGAACCCAACAGAACCAGGGCCAGGGGCAGAGTCAGGGCCAGGCGCAGGGCCAAGGCCAGAGCCAGGGCGTAGGCCAGGCGCAGGGCCAGGGGCAGGGGCAGAACCAGGGCCAGAGCCAGGGCCAAGGCCAGAACTCCCGCCTCGCCAGGGGTGTCGTGACGGCCAGTTCGCTGGCGTTGCGCAGTGCGCCGAACCGGGGCGGGCAGATCATCCGTTGGGCCGACCGGGGGGAGGTCGTCTCCATCTTCTGCCGGACCAGGGGCCAGAGCGTCCAGGGCAACCCCCAGTGGTACCTCCTCACGGACGGCACCTGGGCCTGGGGCCCGGCCCGGTACATCAGGACCATCGGCCCGACGCCACGCTGGTGCTGACATCCCGGTCAAGCTAGGCAGACATCACGCCCTATTTGGGTAAGTTCCGGACATGACCAAGGCCGGAACCACCGTGGCCCCCGCGGACCCCTCCGCTCGCGCGGTACGCCTGCCCCGGCGCCGTGGCATCGAACTGGCCCTCATCGTCCTCGCCGTCCTGCTGTCGGTGTACGGCTACTGCGCTGTCGGCCTCGCCAGGAACGGCACCGTCCCGCCCGGCGCCGCCGGTTACGGCGCCGGGCTCGGTGTGCTCGCGCTCCTCGCCCATCTGGCGGTGCGCCTGAGAGCGCCGTACGCCGATCCGCTCCTGCTGCCCATCGGCGTGCTGCTCAACGGCCTGGGCCTGGTGCTGATCTACCGCCTCGACCTGGAGACACCCGGCGACCGCGCGGCCCCGACCCAGCTCGTGTGGTCCACGGTCGGGGTGGCCCTGTTCATCGTGGTCGTCCTGATACTGCGCGACCACCGCGTGCTCCAGCGGTACGCCTACGTCTGCGTCGCCGCCGCGCTCGCCCTGCTGATCCTCCCGATCCTGTTCCCCGCCGTGAACGGTGCCCGCATCTGGATCAGGGTCGCCGGGTTCTCCATCCAGCCGGGCGAGTTCGCGAAGGTGCTCCTCGCGGTGTTCTTCGCCGCGTACCTCGCCGCCAACCGGAATGCGCTGGCGTTCGCGGGGAGGCGGTTCTGGGGGCTTCAGCTGCCCACCGGCCGGGTGCTGGGCCCGGTGCTCGCCATCTGGCTGATCAGCGTCGGGGTCCTGGTCCTGGAGCGGGACCTCGGCACCTCGCTGCTGTTCTTCGGGCTGTTCGTCGTTCTGCTGTACGTCGCCACCGGACTCACCGGCTGGATCGCGCTCGGCCTGCTGCTGGCCACCGTCGGCGCCTTCGCCGTGGGCTGGCTGGAACCGCATGTGCACAGCAGGGTGCAGGACTGGCTGCATCCGTTCGCGTCGATCGCGGCGGGCCAGGGGCCGAACCAGGTCGCGCAGTCCCTATTCGCCTTCGCGGCGGGCGGGGTCCTCGGCACCGGGCTCGGGCTCGGCCACTCCGTGCTGATCGGCTTCGCCGTGAAGTCCGACTTCATTCTGGCGACGGCCGGCGAGGAGTTGGGCCTGGCCGGCCTGTCCGCGATCTTCCTGCTGTACGCCCTTCTCGTGGAGCGCGGCTACCGGGTCGGCCTCGCCCTGCGCGACCCCTTCGGACGGCTCCTGGCGACCGGCCTCGCCTCGATCGTCGCGCTCCAGGTGTTCGTGATCGCGGGCGGGGTCGGCGGACTGATCCCGCTCACCGGCATGGCGATGCCGTTCCTCGCACAGGGCGGCTCGTCGGTCGTCACCAACTGGGCGATCGTCGCCCTGCTGATCCGGGTGAGCGACTCGGCCCGCCGCCAGTACGACGGGAAGGAGACCCCGTGACAACGCCGGCCCCCGGCATGAGCCGCTACATCCGGCACGCCGCCCGCTTCTGCGCCCTGCTGCTCATGGCACTCCTCGTCAACGCGACCCGCGTCCAGCTCTTCCAGGCCGGCGCGCACGACGCGAACCCCGCCAACCGCCGCGAGAACATCGCCCGTTACGGCCGGGAACGCGGCGACATCCTGGTCGGCGGGCGTCCGGTCACCGGCTCCCGGGACACCGGGGAGCAGCTGCGCTACGAACGGACCTACGCGAACGGGCCGTTGTACGCGCCGGTCACCGGCTTCGCCTCGCAGGAGTACGGCACGACCCTCCTGGAGCACACCGAGGACGCGGTCCTGTCCGGCTCGGACCCGCTGCTGACGCCGTTCCCGCTGTGGAACGACTTCACGAGGAGACGCACGCCGGGCGGGAACGTCGTCACGACGCTGAACGGGGCCGCGCAGGAGGCGGCCTTCCGCGGGCTCGCCGGGCGCAAGGGCGCGGTGGCCGCCCTGGACCCGGCGACGGGACGCATCCTGGCGCTGGTGTCCTCGCCGTCGTACGACCCGGGGGTGCTGTCGGGCAACGACCCCCGGGTGGGCCGGTCCTGGACGTGGCTCAACAGCAATCCGGACAAGCCGATGCTCAACCGGGCGGTACGGCAGACCTATCCGCCGGGTTCGACGTTCAAGGTGGTCACCGCGGCGGCCGCGCTGGACGCGGGTGTGGTGACGGACGTGGACGCGTCGACCGACTCGCCGGCGCCGTACACCCTGCCCGGCACCACCACCTCGCTCAGCAACGAGTCCGACGGCTGCGAGGACCTGTCCCTGCGGGAGGCGTTCCGGTGGTCGTGCAACACGGTGTTCGCGAAGCTCGGGGTGGACGTGGGGGTGCGTCACATGACGGCCACCGCACGCGCCTTCGGCTTCAACGACAACTCCCTGCGCATCCCCTTCTCGGTGGTCCGCAGCACCTTCGACCCGTCCGTCGACCGGGCACAGCTGGCCCTGTCGTCGATCGGCCAGTACAACACCCGCGCGACCCCGCTCCAGATGGCGATGGTCTCGGCGGCCGTCGCCAACGGCGGGCAGATCCGCACGCCCTACCTCGTGGAGCGGACCACCACGGCCGGCGGCAGCATCGTGGACACGGCGGGCCCCCGTCCGCTGCGGCAGGCGATGTATCCGGCGACGGCCGCGGTGCTGAAGGAGCTCATGACCCAGGTGGTGACCGAGGGCACCGGCACCAACGCGGCCATTCCCGGCGCGATCGTCGGCGGCAAGACCGGCACCGCCCAGCACGGCATCGGCAACGCCGGGGTGCCGTACGCCTGGTTCGTGGCGTGGGCGCAGGGCGAGCGGGACATGGAGCCCAAGGTCGCGGTGGCGGTGGTGGTGGAGGACGCGTCGGCGGACCGGGGGGACATCACCGGGGGCGGGGTGGCGGCACCGATCGCGCGGGCGGTGATGGAGGCGGTGCTCAACTCCAAGGAGTGAGACGGGGGTTGAAGCCCGCTGATGGACCGACCTACCGTTCGGTCCATGATTGACGCCACCGCATACCAACTCGCCCAGGTGAACATCGGCCGTCTCAAAGCCCCGCTGGACTCCGCGCAGTTGAAGGACTTCGTCGACAACCTCGACCCCGTGAACGCCGACGCGGACGCCGCCGACGGCTTTGTCTGGCGGCTGGAGGACGAGTCCGGCGACGCGACGGACATCGCCGTCTTCGGCGACAAGTGGTTGATCATCAACATGTCGGTGTGGCGGGACGCCGACGCGCTGACGGCGTACATGTACCAGGGCCGGCACCGTGAGATGCTCGCCCGCCGCAGGGAGTTCTTCGAGCGGGTCCAGGAGGCGATGGTGGCCCTGTGGTGGGTCCCGGTCGGCCACCGTCCCACGGTCGCCGAGGCCGAGTCCCGGCTGCTGCACCTGCGCGCCAACGGCCCGACACCGTACGCCTTCACACTCCGGACGCTGCACCCGCCGCAGGGGGCGCAGCCGGTGACGGCCCTGGAGATCCCGGACGACCTGGGCTGCTCGGTCTAGACCGGCTTCCGCATCTCCGAGCGGATCCGGAGGATGGTCGCGGCCGGCTTGTCGAGGTCCACGTCCGAGGGGTCGTCCGTGGTCGCCAGCCACAGAGCGGGAGCGTCACCTTCACACCTCTGTCGGTCCGGGTCCTGACCTCGCAGGTGATCGTGATGCCGCAACACCGAACACGAGCCCGAGCCGTAGCCGACGGGCTGCGGCTGCGGCTGTCCGTACGGGCCGACGGCGCAGGCGTGGACTCGTCAGTACGTCACTCCATGTGAGCGGCCCCCTCCTCGATCGCTTCACTCACCTCCGCGACCCGCTCCCGCTCCTCCGCCGCGAAGCGCTCCGCGTCCAGTTTCTCGGCGATCTCCTCGTCCTGGGCCATGAGGAGGTCGAGGTTGGAATTGCCCATCTCGAAGACGCCCATGTCGACGTAGGCCTGCTGGAGGCGCTTGCCCCACAGGCCGATGTCCTTGACGCAGGGGACGATCCGGGAGAAGAGCAACTGACGGAAGAGCGCGAGGAATTCGGACCGTTCGGCGTACTCCTCGGCCTCCGCCTTCGGGATGCCGAAGTTCTCCAGGACCTCGACTCCGCGCAGGCGGTCGCGCATCAGGTAGCAGCCCTCGATGACGAACTCCTCGCGTTCGCGCAGTTCGGCGTCGGAGAGCTGCTTGTAGTAGTCGCGCAGGGCCATCCGGCCGAAGGCCACGTGCCGGGCCTCGTCCTGCATGACGTAGGCGAGGATCTGCTTGGGGAGGGGCTTGTCGGTGGTGTCGCGGATCATGCCGAAGGCGGCCAGCGCGAGGCCCTCGATGAGGACCTGCATGCCGAGGTAGGGCATGTCCCAGCGCGAGTCGCTCAGCGTGTCGCCCAGCAGGGACTGGAGGTTGTCGTTGATCGGGTACAGCATCCCGATCTTCTCGTGGAGGAAACGGCCGTAGATCTCCGCGTGCCGCGCCTCGTCCATCACCTGGGTCGCCGAGTACAGCTTGGCGTCGAGGTCGGGCACGGACTCCACGATCCGCGCGGCGCACACCATCGCGCCCTGCTCACCGTGCAGGAACTGGCTGAACTGCCAGGAGGCGAGGTGCTTGCGGAGCTCTCCCTTGTCCTGGTCGGTGAACTTCGCCCAGTACTTGGTGCCGTAGACGGAGATGGCCTCGTCGGGGGTGCCGAGGGGGTCGTGGGGATCGACTTCGAGGTCCCAGTCGATGCGCTTCTGTCCGTCCCACTGTTTGTCCTTGCCCTTCTGGTAGAGGGCGAGGAGGCGGTCGCGGCCGTCGTCGTACTCCCAGCTGAAACGGGCCTTGCCCGTCGCCGGTACCTGCCAGTGGGGGTCCCCGGGGTCCGTGGTGTACAGGTCGAAAGTCGGCATGTTCCGCAGGCTGCCCCTTCGTAGACGCCGGGTCAACAAGTCGTGCGCAAGGGATTGACGGTCTTGCTGACAGGCAGTCTCATAAGAGCCATGACGAGTCTGACAGAAGTCGACGCGCTCGAAGGGCTGCGCGACGCCCTCGGCCTGCTCAAGGACCGGGAGCAGGTCGCCGAGCGGCTGCTCGACTCCTCCGCGAAGCACTCCTTCGACCCGGACGAGGAACTGGACTGGGACGCGCCCTTCGAGGAGGGCCTGTGGTTCTGGCCGCCGGAACTGGTCTCGCTCTACGGCACCCCGATGTGGAAGCGGATGAGCGAGGAGCAGCGGATCCTGCTCTCCCAGCACGAGGCCGCGGCGCTGGCCTCGCTGGGGATCTGGTTCGAGATCATCCTCATGCAGCTGCTGTGCCGTCATATCTACGACAAGGCGGCCACGAGCGCGCATGTGCGGTACGCGCTCACCGAGATCGAGGACGAGTGCCGGCACTCCAAGATGTTCGCGCGGCTGATCACCCGGGGCGGGACGCCCTGGTATCCGGTGAGCCGGGCCCACCAGCAGCTCGGGCGGCTGTTCAAGACGATCTCCACGACCCCGGGGTCCTTCACGGCGACGCTGCTCGGTGAGGAGATCCTCGACTGGATGCAGCGGCTGACGTTCCCGGACGAGCGGGTGCAGCCGCTGGTCAGGGGGGTAACGCGGATCCACGTGGTGGAGGAGGCCCGGCATGTGCGCTACGCCCGGGAGGAGCTGCGGCGGCAGATGGTCTCCGCTCCGCGGTGGTCGCAGGAGTTCACGCGGGTCACGTCCGGGGAGTTCGCGCGCGTGTTCTCCGTGGCGTTCGTGAATCCGGAGGTGTACACGAACGTCGGCCTGGACCAGCGGGAGGCTCTCGCGCAGGTGAAGGCGAGCGGGCATCGGCGGGAGGTCATGCAGACCGGTGCGAAGCGGTTGACGGACTTCCTGGACGACATCGGGGTGCTGCGGGGTGTGGGGCGTCGGCTGTGGAGGTCGTCGGGGCTGCTGGCTTGATGGTCGGGTGCGGGCCGGTGGGGGCTGGTCGCGCCAGCGAGGTCTGACCGCACCCACCCAGGGGCGCGGGGCCGTATCGACATGCTGCTCCGCCGCGGGGCGCGACCAGCCCCGACGGACCCGCAGACGGCCGACTACCCTTCGAGGCATGACCCCATCCGCTCCCGCTTACCGTCGGCTGAGTGTCGAGGAGCGCCGGAGCCAGCTTCTCGAAGCCGCCCTGACCCTCTTCGCGCACCGCGCCCCCGAGGAGGTCTCCCTCGACGACGTGGCCGAGGCGGCCGGAGTCTCCCGTCCGCTCGTCTACCGGTACTTCCCCGGCGGCAAGCAGCAGTTGTACGAGGCCGCGCTCCGGTCCGCCGCCGACGAACTGGAGCAGTGCTTCGCCGAACCCCTGGACGGCCCCCTCCTCGTCCGCCTCTCCCGTGCCCTGGACCGCTACCTCGCCTTCGTCGACGAGCACGACGCCGGCTTCAGCGCCCTGCTGCAGGGCGGCAGTGTCGTCGAGACGTCCCGGACCACGGCCATCGTGGACGGCGTACGACGGGCCGCCGCCGAGAACATCCTCAGCCACCTCGGCGTCACCGAGCCCGGTCTGCGGCTGCGCATGACCGTGCGGATGTGGATCACCGCGGTGGAGGCGGCCTCCCTGATCTGGCTCGACGAGAGCAAGCAGCCCCCCGTCGGGGAACTGCGCGACTGGTTGGTCGAGCAGTTCGTCGCCGTGCTCTCCGTGACCGCGAACCGCGATCCGCAGACCGCCGCGCTGGTCACGGCCCTCGCGATGGATGCCTGACACTGGTGCCGTGAAGAGCGAAGACACCCCCTTCGAGGGCGGCCCCATGGACGGCCGGGTACTGCCCGTGCTGCTGGGGCCGACCGGTCATCCGCCGAAGACGTACCGCATCCCCGTCCCCGACGCGACCGGCGGCCCGGCCACCGTGCTGGTCTACCGCCGGGTGCCCAGGGGTCACAGCAGGCTGGGGATCCCGAAGGGGTGGAAGTACGCGTACGACCCGGAGGGCAAGGCGGACGACCGGCTGAAGTGGCCGTGGTCCAAGCCCGACAAACACCGGCCCGACAAGCCGGCTGACACCGACGGGTGACGAGGTTGCGCCGAACCGCCCACCCGGCGCGCGAGGACGCCGACCCCGTCTGATGCTCACCGTGCGGAACAGAGGGGCTGCTCCGCACGGAGGTGATGGCATGTCAGGAAGGCTTCTGCGTCTGGTGTGTACGGCGGCGGTGGCGGCCGGCACCGCCCTCGCACCGGCGCCCGCGACGGCCGTACCGGAGCCGGAACCGCGTGAGCGTTCCGTCGCCGAGCTGCTGACGGACCTTCAGCGGCTGTACCGGGAGGCCGAGGAGGCGACCGAGTCCTACAACGCCACCGAGGAGAAGCTGAAGGCGAAGCGCGCCGAGGTGAGCCGGCTGGACGCGGCCCTCTCCAAGGCCCGGCTCTCGCTGCACGACAGCCGGGGTGCCGCGGGGCGGCTGGCCCGCCAGCAGTACCAGAACAGCACCGGTATCTCGCCGTACGTCCGTCTCCTGCTCGCCCGCGACCCCCAGCACGCTCTCGAACAGGGCCATGTCATCGGCCGGTTGGCGCGGGACCGGGCCGAGACGGTGGGCCGCCTGTCCGGCACCGAGCACCGCGCCGACGAACTGGCCCGCAAGGCGCGCAAGGCGCTCGACGACCAGCTCACGCTCGCCAACCGGCAGAAGAAGGAGCGGGACGCCGTGCGGGGCAAGCTCGCCGGCGTGGAGGATCTCCTCGCCTCCCTCACCGCCGAACAGCTGACCCGGCTGGCCGAGTTCGAGGAGAAGGGGATCGAGAAGGTGCAGCAGGAGCTGACCACCTCGGGCGCCCTCGGCGACGACAACCGCGGGCCGACCCGCAAGGGCGACAAGGCCCTGGATTACGCCCGGCGCCAGCTCGGGAAGCCGTACCAATGGGGCGCCGAGGGTCCGCGGACGTACGACTGCTCGGGGCTGACCTCGCGGGCCTGGGCGCATGCCGGCACCCGGATCCCGAGGACCAGCCAGGAGCAGTGGGCCCGGCTGCCGAGGGTTCCGCTGAAGGACCTGCGGCCGGGCGACCTGGTCCTCTACTTCCCCGGGGCCACGCATGTGGCGCTGTACGTGGGCCGCGGCGAGGTCATCGAGGCCCCGAGGACGGGCGAGAAGATCAAGCTGTCCCCGCTCGCGTCCCACCCGCTGCTCGGGGCCGTACGTCCGGACGGCGCCGGTCAGGCACCCGCCATCGAGGCGAGGTAGGCCTGCGTCTTCTCCGGCTCGTAGAAGAAGTTCTCGAAGTCGGCCGGGTCGTTGAAGGCGTTGGCGAAGCGGTCGGCGACCGGCTGCAGCTGTCCGGCCGCGCCGATCAGGTTCAGGATGTGCTCCGGCGGCGGCGCGAGCATCGCGTTCGTCCACTTGGTAACGTGCTGGGCGGTGGCCCAGTACCGCTCGAACGTCGCCCGCATCCACTCCTCGTCGAACTCCTTCTCCCCCTGGTCGAGGATCGACGCGAGATAGGCGGCCGCGCACTTGGACGCGGAGTTGGAGCCCTGCCCGGTGATCGGGTCGTTGGCGACGACGACGTCGGCCACGCCCAGGACCAGTCCCCCACCGGGCAGGCGGCCTATCGGATTGCGCACGGTGGGCGCGTAGCGGCCGGCCAGCGTGCCACCGGCGTCCGTGAGTTCGACGTTCGTGGCACGCGCGTACTCCCAGGGCAGGAACGTCTCCATGAGTTCCAGGGTCAGGGAGAGGTGTTCCGCCGGGTCCTTCACGCCGTTGAAGACGTCGAGCGGGCCGCCGGGTATGCCCTCCCAGAAGAGGATGTCGGCACGCCCGGAGGTGGTGAGAGTCGGCATGACGAACAGTTCGCCGACACCGGGGACCAGGTTGCAGCGCACGGCCTCGGTGTTCGGGTGCTCCGGGCGCGGGCCCAGGCCGTGGACGTAGGAGACGGCGAGCGCGCGCTGCGGCTCGCGGTACGGGGAGCGCTCCGGGTCCCTCGCGAACATGGAGACCAGCTCGCCCTTGCCGGCCGAGACCAGCACGAGGTCGTACGTACGGGAGAAGTAGTCGAGGTCGCCGACCGCGGCGCCGTGGATGACGAGCTGGCCGCCGCGCTGCGCGAACGTCTCCATCCAGCCGGCCATCTTCACCCGCTGGTCGACCGACTGCGCGTACCCGTCGAGGTGTCCCAGCCAGTCGATCGCGCGCTGCGAGGGCCCCGGGTCGAACGAGCCGGGAGCCGCCACCGAGACGCCGAGTCCTTCGATCTTCGGGGCCTGGGACTCCCAGAAGTTCAGCTGGAGATCGCGCTCGTGCTGGAGTGCCGTGTGGAACATGCACTGCGTCGACATGACCCGGCCGGCGCGGATCTCGTCCGCCGTCCGGTTGGACATCAGGGTGACCTCGTACCCGTGCGACTGGAGGCCGAGGGCGAGCTGGAGGCCGGACTGGCCGGCTCCGACGACGAGTATCTTCCGCATGCGGGTGCTGTTCTCCTACTCGGGGGTGACGTCCAGTGCGTGGCCGACCAGGGACAGGAGCGTCTCGATCACCGAGATCTTCCGCCGCGCGTCCATGATCATGACAGGTATGTGGGCGGGGATGGTCAAGGCCTCCCGCACGTCCTCCGGTTCGAAGCGATCGCTGCCGTCGAAGTGGTTTACCGCGACGACGTAGGGCATCCCACAGCCGTCGAAGTAGTCCAGCGCCGGGAAGCAGTCCTTCAACCGCCTGGTGTCCGCTAGGACCACCGCGCCGATCGCGCCGCGCACCAGGTCGTCCCACATGAACCAGAACCGCTCCTGGCCCGGCGTGCCGAACAGGTACAGGACCAGGTCGTCGTCGAGCGTGATGCGGCCGTAGTCCATGGCCACGGTGGTGGTGACCTTCTCCGGGGTGCCGGTGAGGTCGTCGACCTGCTCGCTGGCCTCGGTCATCAGCGCCTCCGTCTGGAGGGGCTCGATCTCCGAGACGGTGCCGACGAGGGTGGTCTTGCCGACGCCGAAGCCGCCGGCCACGACTATCTTCGTGGCGATGGGGGCGCGGGTGCGGTCCGTCTGCCAGGACCTGAGGTTGTCGTCGGTCTCGACATCGACGAACGGGGTGACGCCGAACGCCTGGGAGGCGGCGGCGTCAGAGACGACGGAGTCCACTCAGCACCCTTTCCAGCAGAGCGCGGTCGGGACGGCCCGTACCGTGACCGGTCCCGGTGCCGTACACACGGATCTTTCCCTGGTCCGCGAGGTCGCTGAGGAGCACCCGGACCACGCCGAGCGGCATCTTCAGCAGCGCGGCGATCTCGGCCACCGTGCGCATCCGGCGGCACAGTTCGACGATGGCCCGCAGCTCCGGCATGACCGACCGCAGCCCGCCGTTGGTGAGCTCCTTGCGCTCCTCGGCGGCTTCGAGGGCCGCTGTGCTCGCCACGAACGTCTCCACGAGGAGGACGTGGCCGAAGCGGGTCCGGCCGCCGGTGAGCGAGTACGGGCGGACCCGGGCGGCCTTGCGGTCGCCGCCGCGGACCGGGAGCTCGGGCCTGTTCGTCATCGGGCGCTCCCTGTCGCGTCGTGCTCCAGCGACTGCCGTAGCTCGCTGCGGAGTTCGGGGGTCAGGACGTGTCCGGCACGGCCGACGAACAGGGCCATGTGGTACGCCACGACGCTCATGTCGCAGTCCGCGGAGCCGTGCACACCGAGCAGCGAGCCGTCGCTGATCGACATCACGAACAGACTGCCCTCGTCCATCGCGATCATGGTGTGTTTCGTGGCGCCGAAGTCCATGAGCTTCGCGGCGCCGAGGGTGAGGCTGCCGATGCCGGAGACGATGGTCGCGAGGTCGGCGGAGGAGCCTCGCGGGCCGGAGGGTTTGCCGTCCCGCCCCTCGCGTGCCTCCGCGTTGCGCTCGGCGTCGGAGGAGAGCAGGAGCAGGCCGTCGGAGGAGACCACGGCGACGGACTGGACGCCGGGGACCTCCTCGACGAGGTTGGTCAGCAGGAAGTGGAGATTGCGGGCTTCACGACTCAGTCCGAAGGTACTGGGCGCGGTCAACTGCTTGCCTCCTCGGCTGTGCCCCCCGTGGCTTCTTCGGATGCGGTGCGTTGTGTGCGGTGTTCTGCGGCCGGCAGCTGGGTCTCGCCGGTCTGTTCCTTGATCTCCGCCGCCACGTCGCGGTGGCCGGCTTCCGCCCCCCGGTGGAAGCCGCCGAGCCTGCGGCGGAGTGCGTCGGCGTCCACGGACGCGTTGCGCCGGCGCGGGGCCGGGGTGGTGGGTGCGGTGATCCTGGGGGTGCGCTTGGGGAGGCCCTTGTCGGTGAGGGGCTCTTCGTCGGCGCGGGTGTGTTCGGTCTCGGTCTCGACTGCGGCGGCCGCGGGTTCCGGTGCCGACGGCTCTTCCGGTACGGGGTGCGGCTCTCCCTGTGCCGGTACCGGGGCCAGGAGTTCCATCGTCGTCTCGGCGGGGGACTCCAACTCCGGCTTCGACTCCGGCTCCGCTTCCGCCTCTGCGTCGCGTACGGCGTTCTCGGCCAGCGCCACCAGGGGGTCGCCGCCCTCCGAACGGCCGCTGAGGACGTTGGAGTTGGCCTCCGCGTCCGCGCCGGGGAGGGAGAAGGAGTGGGTCGCGCCGGTGACCGGTCCGGTGCCGGAGGCCGGTACGGCGGACGCGGGCGCGGCGGTGAGCAGCGGCTTGGGGAGGACCACCACCGCGGCCACACCCCCCTGCTTCTGCTCGCGCAACTGCACGCGGACGCCGTGCCGGTGGGCCAGGCGGGCCACCACGTACAGGCCGAGGCCCAGCCCCTCGTCGCCCTCTTCGCGCGACTCGTAGGCGGCCTCGGGATCGAAGTCGGCGAGGCGGGAGTTGAGGGTGGTCATCCGCTCGGCGGTCATGCCGATGCCCTCGTCCTGCACGGAGAGCATGACCTCGCCGCTCTCCAGGAGCCAGCCGGAGACCTCGACGGGCAGGTCGGGCGGGGAGAACGAGGTGGCGTTCTCCATCAGTTCGGCCAGCAGGTGCGAGAGGTCGTCCGCGGCGAAGCCGGCCACGTGGGCGTGCGGCGGCAGGGCGGCGATGCGGACGCGCTCGTAGCGCTCGATCTCGCTGACGGCGGCGCGGACCACGTCGACGAGCGGGACCGGCCCGGCGCTCTGCTGCACGTGTTCCGTGCCGGCCAGGACGAGGAGGTTCTCGCTGTGGCGGCGCATGACCGTGGCGAAGTGGTCGAGCTTGAAGAGGGTCGCCAGGCGCTCCGGGTCCTGCTCGCGCTCCTCCAGGCTCTCGATGACGGCCAGTTGCCGCTCGACGAGGCCGAGGGTGCGCAGCGCCAGGCTGACGAAGGTGGCGCCGATGGTGGTGCGCAGCCGCTCCAACTGGGCGGAGGATTCGGCGAGTTCCTCCTTCAGCTGCTCGCGGGCGTCCGCCATCTTCTGGCGCTGGCCGACCAGGTGCTTGCGGTCGGATTCCAGGGTGGCGATCCGCTCGGCGAGCGCGACGGCGTGCGCGTGCAGGGTGTTGACGGAGCGGACGACCTGGGCGAACTCGTCGTTGCGGCCGGTGAAGGAGACCGCTTCCTCGCTCGTGGGGTCCTCGGCCCCGGCGAGCCGGGCGGAGCCGCGGCGCAGCACGGACAGGGGCCGGGTGAGGGTGCGGGCCATGGCGGTGGTGATACCGACGGCCAGCAGCATCAGGGCGCCGAGGACCGCGACCCGCAGCTCCAACGCGGTGACGTCGTCGTCGCGCAGTTGCTCCAGCGCCTTGACCCGGCGGTCGAAGAGCGCGGACTCGGCGCCGCGCATGAGGTCGACGCGGGCGGACAGGGCGGCGTCGACCTTGCCGGCACTCGTGTCGAGTTCGCCGTCGGTGAGGGTGGGCTGGTCGGTGAGGGCGGCGAGGTACTTGTCGGCCGAGTTGACCTCGGGGCCGGTGACCGTGGAGTCGTAGCTCGCCTTGGCGGCGGCGGGCGCGGACTCCCGGAAGTCGGCGAGGGCCGCGTCGGAGCGCAGCCGGGCCTGCTGGGCGGCGGCGCTGAGCGCGTCACGCTGCTTGGCGTCGGCGGCCGAGGAGACCTTCCTGGTGGTGGTCAGGCCGGTGATCGGGTCGTAGTCGCTCTCGGTCGACGTCGGCACGCCGAGCGCCGCGAGCAGCAGTCCGCGGGTGGCGGCGGCCTGCTGTACGGCGGAGTCCAGCTCGGCGAGGGAGTAGGCGCCGGAGCCGGCGCGGGCCGGCATCTTCTCGGCCAGTTCCTCGGCGAGGCGGTGCAGTTCGGTGATGGCGGCGGAGTAGGCGTTGTGCGTCTCGAGCGCGGTGGTCCTGCCGGTGAGCGCGGAGCGTCGTACGGCGGCGATGTCGTCGAGGTCGGCGCGCAGGGTCGTGGACAGGTCGCTGTCGGCGCGCAGTTCCTCGGCCTGGCGGTCGACGCGGGCGCTCGACTGCTCGCCGGGCGCCTTCGTCCTGGGCCGTCCGGCCGCGATGTAGGGGGTGACCTCGTCGCGTTCGTCGGCGAGCGCGTGGGCGAGGTCGAGGGCGTCCTGGGTCTGCTCGGCGAGCGTCACCAGGTCCTGGGAGTCGTGCAGTTCCCCGGAGGCGGTGACGACGGAGGGGGCGCCGGCTCCGGCGATCGCGGCGGCCACGACGGCGGCGGCGAGAATCAGCCGGGTGCGGACGTGGGTGGGGCGGCCCTTGCCGACAGGAGTCCCGGGGGCGCCCGGCGTGGCGGATGTGTGCTCCGCGCCGTTGCCGGAGGCCGTCTGCTTGCCTGTGCGACGAGGCCGCGTCTTCTGCACCGCTGCTCGCATTCCTGAACTCGTGATACCCATGGGCCCGGGGTGACGCTCCGTCAACTGGTGTGCACACCGGGGTACGGTTCCCGACCCTCCCAGCGCCGGTGGGCGGTGGTCGCCCATCGCCTGAGCCGCCACCCGAAGGAGTGAACCCCGGAGGGGAGTTGGCGGGCAAGTTCCCGCGGCACACGCACGGACCCGGGGCGGCGGGCCGGTTGGACGCCGGCGAAGACCGATGGCAGGATTCGCCACCACGCGTGCCCGGCGGCAGCCATTCCACCTCAAACCTGGCGGCTGACCTGCGCGACTGCGTCAATTCCGGGTTCGTTGCCACGCTTTGGCGAAGCTTGTGAAGGGCTCGTGCAGACTGGCCGAATGCGTACGGAACTTGTCTCGGAACCCGGCGATGTCCAGCGGCCCAACGAGGACTTCGCGAGCGTCGCGCTCCCCGCGTCCGGACGGGGCGGCGTACTGATCGCCCTTGACGGTGTCACGCCGCCCGCCGGTCCGACCGGCTGTCTGCATTCCGTCCCCTGGTTCACGGCCCGGCTCGGCGGGGCGCTGACCGAACTGGCCGTTTCGCTCATGGATGTTCCGCCGGCCGAGGTGCTGTCCCGCGCCATCGCGCGCACAGCGGAAACACATGGTGAAGGTTGTGACCTTTCTCACCCGCGTACGCCGCAGGCGACGGTGGTGATGGCGCGATGGTCCCCGGAGTCGGTCGAGTACCTGGTCCTGTCGGACTCGGCACTGCTGGTGGAGGCGCCGGACGGCAGGGTCACCGCGGTGCTGGACGACCGTCTCTCCCGTCTCCCCCGCGCCTCCCTGGCCACGGACGCGCTGATCGACGCCCACCTGCGCAACAAGGAGGGCGGCTTCTTCACGGCGGCGGCGGATCCGTCGGTGTCGGGGCGCGCGGTGACGGGGGTGCTGCCGCGGTCCTCGGTACGCACCCTGCTGGCGCTGACGGACGGGGCGGCGCGGTGGGTGGAGAAGTTCCACGAGGGCGGCTGGGGCGACTGCTTCACCTTCGTCCGTAAGGAGGGGGCACAGTCCCTGGTGGACCGCGTCCGGGAGCTGGAGCGGGCGGACGCGAAGCCCCGGACGCACCTGGGCCGCAGCAAGACCCACGACGACGCGACGGTGGTGTACGCGGAACTCTGAGCCCGGGAACGGTGTCCGCACCGGCCCGCCCTGGAAGGTCGGGGGGCACGGCCAGGACTGCGTCCCGCCGAGCGACACGACAAGCCCGGCCGTCTCGGTCGGTACGGGCGGTTACGGGTGAGCCCGAGCCCTGGATGGCGGAAACACGGCCACGGTTGCGTCCCGCCGGGGGGGTGCGGGAACCCCGGCCACGTCGGTCGGTACGGGCAGTCACTGGTAGCTCCGGGCCCTGGGCAATCGGAGGCAGGACCAGGGATGCGTCCCGGTGAGCGGTACGGAGAGCCCGGGACCCGTGACCGCACGGGCCCGCACGGCGCCTCGGTCCCTGAGAAGTCGGGGGCACAACCAGGAGTGCGTCCCGGCGAGCGGTGGGGGAACCCCGGCCACGTCGGTCGGTACGGGCAGTCACTGGTAGCTCCGGGCCATGGGCGAGCGAAGGCGGGACCAGGGTTGCGTCCCGGCGAGCAGTACGGAGAGCCCTGCCGCGTCGACCCGTACGGGCGGTTGCCGCCAGCCCGCGAACTGGTCACCCCGAGCCCCGACGGGGCTGGCGGCACGGACAGGACTGCGTCCAGCGGAGCGGTGGGCAACCCCCAGCCGCGTCGCCCGCACCGGCGCGGTCACCGGCCGGCCCGTGAGCGGGGGCACCCCGAACGCTGGACGATGGCGAGGACACGGGCCCAGGACTGCGTCCCGCCGAGCGGTGTGAGAAGCCCCGACCCGTCGGCCCGCACGGGCGGTCGCCGACCGGCCCGAAACCGGTCACCTTGAACCCTGGCGGCCGGGGCACGGCCCGGCGGAGCGGACGCGCGTGCGTCGGCTGGGCAGCGATACCGCGGACGCCGAGTCGGAGCGGACCCTGCACGGCGTCCTCGACTGCGTCGACCGGTGACCGGCACGGCGGAACAGACCGCCGTGCGGCGCCCTCGGTGCCAACCGGGCACCACCTCGACGGAACACCCGGCCGGACGAGACCACCACACGCACTCGACGGCACCCACCCGGCACCACCACCACGGACACCCAGCCGGACCAGACCAGCGGAGGGCAACGGCACCCGCTCGGAGCAGACCACCGCACGGCCTGCTCAACGGCACCACCAACGGACGCCCCGCTACCTCACATGGTCGAACGCCACCCCCGCCTACTTCTCCATGCCCCGGTTCAGCTGGTGCAGCAGTCGCGCCAGTTCCGTCACCTCTCTCGAGTCCCAGTGCGCCAGGCGGCCCGCGTACCGGGCCCGGCGTGCGTCGCGGACCCGTTGGACACGGGAGCGGCCCTCCGGCGTGAGGTCGACCAGCCAGGCCCGGCCGTCCGCCGGGTCCGGGGCGCGGGCGACCAGGCCCAGGTCCTCCAGGGCGCGCAGCTGACGGGACATCGTGGCCTTGCCGACTCCGATGTAGGCGGCCAGTTCGGTGGCGCGCTGACGGCCGCATTCATCCAGACGGACGAGCAGCCCGTAAGCCGCCGACTCCAGGTCGGGGTGGACCTCGCGGGCCATCTCCCCCTGGTTGGCCCGGGCGCGGCGCAGCAGGACGGTCAACTCACGTTCCAGCGCCAGGAATCCGGGCTTGTCCACACCGCTCGGCGCCACGTCGGCCCCGCCCGGGACACCGCCGCCGTTTTCCTCTTCGTGCACGTCAGCCCCTGCCTTGAATTTCCCGGCCGTGAATGTTCCGCCAGATTGCGACATCACCGCAGCCCCGTAAGTATTTCGCAGGGCTGGACCAATGGCAGCCGCCGGTCCCACTTCCCGACCCGTCGTCCTCGTGCGGAGCGTCTTCAGAGAGGTGACTGGCATGCCCACGTCATCCCCAGAGGTCACTCAGTCATGTCCCACCGAGCGTCATCGAGCCCCCGGAGGCACGCCATGCCCGTGCGCAGACCCGAACAGATACGTCCCCGACGCCTCTTCCTCATAGGTCTCCTGCTCACCGCGTTCTCCCTGCTCCTCGCGGCCCCCGCCCCGGCCGCGGAAGCCCCCGACGCCACCGCCACCCCGGCCCGCGGCGACGCCCACATGGGCATGGGCGTCGTAGCGCACGACGGCCAGGACGGTCTGCCCGCCGACACTCGTGCCACCCAGACGGAGGGGGTCGACGTCGCCAGCTATCAGGGCAACGTCGCCTGGCCGACCCTGTGGAACAGCGGCGTCCGGTGGGCGTACACCAAGGCGAGCGAGGGGACGTACTACACGAACCCCTACTTCTCCCAGCAGTACACCGGCGCCCACGGCATCGGGATGATCCGCGGGGCCTACCACTTCGCCACCCCGGACACCACGAGCGGCGCGACACAGGCCAACTACTTCGTCGACAGCGGCGGCGGCTGGTACCAGGACGGCAGGACCCTGCCCGGCACCCTTGACATCGAGTGGAACCCGTACGGCGACGCCTGCTTCGGCAAGTCGCAGAGCGCGATGGTCACCTGGATCCGCGACTTCCTGAACCGGTACAAGGCGCGCACCGGCCGCGACGCCGTCATCTACACGGCCACCAACTGGTGGACCCAGTGCACCGGCAACTACGGCGGCTTCTCCGCCAACCCGCTCTGGATCGCCCACTACGCCTCGACCGCCGGCACCCTCCCGGCCGGGTGGAGCACGTACACCATGTGGCAGTACACCTCCACCGGCCCCACGGTCGGCGACCACGACCGCTTCAACGGCGCCCCGGACCGCGTACAGGCGCTGGCCAACGGCTGACCCGCCCCGGCTACGGCGAAGGCCCGGGCCTCCCTCACGAGAACCCGGGCCTCCACCTCAACCGGTGCCGGCGGCCGCAACCCTCTGACGGGCTACGGCGTCACGCCGCCACCGGGACCTCCGGCACGGCCCCGTTCTTGGCCGGGGACAGCGCCAGCTCCAGGACCTGACGGACGTCGGTGACGGCGTGGACGTCGAGCTTGTCCAGCACCTCCGCCGGGACGTCGTCCAGGTCGGCCTCGTTGCGCTTGGGGATGATGACGGTGCTCACCCCGGCGCGGTGCGCGGCGAGCAACTTCTGCTTCACGCCGCCGATCGGCAGGACCCGGCCGGTCAGCGAGACCTCGCCCGTCATGGCCACGTCCGTGCGCACGAGGCGGCCGGAGAGCAGCGAGGCCAGCGCCGTCGTCATGGTGACGCCCGCGCTCGGGCCGTCCTTGGGGACCGCGCCCGCCGGGAAGTGGATGTGCACGCCCCGGTCCTTCAGGTCGCCGACCGGCAGTTCGAGCTCAGCGCCGTGCGAGCGCAGGAAGCTCAGCGCGATCTGCGCGCTCTCCTTCATCACGTCACCCAGCTGGCCGGTCAGCGTCAGACCCGCCGCGCCCGTCTCCGGGTCGGCCAGCGACGCCTCGACGAACAGCACGTCCCCGCCCGCTCCGGTGACCGCGAGTCCGGTGGCGACACCGGGGACCGCGGTCCGGCGCTCCGCCGGGTCCTGGGCCGACTCGGGCACGTGGTGCGGCCGGCCGATCAGACCGCGCAGCTCCTCGTCCGTGACGGTGAACGGCAGTTCCCGCTCGCCCAGTTCGTGCTGGGCCGCCACCTTGCGCAGCAGCCTCGCGATCGACCGCTCCAGGGTGCGGACGCCCGCCTCGCGCGTGTACTCGCCGGCGAGCTTGCGCAGGGCGCTCTCGTCGATGACGACCTCGTCCTTGGCGAGGCCCGCCCGCTCCAGCTGGCGCGGGAGCAGGTGGTCACGGGCGATGACGATCTTCTCGTCCTCGGTGTACCCGTCGAGCCGGACCAGCTCCATCCGGTCGAGCAGCGCCTCCGGGATCGCCTCCAGCACGTTGGCCGTGGCGAGGAAGACGACGTCCGACAGGTCGAGCTCGACCTCCAGGTAGTGGTCGCGGAACGTGTGGTTCTGCGCCGGGTCCAGGACCTCCAGGAGAGCGGCCGCGGGGTCGCCGCGGAAGTCGGAGCCCACCTTGTCGATCTCGTCGAGCAGGACGACCGGGTTCATCGACCCCGCCTCCTTGATGGCCCGCACGATCCGGCCGGGCAGCGCGCCGACGTACGTGCGCCGGTGGCCGCGGATCTCCGCCTCGTCCCGGACGCCGCCGAGAGCGACGCGGACGAACTTGCGGCCCATGGCGTGCGCGACGGACTCGCCGAGCGAGGTCTTGCCGACGCCGGGCGGGCCCACGAGCGCGAGCACGGCACCGCCGCGCCGGCCGCCGACGACCCCGAGGCCCCGGTCGTTACGGCGCTTGCGCACCGCCAGGTACTCGGTGATCCGCTCCTTCACGTCCTCCAGGCCCGCGTGCTCGGCGTCGAGGATCTCCTTGGCGCCCTGGATGTCGTACGCGTCCTCGGTCCGTTCGTTCCACGGCAGTTCGAGGACGGTGTCCAGCCAGGTGCGGATCCAGGAGCCCTCCGGAGACTGGTCGCTGGACCGCTCCAGCTTGTCGACCTCCTTGAGGGCGGCCTCCCGCACCTTTTCAGGCAGGTCGGCGGCCTCCACGCGGGCGCGGTAGTCGTCGGACTCCTCGCCCTCCTGCTCGCCGTTGAGCTCGCGCAGTTCCTTGCGTACGGCTTCCAGCTGACGGCGGAGCAGGAACTCCCGCTGCTGCTTGTCGACGCCCTCCTGGACGTCCTTCGCGATGGTCTCGGCGACATCCTGCTCGGCGAGGTGGTCGCGCAGCTGCTGGGTGGCGAGCTTGAGACGGGCGACCGGGTCGGCGGTCTCCAGCAGCTCGACCTTCTGCTCGGTGGTCAGGAAGGGCGAGTAACCGGAGTTGTCGGCGAGGGTGGACACGTCGTCGATGGCCTGCACCCGGTCCACGACCTGCCAGGCGCCGCGCTTGCGCAGCCAGGCGGTGGCGAGTGCCTTGTACTCCTTGACCAGTTCGGTCGCGTGGCCGGGCAGCGGGTCGGGGACGGTCTGGTCGACCGTGGTTCCCTCGACCCACAGCGCGGCGCCCGGGCCGGTGGTCCCCGCACCGATCTTCACCCTGCTCCGGCCGCGGATGAGCGCGCCGGGGTCGCCGTCGGCCAGCCGGCCGACCTGCTCGACGGTGCCGAGCACACCGGTGCTCGCGTAGGTGCCGTCGATGCGTGGCACCAGGAGGACCTTCGGCTTTCCGGGTTCCGAGCGGGCGGCGGCCTGGGCGGCCTCCACCGCGGCGCGCACGTCGGTGTCGTTCAGGTCCAGCGGAACCACCATTCCGGGCAGCACGACCTCGTCGTCGAGCGGCAGCACGGGCAGGGTGAGCGGTGTGGACGTCGAAGCCATGATCTCCCCTTAGGCAGTCAAGTTGAGCTATGCCGACTCAATGCTCCACGGCCTTCGAATGTTCCCCACCCGTTTGCCTGTTCGCTGTCGGCGATCACGACTGCCGGAATCGGCGGTTCGGGCCCTATGGTCGCCCGGTACCGGACGAGTAATAGCCACATACCGCTAGCGGCCATTACAGGGGGATGTCATGGATGTCATGGATGTCATGGACGGAGTCGTAAAGGCGTGGGTGACCGGCTGGGTCGTGTCCCGCGGAGCGGCGGCTCCGGAGCGTGAGCCGTGGGGTTTCACCATCGATGTGGGACAGCTCGCACATGTGTCGCGGCACGTCTTCGACGCGCTGGGCGACGACGTGGACGAGAAGGCCGTACGCCAGGTGGCGGACGGGGTGACAGGGGCCGGGGTGTGGCTCAAGGTGTTCCAGGACCCGGAGGTGGTCGGGGGCTGGCTCGGCGAGGGCTGGTGGGTGGATCCCGAACCCGGCTTCCTCATGACGGTCCCCCTGACCACGGCCACAACCACGACCACGGCGGCCGAACGGCCCGTCGCCCCCGCCGGATACCGGCTGCGCACCTGGACCGTCGGCGGCGTCACGCGCATGCTCGTCGCCGCGCCCGACGGTTCCCTCGCGGCGCGCGGCCAGGTCGCCCCGACCGGCGCCACCGCCGTCTTCGATCAGATCGAGTCCGCGGCCGCCCATCGGCGCCGGGGGCTGGGCAGTCTCGTCATGCGCACCCTCCAGGCCGTGGCGGCCGCCACGGGGGCGCAGACCGGCGTGCTGGCGGGGACGCCCGCGGGCCGGGGCCTGTACGAGGCTCTGGGCTGGCATATGGAAGCTCCGCTCACCAGTGCGAAGTTCGTAGGACCGGACGCCGAGTGACGGCCCGTCACCGCCCGCGGGAAATCCGGAGACGGCAGAGGACGGTCTCTGTCATGCTCCGGTGGTTCCCACCGGCCGCACGGCGGACAACACCGGGCCGGCCCTCCCTCTTCCCGACGGCCACGAGGCACGCGCGTGGGGCGACCGACACGACCGAGAGGCAGACCATCATCACGGCAGGCACGCACCCCCTCCTCTCCGCCTACGACGACCAGATGCGCGGTGCTCCTCCCACCCCGCCCGCGGGGGTGACGTACGAGCAGGACGGGCCGCTGCTGCGGATCGTCGGTCAGTTCCGCGGGTTCGTGAGCGGGCCGCGCGACCTCGGCGTGGAGGGCGACGCGCTCGACGAACTCATCGCGCGGCAACGGGACTTCTTCGCGGCGCGCGGCGAGGCCGTCGAGTGGAAGACCCGCTCCCACGACACCCCGGCCGACCTCACCGAACGACTCCGCGCGGCCGGTTTCGTGCCCGAGGAGCGGGAGACGGTATTGGTCGGCCGGGCCGCCGAGCTGGCCGTACGACAGCCCGAGCTCCCGGAAGGCGTCACCGTGCGCCGCGTGACGGCGGACGCCGACATGCACCGCATCGCCGCCATGGAGTCGGCGGTGTGGGGCCAGGACCGGAGCTGGCTCGCCGACGACCTGATCGGCCGGGTCGCCACCGCGCCGGACGACATCGCGGTTTACGTCGCCGAGGCGGACGGCGAAGTGGTGTGCGCCGCCTGGCTGGCGTTCCGCCCGGGCACCGAGTTCGCGAGCCTGTGGGGCGGTTCCACGCTCGCCGAGTGGCGGCGCAGGGGCATCTACCGCTCCCTGGTCGCCGTACGCGCCGCTCTCGCCGTCTCCCGCGGGGTCACCTGTCTGCACGTGGACGCGTCGGACGACAGCGCGCCCATCCTGGGCCGGCTCGGCTTCCACGCGGTGACCACGACTACGCCGTACGTCTGGACCCCGCCGGCCCGCTGACCCCGCCGCGGCGCCGCAGGAGCGGCCAGGTCGCGACACCGATCGCCAGGGCGATCGGGTGACCCCAGTCGGTCATCGGGTCGGTGAACGCGATCAGGTCGGTCAGCAACAGCCAGCCGAAGAGGGCGAGCAACGGCCAGCGCAGCCACGGCCGGAGCAGTCCGGCCAGCGCGCCGAGGCTCGCGGCCACGCCGAAGCTGACGCCGTAGTCGAGGCGGTGCAGCGAACTGGCGGGCAGCTGCCCGGCCAGGACCGCGAGGCCCGTCGGGACCTCCGTGGCGAGGGTCGCCCCGACATGCCCGAGCAGGAAGACACCCGCCGTACGCACTCCGCCAATCCGCCGCTCCAGCGCGGTGAGGACGAACAGCAGGGCGAGGGCGTACGACGAGAGGATGCCGCCCGCGATCCACAGCGCGCTGGCCACCAGCACCAGGACGGGCATCCGCACGAGGTGCGCGACATCGGTGCTGGAGCCCTGGTACAGGGTGTGGACGAGGGCGGGGTCCAGCTGCGCGGCGACGAGTGAGACGGTGGCCAGGACGGCGCCGTAGACGAAGGTGAACGGTGTCCCGGTGGGAGTGGGGAGCAGCCGCTGGAGCCGGAGGACGCGCAATCCGGTGTCAGGGGCGGCCGTTGCCGGGGGTGTCACCGGTGTCCCGGCGGCACACCTCTCGGCCCGTTCCCTCTGCCGGGGCACCCCGTCGAGGAGCGCGGCCACTTCCGGAAAGCACGCGTCCGGGGCAGGAGCTTCCGGTGCGGGCGGGTCGGAAGGGGCTGGGGGCACGGTCCGTTCCAAGGTGAGCTGCTCCTTCCGTCCCACCCCACCCTTCGCGCCCCACCCACCCGCTGTCTGTGACCGACGCCACCCCGGCCCCGATTCACAGGGACTTCTCAAGGAGCCCCGGCCCGGTCGCCGTACCTGCCAAGATGGGCCGATGCCCACCTCGTACGACATTCCCGAAGTCCTGGACCGTCGCGAGGGCCCGTACGGAGAGGTCGTCCTGCGGCGGCACGGCGAGCTGCTCCAGATCATCGCCAACGGCTGCTTCCTGATGGACACCTCCGACGGACGCTCGGAGCGGATGCTCGTCGACGCGGCGCTCGCCGCGCTCGACGACCGTCCGGATCCGCACGTCCTCATCGGCGGCCTCGGCGTCGGCTTCTCGCTCGCACACGCGGTCGCGAACCCCCGGTGGGGCCGGATCACGGTCGCCGAGCGGGAGCCGGCCATCATCGACTGGCACCGCGCGGGCCCGCTCTCGGCACTCACGGCGAGGGCGCTCGCCGATCCCCGGACGAACATTCTGAAAACGGATCTGGTCGAATTCGTCAATGAGACATGCGCCACTTTTGACGTGCTGTGCCTCGACATCGACAACGGACCCGACTGGACGGTCACGGAGAGCAACGGCGGACTCTACGCGCGTACCGGACTCACAAGCTGCGCAAGGGTGTTGAAGCCGGGCGGGGTACTGGCCGTGTGGTCGGCGAAACCCTCTCCGGAATTTGAGCAATCACTGGCAAATGCCGGGTTCCAGCAGGTACGTACCGAGGAGATCCCCGTTGCCCGGGGCGTACCCGACGTCGTCCATCTCGCCGTCCGACCTGGATAGCAAAGGGGTGACGGCTCCCCGTACTCTGCTTCCCTACGCCGATCATTCAAGCGTCAATCGCAGTCATGCGCAGACAAGGAATCACCCCACATGGTTCCGGAAAGCACTCCCCAGGGGCGGGCGATGGAGCAGACACACACCTCCCACAACGGTTCGACGGCCACTCCCGGCGCCCAGCGCCGGGTCCTGGTCGTCGAGGACGATCCGACGATCGTCGACGCCATCGCGACCCGCCTGCGCGCCGAGGGATTCCTCGTGCAAACGGCGGTGGACGGTCCGTCAGCGGTCGACACGGCCGAGGCCTGGCAGCCGGACCTGCTGATCCTCGACATCATGCTGCCCGGCTTCGACGGTCTGGAGGTCTGCCGCCGCGTGCAGGCCGCCCGTCCGGTCCCGGTGCTCATGCTGACGGCCCGTGACGACGAGACCGACATGCTGGTCGGTCTCGGCGTCGGCGCCGACGACTACATGACCAAGCCGTTCTCGATGCGTGAGCTGGCCGCGCGCGTGCACGTCCTGCTGCGGCGCGTCGAGCGGGCCGCGCTGGCCGCCACCACGCCGCGCTCCGGCATCCTCCGACTCGGCGAGCTGGAGATCGACCACGCGCAGCGCCGGGTGCGGGTGCGCTCGGAGGACGTCCACCTGACGCCCACCGAGTTCGACCTCCTGGTGTGCCTGGCCAACACCCCGCGCGCGGTGCTCTCCCGTGAGCAGCTGCTCGCCGAGGTGTGGGACTGGGCGGACGCCTCCGGCACCCGGACCGTCGACAGCCACATCAAGGCCCTGCGCCGGAAGATCGGCGCCGAGCGGATCCGCACGGTGCACGGCGTTGGCTACGCCCTGGAGACGCCGACGCCATGAGCGAGGGTCCGGCCGGCCGGAGAAACCCCAGGGACCCCTGGGGCGGAGTGAGCCCCTTCTCGATCAAGACCAAGCTGGGTGCGCTGGTCGTCATCGCGGTCCTCATCACCACCGGGCTGATGATGATCGCGATGCGCACAGCCACCGAGCTGCGCTTCATCACGGTCTTCTCGATGATCGCCACACTCCTGATTACGCAGTTCGTGGCGCATTCGCTCACCGCGCCCCTGGACGACATGAACGCGGTCGCCCGGTCCATCTCGCACGGCGACTACACCCGCCGGGTCCGCGAGAACCGCCGGGACGAACTGGGCGACCTGGCCCAGACGATCAACCGCATGGCGGACGACCTGGAGGCCCAGGAACGCCAGCGCAAGGAACTTGTGGCAAATGTCTCCCACGAGCTGCGCACGCCCATCGCGGGCCTGCGCGCCGTGCTGGAGAACATCGTCGACGGGTTCACCCAGGCCGACCCCGAGACCATGCGCACGGCCCTGAAGCAGACCGAGCGGCTGGGCCGGCTGGTGGAGACCCTGCTGGACCTGTCCCGCCTCGACAACGGCGTCGTGCCGCTGAAGAAGCGCCGGTTCGAGGTGTGGCCGTATCTCTCGGGCGTGCTGAAGGAGGCCAACATGGTCGCCACGGCCCGCGCGGGCATCGCCTCGGGATCCGGCAGCCACACGCGCAACGACGTCCATCTGCACCTCGACGTCTCGCCGCCCGAGCTGACCGCGCACGCCGACCCGGAGCGCATCCACCAGGTCGTCGCCAACCTGATCGACAACGCGGTCAAGCACAGCCCGGCACACGGACGGGTGACGGTCAAGGCGCGGCGCGGGGCCCTGCCCGAGTCGCTCGAACTGGAGATCCTCGACGAGGGCCCCGGCATTCCGCGCTCGGAGTGGCACCGCGTCTTCGAGCGGTTCAACCGCGGTCAGGTCATGCGGCCGCACGGTCCGGGCAGCGACGGCGGCACCGGGCTCGGGCTCGCGATCGCCCGCTGGGCGGTGGATCTGCACGGCGGCCGGATCGGAGTGGCCGAATCCGAGCGGGGCTGCCGGATCCTTGTCACCCTTCCGGGACTTTCATCTCGGCCAAGTTGACGTAAAGTTCGAAGCGGAGCCGCAAGATCCATCTCTGTTCCGCGCTGACGGACACGTGTGATCAGGCAGAGGGCCGCGCCGCAGTCGCGCAGAGCCCCGCTCGGTGCTTCCCTCGGGCGGACGCACGTACCGGAACCACGTTTGTTTCCCGCCATTTCCACCCGCGAAACACGCTCTTCGATGTGACTTACACGACGATGGACGGGCCCGGCCTGACCTTCGCGGTCTTGGGGGCGTAGCCTTTATTCCCGCTGTCCATCACCTTGTGAGAAGCGGAAGAGGGCGGTTGCCGCCGTGTCGCCACAGTCCCCCAGTAACTCGAGCATCTCGACCGACGCAGACCAAGCGGGCAAGAACCCCGCTGCCGCGTTCGGGCCGAACGAGTGGCTCGTCGACGAGATCTATCAGCAGTACCTCCAGGACCCGAATTCCGTAGACCGTGCCTGGTGGGACTTCTTTGCCGACTACAAGTCGGGGGGTGCCGCCCCGGCTGCGGCGGGTACCGCGGCCGCGGGGGCCGCGGAGACCACCACCGCTCCGGCGCAGGCCGCCCCGGCTCCCAGCGCCCCGGCCCAGGCTGCCGCGCCGGCTCAGGCCGCTGCTCCGGCCGCCAAGCCGGCCGCCGCGGCTCCGGCCCCGGCCAAGGCCGCGGCACCGGCCGCTGCTCCGGCGCAGGCCGCTCCGGCCGCCAAGCCGGCGGCTGCGAAGCCCGCCGCGAAGCCGGCCGCCGAGGCCGCCTCCGCGGAGGGCCCGGAGCTGGTGACGCTGCGCGGCCCCGCCGCCGCGGTCGCGAAGAACATGAACGCCTCCCTGGAGCTGCCCACGGCCACGTCCGTGCGCGCGGTCCCGGTGAAGCTGCTCTTCGACAACCGCATCGTCATCAACAACCACCTCAAGCGCGCCCGGGGCGGGAAGATCTCCTTCACGCACCTGATCGGGTACGCGATGGTGCAGGCCATCAAGGCCATGCCGTCGATGAACTGGCACTACGCGGAGAAGGACGGGAAGCCCACCCTCGTCAAGCCGCCGCACGTCAACTTCGGCCTCGCCATCGACCTGGTGAAGCCCAACGGCGACCGCCAGCTGGTCGTCGCGGGCATCAAGAAGGCCGAGACGCTGAACTTCTTCGAGTTCTGGCAGGCCTACGAGGACATCGTCCGCCGCGCCCGTGACGGCAAGCTGACGATGGACGACTTCACCGGTGTCACGGTCTCCCTGACCAACCCCGGCGGCCTCGGCACGGTCCACTCCGTGCCGCGTCTGATGCCCGGCCAGTCGGTCATCATGGGCGTCGGCTCCATGGACTACCCGGCGGAGTTCCAGGGCACCTCCCAGGACACCCTGAACAAGCTCGGCATCTCGAAGGTCATGACGCTCACGTCGACCTACGACCACCGGGTCATCCAGGGCGCCGCCTCCGGCGAGTTCCTGCGCATCGTCGCGAACTACCTGCTCGGCGAGAACGGCTTCTACGACGAGATCTTCGAGGCCCTGCGCATCCCCTACGAGCCGGTCCGCTGGCTCAAGGACATCGACGCCTCGCACGACGACGACGTCACCAAGGCCGCGCGCGTCTTCGAGCTGATCCACTCCTACCGGGTCCGCGGCCACGTCATGGCCGACACCGACCCGCTGGAGTACCGCCAGCGCAAGCACCCCGACCTGGACATCACCGAGCACGGCCTCACCCTGTGGGACCTGGAGCGGGAGTTCGCGGTCGGCGGCTTCGCCGGCAAGTCCCTGATGAAGCTGCGCGACATCCTCGGCGTGCTGCGCGACTCGTACTGCCGCACCACCGGCGTCGAGTTCATGCACATCCAGGACCCGAAGCAGCGCCGCTGGATCCAGGACCGCATCGAGCGCTCGCACACCAAGCCCGAGCGCGAGGAGCAGCTGCGCATCCTGCGCCGGCTGAACGCCGCGGAGGCCTTCGAGACCTTCCTGCAGACCAAGTACGTCGGCCAGAAGCGCTTCTCCCTGGAGGGCGGCGAGTCCGTCATCCCGCTGCTCGACGCGGTGCTGGACTCGGCCGCCGAGTCCCGTCTGGACGAGGTCGTCATCGGCATGGCCCACCGCGGCCGCCTGAACGTCCTGGCGAACATCGTCGGCAAGTCGTACGCGCAGATCTTCCGCGAGTTCGAGGGCAACCTCGACCCGAAGTCGATGCACGGCTCCGGGGACGTGAAGTACCACCTGGGCGCCGAGGGCACCTTCACCGGCCTGGACGGCGAGCAGATCAAGGTCTCGCTGGCCGCGAACCCCTCCCACCTGGAGACGGTCGACCCGGTCATCGAGGGCATCGTCCGCGCCAAGCAGGACATCATCAACAAGGGCGGCACGGACTTCACCGTCCTGCCGGTCGCCCTGCACGGTGACGCGGCCTTCGCGGGCCAGGGCGTGGTGGCCGAGACCCTGAACATGTCGCAGCTGCGGGGTTACCGCACCGGCGGCACGGTCCACATCGTCATCAACAACCAGGTCGGCTTCACGGCGGCTCCCGAGTCGTCGCGTTCCTCGATGTACGCCACGGACGTGGCCCGCATGATCGAGGCCCCGATCTTCCACGTGAACGGCGACGACCCGGAGGCCGTGGTCCGCGTGGCCCGTCTGGCCTTCGAGTTCCGCCAGGCGTTCAACAAGGACGTGGTGATCGACCTCATCTGCTACCGCCGCCGCGGTCACAACGAGTCGGACAACCCGGCCTTCACCCAGCCGCTGATGTACGACCTGATCGACAAGAAGCGCTCGGTGCGCAAGCTCTACACCGAGTCCCTCATCGGTCGCGGCGACATCACCCTGGAAGAGGCCGAGCAGGCGCTGCAGGACTACCAGGGCCAGCTGGAGAAGGTCTTCACCGAGGTCCGCGAGGCCGCCACGGCCCAGCCGGCCGCCGGTCCCGTCTCCGACCCGCGGGCCGAGTTCCCGGTCGCCGTGAACACCGCGATCTCCGCGGAGGTCGTGAAGCGGATCGCCGAGTCCCAGGTCAACATCCCCGACACCTTCAACGTCCACCCGCGTCTGCTGCCGCAGCTGCAGCGCCGGGCGTCGATGGTCGAGGACGGCACGATCGACTGGGGCATGGGCGAGACGCTGGCCGTCGGCTCCCTGCTCCTGGAGGGCACGCCGGTCCGGCTGTCCGGCCAGGACTCGCAGCGCGGCACCTTCGGGCAGCGGCACGCGGTCCTCATCGACCGTGAGACGGGCGAGGAGCACACCCCGCTCCAGTACCTCAACGAGGACCAGGCCCGCTACAACGTCTACAACTCCCTGCTGTCCGAGTACGCGGTCATGGGCTTCGAGTACGGCTACTCGCTGGCCCGTCCGGACGCGCTCGTGCTGTGGGAGGCGCAGTTCGGCGACTTCGTCAACGGCGCGCAGACGATCGTCGACGAGTACATCTCGGCAGCCGAGCAGAAGTGGGGCCAGACGTCCGGCGTCACCCTGCTCCTCCCCCACGGCTACGAGGGCCAGGGCCCGGACCACTCGTCCGCGCGCGTGGAGCGCTTCCTCCAGCTCTGCGCCCAGAACAACATGACGGTCGCGATGCCGACCCTGCCGTCGAACTACTTCCACCTCCTGCGGTGGCAGGTGCACAACCCGCACCACAAGCCGCTGGTGGTCTTCACCCCGAAGTCGATGCTGCGCCTGAAGGCCGCCGCGTCGAAGACGGAGGAGTTCACGACGGGTCAGTTCCGCCCGGTCATCGGCGACACGTCCGTGGACGCCGCGGCGGTCCGCAAGGTCGTCTTCGTGGCGGGCAAGCTGTACTACGACCTGGAGGCCGAGCGTCAGAAGCGCGGCATCTCGGACACGGCGATCATCCGCATCGAGCGCCTGTACCCGCTGCCGGGTGCCGAGCTTCAGGCGGAGATCGCCAAGTACCCGAACGCCGAGAAGTACCTGTGGGCCCAGGAGGAGCCGGCGAACCAGGGCGCGTGGCCCTTCATCGCCCTCAACCTGATCGACCACCTGGACCTGGCGGTCGGCGCGGAGGTTCCGCACGGCGAGCGGCTGCGGCGGATCTCCCGCCCGCACAGCTCGTCCCCGGCGGTCGGTTCCGCCAAGCGGCACCAGGCGGAGCAGGAGCAGCTGGTGCGCGAGGTGTTCGACGCGTAACCCCTCTTCGGGCCGTACGTGACCGGGCCGCATCCCTCTCCCGAGGGGTGCGGCCCGGCCGTTTCGGCGCACTTATCCTTGACGGCATGTACTTCACGGACCGTGGCATCGAGGAACTGGAGAAGCGGCGCGGTGAGGAGGAGGTCACCTTCGAGTGGCTCGCCGAGCAACTGCGAACCTTCGTCGACCTCAATCCCGACTTCGAGGTACCGGTGGAACGCCTGGCCACGTGGCTGGCCCGCCTGGACGACGAGGACGACGACTAGCCGGTACGGCGTGCCGGCCGGCGGGGCCCTCTGAGCCGCCCCGGTTTTGGTGCCGCGGTCCGGTGTGGGGGGTCAGTTGCGGGGGTCGTCGCGGGGGGCGTGTCAGGTCGTACGACACCCCGAGCGCGCCGTGCGCCAGCGGCAGCGCTCCGTGCCGCCGCCGGGATGCCCTAGGCCCCAGGCAACCAGCCGGAGGCGGGCCAGCGCGATCCAGCACGGGCGTCAGTCGCGCAGGCGCGTCAAGTCGTACGACAGCCCCAGCGCACCCTGCGTCGGCAGCAGCCCCGCCGGCACTGCGGTGCCGTGGGCCCCAGGCGGCCAACGGGAGACGGGACCGGGGCGAGTTGTCGTGCCGGCGATCAGGCCCGGGGTCAGTCGCGGGGATGCGACAGGTCGTACAAGACTCCGAGCGCGCCGTGCGCCAGCAGCAGCGTCCCCGCCGCCAGCCAGCCGCCACTGCGGTGCCGCAGGCCCCAGGCGGCCAGTGGGAGGCCTGCTGCCAGCTGAGCCAGGGCTAGGGCGCGGGCCTTCGGGTCGCCTGACCAGGGGAGCCAGGGCGTGAGGCGGCGGCCGGCGGCCACTTGGAGTTCGTCGCGGACCGTTTCCCACCCGCCCTCCCACTCGATCGGGACGGCGTCCGGCCGGTCCCGGACCACCTCGCGGAGGCGGTCGGCCGGTTCGCCGGGAGCGAGGCCTGCGGGAAGGCTGAGGCCCACGCGCGTGAGGACCGCGAGCAGGCCGCGCAGGCGGGCGCGGGCGTCCGAGGCGGGGTCCGGTTGCGCGAGGCGGTCCAGGGACTGGACGTCCAGGACCGGGTCGAGGCCGAGACGGGCCGCGAAGGTACGCATGGCCTCGTCCTCGCCGGCTGGGGTGCCGTTGGTGAGCCAGATGTAGCCGACGGGGCGGCGGAAGCCGGAGGCGAGGGTGTAGCCGCCGCGCTCGGCGTCCCACCACAGCGCGAGGACGGCCCAGGGAGCGCCGACGGCCAGGGCGGTGGCCCAACCGGTCATGACACGGTCGACCGGCTCCTCACCGCGCAGCCACGGCCCGCCTTCCGGCACAAGGACGCTCCACCCCTGCCCCGCGCGCGTGAGCAGCATCCGCTCGCGCAGCAGCCGGGCGACGGGAGCGACGGAATCCGGCTCGGCCCGGCACAGCAGCAGGGCGCCGGGGGCTGGGCCGGTGCGACCCGCACGGGAGGTGGCTTCCGTCGACATGATCACACGCTAGGGCGATTCACTCCGATTGGTCATATTTACACCCCCCGCATCCCCAGAACGAGTGTCTTGACTTTCGACGGCCACGATATATCGTGAATTGCAGGAGACGCGATATGGCGCGTTGCTACGGGGAGGTCTGCACCATGCCCGAGTGGTCCGTCACGGAGCCCAGGAAGCTCACCTTCGACGAGCCCGTAAGCGAACTCCACGTACGCACCGTCAACGGAACGGTGAACGTGGTGGGCACGGACGAAGGTTCCGCACGCCTGGAGGTGTCCGAGATCGAGGGACCTCCTCTCGTCGTCACGCAAGAGGGCGGCACCCTCACGGTGGCCTACGAGGATCTGCCCTGGAAGGGCTTCCTCAAGTGGCTCGACCGCAAGGGCTGGCGGCGCAGCGCGGTCGTCTCGCTGGCCGTGCCGGCCGACACCCGCGTCGAGGTGGGAGTGGTCAGCGCCGCCGCCGTCGTGTCCGGGCTGCGCGGCCCGTCCGTGGTGAAGGGGGTCAACGGCGACACGACCCTCGTGGGGCTGTCGGGCTCCGTCCGCGCCGACACCGTCTCCGGGAATCTGGAGGCCCAGGCCGTCACCGGCGACCTGCGCTTCAACTCGGTCTCCGGTGATCTCACCGTCGTGGAGGGCTCCGGCCCCTCCGTGCGGGCCGACTCGGTCAGCGGCTCGATGATCGTCGACCTCGACCCGGAGGGCCCCACCGACGTCCGGCTGACCAGCGTTTCGGGTGAGATCGCCATCCGGCTCCCTCAGCCCGCGGACGCGGAGGTGGAGGCCAACACCGCGAGCGGGACGATCTCCAACGCCTTCGACGGCCTGCGCGTGCACGGCCAGTGGGGCGCCCACAAGGTCACGGGCCGCCTCGGCGCCGGCACCGGCAAGCTCCGCGCGACCACCGTCTCCGGCTCCATCGCCCTCCTGCGCCGCCCACCCCGGGAGGACGAGGAGGAGCCATGGGAGGCGCAGGCTCCGGTGACGGACTCCCCGGCGGACGGCGTACGGAGCGACTCGGGGGACAATTCCGTTTCCGGCCCGGACGGCGACTCCTCACCGGGCGCCCCGGCCGACGGCACGACCGACAAGAAGGTGCTCTGACATGCCCCCCGTCTTCGCCCACGGCCGCCTCCGCCTCTACCTGCTGAAGCTCCTGGACGAGGCCCCGCGCCACGGCTACGAGGTGATCCGACTCCTGGAGGAGCGCTTCCAGGGCCTGTACGCCCCCTCGGCGGGCACCGTCTACCCCCGGCTGGCCAAGCTGGAGACGGAGGGCCTGGTCACCCACACCACCGAGGGCGGCCGCAAGGTGTACGCCATCACGGACGCGGGCCGCGCCGAGCTGGCCGACCGCAGCGGTGAACTGGCCGATCTGGAGCTGGAGATCCGCGAGTCGGTCGCCGAGCTCGCCGCCGAGATCCGCGCCGATGTGCGGGGCGCTGCGGGTGATCTGCGGCGCGAGGTACGGGCGGCCGCCACCGAGGCCCGGCGGGGCGGTGGCACCAAGGCGGGCACCGGCGAACACGAGGGCCCCTTCGGGGACTTCACGGAGTACACCGACCACGAGGCGTGGCGCGCCGCCAAGGAGGAGATGCGCCGCGTCAAGCAGGAGTGGAAGGAACAGGCCCGGCGCGCCAAGGACGAGAGCCGCCGCGCCCGCGAGGAGGCCCAGCGGGCCCGCCGACAGGCCAAGGAGGCCCAGGACCGGGCCCGGGAGCAGGCGCAGGAGGAGGTGCAGCGCATCGCCCGGCGGGTGCAGGAGCAGGTGCAGGACCACTTCGCGCGCGGCGACTGGCCGACCGGGGTGCGCGAGGGCCTGACCGAACTGGCCAAGGAGTTCGGCGAGTTCGGGAAGGACTACGGCAAGGAGTTCGGGAAGGACTTCGGCTTCGGCCGGGGCCGTGCGAGGTCCGAGAAGGCCGAGGGGACACCGTCCGGCCCCGAGTACTCGCACACCCCGGAGGACTTCCCCGCCGAGTACGAGCCCTCCTGGGCCCACGAGGACTCCACCGGGGACCCGGCCCGCGATCTGGACCGCCTGCTCGACCGCTTCCGCGACGACATCCGCGACGCGGCCCGCGACCACGGCATCACGGCGGACCAGTTCCACGACGCCCGCCGCCATCTGTCGACGGCGGCGGCCCACATCGGGGCACTCCTGCGGGCACCGAAGGCGTGAGCCGCCCGGGCGCCGCCGTCTCCGACGTCGGCGCCCCGCAGGGCTCAGCCGGCCTTCGCCTCTCCCGCGCCGTAGAGGACGCGCACGACCGACTCGTAGGTCACCCCGTGATCGGCGAGCACTTCCCCCGGCACCCCCGGCCGTACCGTCAGCGCCAACAGAATGTGCTCGTCGCCGATGTGCCGGTCCCGCCGGGCCACGGCGATACGCAGCGCCTTCTCCAGGATCTCCTTGGCGCTCCGCCCGAAGGAATGCCGCCCGGACCGCCACCCCCTGCCCTTCCGGTCGCCGGACATCGCCCCGACCCCGTGCACCTCCTCCACGCGGGCGACGATCTCCGAGACGTCGATGCCGAGCCCGGCCAGTGCCTCGGCGTCCGCCTGGGACAGCCCGGCCCGCCGCCGCGCCTCGCCCAGGGCCTCCCGTACGGCGTCCCCGCGCTCGGCGAGCCCGAGAGCGCCAAGGGCGAAGGAGCCGCGACTGCCCTCCCGGTCCAGCAGGGCGAGCAGCAGATGCCCGTCGTCCACGGCCCCTGCCCCCTCGGCTTGTTCGACCGCGCCCTCGACCACTGCCCGGGCATCCTTCGTGAACCGCTCGAACATCAATGCCTCCCGTACTTCTTGTGCACGGCCTGCCTGCTCACTCCGAGTTCCGCGGCGATCTCCTGCCACGACCAGCCCTGATGGCGCGCACTGCGCACCTGCACCGCCTCCAGCTGCTCCAGCAGCCTGCGCAGCGCGGCGACGGCACGCAGTCCGACCCGGGGATCGCGATCACCGGCACGCTCGGCGAGATCCGTTGCTTCGGTCATGACGTCAACTATGGTTGACACGCCTCGACATGTCAACCACAGTTGACAACCTCGGCGAACGGACTCGGCGAACGGAAGGGCTCAGCCGTTGGTGAGCACGACCTTCCCGAACTGCTCACCGGACTCCACCCGCTGGAATCCCTCACGGGCGCGGTCCATGGGCAGCACCTCGTCGATGACGGGCCGCACACCGGTGGCCGCGCAGAACGCCAGCAGGTCCTCCAGCTCGTCCTTGGTCCCCATGGTCGACCCCACGACCTTGAGCTCCAGGAAGAAGATCCGGGTCAGTTCGGCGTGCGAGGGACGGTCGCCGCTCGTGGCACCGGAGATGACGATCGTGCCCCCCGGCTTCAGCGACTTGACCGAGTGCGACCACGTGGCCGCGCCCACGGTCTCGATGACGGCATCGACCCGTTCCGGCAGCCGGGCACCCGACTCCACGGCCTCCAGGGCTCCGAGCTCCACCGCACGCTTGCGCCTGGCCTCGTCCCGGCTGGTGGCGAACACCCGCAGTCCCGCCGCCTTCCCCAGCACGATCGCGGCCGTGGCGACACCGCCTCCCGCGCCCTGCACCAGCACGGAGTCGCCGGGCCGCACCCCGGCATTCGTGAACAGCATCCGGTACGCCGTCAGCCAGGCCGTGGGCAGACAGGCTGCCTCCGCGAAGGACAGCTCCTTCGGCTTGGGCAGAACGTTCCAGGTCGGCACGGCCACCTGCTCGGCGAACGTCCCCTGGTAGCGCTCGGTGAGGATGGACCGCGGCTCCTCGGGGCCGACCCCGTGCCCGCTCTGCCCGATGACGGAGTGCAGGACGACCTCGTTGCCGTCCTCGTCGACACCGGCGGCGTCACAGCCGAGGATCATCGGAAGCTTGTCCTCTGCGAGGCCTACGCCGCGCAGGGACCAGAGGTCATGGTGATTGAGGGAAGCGGCCTTGACATCGACGACGCTCCAACCCGGCCGGGCCTGGGGGGCCGGACGCTCCCCCAACTCCAGTCCCGAGAGCGGGTTGTCGCGGTCGATTCGGGCGGCATAGACAGCGAACATGACCTTGACGATAGGGTCCGCCGCCGGCACGGGGAACAGGAACACGTTGTGACACACGCCCTGTTGCGGAACGGGGCGCGTGCTGGGTTCGGACGGGGCGCCTACGGGGGTGCCGGGTGAGGTTCTCGGGCGAGTGCGGGTGCGTTGTGGCTGGTCGCGCAGTTCCCCGCGGTGCCGCTGCGCTGGGCTTGAGCGGGGCGCCTATGGGGGTGCCGGGTGAGGTTGTCGGGCGAGTTCGGGCCGGTGGGGGCTGGTCGCGCAGTTCCCCGCGCCCCTAGGGGGTTGCAGTCACCTGCGCCAGGACGGAACCGTTGGCCGGACCGAGGACGGACACCCCCCACCCCGGCACCGACCCACAACACACCGCACGCGCTGCACACGCCCCCACCGCACCGCAACAGGCCGCCGCAGACACTCAGGGGCGCGGGGAACTGCGCACAACGCCCGCCCCCACCGGCCCGCACCCACACAACCGCCCGCCACCCAATCGGCCCCACCCCACGGCAAAGAAACGGCCCCGCCCGGAAACACTCCGGACGGGACCACCTCACGCCAAAAACACACCTCAGCGCCGAGCGACACCCTCCGCCCGCGCCGCCGCCGCAACCGCCGCCGTGACCGCCGGTGCCACCCGCTCGTCGAACGGGGACGGGATCACGTAGTCCGCCGCCAGATCGTCACCGACGACCGCAGCCAGCGCCTCGGCCGCCGCGATCTTCATGCCCTCCGTGATCCGCGAGGCCCGCACCTGCAGCGCCCCCGCGAAGATCCCCGGAAACGCCAGCACGTTGTTGATCTGGTTCGGGAAGTCCGACCGCCCGGTCGCCACCACGGCCGCGTACTTGTGCGCGACCTCCGGGTGCACCTCCGGATCCGGGTTGGCCATGGCGAAGACGAAGGCACCGGAGGCCATGGAGGCCACGGCCGCTTCCGCCACCGTCCCGCCGGACACGCCGATGAAGACGTCCGCGCCCGACAGCGCGTCCTCCAGCGACCCGGACAGACCCGCCTTGTTCGTGAACCCGGCAAGCTCCCGCTTCACGGACGTGAGGTCGTCCCGGTCGGCGGACACGACACCCTTGCGGTCGGCGACGGCCACGTCCCCGATGCCCGCCTCGACGAGCATCTTGGCGATGGCCACGCCCGCCGCGCCCGCACCGGAGATCACCGCACGAAGATCTCCGATCGACCGCCCGCTCAGCCGTGCCGCGTTCCGCAGCGCCGCCAGCGTCACCACGGCCGTACCGTGCTGGTCGTCGTGGAAGACGGGAATGTCGAGCCGCTCCTGCAGCCGCCGCTCGATCTCGAAGCAGCGGGGAGCCGAGATGTCCTCGAGGTTCACGCCGCCGAAGGACGGGGCGAGACGGACCACGGTCTCGATGATCTCGTCGACGTCGGTGCAGGCCAGCGCGAGCGGAACCGCGTCCACCCCGCCGAACTGCTTGAAGAGGATCGCCTTGCCCTCCATCACCGGGAGGGAGGCTTCGGGCCCGATGTCACCGAGCCCCAGCACGGCCGTACCGTCCGTCACGACGGCGACGACCGACGACTTCCACGTGTAGTCGTGGACGAGGTCCGGCTGCTCGGCGATGGCGCTGCACACCTTCGCCACGCCGGGCGTGTACGCGAGGGACAGGTCGTCCTTGTCACGGATCGGCACGGTGGCCTGCACAGCCATCTTGCCGCCGCGGTGCAGCGCGAACGCGGGGTCGAAGGAATCGAGGGGCTCCGCCCCTCCGTCCTGTCCCGTATCGCTGTCGCTGCGAGGATTGACGATCTCCGCTGCCACTTTGTCTTACCCCTTAAGTCTTCTGGTCTGAGGGTGGCCACTCCTGGTTGAGAAGTGGGCGGGCACCGCGTACGGCCCTGGTCACTGATACGTACGGGCCGGTACGCGACGGGCGCGCCGCACACGCGCCCTGAGCCCCGGATGAGGGGTGTAAAGAACCTTCTTACCGGACGACCGGCGTCGAGGACGAGTCCAATACGTCCAAGGTCACATGCCCGAACGGAAAATCGATCATCGATCACTGGAGGGGCGCTCGAGCGGCCGCGCACACCGAAGATCTTCCGGCCGGAATGCCAGATTCCCGCAGATGGTCCGGTCGCGATGTACGGACATAGTGCGGTTCGGGGGTCACCCGTTATCCGATTTTGACATGACCGGCGCCCTGAATGGTCCAGTCCGAATGGCAAGATGCCGTCATCACACGAGGTCGCGACACTCGAAGGCGTGTGCTCTCGTCGACCTGAGGAATGAAGGCAGCGCTGCCGAACCGATCGGCAGCCGCCCCGCCCATCGGCAACTCCACCCATCCGCCGGAGGAACCCACCATGACCGCAAGCTCCACCCGTCGTACGACCGTCGCGCGCACCAGGACAGCCGCGGTAGGTGCGATCGCGGTCGCTGGCGCCCTGCTTCTCACCGGCTGCGGTGACCAGACGGACAGCGGCGGCAGCAGCAACGAGTCGGCGTCGTCCAGCAAGGCCCCGCTGTTCGACAAGCTGCCCGCGAAGATCCAGAAGGCCGGTGTCATCAAGGTCGGCACCAACGCCGAGTACGCCCCCATGGAGTACCAGGAGGGCGGCAAGATCGTCGGCGTCGACCCCGACATCGCCGCCGCGCTGGGCAAGCAGCTGGGCGTGGAGTTCCAGTTCACCTCGGGCTCCTTCGACGGCCTGATCAGCTCCCTGAACTCCGGGCGCTACGACGTCGCCATGTCCTCCATCACGGACACCAAGGCGCGCCAGGAAGGTCTGGACGACAAGGGCAAGAAGCTCGGCCCGGGTGTCGACTTCGTCGACTACTTCACGGCCGGCACCGCCATCTACGTCCAGAAGGGCAACCCGAAGAAGATCGGCTCGATCGAGGACCTCTGCGGCCAGAAGGTCGCCGTGCAGCGCGGCACGACCTACGAGCAGGCCCTGCAGAAGCAGTCCAAGGCGTGCACCGAGGCCGGCAAGAAGAAGATGACGATCGAGTCGTTCGACAACGACACCGAGGCCCAGACCCGGGTCAAGTCGGGCGGCGCGGTCGCGGGCGTCAACGACTACCCGGTCGCCGTCGACCTCGCCCGCAAGGCCGATGGCGGCAACGCCTTCGAGGTCGTCGGCGAGCAGGTGGACGCCGGTCCGTTCGGCATCGCCGTGAACAAGGAGAACAAGGAGCTCACGAGCGCCCTGGAGGCGGCCGTGAACGCCATCATCCAGGACGGCACGTACAAGAAGGTCCTGGACAAGTGGGGCGCCCAGACCGGCGCCGTCGACAAGTCCGTTGTCAATGGCGGCAAGTGACGGACCCCGTACCACTGAAGGGCAGTCACGGTGACTGACAAGATCGACAAGGGGCCGGCGGACACACCGCCCCGAACCTCCCCCGCCCCCGAGACCATCAAGGCCATCCCGGTCCGCCACTACGGCCGCTACGTCAGCGCGGTCGTCGTGCTGGCGCTGGTGGCCCTGCTGGTCAACGCGTTCGCCACCGCCGAGAAGATCCAGTGGAGCGCGGTCGGCGACAAACTGTTCGACTCCACGGTCCTCGCCGGTGCCGGCCGCACCCTGCTGATCAGCGTCCTCGCGATGATCGTGGGCGTGGTCCTCGGCGTCGTGCTGGCCGTGATGCGGCTCTCCAAGAACCCGGTGACGAGCTGGGTGGCCTGGTTCTACATCTGGTTCTTCCGCGGAACCCCCGTCTACGTCCAGCTGCTGCTGTGGTTCAACCTGGCGCTGATCTTCCCGATGCTGAATCTCGGTCCGATCTACAAGGACGAGATGACGGACGTGATGACCCCGTTCATGTGCGCCCTGCTGGGCCTCGGCCTCAACGAGGCCGCGTACATGGCGGAGATCTGCCGCGCCGGTCTGATGGCCGTCGACGAGGGCCAGACGGAGGCCGCGCACGCGCTCGGCATGAGCCACGGCAAGACCCTGCGCCGGATCGTGATCCCGCAGGCGATGCGGGTGATCGTGCCGCCCACCGGCAACGAGTTCATCAACATGCTGAAGACCTCGTCGCTGGTGTACGCGGTGACGTACAACGAACTGCTGCGCGCCACCTCGACGATCGGCTCGACCTCGTACGCCGTGATGGAGATGCTGTTCGTGGCGTCCATCTGGTACCTGGTCATGACCAGCGTGTTCAGCGTCTTCCAGTACTACCTGGAGCGCCGTTTCGCCCGCGGTTCGTCCCGGAGCCTGCCGCCGACGCCGTGGCAGAAGATCAGGGTCAACATGATGGCCTTCAGCCGCGAAAGGGGCGTGTGACATGACCGCCATGGTGAAGGCCGAGGCCGTGCACAAGTCCTTCGGCCTGGTGCAGGTCCTCAAGGGCATCGACCTGGAAGTGAAGACCGGCGAGGTCTTCTGCCTCATCGGCCCCTCGGGCTCCGGCAAGTCGACCTTCCTCAGGTGCATCAACCACCTGGAGAAGGTCAACGCCGGCCGGCTCTACGTCGACGGCGAGCTGGTCGGCTACCGCGAGAAGGGCGACAAGCTGTACGAGCTCAAGGACAGCGAGGTCGCGCTGCAGCGCCGGGACATCGGCATGGTGTTCCAGCGGTTCAACCTGTTCCCGCACATGACGGCCGTCGAGAACGTCATGGAGGCGCCGGTCCAGGTCAAGGGCACCAGCCGGGCCCAGGCCCGGGAGCGCGCGCGGGAGCTGCTGGAGAAGGTGGGCCTGGCCGACAAGGCAGGGGCCTACCCCGCCCAGCTCTCCGGCGGCCAGCAGCAGCGGGTGGCCATCGCCCGGGCGCTGGCGATGGACCCGAAGCTGATGCTCTTCGACGAGCCGACTTCCGCCCTGGACCCGGAGCTGGTCGGTGACGTCCTCGACGTCATGCGCGACCTCGCCGAGTCCGGCATGACGATGGTCGTCGTCACCCACGAGATGGGCTTCGCCCGCGAGGTCGGCGACAGCCTGGTCTTCATGGACGGCGGCGTGGTCGTCGAGTCCGGCGACCCCCGCGAGGTCCTGACGAACCCTCAGCACGAGCGCACCCAGGCGTTCTTGTCGAAGGTCCTCTAGCAGTACGGCATCGAAGGGGCGGTACGGGATTCCCGTACCGCCCCTTTCGCATGGCCGCAGGGCGCCTACTTGAGCGCGAGCAGCAGCGTGTCCGAGGGCGAGCACCACACCGGCCGGGCCTCCCCGAAGCCCTTCTCGCGCAGCACGCGTGCGTGCCACGCCGCGGACGGCGTGTCCCCGTCGGCGTGCTCGCCGTAGATCTCGAAGCGGCGCGCCGTCGGTCCGGCGAGGACGGGGTCCTCGGCGGCGACCTGCCACCACTCGGCCCAGTCGAGGGCGCCGTCGCGCTTGGCCCGGTCCATGTGCGCGTGGCGTTGCGCGCGTTCGGCCGCGTTGATGCGGGGTGTGGTCTCGTCGATCATGTGGTCGGCGTTCATGAAGACACCGCCGTCCCGGACGAGTTGGGCGATCTGCCCGTAGAGGGCCGCGAGGGGTTCGCTGTGCAGCCAGTGCAGGGCCGTGGCGGTCAGGACGGCGTCGTAGGAGTCGTACGGCAGCTTCGACGGCCAGTCGGAGTCCTTGAGGTCGGCCGTCACGAGAGTCACCCGCTCGTCGTCCGCGAACGTGCCCTCGGCGATGGCGAGGAGCGCCGGGTCGAGGTCGAGGCCGGTACTGGTGGCCTCCGGGAACCGGGCGAGCAGCCTGGCCGTGATACTTCCCGTGCCGCACGCGAGGTCGAGTACGCGTGGCCGGGGTCCGACGAGGGCCTCGACCATGTCGAGCATGACCCGGAACCGCTCCTCGCGGTCCGGCATGTACCACTCCTGCTGCCGGTCCCAGCTCTCCTGCCAGGCCTGCCAGTCGGTGCCGACACCAGTCGTCATGGGAGCCCCCTGTCCGCTCACTGTCGTAATACCCTGGAAGCACGATCAGCTGTTACCCGACCGTGCCACGACGATAGAACGCCTCCGTAAGGACTACAAGTGGAACTGGCCTATTACTCGGACTACGCCGTGCGTCTGGTCAACAGCGAGGACCCGGCCCGCGGCAAGGACTCCCTGACCTCGGTGGAGGCCGTCCGCGACCTGTTCGGCGGCAACGGCACGGGCGCCCGCCGGGCCACCGATTCCGACGTCACCCGGTTCCGTTCGGTGCGGGGCCGGCTGCGGTCGGTCTTCGAGGCGGCGGACCAGGGCGACGAGACGCTCGCGGTGGACCTGCTGAACTCGCTCCTGCTGGAGTTCCCGGTGAGCCCGCAGATCTCCGGGCACGACTTCCGCGACGACGACGGCCGCCCGCTGTGGCACATGCACCTGGCGGACCATCCGTCCAACGCCACCGCCGGGTACGCGGCGATCGCGGCGATGGGCCTGGCGTTCCACCTCACCGAGTACGGCGTGGACCGGCTCGGCCTGTGCGAGGCCGCGCCCTGCCGCAACGCCTACCTCGACACCTCGACGAACCGCTCCCGGCGCTACTGCTCCGACCGCTGCGCCACCCGCGCCAACGTGGCCGCCTACCGGGCCCGCAAACGCCTGGAGGCCGACCGGTCGGGGAAGACGGGCCGCACGGCGGACAGCGCCCAGCGCGCGGCGGCCAGCGGCGAACGCTGACCCGGCTTGAGGGGCCGGTAACGCAACCGGGCCTTCCCCAGGACGAGTTCCTCCGGGACGACGCCGTAGTCCGTGCTGTCGCCGCCTGCGAACGCGTTGTCCCCGAGCACCCACCAGCCGCCCTCGCGCCGCTCGACGGCTCGCTTGACGACGAGCAGGTCCTGCTGGAACGGATGCCGCAGGACCACGATGTCGCCGGGGACGATCCTGGCCCCCCAGTGCACGACCAGCTGGTCGCCGTGCTGGAGCGTGGGCACCATCGACGGCCCGGTCACCTCGGCCACCCCCACGAAGGGCAGCAACGACCTCTCCCGCTCGGTCTCCTGCGACAGCTCCGGCATCCCCGGCACCTCCCCGGTACGTTCATCCACCAGTCTCAGTCTGACCCCGGACTTTTGTCCTAAGCCCATGGGGGCACCCGCGAATTCGGCTCTCCCAGGGAGTAATGTCGCACCTGAGAAGACGATCACGAGGAAGGAATGCTCCATGCTTTCCCGCCTGTTTGCCCCCAAGGTCAAGGTCAGCGCACACTGCGACCTGCCCTGCGGTGTGTACGACCCGGCCCAGGCCCGCATCGAGGCGGAGTCGGTGAAGGCCGTGCAGGAGAAGATGGCCGCCAACGACGACCCGCACTTCCAGTCGCGTGCCACGGTCATCAAGGAGCAGCGCGCCGAGCTCGCGAAGCACCACGTTTCCGTGCTCTGGAGCGACTACTTCAAGCCCCCGCACTTCGAGAAGTACCCGGAGCTGCACCAGCTGGTCAACGACACCCTCAAGGCCCTCTCGGCCGCCAAGGCGTCGACCGACCCGGCCACCGGTCAGAAGGCTCTGGACTACATCGCCCAGATCGACAAGATCTTCTGGGAGACCAAGAAGGCCTGACTCCCGGGTCTGCAAACGTGTGGAAGGGGCTCGGCCGGCTGCTACCGGCCGAGCCCCTTCTGCGTAGGACGTAAGACGTCAGCTCAGGACGAGCAGCACGGCCAAGGCGACGAGCAGAGAGTCGATGCGGTCCAGCAGGCCGCCGGAGCCGGGCAGCCAGTGACCGGCGTCCTTGACCCGCGCACCTCTCTTGATCATGGATTCCAGCAGGTCACCGGCGGGTCCGCCGATCAGCACCGCGACCGCCATGGGCCCGCTCACGGCGGACAGCGCGGCAAGCACGCCGAGCCCGGCTGCGGCACCGGCCAGAGTCCCGCTCCACCGCTTGGCCGGCGACAGCGGCGACAACCGCGGCCCGCCCAGCCGTCGCCCGGCGAAGTACGCCGTGATGTCGGCGACCGAGACCGCCACGAACAACGCCAGCCCGCTCGCCCCGAGCGGCACCAGCGCGGCGAGCACGCTCAGCCAGGCCAGCCCGAGCAGCCCGGCGGAGAGCCGGCGCAGACCATGGTCGGCGTCGCCGCTCACCAACGGCACCGCGGCCACCGCCAGCGCCCCGACCGCCAGCGCCCGCAGCACCTCTCCGGGCGCCAGCCAGACGGTCAGCACCACGCCCGCCACGGCCGCGGCCAGCACCGCACGGTCCACCCGGCCCAGCTGCATCAGGCCGCCGAACTCCAGCACCGCGATCACGCCGACCACGACGGCGACGGCCGCGACACCCGGCTCGCCCCACCAGAACGCCCCGGTGACCAGCGGCACCCCGACCGCCCAGGCGCACCACCGGACCATCAGCTCGCGGCGCCGGGAGGCGGCCACCGCGACGCCGCCCAGGGCCAGCGCCCCACCGAGCCAGGGCGCCAGTGAGGCGACGGTGATCATCGACCGGTGCTCGTGGCGAGAGCCGGCCGCAGCACGTCCAGAGCGGCCCGGCAGGCCGCCACGATGCGCGCGTTCTCGGCGGTGTCGCGGACCGCGATGCGCACGGTGCGCCCCTCGTAGCAGGGCGACAACGGCGACAGGTCGCGCAGGTACACGCCGTGGCGGCGGCACTCGGCCACCAGTTGCGCGGCACTCGGCCCGCCGGGCGGCAGGGTGACCGAGAGGAAGTTCGCCACCGACTCCTCGACCGTCACGTCCGGCGCCGCCCCGGCCAGGTCCGCGGCCAGTCCCCGGCGCAGGACGTGCGTGGCGAGCCAGCGGTCGCGGTAGTACTCCGGGTCGCGCAGCGCCGCCACGGCGGCCAGCTGGGCCGGGAGACCGACCGGCCAGGGCGGGGTCCAGCGGCGCAGTTCCGCCGCCGTGACCGGTTCGGCCACCGCGTACGCGGCCCGCACACCGGACAGCGCGTACATCTTCGACAGCGAGGTGCAGACGGTCACCCGCGGGTCGGTAGCAGCGAGCCCGGCGAGTGACTCGTCCGGGCCGACGTAGCCCAGGTACGCCTCGTCGATCCACCAGTGCGTACGGTCCGGCGCGGCCTCGATCAGCGCGCGCAGCGCGGACGCCGGCGCGTGCCGCCCGGTCGGGTTGTTCGGGTTGACGACCACCACGAGGTCGTAGCGGCCGGAGTGGACGGCCGCGGACAGCCGGTCCGGATCGATCCGCCAGCCCTCCTCACGGCGCAGCGGGAACCGGTCCACCCGGCATCCGATCACCCGCTCCGTGACATGCGCGTACTCGCCGTAGCAGGGGTCGGTCAGCAGCACCCGGCTCTCGGGGGTCAGCCGGCGGCCGAACGCCCGGAAGATCAGGTCGGACGAACCGGCGCCCACCGCCAGCGCGGCCGGCGGCAGTCGACGGGCCGCGGCGATCTCCGCCGACAGGCCTTCGGCGCCGGACGGCGGCGAGGTACGGGCGATCCAGTCCGGGTCGTCCGCGAGGGCCGCCCGCACTCCGGGGGCAGGCGGGAACCAGGCGTCCAGCACATCGGCCATGACGATGTCGTGACGCCGGTGCAGGGTGCGGAAGTCCGTGCCGATGGCGGTGAACGAGGCACCGCCGTGCTCGCAGCCGTCCGGCCGGGGCGCGAACGGCATGTCCAGCCGCCAGTCCACCACGGACCGCAGCCGCTCCAGCGCGCTGCCGTACCGCTCCTGCGCCCGCCTCGTCAGTTCGGGCACACCGCCGGTCAGCACCTCGAACGTCACCGCCCCGCTGCGGACCGTACGGCCGACCGGGCGCAGGCCGACGGCCCGGTACATGTCGAGCACCTCGGTACGCCCCATCGCGAGCACCCGGCGCCCGCCGCGGGAGGCGATCCAGCGCAGCGCCGCGTACATCAGCAGGGGTGCCGCCGAGGTGGTGCGCCAGCGCGGCTCGACGGTGAGGATGCGCACCTCGAACACGTCGTGGCCGGCCGCCGTGGGCAGTTCCTCGCGGGTCAGGTACTTGTCCAGTCCGAACCGGCCCAGCCAGGGAGGAGTCAGGCTGACGAAGCCGATGCGGGTCGTTCCGCGCGCCGCGACGAGGTAGACGTTGTCGCCGTCGAGACCGTCGCTCAGCCGCCCGGCCGGATCCGGTGGGTGCTGGCCCAACTCCTCGGCGTACACCCGGTGGCGCAGCTCGTGGATCCAGTCGAGATCCTCCGACGTGGCTGAGCGCAGTTGCAGGTCGCGAACCATGGGCACCTCTTTCGACGCGGCTGGCTCGCATCATCGAAAACCCGCGCCGCCCCCGCCAGAGCCGAGCACCGCCCCCGGCCTGAGTACGGGTACTCAGGCGCGGTACCTCCCTCTGTGCTCCGTGCGATGCTGGCGTGATGGTGAGCATCGAGGATCTGGTGCGGCTGCGGCAGGCGCGGGACCGGATGGACCGTGAGTACACCGAGCCGCTCGACGTGACCGCGCTCGCCCGCACCGCGCTGATGTCACCGGGCCACTTCCAGCGCAGCTTCCGCGCGGAGTTCGGTGAGACGCCGTACGGCTATCTCATGACCCGGCGCATCGAGCGCGCGAAGGCGCTGCTGCGGCGGGGCGACCTGTCCGTCACCGAGGTCTGCATGGCCGTGGGGTGTACCTCCCTCGGCTCCTTCAGCTCGCGCTTCACGGAGCTGGTGGGCGAGGCGCCGAGCGCCTATCGCGCCCGCTCCCACGAGGAGGTCGCCGGGATCCCGCCGTGCGTGGTCCGCAGGCACACCCGGCCCCGGCGGGCCTAACGTGAATCCATGGACATCACACTGAAGAACTGCTTCATCGCCGTCGACGACCACGACAAGGCGATCGCGTTCTACCGGGACGTCCTCGGCATGGAGGTGCGGGGCGACGTCGGGTACGAGGGCATGCGCTGGGTGACGGTCGGCTCGCCGCTCCAGCCGGACGTGGACATCGTCCTGGAGCCGCCCGCCGCGGATCCGGACGCGTCACCCGCGGACAAGGAGGCGATGGCACGGCTGCTGGCCAAGGGGTTGCTGCGGGGCGTCAACTTCACCACCACCGACTGCGACGCGTTGTTCGCCCGGGTACGGGAGTCGGGCGCGGAGGTGATCCAGGAACCGACGGACATGCCGTACGGGGTGCGGGACTGTGCGTTCAGGGATCCGGCGGGGAACATGCTGCGGTTCATGGAGGCGCCGAAGTAGCAACACTTACGATCACCGCATGACTACCCGCTGGACGTACGCCTTCGTTGACCGGCCCGTGGCGCGCTTCGCTCAGGCCTGCGACTTCTGGACCGTCGCCACCGGCACGCGGTTGTCCGAACCCCGGGGTGAGCGGCGGGAGTTCGTGACCCTCGTGCCGCTCGACGGGGCCGACGCCTGCGTCAAGGCCCAGGCCGTCGCCTCCGGGCCGGGCGGTGCCCATCTCGACTTCTGCGTCGACGACGTACGGAAGTTCGCGAAGGCCGCGCAGACGCTCGGCGCGCAGGTGGTCGCCGACCAGGGCACGTTGGTCGTGCTCCGCTCTCCCGCGGGCCAGTTGTTCTGCGCCGATCCCTGGCGCGGTCAGTCGACCCGCCCGCCGGTGGTCCACGGCACCCGTCTCGACCAGGTCTGCCTGGACACCCCGCCTTCCCTCCACGACGCCGAAGTCGCCTTCTGGGCCGCCCTGTTGCCCGACTGGGAGTCGGTGTCCGGCTCGCTCCCCGAGTTCCATGTGCTCAGGCCGCCGGCCGGCCTCCCGGTCCGCATCCTCCTCCAGCGCCTCGACGAGGAGCGCCCCGCCACCGCCCATCTGGACCTGGCCTGCGCGGACATCGGGGCGACGCGGGCGGAACACGAGCGCCTGGGCGCCGAGTTCGTCGCCGAGGGCAGGCACTGGACGGTGATGAGGGATCCGGCAGGCGGCACCTACTGCCTGACGGGCCGGGACCCGGAGACCGGCGGGCTGCCTAGCGGGTCCTGAGGAAGCAGAGGGTCCGGCCCTGCGCGTCGGGCGTGGAGCGGGAGCACGCCGTCTCCCACCCTTGCGGAAGCGAGGGGGTGGGACTCGCTTCCTGCCATACGTACGGCCCCGGCGGCTCCGTCGAGTCCCGCAGCCAGAGCGTGACCCCGCCCGCGACGACCACGAGAACCGCCCACACCAGCAGGGCCCAGCGCCATGGGCGACGGCGTCCGCTCACCCCCACGGCTCCACGTCGACGACCGCGTCCACCGGAATCGGCCCGTAGACGTGCGGGAACTCCTCGGCGCCGGGCTCGGGGGCCTCGTACTTCAGGGGTACGTCGAGCCGGGCGGGGTCGATGACGAGGAGCACGAGGTCCGGCACACCGGCGAAGAACCGCGCGGCCGTGGCCGGAAGCTGCTCGCGCGTCGAGCAGTGGATGAACCCCTCCTCCTGGAGGGTGCGACCGCGCGTGGAGATCTCGTACGTGCCCCGGGCCCGGGCCTCCTCCCAGAGGGAGCGTTCGGTCAGGTGCACGATGAGGTTCGTTGGGGACATGCCGTCACGTTAAGGCCTCAGCCGGGCCGCCCGCCCCTGCAAGTAGCGCTGCTCGGGCAGGCTCAGGGTCTTCGCCGCCGCCGACTCGTACGCGGCACGCGCCGCCTCGAGCGAACCGGCCCGCTCCAGCAGGTGCGCGCGAACCGCGTCCAGCCGGTGCCCCAACTCGTCGTCCAAGCCTTCGAGTTCCGCGAGCCCCGCCTCCGGGCCACGCACCATCGCGACCGCGACCGCCCGGTTCAGCCGCTCCACGGGCCCCGGAACGAGCCGTACGAGAACGTCGTAGAGCCCGAGGATCTCCCGCCAGTCGGTCGCCTCCGGCGAGGGCGCCTCGTCGTGTACGGCGGCGATGGCCGCGCGGATCTGGTAGGGCCCGGCACGGTGGCGGGCCAGCGCCCGGGTGACCAGGGCGACGCCCTCCTCGATCGCGGCCTTGTCCCAGCGGGTGCGGTCCTGTTCGTCGAGGGGGACCAGGTCGCCGTCCGGGCCGGTGCGGGCCTCGCGGCGGGCGTCGGTGAGGAGCATCAGGGCGAGCAGACCGGCGATCTCGCAGTCCTCGGGGAGGAGCCGGTGGACCGTGCGGGTCAGGCGGATCGCCTCGCCGGCGAGGTCGCGCCGCTGCAGGGCCGGTCCGGAGGTCGCCGTATGGCCCTCGTTGAAGATCAGGTAGAGGGTGTGCAGGACGGCGGGGAGCCGTTCCTCCCAGTGGTCGGGCCGCCCGAAACCGACGCCCCGCACCTTCTGCTTGGCCCGGCTGATCCGCTGGGCCATGGTCGCCTCGGGGACGAGATACGCCCGGGCGATCTCCGCCGTGGTCAGACCGCCGACCGCGCGCAGGGTGAGCGCGATCTGCGCGGACGCGGTGAGCTGCGGATGGCAGCACAGGAACAGCAGGGACAGGGTGTCGTCCGCGCGCGGCGCCCGGTCGGTGACGGCCGTGTCGCGCACGCTGAGCGCCGCCACCCGCTCCTCCCGGGCCCGCCGCGCCTCCTCGGCGCGCAGGGTGTCGGTCAGCCGCCGCGAGGCCACCTTGATGAGCCACCCGCGCGGATTGCCCGGCACCCCCGACGCCGGCCACTGCCCGGCCGCGGCGAGCAGTGCCTCCTGTACGGCGTCCTCGGCGGCGTCGAAATGGCCGTACCGCCTGACCAGCGCGCCGAGGACCTGCGGCGCGTGCAGGCGCAGCAGGTCCTCGGTCTCGCTCGTCGGCCGCACGGTCCTCAGATGTCCCCGGCGCCGTCCAGGATGGGCCGGATCACCACCGGGTACTCGGGGGCGCCGGCGGGCTGCGGGCACTGGGCGATGCGCTCGGCGATCTCCGTGACGCGCTCCAGGCTCTCGCACTCCAGGACCCAGTAGCCGCACAGCAGCTCCTTGGTCTCGCTGTAGGGCCCGTCGGTGATCACGGCCTTGCCGTCCGCGTCCCGGCTGACGTGCCGGACCTTCGCGGGCTCGGCGAGGCCCTGGGCGTCGAGCATCTCGCCGGTGTCGGACAGGTCGTCGTTGATGGCGCTCATGAAGGCGTACATCGTCTGGATCTCCTGCTCGCTCCAGACCGGGGAGTGCTCGGAGCCCTTGCCGCGCATGGCCTCGTAGTCGGCCTGTGTTCCCTGCACCATGACCAGGTACTTCATGATTCCGCTCCTTCGGCTTCGGTCGGTCCGGCCACCCGGTGGGGGCGACTCTCACCGGGGACGTCGGAGCCGGGGACGGATTCTCGACACGGGTTCAGGAACTTTTTTCCGCGGGTGCGCCGCCGTGGTCCCCGTCGGGCTCGGCGGCATGGTCGGCGCTCGCCTCGCACTCGGGGTTGTGGCACGGGCCGCCCGTCCACACGGGGACCCACGCACCGAGCGTCTTGTGACGCCGTACGACTGTCTCGACAGGCTGTCCGCAAACGGGACAGACTCGTTCGTCGCTGCCCATGCCTTCAGGGTAGGACGAGGGGGGCGCCGGCGCCTGCCGCTGTCGGTCTCTGTGTCTTTCGGCTGGGGGGGCCGGGCTGGGCGCGGGGCCGGGGACTCGGGACTGGGGCGCGGGGACCGGGGAGCTGTCCTGTCGTCCCGATGACCCGGTCAGGGGGTGCGGGAGCAGCCCAGGCATCCCGACACCCTGGCACCCCCGCACCCCGGCAAGAGGGCAAGAGGGCAAGAGGGCACGGAGAACTGCCGAGGCATCCCGCCGTCCCGGTCAGAGGGCGCTGGGCCGCATTGGATCTGCGGCTGCCGCTGCGTGGGCGCGACCGGCGTTCACGCGGCCGCAGCCCCGAGACGCCCCCTCCGGCACTACCGTGAAGCGCGCGGTTCGCGCCACATCGGCCACATCATGGGTCCGTCAGGCAGCTGGAGCGGCCGCTCCACCAGCTCGAACCCGAGCCGCTCGTACAACCCGCGGCTCCGCGTACTGCTCGCCTCCAGGTAGGCCGGCACCCCCTCCCGGTCACACCGCTCCAGAACCGACCCCATGAGCGCGGCCCCGAGCCCCTCCCCCTGCCGTCCGGGAGCCACGCCGATCATCCACAGGTACTCATGAGCCCGCCCGGCCGGATGCACCTCGGCCGTGAGCCGCCCGATCAGCTCGATGCGCTCGTTGTCCGGGTCGAGAGCCTCCCGCAGCGCGGCGAACTCGTCCTCGCCGTCATGCTCGTCGCCGCCGTCCGCCGGGACGGGCAACCACAACGCGCACGCGCTCCCGTCCTCCGTGACATCCACCCGCCCCTCGGCCATCACGATGTCCACGAACGCGGCCATCAACCGGGGATGCGTCGCACGGCGGTCTTGCTCCTCCGGAAAAATCCACCCGCTGACCGGATCGTCGTGGAAAGCCGAGTCCAACAGCCACGTCACCCGCTCGCGATCGCTTCCGTCGGCCGTCCGTATCGCCACGCCCATGGCCCACCCCTTCAACTCAACCACCGTTGGTCACAAGGGGGTTGAGACTATCCGGTGAGCATGCGGAACGGGCCCCGCACACCGTGGGGATGTGCGGGACCCTCAGGACCGCGCGGTGCCGGGCGCCCCGGAGTCCTCAGGCGCTGCGCCGGGTCACGAACTCCGCGAGGGAGAGCAGTCCGCCCGCCGCCTCCGGATCGGGTACCGCACGGGCCAACTGCCCCATCGCCCGGGCCATCCGGTCGGCCGCCTGCGCCTGCGCCCAGTCGCGACCGCCCGCCGCCTCGACCGCGAGGGCCGTACGCGCCAGGTCCTGACCGGCGTACGGCGCCGCGTACAGCTCGGCCAGTTCGGCGGCCGCGGCCGTGCCCGAGGTGAGCGCGGCCACCACCGGGAGGGACTTCTTGCGGGCGGCGAGGTCCGCGCCGGCCGGTTTGCCGGTGCGGCTCGGGTCGCCCCATATGCCGATCACGTCGTCGATGAGCTGGAAGGCGAGCCCCGCCTCCCGGCCGAACGCGTCCATCGCCCCGACGTCCTCGGCGGACGCGCCCGCGTACAGCGCGCCGAGCGCACAGGCACAGCCCAGCAGCGCGCCCGTCTTGGCCTCGGCCATCACGAGCACCTGGTCGAGGGTGACCTCGCCGGGACCGAGTTCCTGCATGGCGGTGTCCTCGTACTGGCCCTCGCACAGCTCGACGACACAGTCCGCGAGCCGGGCCGCGGCCGCTCCCGCCGCGGGGTGCGGGTCCTCGGCCAGCAGCCGCAGCGCCAGCGCCTGGAGGGCGTCCCCGGCCAGGATCGCGGCGGCGTCGCCGAACACGGTCCACGCGGTGGGGCGGTGCCGACGGGTGGTGTCGCGGTCCATCACGTCGTCGTGCAGCAGCGTGAAGTTGTGGATCAGCTCCACCGCCACGGCCGCCCGGACGGCCGCCGCCCGCGCCCGGTCCCCACCGAGAGCGGCGGCCGCCGTGAGCACGAGTGCGGGCCGTATCGCCTTGCCCGCGTTGCCCGCCGCGGGGGTGCCGTCGGCGTGCTCCCAGCCGAAGTGGTAGAGCCCGACCCTGCGCAGGGAACCGGGCAACGACTCCAGCGCGGACCGCAACGCGGGGTCGACCGAGGCCCGGGCCCGCTCCAGAATCACTCCGGCCTCGTGACCATCGAGCGGATGCGGCTCGGGTGGGTCGCCGGGGCCATGGAGCGGGCGCGCCTCCCCGGCCGGTGCTCCCACGCCGGTCCACCCGGTGGCGGGCGCCGCAGTCCCCCCGGTGGCCGACGCCCGCACCTCCGCTCTCCCGACGGCCCGTGCCGCTGCTCCCCCAACGGCCCGTACCCCCGTACCCCCGACGGCCGGCACCTCCGTCCCCCCAGCAGCCCGAGCCTCCATCCCCCCGCTGCCCGGCGCCCGCCCCTCCGCCCCCTCTGTCGCCACCGCCTGGGTACCCGTCGTGAACTCGGCCATGGAACCCCCCTCGGTCAGGCCGCGGACGGTGGTGCTTCCGCTGTGGGCGGGCGCGCTCCTGCGAGGTGTCTCCACCCCGGTGAGCGGCCGGGGTGTCCCCGCCGGGGTCGGCGGGGACACCGCTCCCGGGCGCAGGAACGTCACCTCCAGCGGCCGATCTCGACGTTCTCCAGGACCCCGAGCGCGTCCGGCACCAGCACAGCGGCCGAGTAGTAGGCCGTCACCAGGTACTTGATGATCGACTGTTCGTTGATGCCCATGAACCGCACCGACAGGCTCGGCTCGATCTCGTCCGGGATCCCGGCCTGCTGGAGGCCGATGACGCCCTGGTCGGCCTCACCGGTACGCATGGCGATGATCGACGTGGTCCGCTCCGAGGTGACCGGGATCTTGTTGCACGGGTAGATCGGCACCCCGCGCCAGGTGGGGATGCGGTTGCCGCCCACGTCGATGGTCTCGGGGACCAGTCCTCGCTTGTTGAGCTCACGGCCGATCGCGGAGATCGCGCGCGGGTGGGCGAGCAGCAGCTTGGTGCCCCGGCGGCGGCTGAGCAGTTCGTCGAGGTCGTCGGGGCTGGGCACGCCGTCGTGCGGCTGGAGCCGCTGGTCGTACTCGCAGTTGTTCAGCAGCCCGAACTCACGGTTGTTGACGAGCTCGTGCTCCTGGCGCTCCTTGAGCGCCTCGACGGTCAGCCGGATCTGCTGTTCCGTCTGGTTCATCGGCTGGTTGTAGAGGTCGGCCACCCGCGTGTGGATGCGCAGGACGGTCTGGGCGATGCTGAGTTCGTACTCGCGGGGCCGGGCGTCGTAGTCGACGAAGGTGTGCGGGATGTCGGGCTCGCCCTCGTGGCCCGCCGCGAGGTCGATCTCCTTCTCGCCGTACTTGTTGGTGCGCTGCGAGGGGATCGCCCGCTGTTCTTGCAGGTGCTCGCGCAGGGCTTCGGAGCGCTCCGCCACCTGGTCGACGTCCTGGCGGCGCAGCACGAGGACCGTGCAGACGGTGGCCGCGCGGGCGGTGTACTCCCAGATGGCGTCCGGGTCGAGGAGCGCCTGGTCGCCGAAGTAGGCGCCGTCGGCGAGGACTCCGAGCACGGCGTCGTCGCCGTAGGGGCCGGTGCCGACCTTCTCCACCCTGCCGTGGGCCAGCAGATACACCTCGTCGGCCTGGGCGCCGAACGAGGCGATCACCGAGCCCTGGGTGAACTCCCGCTGTTCACAGCGCTGGGCGAGCTCGGAAAGCACCTCGTCGTCCTCGTACGACCTGAGCGCCGGCAGCTCGCGCAGCTCGTCGGGGATCACCTCGACGCGGTCCCCGGTCTTCACAAAGGTCACCCGGCCGTCGCCCACGGCGTAGCTCAGGCGTCGGTTCACCCGGTACGTACCGCCCTGTACGTTCACCCAGGGCAGCATGCGCAGCAGCCAGCGCGAGCTGATCTCCTGCATCTGGGGTGCGGACTTGGTGGTGGTGGCCAGGTTCCGCGCGGCCGCTGTGCCGAGGCTCTGCTGCGGCCTGTCCTGCTCGGTGCGGACCTCTTCGCCTACCGACATAAGGAATTGCCCTCCCGGTACATGCCCGGACGCGATGTACGCCCGGGCATCGATGTGCAGGAGCAAGCTTTCCTCACGGAGCGTGCCGGTGCTATTACCCGAAAGAGCGGGAATGGATCACCGCGAGGTTGGGCATATGCGCGGTTCCTATCCCCTGACGTCCAGTCAATTCCACTTTCTTGAGCGGAATTTGGCTGTCCGAATCGGCTCGCACCTTGTGCGGTCCAGGAGTCGGATTCCGCCGCTTTCGGTACAAGCACCAGGAGGACCGGCCGCATTCGGCGGCCGGCACGCAGCGCGAAGGAGGCAGCCATGGCCTCACCCATGTCCGCAGGCAGATTCCTGGCCGTCCTGCGGGCGGAGGGCGCCACCGTCGTCGAGGTCGGCGACTGGGAGCACCACAACCGCAACCACGTCGGCGCCTGGGGACCGGTGCACGGCGTGATGATCCACCACACGGTGACCAAGGGCAGCGCAGCGACGGTGGAGCTGTGCCGCAAGGGTTACACCGACCTGCCGGGGCCCCTGTGTCACGGCGTCATCACCAAGAACGGCACTGTCCATCTCGTCGGCTACGGCCGCGCCAACCACGCCGGTCTCGGCGACGACGACGTCCTGCGCGCGGTGATCGCGGAGACGGCCCTCCCCGCCGACAACGAGGCCAACACCGACGGCAACCGCCACTTCTACGGCTTCGAGTGCGAGAACCTCGGCGACGGCGAGGATCCCTGGCCGGCCGCCCAGCTGACGGCCATCGAGCGGGTCTCCGCGGCGGTGTGCCGCCACCACGGCTGGACGGAACGGTCGGTCATCGGCCACCTGGAGTGGCAGCCGGGCAAGGTGGATCCGCGGGGCTTCACGATGGCCTCGATGCGGGGCCGGATCCGGGAGCGCCTGAACTGACCGCGCAGGTCACAATGGGGGCGTGACCGGTCTCGACACCCTGCGCCCCCGCCTCCCCTCGCCCCTGCAGGAGCTGTCGGACCCCCGCTTCGCCCGGCGTGGCGTGCGCCTTCTCCTCAAGCGCGACGACCTGATCCACCCCGAGCTGATCGGCAACAAGTGGCGCAAGCTCGCGCCGAACCTCACCGCGGCGGCCGGCCGTACGCTCCTCACCTTCGGCGGCGCGTACTCCAACCACCTGCGCGCCACGGCCGCCGCGGGCCGCCTGCTGGCCCTGCCCACGGTCGGGGTGGTCCGCGGTGAGGAACTCGCCGACCGTCCTCTGAACCCCTCCCTGGCCCGGTGCGCGGCCGACGGCATGCGACTGCACTTCGTCGACCGGGCGACGTACCGCCGCAAGACCGAACCGGACATCCTCGCGCGCGTGCTGCGCGCGGCGGACGCCGAGGACGCGTACGTCGTCCCGGAGGGCGGCAGCAACCCCCTCGCCGTACGAGGATGCCAGGCGCTGGGTGAGGAGCTGTCGGGGCGGGCCGATGTCGTCGCGATCGCCTGCGGCACCGGCGGCACCCTCGCAGGCCTGGCGGCCGGGCTGGCCCCGGACCAGCGCTGCCTGGGCGTCCCGGTCCTCAAGGGCGGCTTCCTGCCCGCCGACATAGAGGCTCTGCAACGCCGTGCCTTCGGTGCCCGACGGGGCGACTGGACGCTCGACGACCGCTTCCACTTCGGCGGCTACGCGCGTACACCCCCCGAACTCGACACCTTCGCCGAGGACTTCGAGCACCGTCACGGTGTCCCCGTGGAACGTCTCTATGTCGCCAAGTTGCTCTACGGACTTGTCACCCTCACCGAAGAGGGTGCCTTCCCGCGCGGGACGAGGCTGGCAGCCGTGGTCACCGGCCGCCCCTTCCCCTGACGCCCACTCGGCCGGTCCGGCCGGCTCTACTCGGCGGCCTCCCGGTACGCCGCGGCCTCCTCCAGGTCCAGCCTGCGAAGCAGTGTCCGCAGCATCTCGTCGTCGATGTAGCGGTGGTCCCGCAGTTTGACGAACACCGCGCGCTCGGCGCCGATCATCTCGCGGGACAGCCGGCGGTAGGTGTCGTCGACGGTCTCGCCGGTGAGGGGGTTGGACTGGCCGAGGCGTTCCCAGACGGCGTTGCGGCGGCGCTCCAGAACCATGCGCAGGCGGTCGGCGAGGGGCGGCGGGAGGGCGTTGTACTCGTCGGCGAGGAGTTCGTCCAGGCGGCGCTCGGCGGCCCGCGAGGCCTGCGCCTGGGCGTTGGCCTCGGCGAGGGTCTCGGCCTGCTGGTCGCGGCCGGGGAGCTTGAGCATGCGGATCAGCGGGGGCAGGGTGACGCCCTGGACGACGAGGGTGCCGATGACCGTCGTGAAGGTCAGGAAGAGGATCAGGTTGCGGCCCTCGAACGGCTCGCCGTCGTGCAGGTGCTCCGGAATCGAGAAGGCGATCGCCAGCGAGACCACGCCCCGCATCCCGGCCCAGGCGATGACGAAGGGCGCCTTCCAGGTGGGGTTGTCCTCACGCGCGCGGATCCGCGCGGACACGATGCGCGGCAGGAAGGTGGCCGGATAGACCCACACGAACCTCGACGCCACGACCACGAGGAAGACGGCAATGGCGTACCAGGCGGCGGGGCCGCCCTCGTACTCCCCGAGGCCCCTGAGCACGACGGGCAGTTGCAGCCCGATGAGGGCGAACACCGACGACTCCAGGACGAAGGCGACCATTTTCCAGACGGCGTCCTCCTGGAGGCGTGTCGCGAAGTCCACCTCCCACGCGCGGTGTCCGAGGAAGAGGGCCACCACGACCACCGCGAGCACCCCGGACGCGTGGAACTGCTCGGCCGCCGCGTAGGCGACGAACGGGATCAGCAGGGAGAGCGTGTTCTGCAGCAGCGGCTCCTTGAGGTGCGTGCGCAGCCAGTGGATCGGCACCATCAGCACCAGTCCGACCACGACACCGCCGACCGCCGCGAGCAGGAACTCGCCGATACCGCCGGCCCAGGTGGCGCCCTCGCCGATCGCGGCCGCGAGCGCGACCCGGTAGGCGGTGATCGCGGTGGCGTCGTTCACCAGGGACTCGCCCTGGAGGATGGTCGTGATCCGGGAGGGCAGCCCCACGCGGCGTGCCACCGCCGTCGCCGCGACCGCGTCCGGCGGCGCCACCACCGCGCCCAGCACGAGCGCCCCGGTCAGCGAGAGGCCCGGCACCAGCTGGTACGCCGCCCAGCCGACGAACAAGGTCGCGAAGAGCACGTATCCCACCGACAGCAGCGCCACGGGCCGCATCTGTGCCCTGAGGTCGAGGTAGGAACTGTCGGTGGCCGCGGAGTGCAGCAGCGGCGGCAGGATGATGGGCAGGACGACGTCCGGGTCGAGCGTGTACTCGGGGACCCCGGGAACGTACGAGATCAGCAGGCCGGCCGCGACCAGCAGCAGCGGCGCGGGAATCGGGGTGCGCCGGGCGGCCGCGGCGATCGCCGCGCTCCCCGCCACCAGCAACAGCAGTGGCATCACGTCCATGGCCCTCGCCCGCCCTCGCTCATCGTCGTGCGCCCGCCCTCTTTTTCCGCGCGGCCGCCCTCGCCGCCGTCGTAACCTGGCAATCATGAAACAGTGCACGCACGCCGACGCGCTGCCGCACCCCGAGCCCGAGCCGCTCAGCGAGACGTGCCCGGAGTGTCTGAGGGACGGTACCCACCCGGTACAACTACGTCTGTGCCTGTCCTGCGGTCACGTCGGCTGCTGCGACTCCTCGCCGGGACAACACGCGACGAAGCACCACAAGGACTCCGACCACCCGGTCATGCGGACCTACGAACCCGGTGAGAACTGGCGTTGGTGCTTCGTGGACCACGTGCTTGTGTGACCCTGGACCTTCGGGTTCCAGGACGGTTCGACCGTCTGACGTCTGGGTACGTCAACCCGGCGCGCGTTCTTCCCAATTGGAGCCGCAAACCCCTAGACACGGAGCGTGTCCACAGTTTTACTGTGAGTGACGGCAAGGGGGTGGGGTCCCGGGGACAGGAAAGTCGAGAGCGCGGTAGCGTCACCGCTGAACCACACGTCGCGTTACTCCGGGGGGCGACCCTCGGCCCCCGTAAAGCTTGTACCACCTTGGAGGTGAGGGTGTCCCAGATCGCAGGCGAGCCCGCGACCCAGGACTTCGTGGAAGTCCGGCTGCCGGCCGCGGGTGCCTACCTGTCGGTGCTGCGGACGGCCACGGCCGGCCTCGCAGCCCGTTTGGACTTCACCCTCGACGAGATCGAGGACCTGCGCATCGCGGTGGACGAGGCCTGCGCGATCCTGCTCCAGCAGGCCGTGCCCGGCTCGGTGCTCAGCTGTGTCTTCCGACTCGTCGACGACTCGCTGGAGGTCACCGTCTCCGCCCCGACCACGGACGGTCACGCACCGTCACGGGACACGTTCGCCTGGACCGTCCTCTCGGCCCTCGCTGGCAAGGTCTCGTCGGCCGTGGACGAGGACAAGACCGTTTCGATCAGCCTCTACAAACAGCGCGGCGCGGGACCCGGGCCGGCGTGAGGAACGGGGACGGGCCGGTGCGGGACGAAGAGCGCGGCACACGGGAGCTGCCGGCCGAGGACGGACACCGTCCTCCCTGCCCGAGTGGCGCCGACAGCCTGGGTGACGACGGCTCCGGCGGTGCCCGCCGCATGGCGGACGGCATCGACGGCATCCCCGAGCAGGCCCGGCCGCATCCGGAGGAAGACGTCGTCGACACGACGGCGACCGGCCTCCTGGACGACGGGCAGCGAGAGCGGAAAGGTGCCGTGCAGGGTGCGCCTCCGGCAGGGCGGGACGGGATCCTCCCGGTGCCGACGGAGGCAAGGGCTCGTGGAAGGGCGACGGGCGGGACGATGAGCGAGCACGAGCGAAACGCAGAGGACGGCGCGACGGGCGCGAACAACACGCCGGTCCCGCGGCACGACCCACAGGACCGCAGCGGGGCGCGAGCCCTGTTCATCGAGCTGCGCGCGCTGAAGGACGGCAGCCCGGAGTACGCGGAGCTGCGCAACCAGCTGGTCCGGATGCACCTGCCGCTCGTCGAGCACCTCGCGCGCCGCTTCCGCAACCGCGGCGAGCCGCTCGACGACCTGACCCAGGTCGCCACCATCGGCCTGATCAAGTCGGTCGACCGCTTCGACCCGGACCGCGGGGTGGAGTTCTCGACCTACGCGACCCCCACGGTCGTCGGCGAGATCAAGCGCCACTTCCGTGACAAGGGCTGGGCGGTCCGGGTGCCCCGGCGCCTGCAGGAACTGCGCCTGGCCCTGACGACGGCCACGGCGGAGCTCTCCCAGCAGCACGGCCGCTCCCCCACGGTGCACGAGCTGGCCGAGAAGCTGGCCATCTCGGAGGAGGAGGTCCTGGAGGGTCTGGAGTCCGCCAACGCGTACTCCACGCTGTCCCTGGACGTCCCCGACACGGACGACGAGTCGCCGGCGGTGGCGGACACCCTCGGCGCGGAGGACGAGGCGCTGGAGGGCGTCGAGTACCGGGAGTCGCTCAAGCCGCTGCTCGAGGATCTCCCCCCGCGCGAGAAGCGCATCCTTCTCCTGCGCTTCTTCGGCAACATGACCCAGTCGCAGATCGCGCAGGAGGTCGGCATCTCCCAGATGCACGTCTCCCGCCTGCTGGCCCGCACCCTGGCCCAGCTCCGGGAGAAGCTGCTGGTGGAGGAGTAGGCCACCGGCCTGCCCGGCCCTGCGAACCAGGCCCGGGGCCGATCACCGTCTCGTCCGGCCCCGGACCGTCACCGCAGTTCTGCTGTCCCTACGGCCGCTTACCCGCAACCGCGGTCGCCACACCTGGGACCAGCGCAACGTCCGGTCCACCGACACCGCACCCGGCACTCAGGCGGAACAGCCCCGCTCGCCGAAGCCGGCCCTACGGCTACTGCTTGCCGTCCTGCGCCCGGCCCGGTCCCCTGATCCCGAGCGCCTGGGTCGTGGCCGGGTTGATCAACAGGACCAGCGCGGCCACCGCGACGACCGCGAGGGCGATGCCCGCCGGGATCGCCACACTGTCGGCCTGGAGCAGGTTGTAGGCAACGGGCAGCGCCATGATCTGGGTGATGACGGCCGGGCCCCGGCTCCAGCTGCGCCGGCCGAGCAACCCGCGCGCGGCGAGGAGCGGCAGAAGTGCGAGGACGATCAGCGTGACGCCCCCGGTGACCGCCGACTGCCGGTCGTCCGGGTCACCGACCAGACCCTCCACGAGCATCCAGACGCCTCCGACGACAAGCGCGAGCCCTTCCAGGCCGGCCAGGGCGGCGGCGTACGTCAGGCGCCGCGGGCGCGGACCGGCGGTTTCGGAGGACGAAGGGGTGGCGGGGGTCTGCTCGCTGCTCACTCCTGAAGAGTAGCCCTCACCTCGTAAGCCCCCATGAGTGAGGCGCGGGCAACGCACACCGCCGCGCGGGGGTTGCCCCACGCCCCCGTGGCAAGGTTCACGCTCCGAAGTCTTACGTGATCCCTACCTCGACCTGTGCCCGGTACCACCCAGTAGGTACGCTGCAACCCATGCGTGCACTTCTCGTGGTCAATCCGGCGGCAACCACCACAAGCGCACGTACGCGCGATGTACTGATCCACGCGCTCGCGAGCGAGATGAAACTGGAAGCGGTCACCACCGAGTACCGCGGCCATGCGCGCGACCTGGGCCGCCAGGCGGCGGAGAGCAAGGACATCGACCTGGTCGTGGCCCTCGGCGGCGACGGCACCGTCAACGAGGTCGTCAACGGCCTCCTGCACGCCGGCCCCGACCCCGAGCGCCTCCCCGGCCTCGCCGTGGTCCCCGGCGGCTCCACCAACGTCTTCGCCCGCGCCCTCGGTCTGCCCAACGACGCCGTCGAGGCCACCGGCGCCCTCCTGGACGCCCTGCGCGAGGGCAGCGAGCGGACGGTCGGCCTGGGGCTGACCGCGGGGACGCCCGGCACCGAGGACGAAGCCGTGCCGGAACGCTGGTTCACCTTCAACGCGGGGCTCGGATTCGACGCCGGTGTGGTCGGCCGGGTCGAGCAGCAGCGGGAGCGCGGCAGGAAATCCACCCACGCTCTCTACGTCCGCCAGGCACTGCGCCAGTTCTTCGGCGAGGCGCACCGCCGGCACGGCACGATCACCGTGGAACGTCCGGATGCGGAGTCGGTGACCGATCTGGTCCTTTCCATAGTCTCGAACACCTCTCCGTGGACCTTCCTGGGCAATCACCCGATGTACGCGTCGCCTAAGGCCTCGTTCGATAAAGGCCTCGACGTACTCGGTCTCAGCCGTATGACGACGACCGCGATCGCCCGATATGGCACCCAGTTGCTCACTTCGTCCCCCGAGCGCGGCCCCCATGGCAAGCACGCCGTGTCCTTGCACGACCTGGACCGCTTCACCTTGCATTCGAAGGTGCCCCTACCCCTCCAGATGGACGGCGACCACCTCGGGCTGCGTACGAGCGTGACGTTCACAGGCGTACGCCGTGCACTGCGTGTGATTGTGTGAGCAGAAGAGGCTAAACTCCTTTCACTCGAACGTTTAGGCCAGGGTCCACCCCATGGAAGTACGGCTGTGACCTAGTCGACACCGAGGAATCAAAAAAAACTTTCCAGAAGGGGTTGTATCCGCCGCTGAGGTTTGCGAGTCTCTACGTGGCGGTCGGGACAGCCCGCAGCACCGGCGTCCACAGGCCACCGGAACCCCTCTTCAATCCACAGGACCACGCCGGGGAAGACTCGGTGGACGGCCCTTCACTTGTTGAGGGATTCGTGAAAGCGTTCACATTCACAAGCAACTTGCACGTAATACCAAGGAGAGGTAGCAGCCATGGACTGGCGTCACAACGCCGTTTGCCGCGAGGAAGACCCCGAGCTCTTCTTCCCCATCGGCAACACCGGTCCTGCGCTGCTGCAGATCGAGGAAGCCAAGGCCGTCTGCCGTCGCTGCCCCGTTATGGATCAGTGTCTGCAGTGGGCGCTCGAGTCCGGCCAGGACTCCGGCGTCTGGGGTGGTCTCAGCGAGGACGAGCGTCGCGCCATGAAGCGCCGTGCCGCCCGCAACCGGGCCCGTCAGGCTTCTGCCTGACACCCGCCCCTAAAACAGCCTGAGCTTGGCGGCGCGTACACCGCGTACGCTTCTCCCGCCCCCGAGCCGCAGCGCGCAGTACCCCCGATGCGCAGCAAACGCTGGCAACGAGCATGTGAGCCCCGGACCCCTGAACGGTCCGGGGCTTTTTGCTGTGCCTGCACCCCGGCCCGTGCGCGGATCTACTTGTGCGCCTGCACCGGGACGTCCAGGATCACCCGGGTGCCACCTTCCGGTGCCCGGACCATGTCGAACGTACCGCCCAACTCGCCCTCCACCAGCGTCCGTACGATCTGCAGGCCCAGGTTGCCCCCGGTGTGCGGGTCGAAGCCCTCGGGCAGACCGACGCCGTCGTCCTGGACGGTGACGAGGAGGCGGGCCTCCTTGGTGGTGCCGCCGCGGACGGCCGAGACCTCGACCGTGCCGGTCTCGCCCTCGCGGAAGCCGTGCTCCAGGGCGTTCTGGAGGATTTCCGTGAGAACCATGGACAGCGGAGTGGCGACCTCGGCGTCCAGGATGCCGAAGCGTCCGCTGCGTCGGCCGGTGACCTTGCCCGGGGAGATCTCGGCGACCATGGCGAGCACCCGGTCGGCGATCTCGTCGAACTCCACGCGCTCGTCAAGGTTCTGAGACAGCGTCTCGTGCACGATCGCGATCGAGCCGACCCGCCGTACCGCCTCTTCGAGGGCCTCCCGGCCGCGGTCGGACTCGATGCGCCGGGCCTGCAGGCGCAGCAGGGCCGCCACTGTCTGGAGGTTGTTCTTCACCCGGTGGTGGATCTCCCGGATGGTCGCGTCCTTGGTGATCAACTCGCGCTCGCGGCGGCGCAGTTCGGTCACGTCCCGTAGCAGGACCAGTGAACCGATGCGGATGCCCTTGGGTTTGAGCGGGATCGCCCGGAACTGGATGACCCCGTCGTGTGCCTCGATCTCGAACTCACGGGGCGCCCAGCCGCTGGCGACCTTGGCGAGCGCCTCGTCCACCGGGCCGCGGGTCGGGGCGAGTTCGGCGGTGGTCCGGCCGAGGTGCTGGCCCACGAGGTCGGAGGCGAGGCCCATGCGGTGGTAGGCGGACAGGGCGTTCGGGGAGGCGTACTGGACGATGCCGTCCGCGTCGAGGCGGATCAGGCCGTCGCCGACGCGCGGGGCCGCGTCCATGTCCATCTGCTGATTGGGGAACGGGAACGAGCCGGCCGCGATCATCTGGGCCAGGTCGGACGCGCTCTGCAGATAGGTCAGTTCGAGCCGGCTCGGGGTGCGGACGGTCAGCAGGTTGGTGTTGCGCGCGATGACACCGAGGACGCGCCCCTCCCGTCGTACCGGAATCGACTCGACGCGGACCGGGACCTCCTCGCGCCACTCCGGGTCACCCTCGCGCACGATCCGGCCCTCGTCGTGCGCCGCGTCCAGCAGGGGGCGGCGGCCGCGCGGGACGAGGTGGCCGACCATGTCGTCCTGGTAGGAGGTGGGGCCGGTGTTGGGCCGCATCTGGGCGACGGAGACATAGCGGGTGCCGTCGCGCGTGGGCACCCACAGCACGAGGTCGGCGAAGGAGAGGTCGGAGAGCAGCTGCCACTCCGAGACCAGCAGATGCAGCCACTCGAGGTCGGAGTCGTCGAGTGCGGTGTGCTGGCGGACCAGTTCGTTCATGGAGGGCACGGGTGCGAGCGTACCTGGGGGTATGTGAGTGACCTAAAAAAGCCCGTCCGGTTGACACCCGTCCTGAAAAACACCCGCGGGCCGCGGCGCCTGGGAAGGACCCTCAACCTTCCCGGCACCGCAGCCCGGAGCAATATCGGCCGTGGGGTGTGCGGTCCCGGTCGGCCGAAGGATGAGGAGCCGGGGCAGTCAGGGCAGAGAGCTCCGGTTCCTCGGTCCGCCTTCCTGTGCGGGGAAGACGGAAGCCACGGTTCAATTGTGGACTAGACCACTAGGTGTGTCCATGCGTTGAAGCCTGTTTGTTGTTGGAGCTTTCCCCCACCGGACTCACCTAGTCGGACGTCCTAACACCCTCCACGCAGCCTAACGCGTGTGGGTTCATGTGCGGGGCCAGATGGCCATGGCAATTTCCGCGACGGCCTCCAATTCCTCCCGGCTCGCGCCGTCGCGCGCCTGTTGGGACATGCCCTGGATGACCGCGCCGGCATGCCGGGCGAGCGCGGCGGCGTCGGTTCCGGCCGGGAGCTCACCTGCGGCGATTCCCGCTCTTATACGGCTCTCAAAAGCGGCGATGTTGGCGTTGCGCCGCGCCCGCAGCGATTCCTCGACCTCGGGGGTGGAGCAGTTGGTGGCGGCATGGATCACCAGGCAGCCGTGCGGGCGGCCAGGGGCCGTGTACTCGGCCGCGGCCTCGCGCAGCGTCCGCTCCACCGCGGCCCGGGCGGTGGGTTCCTCGGCGAGGGCCCGGTCGCCGAAGGAGCCGTAGCGCTCTCCGTACTCCCGGACGACCTCGTCGAACAGGGACCGCTTGTCACCGAAGGCCGCGTAGAGGCTGGGAGCCCCGATGTCCATGACGCGGGTGAGGTCGGAGACGGAGGTCGCTTCGTACCCGTGGTCCCAGAAGGCCAGGATCGCCTTCTCCAGCGCGGTCTCGCGGTCGAAGGAGCGGGGACGGCCACGCGGCCTGGATGTCCTGGACGCCTTGGGGGCGGGCCCGACCTGCACTTCGGTGTCCTCGCTGCTCACCATGGAGTGAATTGTATAGCGGGTACTAGAGAAACTTCCGGCGCCTGTTGTACGGTTTTTCTGTAGCGACCATTAGACAATGTGAGGGGGCGCCGACATGGGCGTGCTTGCGGGCAGGACAGCTCTGGTCACGGGTGCGAGCAGGGGCATCGGGCGAGGGATCGCAGAGCGGCTGGGCCGGGACGGCGCGCGGGTCGCGGTGCACTACGGCAGGAGCGAGGCGGCGGCGAAGGAGACGGTCGCCGCGATCGAGGCGGCCGGCGGCTCCGCCTTCACGATCGGGGCCGAGCTGGAGACACCGGGAGCCGTCGAGGCCCTCTGGGAGGAGTTCGACCGGCACGCGGACGGGCTGGACATCCTGGTGAACAACGCGGGCATCGGCAGCTCGCGCCCCATCGAGGAGATCGACGAGGAGGAGTACGACCGTCTCTTCACAGTGAATGTGAAGGCACCGTTCTTCCTGGTCAAGCAGGGCGCGATACGGCTGCGCGACGGCGGCCGGGTCATCAACATCTCATCGGGACTCGCCCGCACCGCGGCCATGCCGCACAACATGGCCTACGCCATGACGAAGGGCGCACTGGACGTGTTCTCCCGGGATCTGTCCAAGGTGCTGGGCGCCCGGGGCATCCGGGTCAACTCGGTGGCACCGGGCCTGGTCGACACGGACAACACCGCCGAGTTCCTTCATGGCACCGAGGGCGGCTGGGCGCAGGCGGAGGCCTATTCGGCGCTCGGGCGGGTGGGGACCCCGGCCGATGTCGCGGACGTGGTGGCCTTCCTGGCCTCGGACGACGGGCGGTGGGTGACCGGGAGCTGGGTGGACGCGACGGGGGGTTCGATGCCGTGAGCCGCCGGGCGGGGCTCAGTGCGGGTCGGTCCCCTTCGCCAGGGTGCGGCTGCGTCTCCGTCACCCTCGCCGGGGCGTGCGGCGCGTCCGGGTCCTGACCGCGGGCGACGGTCGCCTCGTGGCCGGGAGTTCTGTGGGGTTTGATCTCCAGGACGGGCTGGCCGGGTGTGGATGGACGACCTGACTCCAGGGGAGGACACGACCAGGTGCGAACCCCGCCCGCGCAGGGGGTCCAGGACGGACCGGGGGGCCCCGTCCGCGGCGCCTCACCCTTGCCGTCAGTGACGACCGCGATGACGGGCGAGACGTTGTCGACCATGGCGGGTGCTGTGCTGCAGGTCGGCGCCGGAGTAGGCGAGGGCGGGTGTCGTGACGGTGGTCATGGCCCTGTTCCCACTCCCCGTTCCGCTCCCCGCACGGAACGCCGCCTGTCCTTGACGTGGCGCGGTGGCGGCCTCCCGGGACCTGGGCCGGGGAAGTCGATTCTGTTAGATTGGTCTACACCACATGGGGCGTACCGGGGTCCGGTCGAGCCCTCTCCGTTCAGACCGTTTCGACAGATCAGACCGTTTCCTCAGATCGGCAGGCCCAGCGTGGAAGTTGTCATCGTTCCGGATGCCAAGGCGGGTGGCGAGCTCATCGCCGAGGCCATGGCCCAGCTGCTTCGGCGCAAGCCCGACGCCCTGCTCGGTGTGGCGACCGGCTCCACCCCGCTGCCCGTCTACGAGGCCCTGGCGGCGAAGGTGCGGTCCGGTGCCGTGGACGCCTCGCGGGCGCGGATAGCCCAGCTCGACGAGTACGTGGGGCTGCGGGCCGAGCATCCGGAGTCGTACCGCTCGGTGCTGCGGCGCGAGGTGCTGGAGCCGCTGGGCATACCGATGGCCTCCTTCATGGGGCCGGACGGGACGGCTCAGGACATCACCGCTGCGTGTGCGGCGTACGACGCGGCGCTGGCCGATGCCGGGGGCGTGGATCTGCAGCTGCTCGGGATCGGGACGGACGGGCACATCGGGTTCAACGAGCCGTGTTCCTCGCTGGCCTCGCGGACCCGGATCAAGACCTTGACCGAGCAGACGCGGGTGGACAACGCGCGGTTCTTCGAGGGGGACATCTCGCAAGTGCCGCACCATGTGATCACCCAGGGGATCGGGACGATCCTCGAGGCCCGGCATCTGGTGCTGCTCGCCACGGGTGAGGGCAAGGCGGATGCGGTGGCGGCGACGGTGGAGGGACCGGTGGCCGCGATCTGTCCTGCCTCGGCGCTGCAGCTGCACCCGCATGCGACGGTCGTGGTCGACGAGGGGGCCGCCTCCAAGTTGAAGCTGGCGGACTACTTCCGGCACACGTTTGTGAACAAGCCTGACTGGCAGGGAATTTAAGGCGCTGCACGCCAAGGTGCCGGTTCCCTCACAGGAACCGGCACCTGTCTGTCGTACCTCCTACTCCCCCGCGATGACCTCCGCCGCCGCCCTGCCGCACACCCTTGCCGCGCCGTGGGTCGCGATGTGCAGGGCTCCTCGGGCAGGGGCCTGGGGCAGGCCCATTTCGATCACGATCGTGTCGGGACGGGTTCTGAGGACGGTGTCCAGGGCCGCCCCCATCCACGGGTGGCGGTGTTCGTCGCGGACCACGGCCACGATGCGGCGGGAGCCGGCGGCGGCGAGGGTGGCGAGACCCGCGTCCGCGCCGGCGAAGCTGCCCGTCTCCGTGCCCGGGAGCAGCCGGGCGAGTTCGGCGGCGGCGCCCCAGGGCGTCTCGTCGCCGACGGCCACGTTGGCCACCGGGGTGAAGGCGGCGACGTAGGGCGCCGTGGTGAGGGGGGTGAAGCCGTCCGCGCCGGTGATGCGCAGCGCCCTGCGGGCCGCGCGCAGTCCCACCTCCTCGTCGGCCGCCAGCTGTGACTCGGCCGCGCCCGCCGCCGTCCAGTGGGCCAGGGTGCGCACGCGTTCCGCCGCTTCCGCAAGCCGCTGCTCGGGGAGTTCGCCCGAGCGCACGGCCGAGACCAGGGCGTCGCGCAGGCGGCGTACCGTCTCGTCGTCGGCGAGGCCGCCGCCCACGCAGATCGCGTCGGCGCCGGCGGCGACGGCCAGGACGCTGCCGCGCTCGATGCCGTAGGTGCCGGCGATGGCCTGCATCTCCATGCCGTCGGTGACGATGAGGCCGGTGTAGCCGAGTTCACCGCGCAGCAGGTCGGTCAGCACCTTGGGGGACAGCGTCGCCGGGCGGTCCGGGTCCAGGGCGGGGACCAGGATGTGAGCGGTCATCACCGCGCGGGTGCCGGCGGCGATCGCGGCGCGGAAGGGCCGCAGTTCCCGCTCCAGGAGTACGGCCTCGTCCACGTCGATGCGCGGCAGGGCGTGGTGGGAGTCGATCGCGGTGTCACCGTGGCCCGGGAAGTGCTTCGTGCAGGCGGCGACGCCCGCCGACTGCAGCCCCGTGACATAGGCCGCCGTGTGCCGGGCGGCCAGGTCGGAGGCGGCGCCGAAGGAGCGGACGCCGATGACCGGATTGGAGGGGTTGGAGTTCACGTCGGCCGACGGGGCCCAGTTGAGGTTGACCCCGCAGGCCGCGAGGCGCCGGCCGAGCTCCGCGGCCACCGCGCGCGTCAGGTCCACGTCGTCCACCGCGCCCAGGGCGTGGTTGCCGGGGAAGGAGGAGCCGGTGCGCACCTCCAGGCGGGTCACGTCACCACCCTCCTCGTCGATGGCGACCAGGACGTCGTCGCGTTCGGCGCGCAACTGGGCCGTCAGGGAGGCCAGTTGTTCCGGCGTGGCGATGTTGCGACCGAACAGGCCGACCGAGGCGAGGCCCTCGCCGAGGCGGCGCAGCAGCCAGTCGGGGGCGGTGGTGCCGGTGAAGCCGGGCTGGAGGACGGTGAGGGCGTCCCGCGTCAAGGTGTCTGTGCCGCTGGCGAATGTCGTCATCGGGGGGCGTTATCCCTTCACGGCGCCCGCGGTGAGACCCGCGGCCATCTTGCGCTGAATGAGGAGGAAGAGGACCACGATCGGCACGGCCATCATGGTCGCACCGGCCATCATCGGGGCGTATTCGGTGCCGTTCTTGGTGCTGAAGTTGCCGAGCCAGACGGTCGCGGTCTGGTTCTTCTGGCTGAGCAGCATGAGGGCGTAGAGGTATTCGTTCCAGGCCTGGATGAAGGCGTAGACCGAGGTGGCGACCATGCCGGGGGCCAGCAGCGGGAAGACCACGCGCAGGAAGGCGCCGGTGGGGGAACAGCCGTCGACCATCGCCGCCTCCTCCAGCTCCTTCGGGATGTTGACGATGAAGCCGCGCAGGGTCCACACCGTGAAGGGGAGGATGAAGGTCAGATACGTGATGATCAGGCCCGACAGCTTGTCGTACTGGTCGAGGTCGTTCAGGAGCAGGAAGACCGGGATGATCATCGCGACCAGCGGGACCATCTGCACCGCCAGGATGCCCACGATCACGACCTTCCGGCCGCGGAAGGCGAACCGGGAGATGGCGAGCGCGGCCAGCGTGCCGACGACGATGCCGATCACCACGACCGACAGGGAGACGATCAGGCTGCGGCCGACCGGGCCCCAGAAGTCGGCGATCTCCAGCGCGCGGCTGAAGTTGGAGAAGGTGATGCCGGTCGGCAGCAGGCTCGGGTCCGGGTCGATCGCGTCCTTCGCCGGTTTGAACGCCGTGTTGAGCATCCAGTAGACCGGGAAGCCGGCCGTCACGAAGGCGAGGAGGCCGACGAGGTTCCAGCCGAGCCTGGACTTGCCGCGGCGACGGCCGCCGGCCGTGGCGAGCGCACTCATTCGACCTCTCCGATCTTCAGCATCTGACGCATGTAGACGGCGACGACCCCGAGCAGCAGCAGCACGGTGATGAGGGCGATCGCCGAGCCCTGCGCGTAGTCGTTGACCACGAAGGCACGGTCGTAGGAGTAGGTGGTCAGGATCTGGAACTCCTCCTCCGGGTGGCCGTTGCGCATCACGAACACCTGGGGGAAGACGCCCATGTCCCAGATCAAGGACAGGGTCGTCAGCATCACGATGATCGGCTTGAGGACGGGCACGGTGACGTACCGGAACACGCCCCAGGCGTTCGCGCCGTCCAGCCGGGCCGCCTCCTCCAGTTCTGCCGGGACCTGGGTGAGTCCGGCGCTGAGCGTGATGACCACGAAGGGCACCGCGCCCCACACCACGAGCAGCATGATCACGGCCAGGCCCTGGGGGCCGCTCGCGAACCAGTTGTGGCCGATCATCTCGACGCCGGGCAGCTTGCTGAGCAGCGCGTTGAGGATGCCGTAGTCCGCGTCGAACAGCCACTTGAAGACGGTGGTGGCGACGATGATCGGCATGCCCCAGCTGGCCACCAGGGCGATGTTGATCAGGGTCTTCACCCAGCCGGAGACCCGCTGGAGCAGCAGCGCGATCAGCATGCCGATGACCATGGTGAAGATGACGCAGCCGGCCGCGAAGACGATGGTCCGCACGACGACCGCCCAGAACTCGCTGTCGCCCAGCACGCCCGTGAAGTTGTCGAAGCCGACCCACTCGGCCGGCTGGAAGCCCCACAGCTGGGACTGCCCGAACTTCTGGAAGGACAGACCGACCAGACGGACCATCGGATAACCGAGGACCAGCACCAGGATCAGCAGGCAGGGGGCGAGCAGCAGCCAGGGCGTCGCGCTGAAGGTCCGCTTTCTGCCCGGTGGGGCCGGCCTGGACGGCGGGGGTACCGACATCGGCGGCGGCACCTCGGTGGGGGTGGTCGTGTCTGCGGCACTCATGGCGCGCTCCTCAGCGGTCCCTCTGGTCGTACGAGAGCGTTGCCCGCACGGTCCGGTCGTACGAAAGCGAAGTCCGCACGGTCGTACGGGAGGCAGGGCCCCGCCGGTGTCAACGGGGCCCTGCTGCCGGTCACTTGGTGTTGATGACCTTGTCGATCGCGGTGTCCGCGTCCTTCGCGGCGGCCTCGACCGACTTCTTGCCGGTTCCGATGTTCTGGAGCATGGTCTGCAGGACCTGCGCCTTCTCCACCTGGCCCCAGCCGGGCGCCATCGGCACGAACCAGTTGGACTCGGCCGCGGTGGCCGGGACCGCGGTCGCCGGGTCCTTCTTCAGGGTGGCGAGGTCGGTCTTGTTGTTGGGCAGGTTGCCCTTGGCGATCAGGCCCTTCTGGCCGGAGGGACCGGTGAAGGCGTTGATCCACTCGGCGGCGACGGCCTGCGCCTCCGACTTCACCGGGACGGCGAGGTCGGACCCGCCGAGGAAGACGGGCAGGTTCTTGCCGGACGGACCCGGCATCACGAAGTTCTCGAGGTTGTCCTTGAGCTTGCCGGTCTTGTCGTTCTTCGGGTCGGCCGAGGTCGCCCCCTCCCAGGCCGCGCCGAAGATCATGCCGGACTTGCCCTGGCCGTAGACGATGTAGCGGTCGGACTCGTCCTTGGTCTTGTCGCCGTGCATGTACTTGTCGACGACGTTCTTGAACTCGGTGAGGCCCTTGACCGATTCGGGCGAGGAGAGGTTGGCCTTCCACTGGCCGCCCGACTCGACCGCGATGGAGCCGCCGGCGTCGTAGACGAAGGACATGGCCGCGTACCAGTCACGGGTGGGCTGGTACCAGGCGGAGAACTTGTCGCCCTCCTTCTTCTGGACCTTGTCCAGGGCGGCGGTGAGTTCCGCGTAGGTCTTCGGGGTGGACTTGACGCCGACCGAGGCGAAGACGTCCTTGCGCCAGTTGCCGACCCGGCCGCCCGCGTAGTACGGGACGCCGTAGGTCTTGCCGTCGTAGGTCACCGAGGCCTTGAGGCCGTCGAGCCAGGCCGACGAGTTGGTGAACTTCGACGTGTCCAGAGGTGCGAAGGCGCCCTTGACCATGTAGCCGAGCATCTCGGTGTTGCCCATCTCGACGACGTCGGGGGCCTTGTCGGTGGCGAGGACCGCGTCGAGCTTGGTGTTCTTGTCCGGCCAGCCGTAGTACTCGTGGTTGATCTTGATGCCGGGGTGCTTCTTCTGGACCGCGGCGTCCGCGGCCTTCACCAGTCCGGGCCAGTTGTTCTGGGCGTCGACGGTGAGCCAGACGGTCAGCTCCTTGGCGTCCGCGCCGCTGTTGTCCGAACTTCCGCTGTCGCTGCCCCCACATGCCGCGACGGAGACCATCATGCCCGCGATGCCGATCGCGGCTGCCAGCTTGCGCTTCACGCCACCCTCCTCAGGGATGCCCACACCTCCCGCTCACGAGCCGGGACCTGGACCAATGGTGTAGACCAGTAGGGGGAGCTTGGACCAGACCAGAAGGCCTGTCAAGAGGTGCCGAAAAGGCCCTGACCAGCCGTTATGCGAGCTACATATGCAGGAACCATTACTAAAGAAGCCAGCGAAAACAGCGACGGCGGAGTACTCTCGTCCGCTATACCACTCACCTCTGTGGACTAGACCAAAAGAGGCGGCGACGGTATACAGAAGGGATCACGATGTGACCCGCATCCGGAGCCGGGAAGGCAGACCATGAGCAGCGACGTCAGCAGTGCGGAGACCGAGGGCGGGGCAGGCGTCCGTACCGCGCGCGTGCCCAAGTACTACCGCCTGAAGAAGCACCTGCTCGACATGACGGAGACGCAGTCGCCCGGTACGCCGGTACCGCCCGAGCGCACGCTCGCCGCCGAGTTCGACACCTCACGCACGACCGTGCGCCAGGCGCTGCAGGAACTCGTGGTCGAGGGGCGCCTGGAGCGGATCCAGGGCAAGGGCACCTTCGTCGCCAAGCCCAAAGTCTCCCAGGCGCTGCAACTCACCTCCTACACCGAGGACATGCGCGCCCAGGGTCTCGAACCCACCTCGCAGCTCCTGGACATCGGCTACATCACCGCCGACGACCGGCTCGCCGAGCTCCTCGACATCACCGCCGGCGGCCGGGTGCTGCGCATCGAGCGCCTGCGCATGGCCAACGCCGAGCCGATGGCCATCGAGACGACCCACCTCTCCGCCAAGCGCTTCCCGGCCCTGCGCAGGTCGCTGGTCAAGTACACCTCGCTCTACACAGCGCTCGCCGAGGTCTACGACGTCCACCTCGCCGAGGCCGAGGAGACCATCGAGACCTCCCTGGCCACCCCGCGCGAGGCCGGCCTGCTCGGCACCGACGTGGGCCTGCCGATGCTGATGCTGTCCCGCCACTCGATCGACAGGACGGGCGAACCGGTGGAGTGGGTGCGGTCGGTGTACCGCGGGGACCGCTACAAGTTCGTGGCCCGCCTCAAGCGGCCGGTCGACTAGCGCCCTAGGAGTTCCCTGGGAGTGCCCAGCAGGCGTGCTTCACAGAATCGACATACCGATATGCGGACGAGGTCTTCCGCTCCCATGACACCAGCGCCTAGATTGCCTGCGCATTGCAGGTGATCAGCGCTGATCAGTGAGGGGCAGGAGTCGCGACATGTCGGATGCACCTGAAGTCGGACCACCGGTGGTGACGCCGGTACGGGTGGTCATCGCCCTCTGCCTGTTGGCCCCGTTCGTGGCGATGCTGTGGGTCGGCTCGTACGCCAAGGTCGACCCCACATTCATCGGCATCCCGTTCTTCTACTGGTACCAGATGCTGTGGGTGCTGATCTCCACCGCGCTGACGATGATCGCGTACCAGCTGTGGCAGCGTGACCAGCGTGCCCGTCGTGGAGGTACCAAGTGAACGACGGCGTCAACGGTGTTGCTCTCACCGTCTTCATCCTCTTCTTCCTGGCCGTCACGGTCATGGGTTTCCTGGCCTCGCGCTGGCGCAAGGCCGAGAACGAGCACAGCCTCGACGAATGGGGCCTGGGCGGCCGCTCGTTCGGCACCTGGATAACCTGGTTCCTGCTCGGTGGCGACCTCTACACGGCGTACACCTTCGTCGCGGTCCCCGCGGCGATCTACGCGGCGGGCGCGGCCGGCTTCTTCGCGGTGCCGTACACCATCCTGGTGTACCCGCTGATCTTCACGTTCCTGCCGCGGCTGTGGTCGGTCTCCCACAAGCACGGATACGTCACGACCTCGGACTTCGTGCGCGGCCGCTTCGGCTCGAAGGGGTTGTCGCTGGCGGTGGCGGTCACCGGCATCCTCGCGACCATGCCGTACATCGCGCTCCAACTGGTCGGCATCCAGGCGGTCCTGGACGTCATGGGCATCGGCGGCGGCGAGAACACGAACTGGTTCGTCAAGGACCTGCCGCTGCTGATCGCCTTCGGTGTCCTCGCGGCCTACACGTACTCCTCCGGCCTCCGGGCCCCCGCGATGATCGCGTTCGTGAAGGACACGCTGATCTACATCGTCATCGCGGTGGCGATCATCTACATCCCGATCAAGCTGGGCGGCTTCGACGACGTCTTCGGCGCGGCGAGCGAGAAGTACACGGCGGCCAAGGCGGGCGGCCTCGTCCCGCTGGAGGCGGGCCAATGGACGTACGCCACGCTGGCGTTGGGCTCCGCGCTCGCGCTGTTCATGTACCCGCACTCGATCACCGCGACGCTCTCCTCGCGCAGCCGTGAGGTGATCCGCCGCAACACCACGATCCTGCCGCTGTACTCCCTGATGCTGGGCCTGCTCGCGCTGCTCGGCTTCATGGCGATCGCGGCCGGGGTCAAGGTCACCAACCCGCAGCTGGCGATCCCGCAGCTGTTCGAGGACATGTTCCCGGACTGGTTCGCGGGCGTGGCCTTCGCGGCGATCGGCATCGGCGCGCTGGTCCCGGCGGCCATCATGTCCATCGCGGCCGCGAACCTGTTCACCCGCAACATCTACAAGGACTTCATCAAGCCGGACGCCACGCCCGCTCAGGAGACCAAGGTCTCCAAGCTGGTCTCGCTCCTGGTGAAGGTCGGCGCGCTGGTCTTCGTCCTCACCATGGACAAGACGGTGGCCATCAACTTCCAGCTGCTGGGCGGCATCTGGATCCTGCAGACCTTCCCGGCCCTGGTCGGCGGCCTGTTCACCCGCTGGTTCCACCGCTGGGCCCTGCTCGCCGGCTGGGCGGTCGGCATGGTCTACGGCACGGTCGCTGCGTACGGCGTCGCCTCCCCGACCCAGAAGCACTTCGGCGGCTCGGCCAAGGAGATCCCGGGCATCGGCGAGATCGGTTACATCGGCCTGACCGCGTTCGTGCTCAACCTGGTCGTCACGGTGGTCCTGACCTTCGTGCTGAAGGCGCTGAAGGCTCCCGACGGCGTGGACGAGACCAGCCCGGAGGACTACACGGCGGACGCGGGCGACCCGGGGGTCCAGACGGAACTCCCGCCGGCGACAGCGAGTTCGGTCCACTAGTCACGGAGTCGGGCGGGCCGTCGGAGAAGTCGTCCGGCGGCCCGTTGTCGTACCCATCGGGCACACTCACCGGCATGGACATCGTGATCCGGGCCGCGGAACCCGCCGAGTACGAGACCCTCGGCGAGATCACCGCCCAGGCCTATCTCCAGGACGGCCTCCTGCTGTTCGGCGAGAGCGACTGGTACCTCGAAGAGCTCAGGGACGTGGCCAAGCGGGCCGCCGCCGCGGACGTGTTGACGGCCGTGGCGGACGACACCGTCCTCGGCACCGTCACCTTCGTCCCCTCCGGCGGCCCCCTGGCCGACCTCGCCCGCCCCGGCGAGGCGGAGATCCGCATGCTCGCGGTGGCTCACGCGGCCCGCGGCAGAGGCGTGGGACAAGCCCTCGTCCAGGCCTGCATCGAGCGCGCCGGGACCGCGGCCACCACCGGCATCGTCCTGTGCACCCAGCCCACGATGCACACCGCCCACCGCATCTACGAACGTCTCGGTTTCACCCGCGCCCCCGAGCGCGACTGGAAGCCGATCCCCGGCGACGAGTTCACGCTTCTCGCCTATGAGTTGACGCTCTGAAGTCACCGCGACACAACATATGGGCCTGCTTTCCTCACCCGGCACAAGATGTATGCTCATGCTCGCTGTCGCCGCAGGGGAATCCGGTGCGAATCCGGAACTGTCCCGCAACGGTGTACTCATGCGCGCATAAGCGCACATGAGTGTCAGTCCGAGGACCTGCCGACAGCCGCCCGCGCCACACCGGCCCGGGTGTCATGACGTCCGGGCCTCGTGGAATGGGCCGGTGGACGCGACGCCGTGCGCGCTCGTGTGCTGCCCCCTGCCCTCCGCAAGGCCCCCGTGCCCAGCGAGGGAGTGCCCCACGTGACCATCGCGCCGGCCGATCCGGCCTCAGTGACCGAGCGGACCGCACAGCAGGACCACGACGGCCCCGGTGCCGCCCTGCTGCGGACCCTGACCACGCTGACCGCCGACCTCCCCGACGCCGACCCCGGCCGGGTCGCCGCCGCCGCGCTGCGGGGCCGTTCCTCGCGTGCGGCTTCCCCCGAAATGGCCGTGGAGTTGCGCGAGCTGGCCACCGAGGCGGCGGCCGGCCTCATCTCCGAGGACCCCGCGTACAGCAGGCTGGCGGCCCGGCTGCTGACCGTCTCCATCGCCGCCGAGGCCGCCTCGCAGGGCGTCACCTCGTTCACCGGCTCGGTCGCCGTCGGCCACCGCGAGGGTCTCATCGCGGACCGGACCGCCGAGTTCGTGCGCATCCACGCCGAGCGGCTCGACGCGCTGGTCGACACCGGGGCCGACGACCGCTTCGGCTACTTCGGCCTGCGCACCCTGTACAGCCGCTACCTCCTGCGGCACCCGATCACCCGCAAGGTCATCGAGACCCCCCAGCACTTCATGCTCCGGGTGGCGTCCGGGCTCGCCGAGGACGACACCCTGCGCGCCCTGGACGAAGTCGCCGCGCTCTACCGGCTCATGAGCCGTCTCGACTACCTTCCCTCCTCCCCCACCCTCTTCAACTCCGGCACCCGGCACCCCCAGATGTCGTCCTGCTACCTCCTGGACTCCCCCAAGGACGAGCTGGACTCCATCTACGACCGCTACCACCAGGTCGCCCGGCTCTCCAAGCACGCCGGCGGCATCGGCATCGCCTACTCCCGCATCCGCTCCCGCGGTTCGCTGATCCGCGGTACCAACGGGCACTCCAACGGCATCGTCCCGTTCCTGAAGACCCTCGACGCCTCGGTGGCCGCCGTGAACCAGGGCGGCCGGCGCAAGGGCGCGGCCGCGGTCTACCTGGAGACCTGGCACTCCGACATCGAGGAGTTCCTGGAGCTCAGGGACAACACCGGTGAGGACGCCCGTCGTACGCACAACCTGAACCTCGCGCACTGGGTGCCGGACGAGTTCATGCGCCGGGTGAACGCGGACGCCGAGTGGTCGCTCTTCTCGCCGGCCGACGTGCCCGAGCTGGTCGACCTGTGGGGTGAGGAGTTCGACGCGGAGTACCGCAAGGCCGAGGCCGCGGGGCTCGCGAAGAAGACGATCCCCGCGCGTGACCTCTACGGCCGGATGATGCGCACCCTGGCGCAGACCGGCAACGGCTGGATGACCTTCAAGGACGCCGCCAACCGCACGGCCAACCAGACGGCGCTGCCGGGCCACACCGTCCACTCCTCCAATCTCTGCACGGAGATCCTGGAGGTCACGGACGACGGGGAGACGGCGGTCTGCAACCTGGGGTCGGTGAACCTCGGCGCGTTCGCCGACACGACGACCGGCGACATGGACTGGGAGCGGCTCGACGCCACCGTCCGCACCGCCGTGACCTTCCTCGACCGGGTCGTCGACATCAACTTTTACCCGACCGAGCAGGCGGGCCGTTCCAACGCCAAGTGGCGTCCCGTCGGCCTCGGCGCGATGGGCCTGCAGGACGTCTTCTTCAAGCTGCGCCTGCCCTTCGACTCCCCCGAGGCCAAGCGGCTCTCCACCCGGATCGCCGAGCGGGTCATGCTCGCCGCGTACGAGGCCTCCGCCGACCTCGCCGAGCGCAGCGGCCCGCTGCCGGCCTGGGAGAAGACCCGTACGGCACAGGGGGTTCTGCACCCCGACCACTACGCGACGGACCTCACCTGGCCCGAGCGCTGGGCGGCACTGCGCGAGCGCATGGCCACCACGGGTCTGCGCAACAGCCTCCTGCTCGCCATCGCGCCCACCGCCACCATCGCCTCGATCGCCGGGGTGTACGAGTGCATCGAGCCGCAGGTCTCCAACCTGTTCAAGCGCGAGACGCTGTCCGGTGAGTTCCTCCAGGTCAACTCGTATCTGGTGAAGGAGCTCAAGGAGCTCGGCGTGTGGGACGCCCGCACCCGTGAGGCGCTGCGCGACGCGAACGGCTCGGTGCAGGACTTCGCGTGGATCCCCGAGGATGTACGGGCGTTGTACCGGACGGCGTGGGAGATCCCGCAGCGCGCTCTGATCGACATGGCCGCGGCGCGGACCCCGTTCCTCGACCAGTCGCAGTCCCTGAACCTCTTCCTGGAGACGCCGACCATCGGCAAGCTCTCCTCGATGTACGCGTACGCCTGGAAGTCCGGGCTGAAGACGACGTACTACCTGCGCTCGCGCCCGGCGACCCGGATCGCCCGCGCCGCACAGGCGACGGTCCCCGTCCAGCAGCCGGCCCCCGAAGCCGCGGTCGCCTGCTCCCTGGAAAACCCCGAGTCCTGCGAGGCCTGCCAGTAATGCCCAGCACCCAGAACCTGCTCGACCCCGGCTTCGAGCTGACCCTGCGCCCCATGCGCTACCCGGACTTCTACGAGCGCTACCGGGACGCCATCAAGAACACCTGGACCGTCGAGGAGGTCGATCTCCACTCGGACGTCTCCGACCTGGCGAAGCTCAGCCCCGCCGAGCAGCACCTCATCGGCCGCCTGGTGGCCTTCTTCGCGACCGGTGACTCGATCGTCGCGAACAACCTGGTGCTGACGCTGTACAAGCACATCAACTCCCCCGAGGCGCGCCTGTACTTGAGCAGGCAGCTCTTCGAGGAGGCCGTCCACGTCCAGTTCTACCTGACGCTGCTGGACACCTACCTCCCCGATCCGGAGGACCGGGCGGCGGCCTTCGACGCAGTCGAGAGCATCCCCTCGATCCGCGAGAAGGCGGAGTTCTGCTTCCGGTGGATCAACGAGGTGGAGAAGCTGGACCGGCTGGAGTCCCAGGCCGACCGCCGCCGCTTCCTGCTCAACCTGATCTGCTTCGCCGCGTGCATCGAGGGCCTCTTCTTCTACGGCGCCTTCGCGTACGTCTACTGGTTCCGCAGCCGGGGTCTGCTGCACGGTCTCGCCACCGGCACCAACTGGGTGTTCCGTGACGAGACCATGCACATGTCCTTCGCCTTCGACGTGGTCGACACCGTCCGCAAGGAGGAGCCGGAGCTCTTCGACGACCGGCTCCAGCAGCAGGTCACCGACATGCTGGCGGAGGCCGTCGAGGCGGAACTCCAGTTCGCGCGGGACCTGTGCGGCGACGGGCTGCCGGGCATGAACACCGAGTCGATGCGGCAGTACCTGGAGTGCGTCGCCGACCAGCGCCTGACGCGCCTCGGCTTCGCGCCGGTGTACGGCTCGCAGAACCCGTTCTCCTTCATGGAGCTCCAGGGTGTCCAGGAGCTGACCAACTTCTTCGAGCGGCGCCCGTCCGCGTACCAGGTGGCCGTGGAGGGCACGGTCGACCTGGACGAGGACTTCTGACGGGACATCTTCAAAAATCGGTGGATCCGGGCACGTGGGTGGTACGTCCAAGGGGGAAGGAGGCCATCCATGCGCCCGATCCGCAAGACGACCCTCGCCCTCGCGACACTGACGCTGCTCCTCGCGGGCTGCGGCACCGACGCCGGGAACGGGAAGGGGGGAGGCGGCGACAGTGTGTCGCCGTCCTCCCCCAGCGCCACACCCACCGCGACCGGATGCACGACCCGGGCGGAACTCGGTGCCACCGACAGCGGGGACACCGTGTGCCTCACGGTGGGTGACACGATCCGGATCAGCCTGGACGGGACCAGGAACCGGCCCTGGAAGCCGGTCGCCGTCGACGGCAGCGGTCTGGAGGCCACCAACAGCGGCATCGTCCTGCTGCCCGGTGACGCGAGCTCCGCGTACAAGGCGGTCTCGGCGGGCCGGGTCCGGCTGAGTTCACAGCGTCCACTGTGCGCCACCGGGACCGGCGGCATCTCCTGCAAGGGCATTCAGGAGTGGCGGGTCACCGTGCTGATCACCTGAGCGTGACCGCGTCCCCGGCCGACACCTTCAACGAGGTCGTCGTGGTGCCGGGGAAGTACCAGCGCCAGCTGCCCGCCGACGTGGCGGTCACCTTGGTGCTGAGCCGGCCCACGTTGTCCGTCTTCACGGTCTTGACCGTGCTGTAGTGGGCGGCGCCGGCCGCGCGGAACTGGAGCCTGACCGCCTGGCCGGGGTAGCCGTGGTACTCCAGGTCCTCCCAGTTGGCCCGGGAGAGCTTGCCCTTGACGGTGAGCTGGGCGCCCTTGGCGACGGGTTCGGGGGTCGCGTCGGTGGTGAGCTGCGCGGCCCGCTTGACCTTGTACTCGGCGATGTGGTCCGAGATCCAGTAGTCGCCGTCGTTGGCCTTGACGGTGGCGTTGACCTGCCAGACACCGGCGACCCTGTTGCTGTCGATGTCGTCGCTCGCGGCGATCCAGCCGGGGTCGACCGTCATCGTGCCCGTGCACACGGACGTCGTCGAGCTCTTCCTCACGCAGGAAGAGTCGCCGTTCCATTCGATGAAGCCGTAGCCGTTGGACCTGTTGAACGTGCTGAGATCAGTGATCTTCTTGACGCCCGAGTCGTCCTTGATGGTGATCGCGATCGGGTACGTGACGGTCTTCGCGGTACCGATGATCACGTTGCCGCCCTTGTTCACCACCGTCTTGGTGACCCTGATGTCACCCTCGCCCTCGGCATGGGCGCCGGTGGCCGTGAGCAGGGTCAGGGCTGCCGCCCCGCCTGCCACGGCCCACAGTCTGTGTCTCATGTTCCTCCCCTGATGGTTCAGGAGAGATTAGACGGTGCGCGTCGTCCTGCGTGCGGCCCGGTACTCGTAGGCCCGCTTGATCTGACGGTCCATCCGGCGGTCGTGCATGATCCCGATCACCGACGGGAGGACCAGGAGGACGAGGATTCCGAGAACGGTCAGCATTCCGATCAGTCCTTGTGTCTCTGCGGTAGTCATGTCACTACTGTCGCGCCGCAGACTCCTGACAAACAGTGGCAGGACTGCCGCACACCCTCGATTTACTGCCACCTTTGAGGCACACTGGCAGCATGCTGAAGAACGTGGCGGCCGTCGTCCTGGACGGCGTGAATCCCTTCGAGCTCGGCGTGGTCTGCGAGGTCTTCGGAACCGACCGCAGCGACGACGGACTGCCCGTGTACGACTTCGCGGTCGCCTCGGGCGAGGGGCCCCGGCTGACCTCGCGCTCGGGCTTCACCCTGCAGGTCGAGCACGGCCTGGAGCGGCTGGAGTCGGCCGATCTGATCGCCGTGCCGGCCTGCGCCGACTACGAGACGCGGGAGTTTCCGCCCGAGCTGCTCCAGGCCCTGCGCGACGGGGTCGACCGCGGGGCGCGGGTGCTCAGCGTGTGCTCCGGCGTCTTCCTGCTCGCCGCCGCCGGGCTGCTCGACGGCCGGCGCTGCACCGTGCACTGGCACCACGCGGAGGAGCTGGCGCTCGCCTATCCGCGGCTGACGGTCGAGCCGGACGTCCTGTACGTCGACGAGGACCCGGTGATCACCTCCGCGGGCACCGCCGCCGGCATCGACGCCTGTCTGCACATCGTGCGCAAGGAGCAGGGCCCCGAGGTCGCCAACAAGATCGCCCGCCGAATGGTCGTGCCGCCGCACCGGGACGGTGGACAGGCGCAGTACATCGAGCGGCCGCTGCCCCGGTCGACGTGCGACACCGTCGGCGAGGTGCTCGTGTGGATGGAGCAGCACCTCGACGAGGAGGTCACCGTCGAGCAGCTCGCCGAGCGCGCCCACATGTCCCCGCGCACCTTCGCCCGCCGCTTCCAGCAGGAGACGGGTACGACTCCCTACCGCTGGATCCTGCGCCAGCGGGTGCTGCTGGCCCAGCGGCTGCTGGAGGCGACGGACGAGACGGTGGACACGATCGCGGGCCGCGCCGGATTCGGCACCGCGGCCGCGCTGCGTCACCAGTTCCTGCGCACGGTGGGCACCACCCCGAACGCCTACCGGCGCACCTTCCAGGGCCCGGAGGCGGCCGCCTGACCCGTCACCTCGGCACGGGCCGCACCAGGAGCCGGTTCGGCCGCAGCGTGATGCCCGGCCGGGGGGTGTCGTCGGAGCCGGCCACCTGCTCGAAGCGGTACTTCCGGGCCAGCGCCGCCGTGAGCAGCGTCAGCTGGGCCATCGAGAAGTGGTCGCTCGGGCACTTCCGGTTCCCGGTGCTGAACGGGCTCATGGCGTGTTTGGGAACCGACTTGGCGCGATCGGGACTCCAGCGCAGAGGGTCGAACTCCGCGCTGTCGTCGAAGGACTTCGCGTCGCGCTGGATCGCGTACGGGCTGTAGACGATGTCGGACCCGGCCGGAATGCGATAGCCACCGAGTTCGGTGTCGCGCACCGCGCGCCGCGTCAATATCCATACCGCGGGCCACAATCGCATGGTCTCGACCACTACATAGGTCGTGTACCTGAGCGACCGTACGTCGTCGAATGCCACAGGACGGCCACCGGTGACCGATTCGACTTCCGCGCACACCTTGTCCGCGTGTTCGGGATGTTCGGCGAGCACCTGAAGCAGCCACATGATCGTGGACGCGACGGTTTCGCCGCCGGGGGTGAGTATGGCGACTACCTGGTCGTGGATCTCCTGTTCCCCGATGGGGTCGCCATTCGCGTCCTTCGCGGCCAGCAATGCTGTCAGCAAATCGTCCGGCTTTTGACCGGATGCCCGGCGTTCGGCGATGATCTCGTCGACCACGAGATGCAGATCGGCCAACGCGCGGTTGAATGCGAGGTTGGCCGGCAGGGGCAGCTTGTACAGCGGACCGGCGGGTATCACCATCCGCCGGTACATGCCCCGGAAGACCGTCGTGAGCGCGACGCACAGCCGCTCGGCGCGCTCGTCCATGTAGTCGCCGCGCAGCAGACAGCGGGCCGCTATGCGCACGGCGACCCGGAAGGACTCCAGGGTGGCGTCGACCGCCTCACCGGGCTGCCAGCGCTCGGCGAGCGCGTGCGCCTCCTCCTCCATGATCGGCCCGTACGCCGGGAGGGCGTCGAGCCGGAAAGCGGGCTGGATGATACGCCGCTGCCGCCGGTGCTGCGGGCCGTTCGCGGTGGCCACACCCTCCTTGCCGACCAGCCCCTCCAGGGACTCCCACAGCGGCCCGGCGATGATGAAGTCGGGGTTGAGGGCCACTGCTCCGGTCAGCTCCGGGGTGGTGGGCGCGTACACCTTCTTCGGGCCGAGCCGGAGGCGTACGACCTCGCCGTGCCGCCGCAGCCCGGACAGGAAGTTCAGCGGATCACGGAGCAGGCGCCAGCCGTGGCCGAGGACGGGGACGCCCCCGCCCGCGAACGGCGGCTCACCCGACTCGGGAGCCACCGTGGCTTCGGGTTTCACGGATTCGACGGTCATTTCTCACCTGCCGCTTCGTTGTTGACGTACGGGGGCGTGGACCGGTCGTCCCAGTCGTCGACCATGTAACGGCCGGACTCGTGGTGAAACCAGTAGACGGTGCTGAACCAGTTGCGCATATTGCGGACGCAGGACCGGACGGCGGCGCTCAGTTCCTTTCCGCGCACGGTGCCGTCGTCGAGACTGCCGGCGAAAAGGAGGGCGTCAGCCTCGGCCACGAGGAACGCGTCCACGCATTTCTCGATCAGCCTCCGCATTTCTCCGATCGCCTCTTCGAGGGTCAGCCCCTGGTGTTTGATGAGACTGATGCCGAGATTGTGGACCTCGTCTCCCGCGATTTCCTTGGGAAGTGAACAGAGGTCGTTGTACCAGGCGGCGAATTCCTGGCTGAGCAGGGCCGCCCGCCGGTATGCCGTATGTTTCCGCACCCCGTCCGGGAGTTCGCATCCCGCGCTCGGCTCCAGCAGATCCGTCCAGATCCAGTGCGCGAAGGTGAGGCGGCGAAGTGCCAGGTATTCCTTGACCGTGGGAATGGTTCCCCTGGTGCGATTGCGGAATTCCCGGTCGTAGGCCTCGATCACGTCGTGGAAGTGGCCGGCGAACCGGGTGTTCCACGTCCGGGGCAGGAACGAGTACAGCCGCACCATGCAGTCGGCGAAGGCGGCGACCAGCGGATCCTCGTGGTGCAGATGGTCCCGTGGCGAGTCGAGCGCCGCGTGCAAGCGGAACCTCAGCCGCCGCCACGCGCGCGAACGGCGGTGGACGATGTCGCGGTCGTGCCGGTCGTCCCAGACGAAGAACCACGCGCTGTAGTCCGCTATCGCCTGGAGGACCTCGTCGGGGGCGCCGAGGTAGTACCCCGCCATGAGGTCCGTGTAGCACAGTCCGTCGGCATATTCGGCCACCTTGTCCGCCGGCATGAGCCGTTTTTCCAGAAGCCAGGTACGGGTGTTCTCCTGGAGGCTGGGCCAATACGGATGCAGTTGCCTGGGAAACGCTGCCTCGATCACCGGGAGAGAGAGCGACGGTGGAACCGCGATCGCCGTCGGCGTCGATGTGGTGCTGTGTGGGAAAGCAGACACGAACAAACCCCTTCCAGCCGCCAGTTGGCACGCACCCCTGCGCTGAACCGGGCGTGCGCCGTTGCGTATCCCCGCACTTCCCATTCAGCACCACAACTGACCATTCTGGGAATGGATTTGCTTCATTCACTACCCCACGGTGTCGGGATTCTCCCCTCATGTGACCTGAACCGGATCACTATGTGAGCACATCCGATCGAACGTGCGACGCACAGACGAACGGCGCCTGTTCGGGGAGTGATCCCTGAACAGGCGCCGGGTGTGCGGGGGTGGTGGGACGTCAGTCGTTGGCGACCACGGGGTAGCGGGGCTCGTTCTCGGCCATCTGCCGCAGCGCGTCCTTGCGTTCGCGCTTGGAGAGCCGGTCGATGTAGAGGTAGCCGTACAGGTGGTCGGTCTCGTGCTGCAGACACCGGGCGAAGTAGCCGGTGCCGCGGACCTTGACCGGGTTGCCCTTCTCGTCCTGCCCGGTGACCTCGGCGTAGTCGGGGCGGGCGAGCGGCGCGTACGCGGTGGGCACCGACAGACAGCCCTCGTTGCTGTCGTCGAGACGGCGCTTGTCCGCGGGCAGGTCCACGAGCTTCGGGTTGCAGACGACACCCACGTGCCGCCGGCCCTCGTCGTCCTGGCAGTCGTACACGAAGACCTTCAGGTCGACGCCGATCTGGTTGGCGGCGAGGCCGACCCCCTCGGCGGTGCGCTGGCTGGCGAACATGTCCGCGACCAGCTGGTCGAGCTCCTCACCGAACTCGGTGACGTCCTTGCACTCCTTGTGCAGCACGGGGTTCCCGACGACGGTGATGGGCCGCGAGGTGCCGCGCTCACGCCAGGCGTTCTCCCGCTCCTCGGCGTCCTCGGTGTCGATGACGAACCCCTCGTCGTCGACGGGGAGCACGCCCGCGTGCTGCTGATCGGTGTCCTGCTGGGCCATGACCTACGGATCGCCTTCCTGCACAAACAAAGAACATGGGGGGTGTGATGCTGATACAGGGTACGGCGAATGTTCAGCAGACCTCTTCGAGATCCCGCCAGTCACGAGAATTCGGACTGTCCGCGACCCACCCGTCCAACAGCCCCCGTACCAGCGAGGCCGGCGCAGCCACCCCGCACTCCCGCTCCGGCACCCACAGCTGCCCGTCCGTGCGGTGCCGCAGCGGCCCGGGGTGTCCCGGCTCGCTGTGGTCGTGCGGGTCCAGGTGCTCCCCGTCGCCCTCGTCGGACGGCATCCGCGACTCGGAGCACATCCGGCACAGCAGCCGTACTGACGACGACCAGTCCTCCGCCGCGAACCCGGCGTCCGCCGCGAGCTGCTCCAGCGCGTCCCGGTCCGCCTCGGTGGCCGCCTCCAGCAGGACCACCCACGTCGGCACGGGCGAGGGCGCCCACAGCTCGATCTCGTCGAAGACGGGATAGGCGTGCCCGGACGCCGTGGTCCGCTCGCCGTGCGGCACCCCGTCGTGGAGCACGACCTCGCCCCAGCGGCGCCCGGAGGACGGCAGCGGGATGGACAGCACCTCGACGCGGGCGGGGTCCAGCCGCCGCCCCCACACCACTTCGGCCTCGCCCTCGGGAGACAGCCGTACGGCCGCGCTGCCGAGGTCCATGCCGAGGGGCTCGCCGGACGCGGTCGCCCCACCAGGCACCCGCAGCCCGTACGCCTGCCAGGCACGCCGGGCCAGCGGCCAGTCCTGGAGCGCGGTCGCCGCGATGCCGACGTTCCACCAGTCGGGCGCCCCGGTCTCCCGGTCGAGCAGCGCGACGGCCCTGAGGCCCGCGGCCCGCGCCTGCTCCCAGTCGTGCCGGAACTTGTGCAGAAGAGCGAGGTTGAACCAGGACTCGGACAGCCAGGGCTCCAGGTCCGCGGCACGTGTCAGCAGCGCGCCCGCGTCCTCGTACCGACCGTCGCCGATCAGCGTGAACGCGCGGTCGGTGGCCTGCCGCCAGGAGGCGGAGGGCCGGTGCCGTCCCTTGCCGAAGATCCTCACGATTCCCGCCTGCCGGTTCCGTCGAGTGGGCTGGCTGTGCCCCCGGACACCCTCTCTCTCGCATCCAACCACGTGTGCTTGGAAGGGCGCTCATTACCCATGGGTTACCCCGTCACGGGCGAGGTCAGACAGTCCCTCGACAGCACCCGGGCCAACGCTTCCACGACCTCCGGAGCGTAGTCCCCCGCGGTGCCCAGGCGCAGCTCCTCCAGCGCGGTCAGCGGCCCACCGGGTCCGGCGTCCCGCGCCTTCTCCTCGTAGGCGTTGACCGCCCGCACGATCCGCGCGGCCAACGGCTGCTCCCGGCAGGGGTCGGCCTGCCGCTCCACGACCACGGCGACGGCCGCGTCGACGCCCGTCTGCCGTACGACGGCCCCGCCGAGCAGCGCGATGCGGCGCTGTTCGTCGAGGGGCAGGGCGGCGGTGGCACCCGCGGGCACTGGGTCGACGAGGCTGAGCTGGCCGATGTCGTGCATGAGGGCGGCGTACTCCAGGACGGTGAGCTCGGGCCGGGACATGCCCAGGTCGCGCCCGACCTCCCGGCAGAGCGCGGCGACCCTGCGGGCGTGCCCGGCGGGCGTGTACCCGGCGATCTCGGTGGCGCGGGCGAGAGAGGCGATCGTCTGCCGGTAGGTGCAGCGGACCGCGGCGTACCGGCGGACGGAGAGCTGGGTGAGGAGCAGCGGCACCGAGAACACGGGCAGCGCCCACAGTCCCGCGACGGCGACCGCGAGCGCCATCACGGCCCCGGTGGCCACGACGGCGGACCCGATGCCCAGCAGGGACCGCAGCTCGTCCCTGAGCAGCGGGCCGAAGGGCCAGCGGGTGCGGGAGTGCGCGAGGGCGGCGGCGAGCACGGCGTCGCACAGTGCGGTCAGCGAGAGCAGGGCGAGCAGGAGCAGGGCGTAGGCGGGGCCGCCCCACTGGGTGAAGGTCCCCTGGTTGTAGAGGGGTTGGAAGCACACGGCGGCGAACCCGACGGTGAGCACGCGGCGGGCGAGCTGGTCGGCGGTGGGCCCCTGTCCGCGTCCGACATGCGGCACGCTGCCGACCAGGGAGGCGGCGAGGACGACGGTGACGGCCTGGGTGACGCCGTGATGCGTGGGCGTGCCGGCGTCCTCGCCGAGCAGGGCGTACGACAGCGCCCCGGCGGCACCCAGCGGCGCGGCCTCCCTGACGTGGGGGCCGCTGCGCCGGTTGAGCTCACCGACGGTGATCAGCACCCCGAAGGCGAGGGCGGTGCCGCGCTCCTCGAGTCCGGTCCACAGGACGAGGGCGAGGGAGCCGAGGGCGAGCAGGGCGGCACAGGTGTGGACGAGGGTGAGGAGCGGCGGCAGCCGTCGGGACGCCTTCCGGGCGCTCACCGGCGTACCCCGGGCCGCCCTGTGGTCGTCGGGCGGGGGCGCGGCACACCGGTCCCGTCGGCCTCGTCCGCCGTGACCGCCGGATGCCAGCCGTGCCGGGACAGGGCGCGGACGAGGGCCGTCACCATCCGGGGGTCGAACTGGCTGCCCGCGCACCGCTCCAGCTCCTCCAGCGCGGCGCCGACGGGCCGGGCCCGCCGGTAGGAGCGGGTGGAGGTCATCGCGTCGAAGGCGTCGGCCACGGCCACCACCCGTGCCGACTCCGGGATCTGAGCACCCACCAGCCCGTAGGGGTACCCGCTCCCGTCCAGCCGCTCATGGTGGTGCAGCACGGCGGCCCGGGCCTCCCCGAGGAAGGAGATGCCCCGCACCATCTCGTGCCCGTACTCGGGGTGCAGCTCGATGACCCGCCGCTCCTCGGGGGTCAGCGGTCCGTCCTTCCTCAGCAGCCGCGTCGGCACGCCGAGCTTGCCCACGTCGTGCAGGATCCCGGCGAACCGCAGCACCTCGGTGCGGGCGTCGTCCATGCCGAGCTCCCGCGCGATCATCATCGACGCCTGCCCGACCCGCTCGCTGTGCCCGCGGGTGTACTCGTCCTTGATGTCGACGGCCTGCACCAGCGCCCGGATGGTGGCCTGGTGGGCGGCGCGCTCGCGGTGGTACTGCGCGAACACCCACCCCGACACGCACATCGGCAGCAGGACGAGCAACGCGGCGACGGGACCGTAGGGGCTGCGCCACAGCACGGCCATCATGAGCCCGGCCAGCCCGTGGACGGCGACGGGGGCGAGGGAGCGGAGGAACAGGCCGCGCCAGGCCCGCCGTACGGGAATCCTCTCAGCGAGCGCCAGGATCCCCCCGTCCAGCATGCTCAGCACCAGGCAGAAAACGAGAACCGCGGCCCCGGCGGGGAGCAGCGCGTACGGAAAGTCGGCGGTCGCGACCGCGTCCCGGCCGCCCGTCGCCCCGTGCACCCGCGCGGCGGCCCACACGCTCACCGCGAGCTGCGCGGCCCGCCAGATGCGGCGCAGCGCTCCGGGGCGCCGCTCGACCGGGGACAGCAGCGCCCCCGGCAGCGCCACGAGGGCGGCGGCCGGGGGCGGCAGCAGAAAGGCGCCGGCGAGCAGGACCGGGTAGAAGGTACCGGTGAACCTCCGGCGGGCGGCGGCCTGCTCGCAGCCGGCGTACAGCGCGGCGAGCAGGGCGAGTTCCCACCAGGGGGTGCGGACGGCCGGCAGCGGCAGCAGACACAGCAGTGCGGCTGCGGCGACACAGGCGACGTACGCACGCGCGCGTGCCGGCACCGCCTCCATGTCGCCCCTCCGCCCCGGTCCGCACAGTTGCGAGGAGCCTAGGACGACGAGGGGAGGCGGCGTGGGCCGATCACCTGCCGATTAGCACGTTCGAGTGACGAGAGCTCGTGCCCTGAAGGAGGGTTCAGGATTCCTGGGAAGAGGCCGTCACGTCGTGCTCCGGCACGGTCTGTCCGGAGCGGATCAGGTCGAGCCGCCCCAGGACCTTGGCGCGCAGGTCGGTCGGCACGTCGTCCCGGCCGCAGCACCGCTTGACGAGCTTCTTCACGGCCTCTTCGAGACCGTACTTCTCCAGGCACGGCGAGCACTCGCTGAAGTGCTGCTTGAACTTGACGCGATCGACGTCCGGCATCTCACTGTCGAGGAACTCGTAGAGATGATCGAGTACCTCACTGCAGTCCGTCTCGTGCGGCTCTCCGCAGCTCATGAGCCCGAGCCTTTCGCTTCGTTCGACTCTCCGGCACCGGCCGGGACGAGCCCGCGCTCGCGGGCGTAGTCCTCGAGCATGCCGCGCAGTTGGCGGCGGCCACGGTGCAGTCGGGACATCACCGTTCCGATGGGTGTCCCCATGATGTCCGCGATCTCCTTGTACGCAAAGCCCTCTACGTCAGCGAGGTAGACGGCGATGCGGAATTCCTCGGGGATCGCCTGGAGCGCTTCCTTCACGTCCGAGTCGGGCAGGTGGTCGAGCGCCTGCGACTCGGCGGAGCGCAGACCGGTCGACATGTGCGACTCGGCGCGGGCGAGCTGCCAGTCCTCGATCTCCTCGGCCGCGGAGCGCTGGGGTTCGCGCTGCTTCTTGCGGTACGAGTTGATGAACGTGTTGGTGAGGATCCGGTACAGCCACGCCTTGAGGTTGGTCCCCTCACGGAACTGGTGGAAGGACGCGTACGCCTTGGCGTACGTCTCCTGCACCAGGTCTTCGGCGTCGGCCGGGTTGCGCGTCATGCGCAGCGCGGCCGAGTACATCTGGTCGAGGAATTCGAGCGCGTCCCGCTCGAAGCGCGCGGTGCGCTCCGCAGTGGACTCCGTGCTCGCGCCCTGGCCCTCGGGCTGCTCCGCCTGGCCGTTGTCGGTCCCTGCGTCGATCCCAGTGACCGGACCCACCTCCTCAAGATTCCGGGCAGCACCGAAACCGATGCCACCGGAATTGGAGGATAGACGACTACCCGTCCCTGCCGCCCCTCGAATAGAGGTGGTCTTGGCCGCATGCAGCACTGTCCAGTCCAGGTCAGCGCGGCTGCTGCGGCTCGGGCAGTAGGTCGAACCCATGCGGCGGACTTCCTCTCTACGACGGTCCGCGCTGTGTCTTCAGCGCTTCTGTCCGCCTCAACAGAGGTCCGCGGCCCAACATTCCCGGGCCTTTATCCCAGTGACCCGGCCCACTTCAAGACCGCGTCGGTGACAACCGTCACGGCTTCCTCCTGCGTGATCTCCGCCCGCTTCGGCACGGCGAAGCCGTGATCGCCGCAGGGCACCTCGACCAGCTCGAAGGACCCGTCCGGAAACTCCTCCGGCTTCCCGAACGGGTCGTTGCCGCCCTGGACAACCAGGGTGGGCACCCCGGATCCGAGCAGTTCCGCGGCGCGGGACTTCTCCGGCCTGCCCGGCGGGTGCAGCGGGAAGCTCAGGGCGAGGACCGCGGCGGCGCCCAGCTCCACGGCCGTACGGCAGGCGACGCGGGCCCCGGCGCTGCGCCCACCGGAGATCACCGGCAGGCCGGGCGCCACGAGAGCGGGCCAGACGCCCCGCCATCCCACGTCCAGCGTCTTCGGCGCGGGCGCGACCTTCTTGCCGGCCACCCGCCAGGGCTGCTCGACGAGGGCGACGGTCACTCGGTGCCGCGGCAGCGTGTCGGCCAGCGCCTGGAGGTCCCGCGCCTCGATGCCGCCGCCGGCGCCATGACTGACGGCGAGCACGAGCCGCGCCGTGCGCGCCGGGTGCCAGGTGACGCGGGCGTCCCCGGCCTCGGTGCTGATGATCTCCGTGGTGGTCACGTCAGAAGAGTGTGCCCTCTTCCGGCCCCTCCAGCTCCTTCAGCAGCTCCGACCCGTTGTTGCGGACGTTGCTGACGGCGGTGGAGACCGGGTAGGCCCGCATGAGCCCCTCGGGCGGGGGCGCGAGCAGCGAGCGCAGGTCCTCCAGGTCCGTGCGGGACGGGTCGAGCCAGGTGTCCCAGCGGTCCGGGGTCAGCATCAGCGGCATCCGGGGGTGGATGTCGACGAGGGAGCGCGGGCCGTCGGCCGGGGAGACGGCCAGCGGCCCCGTCTCCGCCTCGGTGGTGATCACGGAGCAGGTCGCCCACCAGGCCAGCGGATGGTCGTCGGGCAGGGTCTTGTCCCGCCAGAACTCGTAGAGCCCGGCCATCGCGAACACCGAACCGTCGGCGGGCAGCACGAAGTAGGGCTGCTTGCGCGGCCGCTTCTTCTTCCCCTCGACCTCCAGCTCCCGCTCGCCGGAGCCGGTGACCCACTCGTAGTAGCCGTCGGCCGGGATGATGCAGCGGCGGGTGGCGAAGGCCCTCTTGTACGACGGCTTCTCGTGCACGGTCTCCGCGCGCGCGTTGATCATCCGGGCCGCGCCCTCGGGGGTCTTCGACCAGCTCGGGACCAGCCCCCACTTCAGCTTCCGCAGCTGCCGAACCGGCCGCGGGTCCTCGGCGTCCTTCAGGGGACGGTCGAGGACGGCGTAGACCTCCTTGGTCGGGGCCACGTTGTAGTCGGGCTCCAGGGTCTCCTCGGGCTCCCACTTCTCGATCTCAAAGATTCCTGCGAGATCCTCGGGCCCACGACTGGCTGCATACCGTCCGCACATACGTGCCACACTGCCAGACTCCGCACGAGGAGAGGGAGCCACCGGGAAACATGGACAGCACCGCATCGACCGCGCTGCCCGACCTCTGGGACCGCCTCGTCGGCCTGCAGCCCGACCCCAACCTGTGGGTGGTGCTCGGCACCATGGCGGCGGCGCTCGCCATAGTGGTCCCCCATACGCTGTGGCGGCTCTCGCGCAACGCCATCACCATCGCCCACGAGGGCGGCCACGGCCTGGTCGCCCTGCTCACCGGGCGTCAGCTCACCGGCATACGGCTGCACTCCGACACCAGCGGGCTCACGGTCAGCCGGGGCAAGCCGCACGGCATCGGCATGATCCTCACCGCGGCGGCCGGTTACACCGCTCCCCCGCTGCTCGGCCTCGGCGGCGCCGCCCTGCTCTCCGCCGGCCGCATCACTCTGCTGCTGTGGGCGGCGACGGCCCTGCTGGTGGCCCTGCTGGTGATGATCCGCAACGCCTACGGGGCGCTGACGGTGGTGCTCACCGGCGGCACTTTCGTGGTGGTGTCCTGGCTCGCCGGACCCCAGGTGCAGGCGGCGTTCGCGTACGCGGTGGTGTGGTTCCTGCTGCTGGGCGGGGTGCGTCCCGCTTTCGAGCTACAGGCGAAGCGGTCGAGGGGCGGCGCGGGTGATTCGGACGCGGACCAGTTGTCCCGCCTGACGCACGTGCCGGCAGGGCTGTGGCTGTTCCTGTTCCACGCGGTGAGCCTGTGTTCGCTGATAGGCGGCGGACGGTGGTTGCTGGAGGTGTGACAGGCCCGAAGGAGCGATGTCACCGGGGACGCGGCCGGCCACGACGGCGGCGCACCCGACAGGCGGCCCCCTACTAAAGTGACCCTATGGCCCTGAACCCCTCAGACACCGCCCTCTGGCCCGCCCCCCACGCGAGTGGAGCCGTCGACGCCACGGTCCACGTCCCGGGGTCGAAGTCGGTCACCAACCGCGCACTGGTACTGGCGGCCCTGGCCTCCGAGCCGGGCTGGCTGCGCCGCCCCCTCCGCTCCCGGGACACGCTCCTCATGGCCGCGGCCCTGCGTGAGATGGGCGTGGGCATCGAGGAGGGCGTGGGCCCCGACGGCACCGGCGAGACCTGGCGGGTCCTGCCGGCGGGCCTCCGCGGCCCGGCCACGGTGGACGTGGGCAACGCCGGCACCGTGATGCGCTTCCTGCCGCCGGTCGCCACGCTCGCCGACGGCCCCATCCGCTTCGACGGCGACCCGAGGTCGTACGAACGCCCGCTGACCGGTGTGATCGACGCCCTGCGCGTCCTCGGAGCGCGGATCGACGACGACGGCCGCGGGGCGCTGCCGCTCACGGTGCACGGCGGGGGCGCCCTGGACGGCGGCCCGGTCGAGATCGACGCGTCCTCGTCGTCCCAGTTCGTGTCGGCGCTCCTGCTCTCCGGCCCGCGCTTCAACCAGGGCGTCGAGGTCCGGCACGTGGGTTCGACCCTGCCCTCGATGCCGCACATCCGGATGACGGTGGACATGCTGCGCGCGGTCGGCGCCCAGGTGGACACCCCGGAGTCGGGCGGCGAGCCGAACGTCTGGCGGGTCACGCCGGGCGCCCTGCTCGGCCGGGACCTCACCGTCGAGCCCGACCTCTCCAACGCCCAGCCGTTCCTCGCGGCGGCCCTGGTGACCGGCGGCAAGGTCGTGATCCCGGACTGGCCGGCCCGCACCACCCAGCCCGGTGACCGGCTGCGCGAGATCTTCACCGAAATGGGCGGTTCCTGCGAACTCACCGAGTACGGCCTGGTGTTCACCGGTTCGGGTGCGATTCATGGCATCGATGTCGACCTCGGCGAGGTCGGTGAGCTAACCCCCGGCATCGCGGCCGTGGCGGCCCTCGCGGACTCCCCCTCCACCCTGCGCGGGGTGTCGCATCTGCGCCTGCACGAGACGGACCGGCTGGCCGCGCTCACCAAGGAGATCAACGAACTGGGCGGTGACGTCACCGAGACCGCCGACGGCCTGCGCATCCGCCCGCGCCGGCTGCACGGCGGGATCTTCCACACCTACGAGGACCACCGCATGGCCACGGCCGGCGCGATCATCGGCCTCGCGGTCGAGGGCGTACAGATCGAGAACATCGCGACGACGGCCAAGACTCTGCCGGACTTCCCGGACATGTGGAGCGGGATGCTCGGGAGCGAGAAGGCGTAGGGGATTCACGCCATGCGCCGCTACGGCAAGCACACCGACGAGGACGACATCCGCAGCCGCCCCAACCGCAAGGGCAACCGGCCGCGTACGAACATCCGTCCCAAGCACGAGGAAGCGGTCGAGGGCATGGTCCTCACCGTCGACCGCGGCCGCCTGACCTGTCTCGTCGACGGCCGGGTCGTCATGGCGATGAAGGCCCGCGAACTGGGGCGCAAGGCCGCGGTCGTCGGGGACCGGGTGGACATCGTCGGCGACCTGTCCGGCGAGAAGGACACCCTGGCCCGCATCGTCCGCATCTCGCCGCGCACCTCGGTCCTGCGCCGCACGGCCGACGACGACGATCCGTACGAGCGCGTGGTCGTCGCCAACGCCGATCAGCTCGCCATCGTCACGGCCCTCGCCGACCCCGAGCCCCGCCCGCGCCTGATCGACCGCTGCCTGGTGGCCGCCTTCGACGGCGGCCTGACCCCCCTGCTGGTCCTGACGAAGTCGGACCTGGCCCAGCCCGACAAGCTGCTGGAGCTGTACGGCCATCTGGACATCCCGTACGTCGTCACCAGCCGCGAGGAGTTGGAGAGCGGCAGCGCGGCGGACGTGGTGCGCGACCACCTCGACGGCAAGATCACGGCCTTCGTCGGTCACTCGGGCGTGGGCAAGACGACACTGGTCAACACACTGGTCCCGGTGGAGCAGCGCCGCGTGACGGGCCATGTGAACGCGGTGACCGGCCGCGGCCGCCACACCACGACCTCGGCGCTGGCGCTCCCCCTGGCCGGTGACGCCGGCTGGGTGATCGACACCCCGGGCGTACGGTCGTTCGGCCTCCATCACGTGGACCCCTCCCGTGTGATCCTCGCGTTTCCCGACCTGGTACCGGGAACCGAGGGCTGTCCGCGCGCGTGCAGTCATGATGAGCCCGACTGCGCGCTGGACGCGTGGGTGGCCGAGGGCCACGCGGATCCGGCCCGGCTGTACTCCCTGCGGCGCCTGCTCTCGACGCGGGAGCGGACGGAGGGGGACTGAGGGAGAGGGCCGGAGACTGAGGGAGAGGGCCGGGGGACTGACCTCCGCGTTGTTTGGGTGTACGCGAGTTCGGTAAGTGCATACTCGCACCGAGCCGGACATACGGGAGGACAGCACATGGCGTGGCTGCTGGTGGTGGTGGCCGGGTTGCTGGAGACCGGTTTCGCCGTGTGTCTGAAGCTCTCCCACGGTTTCACCCGGCTGTGGCCGACGGTCGCGTTCTGCATCTTCGCGCTCGGCAGCTTCGGCCTGCTGACCCTGTCCCTGCGGAAGCTGGACGTCGGCCCCGCGTACGCGGTGTGGACCGGCATCGGCGCGGCGGGCACCGCGATCTACGGGATGATCTTCCTCGACGACCTGGTGTCGACGCTGAAGATCGTCTCGATCAGCCTGGTGATCGTAGGAGTGATCGGACTCCAGCTCTCGGGCTCGCAGCACTAGGCACCAGCCACACCGGAACCACCCGTCACACCGGCTGCCGGTGCAGCGCGCTCCGTACGAGATCCGCGACCCCGCCCTCGCCCGGCGGGGCCGCCACGCAGGACAGGGCGAGCCGGACGGCGAGTTCGCAGGAGCGGGTGAGTTCGGGGACGTCCGACTTGTGGACGCCGGGTCCGGCGAGGACGGAGACGGCGCGGTCGCGCACCAGCGCCACGAATTCGCCGGGTGACGGCAATGGTCCGTCGGCCCGGCGCTGTGCCGGTACGGCGGAGGAGGACGGCACGCCCGAGAGTGCCGGCGAGGGCAGCCGCTCGCTCCAGCAGCCGGTGAGCATGGCCCGTACCAGCGCGTTCTCCCGGGCGGAGGCGGTGGTCCACTCGGCGGTCGCGGTCAGCCGTTCCCGGGCGTCGCCGTGCGTGGTGAGCGCCTGGTCGACGCCGACGAGATACCCGTCGGCCTCTCGTCTCACCAGCGCGCGGGCCAGCCCTTCCTTGCTCCCGAACTCGTTGTACAGCGTCTGCCGGGACACTCCGGCCGTCGCCGCGACATCCACCATCCTCACGGCGGACCACGGCCGACGCGCCAACGCCGCATAAGCGGCGTCCAGCAGCGATTCCCGCGCAGCAGGCATCATCGCCTCCCAGGGAGCAAGCAGCTCTGCGCCCAGATTTGACGCGCACGGCGGCACTGTCAAGGGTCCAGGACGGCACCAAGAGGCGTGCGCGGCGGCATCTCGCCGACGTGGGCGAGCCGAACCCCGGCTCTGCCAGCACGAACTCACCGCGGCGTCACACCCGGGCCCGCTGGCCCCATCCCTGCACCGGCAGATACCGTTCGCCACATGCCCGACTATCTCGACGACCTCAGCCTCGCCCATGTCCTCGCGGACGCGGCCGACGCGACCACCATGGCCCGCTTCAAGGCACTGGACCTCAAGGTCGAGACAAAGCCGGACATGACCCCGGTCAGTGAGGCGGACAAGGCGGCGGAGGAACTCATCCGCGGCCACCTCAAGCGCGCCCGCCCCCGCGACGCCATCCTCGGCGAGGAGTACGGCATCGAGGGCACCGGCCCGCGCCGCTGGGTCATCGACCCCATCGACGGCACCAAGAACTACGTCCGGGGAGTGCCGGTCTGGGCGACCCTGATCTCCCTGATGGAGGTGGCGGAGGGCGGCTACCAGCCCGTCGTCGGTGTGGTCTCCGCCCCGGCCCTCGGCCGTCGCTGGTGGGCCGCGAAGGGGAACGGCGCCTTCAGCGGCCGCAGCCTCACCTCCGCCACTCGCCTCCACGTCTCCAAGGTCGGCAGGCTCAGCGACGCCTCCTTCGCGTACTCCTCCCTCACCGGCTGGGAGGACCAGGGTCGCCTGGGCGGCTTCCTGGACCTGACCCGCGAGGTGTGGCGCACGCGCGCGTACGGCGACTTCTGGCCGTACATGATGGTCGCCGAGGGCTCGATCGACATCTGCGCGGAACCGGAGCTGTCCCTGTGGGACATGGCCGCGAACGCGATCGTCGTCACGGAGGCCGGCGGCACCTTCACCGGCCTCGACGGCCGCCCGGGCCCGCACAGCGGCAACGCCGCCGCCTCCAACGGCCTGCTCCACGACGAGTTCCTGGGTTATCTCAACGAGCGCTACTAGGGCTCGCGGAGCGCTTGCTGGAATCACATCTGAGCGCGCACGCCCTCAATCGGCGACGCGCGCCCTCTTGTTGACCCTCGCTTTACCTGCGACCCTGAGGGGACCCTCATTTGTGAACTTGTGAACCAATGAACGAACTCATTGGTTCCCAGGAGGTGACTGCGAACCCATGCTCGTCCGCGACGCCATGAGCACGGTGGTCCTCACCATCGGCCCCGCCCACACTCTCCGCCAGGCCGCCGCCCTGATGTCCGCCCGCCGGGTGGGCGCGGCCGTGGTCCTCGATCCCGACGGCACCGGCACCGGCATTCTGACCGAGCGCGACATCCTGAACTCCGTAGGGCTGGGCCAGAGCCCGGACACGGAGTACGCCCACGCCCACACCACTACCGACGTCGTCTTCGCCACTCCGACCTGGACCCTGGAGGAGGCCGCGCAGGCGATGGCCCACGGCGGCTTCCGGCACCTCATCGTGCTGGACCGCGGCGAGCCCACGGGCATCGTCTCGGTCCGCGACATCATCCGCTGCTGGGCGCCGGCACGGGAGCGCGTACCGGCCGCCACCGGCTCCTCGCATTAGACTCAATCCAAATCGAGCAGCCTTCCAAACTCACATCCATTCGGGTTCTGGTCTCCAGCTGTTAGGCTGGTGCACATGAGCGACCTTCTGGAACGACTGCGCGGCCGCGGATGGCGGATGACCGCGCAGCGGCGCGTCGTGGCCGAGGTCCTCGACGGCGAACACGTCCACCTGACGGCCGACGAGGTCCACGCGCGCGCCGTGGCCAAGCTGCCCGAGATCTCCCGGGCGACCGTCTACAACACGCTGGGCGAGCTGGTCTCCCTCGGCGAGGTGCTCGAAGTCGCCACCGACAAGCGAGCCAAGAGGTACGACCCGAACGCGCACCAGCCGCACCACCACCTGGTCTGCGCCCAGTGCGGCGCCATCCGGGACGTGCACCCCACCGGCAACCCGCTGGCCGAGCTGCCCGACTCGGAGCGCTTCGGCTTCACCGTCTCGGACGTCGAGGTGACGTACCGGGGCGTGTGCCCGAACTGCGCGGCCGCGTAACAGCCTGCACCGAAGCCCCGGCGGCCCTCGCGGACGCCGGGGCTTTGTGCTGCCCACAGGGTTCCTGAATCTGACGGACCGTCATATCGTCGTGCGGCCACCCCTCTCCGTTCCGAACTCCGCAAGGAGCAACCGTGGGAGATCCGCACCCCGAACCCACCACAGAAGAACGGTCACCGCACCCCGCCCCGGACCCTCCGCGCCCCAAGCTCCACGCCACCGGCCTGACCCGCACCTTCGGCCGACCGCCCCGCTCGGTCGACGCCCTCGGCCCCCTCGACCTCAGCGTCGCGCCCGGCGAGTTCGTCTGCCTGGTCGGCCCCTCGGGCTGCGGCAAGTCGACCCTGCTGCGCATCGCCGCGGGCCTGCTCAGGCCGACCACGGGCACCCTGGAGATCCGCACGACCTCGGCCCGCCCAGCGGCCATGATCTTCCAGGACTACGGCATCTACGACTGGAAGTCCGTTCGCGCCAACGTCCGCTTCGGCCTGGACATCCAGCGCGTCCCCCGCCACGAGGCGAACACCCGCGCCGACGAGTGGCTGGCCCGCATGGGCCTCACGGACTTCGCCGACGCGTACCCGGCGACCCTGTCCGGCGGGATGCGCCAGCGCGTGGCGATAGCGCGCGCCCTCGCCGTGGAACCCGAACTGCTCCTGATGGACGAGCCCTTCGCGGCCCTGGACGCCCAACTCCGCATGATCCTCCAGGACGAGCTGCTGGAGATCACGCAGGCCCTGCGCACCACCACCCTGTTCATCACCCACAGCCTGGAGGAGGCGATCGTCCTCGGTGACCGCGTCCTGGTGATGTCCGCCCGGCCGGGCCGCCTGATCGCCGAACACCGCCCGCCCTTCCCCCGCCCGCGCACCGGCGACATCCGCTCGGCACCCGCATTCACGTCCCTGAAGAGCGAGTTGTGGGATTTGCTGCGCAAGGAGGCGATACCGGCATGACGACCGTGGCCCCCGAGAAGGTCTCCGTACTCGTACGCCGCCCGGGCCCGCAGGAGCTGCACCCCGTACGCACCCACCGCCGCAGACGCGCCCTGGAACTGTCCCTGGCGGTGGCCGTCCCCCTGGCCCTGATCCTCCTGTGGCAACTGGCCGCCACCCAGGCCTGGCTGGACGACCGCGTCTATCCGGCCCCTTCCACGATCCTCGCCGACGGCTGGGACCGGGCGGCCGCCGGCGACCTGTGGCCAGACGTGTGGGCGACCCTGAAGCGCGTCCTGGCGGGCTACACGCTCGGCACGGCGACGGGCTACGCCCTGGGCCTCCTGATGGGCTCGCTGCCCCTGGTCAGAGCAGCCCTGGAACCCCTGCTGGACGCCCTGTACGTCGTCCCGAAGCTGGCCCTGCTCCCCGTCTTCCTGAACATGTTCGGCCTGGGCGAGGGCCCCCAGATCGCCCTGGTGGCGACGACGGTCTTCTTCTTCGTATGGATCCAGACGATGTCGGCGGTGATCTCGATCCCCCCCGGCCACCGCGACGCGGGCCAGGTCTTCGGCGCCTCCCCGTGGCAGATGTTCCGCCACGTCCTGCTCCCCGCCTCCCTCCCGTCCGTCCTGGTCGGCGCCCGGATCGCGGCGGGCGTGGCGGTCCTGGTGATCGTCGCCTCGGAACAGATCGCCGCGACGAACGGCCTCGGCCACCTGATCTTCGACTCCCGCGCCCTCTTCCAGAACGACGTGATGTTCGTCGGCATCGTCTGCGTGGCCGTCCTCGGAGTCGTCTTCTCCGAACTGGTCCGCATCCTGGGCCGCCTGCTCACCCCCTGGGCACCGAGGGACCGCGGAAGGGGCCAATCATGAGAACACGCTTCTACGGCCCAGTGGTCACCGCAGTCATCCTGCTGACGTCGACAGCCTGCACGGCGTCACACGACCAGAAGAGCCCGGAGTCGGAGGCGGGCGGGGGCGGGACACGCACCGTCCGCCCGGTGGCGGGCTGCGGCACCGGCTCCTGGACGGATCCCGCCGGCCTCTCCCCGACCCGCACCCCGGCCCGCTGCGACGCCGGTGCTCCCGCGCCCCACCCCTTGCCGAAGCCCCGCAAGCTGACCATCGCGACGGGCACACTGAGCGCGGAGTACGTGGCACCGCTCCAAGTGGCCCTGGACAAAGGCGAGTTCGAGAAGGAGGGCCTGGACGTCACGCTGAAGGTCCTGCCGACCCCCGACTCCCTCCCGCTCCTGGCCAAGGGTGACATCGACGCACTGTGGGCGGCTCCCGAGGCGGCGGTCATGAACGGCGTCCGGGGCGGCTTCGACATCCGCTGGGTCGCCGGGAACTTCTCGCCCGACCCGAAGTCGAAGAGCGGCCTGTGGGTCCGGCTGAAGGACGGGGAGACCGGCGACCGGGTGACGATGGCCGGCCGCAGGATGGGCACGATGATCGGCAAGGGCTCGGTGATCGCGTACCCCATGGAGAAGGCCCTCGCCAAGCACGGCGGCGGCCTCGACGAGATCCAGTACCAGCAGCTCGGCTCGGCCGACGTCCTCACGGCCCTCCAGAACGGCGGCGTCGACTCGGCCTGGCTCCTGGACCCGGTCTGGCGCAGGGTCGACGGCAGGCCCGGCTACGCCTTCCTCGGCGGCCAGCCGCCCGGCGAGCCCCTGGGTGGCCTGCTGTACGGCCCGGGGCTGCTGAACGACGACGTGGACGCGGGGGTCGCCCTGCTGCGGGCGTACATCCGCACGGTGAACACCTACTTCGCGGCCGACTACAAGTCGGATGCGACCTTCGTCACCTACCTGGCGAAACTCCTGAAGACGGACGAGGCGATCCTCAGATCCACCCCGTCCCTGCGCATGGACTGGGAGATCCGCGCGGGCACCACGGACCGCCTGCAGGCGGCGTACCGGGCACAGGGCGTGACGGAGGGCGAGACCCTGCCGGAAGCGAAGACAGTGGACAGGACCCTGTACGAGGAGGCGGTGGGCCACCGCCCCTGAAAACACCGAGGCCTGAAAACACCGAGGGCCGGAACCCTTTCGGATTCCGGCCCTCGGCCTTCAGTAGCGGGGACAGGATTTGAACCTGCGACCTCTGGGTTATGAGCCCAGCGAGCTACCGAGCTGCTCCACCCCGCGGCGATGAATGCAACGTTACGTGAAGGAGGAGGCCAGAGGCAAATCGTTTGGCTGGGGCAGCGCGGGGAGCGCTACGCCGACAGTTCCTCGCGCAGCGCGTCCCGCAGCCGGGCCGCCCGCTCGGAGACCTCCGCGGGCCCCAGGGCCACCGCCCGGTCGGCCCACCGCTGCCCCTCGGCCAGCTCGCCCCGACGCGCGTAGACGAGGGCGAGCCGCAACGCCGCCCGCCCGTGCCCCGCGTCGGTGGCCCGGGCCCACCACACGGCGGCCTCCGGCTCACTCCCCTCCCGGGCGAGCAGCAGTCCCAGGTTGAACGCCCCGTTTCGGGATCCCGCCTCCGCGGCCTCCCGGTACCAGCGAGCCGCCTCCACGACGTCGCCCCGGGCGGCGGCGAGCATGCCCACCCGCACCTGAGCCCGGCGATGCCCCTGGGAGGCCGCCCGCTCGTACCACTCCTCGCACTCGCTCTTCTCCGCGTGCACCGGCTCTCCGAGCGAGTGCGCGGGCACCGGCGGCCGCCGGGCGTCCAGCACGGTCGCCAGCCGGTACGCGGCCTCCGCGCTGCCGCCTCCCGCGGCACACCGCAGGTGCCGCTCGGCGCCGGCCTCGTCCCCTTCCCGCAGCCGGGCGATGCCGACCTGGAGCGCGGCCTCGGTATGCCCGGCGGCGGCGGCACGCTCGTACCACCGCAGGGCGACGGCCTCCTCGCCGCGCCCGGCGAACAGGATCCCGAGGTTGAACGCGGCGTCCACGCTCCCGGCCTCCGCGGCCTTGGAGAACCACGGCTCGGCCCCGGCCGTGTCCCCGCCCTGGAGCAGCAGGATGGCGAGCGCGTTGGCCGCCTCCCGGTGCCCCGCGTACGCGGCCCGCCGGTACCACTGCTCGGCCTGCGCGGTCCGCCCCTGCTCGGCGCAGAGCAGCCCGAGGTTGTACGCGCCGTTGTCGTCGCCTGCGTCCATCGCGGCCCGGTACCACCGCTCGGCGGTCTGCGGCTCGCCGCGCTCGGCGTGCAGGGCGCCCAGCGCGTTGGCCGCGTTGCCGTCCCCGTCCTGGGCGGCGCGCAGCCACCACACGGCGGCGCTCTCGGTGTCGCCCGCGTCCCGCAGCAGGAACCCCAGGGCGCAGGCGGCCCGCGCCTCGCCGTCCTTGGCAGAGGTCAGATACCAGCGCCCGGCCTCCTTGAGGGCACCGCGCCGCTCCAGGATCGCCCCGAGATGCAGCGCCGCCCGCCGGTGCCCACGCGCGGCGGCCTGCCGGTACCACTGCTCGGCCTCGGCCCCGGCACCGTGATCGTCCCCTATGTCCCCCTCCGGGCCCAGGCGGCGGTCGAGCGAGCGGGCCAGCCGGTAGGCCGCCTCCCGGTGTCCCCGCTCGGCGGCGATCCGCATCCACTGCTCGGCGCCCGTGTCCCCGCGGTGCTCCAGCAGATCGGCGAGCGCGTAGGCGCCCAGTGCGTGTCCCTGCTCGGCGGCCTGGCGCAGCCAGTACTCGGCGGCGGGCTCGTCGCCCCGCTCACGGTGGTGGCGGCCCAGCGCGTGCGCGGCCGCGGCGGATCCGGCGACGGCGGCGATCCGCCACCAGCCGGCGGCGTCATCGGCGTATCCGCGCTGGTGCAGCAGGACTCCGAGGTTGTTGGCGGCGGCCCGGTCGCCCGCGGCGGTGGCGGCACGCAGGTGGGGCTCGGCTCCGTCGAGATCACCGCGGCGCAGCAGAAGGGCGCCGAGGACGCTCATCGCCTCGACGTCGCCGGCTTCGGCGGCCAGCCGCTGCTGGACCTCCTCGGCGGCGGCATCGTCAGCCGCCTCCCCGACCCCGACCCCGTCCCGCCCGGAAGGTTGCACAAAACGCCCTGTCTCGAACAGAGTTGCCTTGTCCCCCATAACGTCCATCGTCGCACCACCTGCAACCTGGGTACACCTGGTATACCGCAGCCAGTGAGGTCAATTCAGCGTTTTGTCGACATGCCCACAGAACGACAAGTGAAACACAGTTCCCTCCAACTGCCCCCGGCGGCGCGGCCGTCGGCTGCTCGGCACATGCGTTCGCACATCACGAAGGCCCGGATCCTGAAAGGATCCGGGCCTTCGATTCCAGTAGCGGGGACAGGATTTGAACCTGCGACCTCTGGGTTATGAGCCCAGCGAGCTACCGAGCTGCTCCACCCCGCGCCGTTGTGTTGCAACCGTACCACGGCGCGGAGTGGGCATCTGACCAGCGGTTGATCAGCTGCTCGGACTACTGCTGGGACTGCTTCTCGGGCTCGGGCTGCCACTCGGGCGCGGACTGCCACTCGGGCTCGGGCTGCCACTGGGCTTCGCGCTGCTGCCGCTGCCCTTGTCCGCCGCGGACTGCGCGGCCTCGGCGCGCCTGAGCGCGTCCTTCAGATCCTCCTGGGCCCGGCCGTACGCCTCCCAGTCGCCCTTCTTCAGGGCTTCCTGGCCGGCGTCGAAGGCCTTCTGGGCGTCGTCCAGGGCCTGTTGGACCGTCGGGTTGCTGGAGGTCGGCGGCGGTTTGGTGGTGGTCCCGCCGTCGTCGTCCGGTGGCTCGGTGGTCGAACCGTCCGCTGTGAACACCTTGTTCAGGGCTTCGTCGAGGGTGTCCTCGAAGGCGGTGTTGCCTCCGTAGGTCACCAACACCTTCCGCAGCAGCGGGTACTTGAGCCCACCACCGCGGACGTAGACCGGCTCCACGTAGAGCAGCCCTCCGTCGAGCGGCACCGTCAGGAGATTGCCGTACTCCACATTGGAGTCACCTCTGTTGAGGAGGCTGATCGTCTCCGCGATGTTCTGTTCGGAGTTGAACTGGCTCTGCACCTGTTTGGGCCCGTTGACCGTGGTGTTCGTCGGCAGTTTCAGGATTCTGATCTTGCCGTAGTCGGTGGTGCCCGCCTCGGCGTCGACCGACATGAACGCACTGAGGTTGTCCCGGCCGTTGGGCGTGAACGTCGTCGTGAGCGAGAACGCCTGTGCCGACTGGTCGGGCATCTTCATGCTCAGGTAGTACGGCGGCACCGCGTCACCCGACTTGTTGGTCGGGTCGTCCGGCACCTGCCACACCTCGCTGCCGCTGAGGAAGGTGTCCGCGTCCTCGACGTGGTAGCGCGCCAGCAGCTCACGCTGGACCTTGAACAGGTCCTGCGGGTACCGCAGATGGTCCATCAGGTCGGTGGAGATGTCCTTCTTCGGCTCCACCGTGCCCGGGAACGCCTTCATCCAGGTCTTGAGGACCGGGTCCTTGGTGTCCCACTGGTAGAGCTTGACCTCGCCGGTGTACGCGTCGACGGTCGCCTTCACCGAGTTGCGGATGTAGTTGACCTGGTTCTGCTGGGCCACCACCGCGCGCTGGTTGTTCGTCGCGGTCAGCGAGTCGGCCGTCGTGTCACCGAGGGTCGTACGGGAGGAGTACGGGTAGCCGTTGGTCGTCGTGTAGGCGTCGACGATCCACTGGATCTTGCCCTTCACCACCGCCGGATAGGCGTCGCCGTCGATGGTCAGCCACGGGGCGACCGCCTCGACGCGCTGCTTGGGCGTGCGGTTGTACAGGATCCGCGAGCCCTCGCCGATCGCTCCGGAGTAGAGGATCTGCGGCTCGCTGAACGCCACCGCGTACGCGGCCCGGTTGACCGGGCTGGAGAGGTTGACCCCGCTCTTGGCCTTGTAGCTGTAGGTCTTCTCGCCGTTGTCGTCGGAGTAGTCGATCTCCTTCTGGGGACCGCCGACGATCGAGTACTCGGTGGTCTTCTCGCCGTAGTAGACGCGCTGCTGGTACGTCCCGAGGTCGCCCTGGGAGGGCAGGTTGGACTCGGTGAAGACCGGGCGGCCCTCGTCGTCGGCCTCGGTGCCCTTGGCGGCGACCACGCCGTAACCATGGGTGTAGCGGAAGTGGTCGTTGATCCAGTTGTTCTTCGGGATGCCGGCGAGGTTCAGCTCGCGCAGCCCGATGACCGTGTCCTGGTCCTTGCCGTCCTTGCTGTAGCGGTCGACGTCCAGGTTGGTCGGGAAGGCGTAGTAGTTACGCATCTGCTGGAGCTGCTGGAACGTCGGCGAGACCACGTTGGGGTCCACGACCCGGATGCTCGCCGTGGCGTCGACGTCCTGGCGCAGCTCGGTCTTGTCCGTGGTGGTGGACTTGCCGTCGTACTCCTTCACCGAGGCGTCGTCGATGCCGTACGCCTCACGCGTCGCCTTGAGGTTCTTCTCGACGTACGGCGCTTCCTTGGCCTGTTCGTTCGGCTGGACCTGGAACTTCTGGACGATCGCGGGGTAGAGCCCGCCGATGAGGATCGCCGAGAGCACCATCAGGCCGAAGCCGATCACGGGCAGCTGCCAGGTGCGCCGCCACAGGGTGGCGAAGAACAGCAGCGCGCAGATCACGGCGATGCAGAACAGGATCGTCTTGGCCGGCAGATAGGCGTTCGCGTCGACGTACCTGAGGCCGGTCCAGCTGTCGGTCGCCTTGAAGTCGCTGGACTTGACCGCGAGGCCGTACCGGTCGAGCCAGTACGCGACCGCCTTCAGGGCGACGAAGATGCCGAGGAGCACCGACAGGTGCCCGGTCGCGGCGGCCGTGGCCCGCGCGCCCGGGGAGGTGATCCGCAGACCGCCGTACAGGTAATGGGTGAGCGCGGCGGCGATCACCGAGAGGATCGCGGCGGCGAAGCCGAAGCCGAGCAGGAACCGGTACCAGGGCAGGTCGAAGGTGTAGAAGGAGATGTCGAGGTGGAACTGCGGGTCCTTCTGGCCGAAGGAGACGCCGTTGACCCACATCAGCCAGGTCCGCCACTGGCCGGAGGCGGAGGCGCCGGCGATCAGGCCCACCAGGGAGACGATCCCGAGCAGCAGCCACCTCTTGTACGGCGCGATGCCCATCCGGTAGCGGTCGAGGTTCTGCTGTTCCATCGACATGGCGCTCAGCGGCGGGCGCAGCCGGTGGGCCAGCCAGATGTTGAAGCCGACCGCGAGGGCCATCAGCAGGCCGAAGACGAAGAACAGCCCGATCTTGGTCCACAGGGTGGTGGTGAACACGGACGAGTAGTTCACCGAGCGGTACCAGAGCCAGTCCGTCCAGAAGCCCGCGAACATGGTGAACGCCATGCCGAGGACGGCAAGGACGCCCAGTGTCATGAGCAGGGTCCTGGCACGCCGGGACGGGCGGCCCACTCTCATCCGCGGCCCTGTCGGGCCTCCGCCGCGGTCCGGCATCTGGAAAGCCAAGGTGCGCACCTCGAAGTTCGCTGTCGATCCGTCAGACCCTCGTGTTCGCGGGCCCTGGGTGGCCCCCCGTGATCGCGGGCCCACACCTATGCAACTTACTCACCGTTTACTCGGTTCCCGATTCAGGTGACGAACGAGGCAGGATTGTGACCATGTCCAACACCCCCATGGCGGCGAGCCCGCTCACCCGGGCCGTACTCGAGATCGACGAGTACGCCTCCGGCCTCGGCTGGGACCAGCCCGCCCGCCTTTTCGCCCTCGTCGACACCGCCCGGCTGCGCGCCCAGGAACCCGCTCTCGCGAGCCAGCTCGGTCTGCAGGAGGCGCAGGCGTCCGCGGGCTTCACGCCCATCGAGCAGGAGGAGATTCCCGCGGGCAAGCCGCTCGACGAGTTCCTCGGCACCATCGCCTGGCCCGACGCGGTCGTCGGCTGCGCGCTGACCGTGGAGCGCCTGATGCTGCCGCCGTCCGCCGAGGCGTCCGTCCCGCAGGGGCTGAGCGAGGCCCGCCTGACGAAGTGGGTCGCCGAGCACCCGGACCGTCAGGAGGTCCGCATGACGGTCGCGGTCCTGCGCGACGGGACCCGCGACTCCGCCCTGCGTCTGCGCGAGAAGGACTCCCCCACGGAGGTCCTCACGGGCGGCGACCTGGTGCCGGGCCTGGCGGAGGCGCTGTCGGCGACGTTCGAGGAATAGCCCTCGCGGCTATCCCTTGGTGCACTTCGGCAGGTCGGACGTCTTCTTCTCGCGGATGTCCTTGAGCGCGCCGAGGGCGTCCTCGATGGTGTTCACCTTGACCAGGGTGAGTCCGCTCGGGGTGTCCTTGGCGGCGGCCGCGCAGTTGTCGGCGGGCGTCAGGAAGTAGCGGGCGCCCTTGTCGCGCGCGCCGACCGTCTTCATCTCGATGCCGCCGATCGGTCCGACCTTGCCGTTGTCGTCGATCGTGCCGGTGCCGGCGACGAACGTGCCGCCGGTCAGGCTGCCCGGGGTGAGCTTGTCGTAGATGCCGAGCGCGAACATCAGACCGGCGCTCGGACCGCCGACGTCGGCGAGCTTGATGTCGATGGTGAACGGGAAGGTGTGGTCGGTCCCGGCGGCGATCCCGACGATGGCGCGCTTCTCGCCCTCGTCGTCGGAGGCCCTGGTCGTGATGGTGACCTTCTCGGTCTTCGTCGCCGTCCTGTGGGCCTTCTCGGCGGCGGTCTGCTCCTTGACGGGCACGATCGTGAAGACGACCTTCTCGCCGGGCTTGTGCTTGGTGACCAGCTTGGCGACGTCCTCCGGCGCCTTCACCGCCGTACCGTCGACGGCCTTGATCACGTCACCGGCGTGGAGCCGGCCCTCGGACGGGGAGTCCTTGACGACGGTCGAGACGATCACCCAGGACTGCACCGGGACGTCCAGTTCCTTCAGGGCGGCGACCTTGGCGCTCTCCTGGGACTGGCTGAACTCCTCGGCGTTCTCCTGGGTCGACTGCTCCTCGGTCTTGCCGTCCGGGTAGAGGGTGTCGTGCGGTACGACCTTGTTGTCGTGCGCGAGCCAGCCGTACACGGCCTCGACGAGGTTCATCTTGTAGTCGGCGCTGGTGACCCGGACGGTGGTCATGTTCAGGTGACCGCTCGTCGGATACGTCTTGCGTCCCGAGATCTGCAGCACCGGCTCGCCGCCGTGGTCCCCGAGGGTGTTCACCGTGGGCCCCGGTGACATCTCGGCGTAGGGCACATTGATGAAGACTCCCGCGCAGAGGAGCGCGATCAGCATCAGGGTGGAGGCGAGCATCGTCGCGGTGCGGCGTGGCATGGCACGACAGTACGGGACGCTCCTGTCGGACCTCCGTCAGGGCGCCGCCGTCAGGTGGACGTCAGGTGCCGGAGTGCGACTTCTCCATCGCGGCGCGGAAACGGGCGTACCCGTCGAGCTCGGGGCCGTCGCTGCGCGCCTTGCGGGTCCGGTTGGCCCAACTGCCCCACAGCCCGCCGACAACCCCGGCCAACAACGGAATCAACAACCAGACGAGCGCCCCCATGCCGACCTCCCGACCCCGCACTGAGCAACCGCAGAAAAACTGACGGATCAGCAGATTACCCATCCGCACTGACAACGCTCACGCCAGGGGGGCGGTTACGCAACCGGAGAGGTGGCGGAAGGGTTCAGCAGGCGCCGACCCATTCCTCCGTTCCGTCAGAAAACGTCTGGTGCTTCCAGATCGGCACCTCGTGCTTGAGATCGTCGATCAGTTTCCGGCAGGCCTCGAAGGCCTCGCCCCGGTGCGGACAGGAAACGGCGACGACGACGGCGAGGTCCCCGACGGCGAGATCCCCGACCCGGTGCACAGCGGCGAGGGCCCGCACCGGGAACTCGGCGACGACCTTCTCGGCGACCCTTCGCATCTCGGCCTCGGCACTGGGGTGGGACGAGTAGCCGAGCTTGTCGACGTCGGCTCCCCCGTCGTGATTGCGCACGGTCCCCACGAACAGGGCGGTCCCGCCGGCGGCGTCGTCCCCGACCGCGCGGAAGACCTCGTCGAGGGAGAGCGGGGTCTCTCGAATGGCGATGAGCTTGATGGGCTCGTCGGCGGCCTGCTCACCGGGGTGGTCGTCAGTGGGTGCCATGCGTCCATCGTGCCGCACTCCTGAGACCACGGGAAATAGCGTTACCACCCGGCACACGCGTGTGGGCGTTTGGAGGCTCGTACAGAAGTGCTGGTTCGTTGTCGCTTGTCGCTTGTCGCTTGTCGCTTGTCGCTTGCCGCACCCACGCGGCGGAGCGCGCTCCGGTCAGATCCTCCGCCGTGCCTTCCGAGCCCGTCGTACGACAGCCGCCGCACCCAGAAGGGCGACCGTCGCTCCCGCCGCTCCCGCGGCCGTCGCGTCCTTGCGCCCCAGTCGCCGCCCGGCAACGGTGTGGCGCCCGGCGACCTCCTCCAGGAGCTCCGCGAGCACCTCCTCGTTGGTCCACCGCGGCCGCCATCCGGCGTCGTGCAGCCGGCTTCCGCTCACCACCCAGGGGTACATCGTGTACGCGAGGTCCCCGGCGGGAGACGGCGTCAGACCGATCCGGTGCAGCCGGGCCGCGGCCCCCAGCGCGACGGCCGACGGCAGCTCCATCCGGCGGATCCCGCTGAGCTCCTCGATCTCCTCCTGCTCCAGCCATCCGTCACACCCGACGGCGAGCTCCCCGTCGACCTTCTCCAGGACAGCGTGTTCCAGAGCACTGCAGAGATCCTCGATGTGACAGAACTGCCAGGCGGGCCGGGAGCCGGCCACGACCAGCAGCCGCGGCGACTCGAAGTACCGGGTCAGGGCGGTGTCGGTACCGCCTCCCACCAGGACGGCGGGCCGCACGACGGTGACATTGAGCCCGGGGTGCGCCCGGGGCGCCCGCCGCGCGAGCCGCTCGATCTCCAGGAGGTCCCCGACCCCGGTCGCCTCCGCGGTGGCCCGCAGTTCGGCGTCCTCCGAAAGGGGCAGCTCGTTGTCCGGGAGCGCCCCGTAGACCATCGCGGAGGTGCACAGCACGACACGGTGGACGCCCGCGGCCGCCGCGGCGGTCAGCACGGTCTGCGTCCCGCGCACGTTGTACGCCGTGCGCGCCGCGGGGTCGGTCTCCAGATCGAGGTCGAGCGCCAGATGGACCACGACATCGGCCCCGCGCAGCTTCTCCGCGATGGCCGGATCCCGCACGTCCAGGATGTGCCACTGCGCCGCGGCGCACTCTCCGCGCCGCTCGTCGAGCGCGATGACCTGCTTGATCTCCTCCGAGGCGGCGAGCCGCTCGGTCAGCAGCGCTCCGATGCCGGAGGCTGCGCCGGTGACCGCGACGACTGGCCCGCGCGCGGCGGGATTGGTTGACTGGTTTCGCGCTGCGCGAACCTGCGGATCAGGGGAACTCACCGGGCGTCTCCAGCGGTTGTCTTCAGTAGGAACGCGAGTGACGCGTACGTACCAGGTGGCATCCATCCTGCCGCAGGCGGAGAGTCGGCGGAGCACCGAGGCCCTAACGGCCGTCGGTGTCTACGCTGGGGGGTGTTATCGGGCAGCCGCGCCGCCGGAGGCAACCGGTGGCCTTACCAGCCGAGGAATCCCGTGAGTGACACCCCATTCGGATTCGGCCTTCCGCCGGAGGAGCCGGACGACGGCGACGAGGGCAAGAAGAAGGACCAGGAGAGCGGTGGTGGTCAGGGACCGGCCAACCCGTTCGGTTTCGGCGCTCTGCCCGGAGCCGGAGGCTTTGGCGGCCCCGGTGCGGACAATCCGCTCGCAGCCATGTTCGGTTCCCTGAACCCCACCGACCTGGGCGCCGCCTTCCAGCAGCTGGGCCAGATGCTCTCGTACGAGGGCGGCCCGGTGAACTGGGACATGGCCAAGCAGATCGCCCGGCAGACGGTCTCCCAGGGCACCTCGGACGGCACCAAGGACGCGAGCATCGGCCCCGCCGAGCGCACCGCGGTCCAGGAGGCCGTACGCCTGGCGGACCTGTGGCTCGACGACGCGACGTCGCTGCCGTCCGGGGCGGGCTCCGCCGTGGCGTGGTCGCGCGCGGAGTGGGTCGAGGCGACCCTGCCCGCGTGGAAGGAGCTCGTCGACCCGGTCGCCGAGCGGGTCGGCACCGCCATGGGCGATGTCCTGCCCGAGGAGATGCAGGCCATGGCCGGCCCGCTGATCGGCATGATGCGCTCGATGGGCGGGGCCATGTTCGGCACGCAGATCGGGCAGGCCGTCGGCGTGCTCGCGGGTGAGGTCGTCGGCTCCACCGACATCGGCCTGCCGCTGGGCCCGGTCGGCAAGGCCGCGCTGCTGCCGGCGAACATCGAGGCCTTCGGCAAGGACCTGGGCGTGCCCAAGGACGAGGTGCGGCTGTATCTGGCCCTGCGCGAGGCCGCCCACCAGCGCCTTTTCTCGCACGTGCCGTGGCTGCGCTCGCACCTGTACGGCGCGGTCGACGGGTACGCGCGCGGGATCAAGGTCGACACCGCCAAGCTGGAGGACGTGGTCGGCCAGTTCGACCCGCAGAACCCCGAGCAGCTCCAGGACGCCCTCCAGCAGGGCATGTTCCAGCCAGAGGACACCCCGGAGCAGAAGGCGGCCCTGGCCCGTCTGGAGACCGCGCTGGCGCTCGTGGAGGGCTGGGTGGACGCGGTCGTCCACGCGGCCGCGAAGCCGCGCCTGTCGTCCGCCGACGCGCTGCGCGAGACCCTGCGCCGCCGGCGTGCCTCGGGCGGTCCGGCCGAGCAGACGTTCGCCACGCTGATCGGCCTGGAACTGCGCCCGCGCCGCCTGCGGGACGCCTCCCGGCTGTGGGCCTCGCTCACGGACGCGCGCGGTGTCGACGGCCGTGACGGTCTGTGGGCCCACCCGGACATGCTGCCGACCGCGTCCGACCTGGACGACCCGGACGGCTTCGTGCACCGCGAGCAGCTGGACTTCTCCGAGCTGGACAAGATGCTCGGCGAGGCGGCGGACAAGCCCGACCTCAAGAAGAAGGACGACTCCGCCGAGGGCGGCAGCGCAGAGTGAGCCTCCATGACGACGCCGCCCTGGTCCTGAAGGGGTACGAGGACCAGGCGGATCTTCGCCAGGCCTACCTGGACCATCTGGCGGCTCACCCGGACGCCATGTGGAAGGCCTGCGAGGACGGCCACATCACGGCGAGCGCCCTGGTCGTCGACCCGGAGCGCGGCCGGGCCCTGCTCACCCTCCACAAGAAGCTGGGCATGTGGCTGCAGATGGGCGGCCACTGCGAGCCGGCCGACACCTCCCTGGAGGCGGCGGCTCTGCGCGAGGCGACGGAGGAGTCCGGCATCTCGGGCCTGACGCTGCTGCCGGGCGGCCCGGTGCGTCTGGACCGGCATCCGATCCCGCCGCCGTGCAACTGCCACTTCGACGTCCAGTACGCGGCGCTCGCCCCGTCCGGCGCCGTGGAGACGATCAGCGACGAGTCGCTCGACGTGCGGTGGTTCGCCTACGCCGAGGTGGCGGCCGTGGCGGACGACTCGGTCGTACGACTGCTGGAAGCGACCCGCGCGAGGCTGTGAGCGCGTGATCGCGGCGCTGGCCGCATGTGTAAGGGGCGCCCGGCAATGGCGGGCGCCCCTTACATGTGCCGTTCGTCGTGCCGCCGGGGCGGTCAGCTGTTGCTGCCTCCGAGGGAGTTGCCGCGCATGCCGAACTGGCCGAGGACCCCGCCGTTGCGCAGGCCCTGCGGCGGCAGCAGCTCGCTGGGCTGGACCAGGACGTGGCCGGTGCCGCCGAAGTGCATCTCCCAGCCCTCACCCGTGGTGCCCCGGCGGCGCCACACGCCGGAGGTGGAGGTGGGCGCCTGGAGCTGGGTGCGCAGGGACGTGGACCAGGCGATGACGGCGTCGGAGTCGACGCAGACGTTCTTGTCCGGTCCCACCTCGAGGACCAGCGGCTCGCCGGAGGTCATCAGCACGACCTGCCCGGAGCCGGACAGCTCCAGGTTGTAGGCGCCCGCGGCGGCCACCTCCACGGCGCTGTCCACGGCCACGATGCCGACGCCGAGAGAGCCGTCGAAGGCGAGGACGTAGGAGCTGTCGACCGTGATGCCGGCGCCGACCTCCATGATGTGCAGGTGCTGGGCGAGGTTGGCCAGGTAGACGATGCCGTTGCCCTTGCAGCGCATGAGTTCGAGGCGCTCGCCGGTCATCCGCTCGGCGTTGCGCCAGCCGCGGTTGCGGTACTGGCTGTCGAACTCGACCTGGCCCTCGAAGGCCACCATGGCGCCCTGCCGGGCGAGGACGGGGCTGTTGCCCTGAGTGACGTCGGTCTTCAGGAGCTGCGGGTTCTGCAGGGTGTAGCGCCCGGTCGACTCGACCGGGACGTGTGCGAAGAGTGTGCTGTGCATGATGTGCCTGGTGCTCCCCTCAGCCCCGGATCTTGAATCGGTCGCCGGTGTCCTCGCTCGGCTGGACGACGACGAAGCCCTGTCCCTTGAAGCCGATCTGGAAGGCCTCGCCGCTGCCGCGGCCGATGAGGGCGCTCGCCTTGATGGTGCGGCGGGCCTTCATCTCCAGGCCGGTCGTCCAGGCGACGAGGGCGTCCGGGTCGACGTATGTCTCGCGTTCGGCGCAGTCCAGGGCCATCGGAATGCCCCGGCTGACCAGGGCGACCCAGCCGGTGCCCTTGACCACGAGGTTGGTCAGGCCGGAGCCGGAGAGCTTCGCGAGTCCCTTGACCGGTTCGATGGCCAGTTCCAGCGAGGCGTCGCAGGCCAGCAGGGTGGCACCGTTGACCGACAGGGCCTCGCCGTTGAGGTGCAGGACGAGGATGTCGCCGCCGTAGTCCGCGAGGTACAGGTCGCCGTCGCCGCGGGCCAGCATCAGCCGGCCGCCCTCGCCGCTGACCATCTCCTCCGCCGAGCGGCGCAGGCTCGCGGGCGCCCCGTCGAACTGCACATAGCCGTCGTAGGCGATCATCGAGCCGGCCTTGGCGATCAGGTCCTGCCCGGTGACCATGGTGACCTTGAGCGTCTTGGAGCTGTGCACACTCATACGGACGCCGGTCGCGGCGGCGCGGTGCGCACTCAGAGTCTGGGAGTCCATGGCCTCACACCTCGAAGGGCTGTACGACGACGAAGTTGCCGGGGGCGCCGCGGAACTGGAGGTTCACGGCCTCGGTGGTCTGCCGGGCGTACCCGGAGCGGCGCAGCCTGAGCGAGGTCGTGGTGACCGCCTGCGCACCGGCGGACCAGGCGATGACGGCGTTGCCGTCGACGTAGGTGGCCGCGCCGACGGGCAGCACGACCGGCACGCCCCGTGTCTTGACGACGACCGCTCCCGTGCCGGAGAAGAGCATGCTGAAGAAGCCTCCGCCGGGCAGTCCCGCGCCCTCGATGCGGCGCACCTCGGTCTCCAGGGACTCGTCGAAGGCGAGCACGCCCTGGGCGCTGGTGTAGAGCTGCTCGCCCTGGAGGCGGATGACGAAGACCCTGCTGGCCTCGTCGGCGAGGAACACCTCGCCGTTGCCGGTGCAGCGCATCAGTGACATGCCCTGGCCGGTGAGGGCCCCGGTGAGCTTGCCGAGCAGGCCCGAGCCCTTGTGGGCGAAGTCGATGTCGCCCTGGTAGGCGACCATGCTGCCCTGCTTGGCGAGGATGGGGGCGTCCTTGGTGAGGGTGGCCCGCACCAGGTTCTGGTTCTGTTCCGTCCAGCGGTCGCCGACGGGGGCTTCCGCGTACTTGGTCAGGACGACCCGGACGTTGGCCTCGGGCGGCACGGGGGCGAGCTGGGTGCCGCCGCCGAAGGGCTGGGCCTGGCCGGGGATGGCTCCGGGAGCACCGGGAGGCGCGAACTGTCCGGCCACAGCGCCCGGGGGCGTGAACTGGCCGGCGGGTGCGCCGGGGGGCGCGTACTGGCCCGGCGGAGGTGCGCCGGGCGGCGTGAACGTCTGACCCGGCGGGGTGTACTGACCCGGAGGGGTGAACGTCTGCGGACTCGTCGGCGCGGCGGGCGCGGGCGGGGCGGTCCCGGCGACCGTCGGAGCGGCGTGGACGGACGGGGCGGGCGTGGGCGCCGCGGGGGCCTGCGGTGCGCCGAACGAAGGCGCCGGTGCGGGCGCGGGCGGCGCGGCGGCCTGCGGCGGCGGGGCGAAGGCCGGGGCCTGGGACTGGGCCGGGACCACGGGCTGCGAGGGCGCGGACGCGGGCTCCTCCTCGGCGACCTCGCCGCCGAAGTTCTTCAGCAGTGCGTCCAGACCGCCGTCGAAGCCCTGGCCGACCGCGGCGAACCGCCAGACTTCCTTCAGATACAGGTCGCCCAGCATCACGGCGCGCTCGGTGGAGAACTCGCTGCCGTCGAACGGGTACCGGGCCACCTCCTCGCCACCGGCGACGATGCGGAGGTAGCCGGGGGCGATCTGCGACATCTGGCCGGCGCCGTCCATCGTCGCCGTGAACGACAGCTTCTGGATCTGCGACGGAATCCGATCGAGTGTGACCCGGAACGACTCCGTGTCGCCCGACTGCGCGCCCAGGAGCTGGATGGAGTCCTCAGGGGACTTCGGCTGGTTGAAGAAGATGAAATACCGGTCGTCCGAGAGCCGTTCGTCGGCATCGAGGCCGAAGCAGCTGATGTCGAAGGTCAGTCCGGGGCCCGAGATCTGTACTCCCACGTACAGGTCCGTGCCCGCGGTCAGGTCACTGATCTTGGCCTTGTGGCCGCGTTGGAATTCCCTGGCCATGCGTAACGACCGTCCCCCATCCCGAAAGCAAGTGCGTCGCGACAGGCTAACGGCAAACTCCGACACCGGCTCAGGTCGGTACAGATCCGGTACAAAAACCCGTTCGAGTCGTCGGTCAGACGCCCGGAAGATGCGGCAACCGGTCCGCGGCGACCACACCCTCGAGATAGCCCTTGGCCCGCTCGGTGCGCGGATATGCCTCCAGCAGCCGCCAGAAGCGGGGCCCGTGCCCCGGCACGAGCAGATGCGCGAGCTCATGGAGCAGGACGTAGTCGACGACGTATTCCGGCATGCCCTGGAGCCGGTGCGAGAGCCGGATGCTGCCCTCGGCCGGGGTGCACGAGCCCCAGCGGGTGTTCTGGTTGGTGACCCAGCGGACCGAGGTGGGCCGCGCCCGGCCGTCGAAGTACTGGGCCGAAAGACGCTGGGCGCGCTCGGAGAGTTCGGTGTCGCCGAGGACCCGCTTGCTCTCCTGGGCGGCCAGCTTGTCGAGCATGACGCTCACCCAGCGCTGCTCCTCCGCCTCGGACATCCGGGCAGGGATGAGCACGACGGTGCGATCGCCCTCGCGGTACGCGGAGACCGTCCGGCGACGACGGCTGCTCCTGCGCACCTCGATCGCGCTCGCCCCCGAGCCGCTCGGCGGCTGGCTCGTCGTGCTGCGCTGTGGCATTCCGGCGCTGTGCAGTGGGTCGGCGGGCACGCCCTGACGTTACCCTCTGCACACGGGGGAAGTCCCGACTCCGGGACGGTTCGGTTCCGATCGCCCACCATGCGTCTGATTTGTACGACGAATGGCCCCCACCTGTGGACAACTTTCGGCACCTGCCCCCCGGGTCCGGGCATGCTGGCATCGCCGCCGCAGCCGCGACCGACCGTGGTCCGGGCTCCGTCGGCGGACGGGGACGTTCTACGAGGGCTACGGGGGCCTGTCATGCAAGCAGTGGTTCCGCTCGAGCACACGATGGTTCCGCAAATGAAACCGGCGCTGCGGCGCGGCTGGCGCGATCTCAACACCGTGCAGTTCGGGATGACCCCGGCGCACGCGCTGACGCTGGGCCCCGTCGACACGGCGACGGGCAGCTTCCTCGACCTGCTCAACGGCACGCGCGGTCTCGCGCTGCTGCGGGAGGAGGGCCGCCGTATGGATCTGCCCGACGGCCATGTCGACATGCTGGTGGGACGGCTGGCGCGGGCCGGACTCGTCGACGACGCCCGGGGCGGCGGGCCGGCCGGGGACGCGCTGCGGGGGAAGAAGGAGGTCCTCGACCGGCTGGCACCCGACCTGGCCTCCCTCTCGCTGACCACGTCGGAGCCGGGTGACGCGATGCGACTCCTGGCCGCCCGCCGCTCACTGCGCGTACAGGTCAGAGGGGCCGGCCGGGTGGGCGTGGCGCTGGCCGCACTGCTCTCGGGAGCGGGCGTCGGAGAGGTCGACGTGCGGGACGGCGGCCGGGTCGAGCCGGGGGACGTCGCCCCGGGCGGGCTCCCCGCCGCCTCCGTCGGCGACCGCAGGGACACCGCCGCACGCCGGGCCGTGTCCGCGGCGGCCCCCGGACGCCCGCCGCGCAACGGCTCCCGGGCCTCGGCGACGGCGGACGACCCGGGGTTCTCCCTGGTCGTCCTCGCCCCGCGGGACGACGTCGAGGTCCACGCGCCCGCCCCGGCCACCGGCGAACCCCTCGTCCGGTCCGGCACACCGCATCTGTACTCCGGTGTGGTCGAGGCCACAGGAGTGGTCGGTCCTCTCGTCCTGCCGGGCGAGACGGGCTGCGCGGGCTGTCTGCACGAGGCGCGGACCGACCGCGACCAGGCCTGGCCCCGGCTGGTGGCGCAGTGGCGCTCGGGCAGCAGACGACTGTCGGTGCGCCCCTGTGACCTGGCACTGGCCACGACGGTCGCCGGTCTCGCGGCCGCTCACGCGCTCGCCTTCCTGGACGGCCGCCTCCCGTCGAGCGCGGGCGCCCGCTGGGAGGTCTCACTGCCCGGTATGACCTGGCACGCCCGGCCGGTCCCGCCGCATCCCGGCTGTCCGTGCGGGGCCGCGGAGAAAGGTAAGGGAGAACACACCTCCAAGGAGGAGGCTGCGCACGAGACAATGATGGAACAACGGTCGTCGGAGGAGTTGTGCCGTAAGGCAACCGCGCCACGGCCGGCTGGGACCTGGAGGGCGCATGTCTGATCTTCCCCGGAAGGCGGTCACCCGAACCGCCAAGCTCGCCGCGCTCCCGCTCGGCTTCGCCGGGCGGGCCACCTGGGGACTCGGCAAGCGGATCGTGGGCGAGTCCGCGGAGATCGTCGGCCGCGAGCTGCAACAGCGCACCGCGGACCAGTTGTTCAAGGTGCTCGGAGAGCTCAAGGGCGGGGCCATGAAGTTCGGCCAGGCCCTGTCCGTCTTCGAGTCGGCGCTCCCCGAGGAGGTGGCCGGCCCCTACCGCGCGGCCCTGACGAAGCTCCAGGAGGCGGCGCCTCCGATGCCGACCCGCACCGTGCACGCGGTGCTCGAGGAGCGGCTGGGCGAGGGCTGGCGGGAGCTGTTCGCCGAGTTCGACGACAAGCCCTCCGCGGCGGCGTCGATCGGTCAGGTGCACCGGGCCGTATGGCGTGACGGACGCGAGGTGGCGGTCAAGGTCCAGTACCCGGGGGCCGGCGAGGCCCTGCTGTCCGACCTGACCCAACTGGGCCGCTTCGCCCGCCTGTTGGGGCCCCTGGTTCCCGGCATCGACATCAAGCCGCTCATCGCCGAGCTGCGCGACCGGGTCTCGGAGGAGCTCGACTACGGCCTGGAGGCGCAGGCCCAGCAAGCCCATGCCGAGGAGTTCGCGGACGATCCGGACGTCGTGGTTCCGGCCGTGGTCCACCAGAGCGACCAAGTCCTGATCACGGAGTGGATCGAGGGTGTCCCGCTGTCGGAGGTGATCTCGGACGGCACTCAGGAGCAGCGCGACCGCGCCGGGCAGCTCCTGGCCCGGTTCCTCTTCTCCGGCCCCGCCCGCACCGGCCTGCTGCACGCCGACCCGCACCCGGGCAACTTCCGGCTCCTGCCCGGCGGCCCGGACGGCGAGGAGGACTGGCGCCTGGGCGTCCTGGACTTCGGCACGGTCGACCGGCTCCAGGGCGGTCTGCCGGACACCATCGGCACCTGCCTGCGCATGACGCTGGACGGTGAGGCGGAGGCGGTCTACGAACTCCTCCGCGTCGAGGGCTTCGTCAAGGAGTCCATAGAGCTGGATCCCGACGCGGTCCTCGACTACCTCCTGCCGATCATCGAACCGGCCGAGGTCGACGAGTTCACCTTCACCCGCGGCTGGATGCGCAGTCAGGCCGCCCGGATCGCCGACCCCCGCTCCCCCGCCCACCAACTGGGCAAGCAGCTCAACCTCCCCCCGGCATACCTGCTGATACACCGGGTCACCCTGAGCACCATCGGTGTCCTGTGCCAGTTGGGCGCGACGGTGCGGTTGCGCGAGGAACTGGAGGAGTGGCTGCCGGGGTTCGTGCCGGAGGAGGAAGAGGACGAGCAGGAGTCGGCCGCGGAGGCGTGAGCCGGGCCCGGCTGCGCACAACGCACCGCGGGGGCCGGTCCGTTGGACGGACCGGCCCCCGCGGGGAACTACCGGGTCGGGTTACCGCACCGGGTCGCGTTACTGCATGACGGCCATGGCCAGCGCTCGGCGAGCACGCAGGGAGGCGCGCTCGGCCCGGCGCTGCATCCGGCGGGCGGTCGCCAGGCGGATCGCCCGGCGTTCCTGCTCGGCCTCCTGCAGCCGGTCGTGCATATGCGCACGAGCCAGGGCTTCTGGGATGAGTTGCATCTCTCGGGTCCTGTTCTGACGCGAGTCGTTCGCGTCGGTGGTGGTGAAGTCTGGGGTCGCGGAGCCTGCGGGCTCGCTGGTGGACGGCTTCATCGGGGCCTGCTTCGTGGGGTCGTTCGTGAGGGGGCGGTCGATCGTTCCTGCGATGTTCATGCCGAGACCGGGTTCTTGCGCGGGCGGCCACGCGGCCGCTTCCGGGCGACGACGACACCCTGGACGAACAGCTCTCCACCCCAGACGCCCCAGGGCTCACGCCGCTCCTTGGCGCCGGCGAGGCAGGCCTCCATCAGCGGGCAGGTGCGGCAGAGGGACTTGGCGTACTCGACGTCGGCCGGCGACTCGGCGAAGAAGACCTCCGGGTCGTAGGAACGGCAGGGGACGGGTACGCCGAGGTTCTCGATGGCGTCGTCGAGCGCGGTGAGCGCAGTGAGCGGGATCAAGGTGGAGTCCTCCGTGAGGCCGGGCGGGGGGATCGTTTCGGAAGGCGGTACGGACGGGGCGTGCGCTTCGAGTTGCACGGTTCGTCTTCCTCGTCTGTTCGGTCCGGCCCTGTAGGACCGGTGGTCGCTTGGTACCGGGTTCTTTTCTTGTCCCGAGGCCCCTTCGCTCCGCTCTCCCCGTTCGGGGAAAACAGAAGGGCCGCGGATCCCGGATGGGGTTCCGCGGCCCTGAAGGCGCCGGCCTGATCGGCGATCAGGCTGGATCACTCCAGGGTTCTGGCCCACGGAAGGCCCACATCAGGTGGTGCTGCGTCGTCTGCTTCCGGAATCCGGCACCGGCCGCCGCAAAGGCATAGGCATGCGCCTGTGCCACTACTGCTTCCAGTGCCTTGGTCGGTCGCTCATTGCGCTCACGGACGGGAAGGACCGCGAGGGACACGGAGGACGCCGGACGCACGGCAGGAATGCCGGACAGACCGGTGCCCAGGTTCGAAACGCCGAGCATGCACATGGAGACGACCGAGCGATCGGTCAGTTTGGCGGTGCTGATGGCCTGGCTGCTGTTGATGCTGATCACTTCAATCGCCTCCTCTCGGCGTCTCGGGGGACGGCGGTGCGAGCCGCTGTCCTACGGATATGCAAGTAGAGCACGGAATCGGGGCCTCCGAGAAGGCCTCCGTCCCCGTGGCTAAGAACCTATGGGGATTGCTGGGGCATGCGCAAACTATTTTTTCGACGAGTTGAAATCAGCTCTCGCTTTCTTCCTCCGCAAGCTCCCGGCCTGCGCAGATGGTCAGCACATCGGCTCCGTAGCGGTTGAGCTTGCGCAGGCCGACGCCCGGGATCCGCGCCAGCTCGTGCTCGTCGTCGGGCACGGTCTCGGCGATGGCCATCAGCGTCTTGTCCGTGAAGACGCAGAAGGCCGGCTGTCCGCTGCGCTGCGCCTGTACGGCACGCCAGTCGCGCAGCCGCTCGTACAGCCCCTCGTCCATGTCGGAGGGACAGTCCTCGCAACGCATGAGCTTCAGCTCGCCCGCGTCGGTGAGCGTGCGCCCGCACACCCGGCAGCGCGCCGGGGTGCGCTGGGTGCGTCTCGGGGCGGCGCCGACAGCGCTCGTGAAGCCGCGCTCGACGCCTCCGGGGCCACCGCCGACGCTCCGCCCCATGGTGGCGGAGGAGCCGGGGCGCAGCCCGTCGAGGAAGCGGCTCGGGCGGCGGTTGGGGCGGCCGCCGGGCGAGCGGGAGAGCGACCAGGAGACATGGAGGCGCTCGCGGGCGCGGGTGACGCCGACATAGAGGAGCCGGCGTTCCTCCTCGATCTGCTCGTCGGTCTTCGCGTAGGTGATCGGCATCATGCCCTCGGCGACACCGACCAGGAACACGGCGTCCCACTCCAGACCCTTGGCCGAGTGCAGCGAGGCGAGGGTGACGCCCTCGACGGTCGGGGCGTGCTGGGCACCGGCCCGCTCGTCGAGTTCGGCCATGAGGTCGTTCAGGGTGGCGCCGGATCGCGCGGCGGTGAAGTCCTGCGCGAGGTTCACCAGGGCGGCCAGCGACTCCCAGCGCTCCCTGACGGCCCCGGAGCCGGCCGGCGGCGCGGTGGTCCAGCCCTCGCCCGACAGCACGGCACGCACCTGGGAGGGCAGGTCCACGGCGTCGTCCAGCCGCGAGTCGTTGCCGCCGAAGCGGGCCGCACCCCGGAGGTTGACGATGGCCCTGCGCACCTCGGGCCGGTCGAAGAACCGCTCGGCGCCGCGCAGCTGGTAGGGCACACCGGCGTCAGCGAGGGCCTGTTCGTAGGTCTCGGACTGGGAGTTGGTGCGGAACAGGACGGCGATCTCGCTGGCCCTGACGCCCGCGTTCATGAGTTCCCGGATGCGGCGGGCGGCACCCTCGGCCTCGGCGGGCTCGTCGGTGTACTCGGTGTAGACGGGCTCGGGGCCGGGCCGGCGCTGGGAGATCAGTTCCAGCCGGTGGTCGGCGGCGCGGCCGCGGGCCTGGGCGAGCAGGCCGTTGGCGAGATGGACGACCTGGGGGGTGGAGCGGTAGTCGCGGACCAGCTTGACGACGGTGGCGCCGGGGTGGCGGGTGCGGAAGTCGAGCAGATGGTCGGGAGTTGCTCCGGTGAACGAATAGATCGTCTGACTGGCGTCACCGACGACGCACAGGGTGTCGCGCTGTCCGAGCCACAGCTCCAGCAGGCGCTGCTGGAGGGGGCTGACGTCCTGGTACTCGTCGACCACGAAGTGCTGGTACTGGGCACGGACCTGCTCGGCGATGTCGTGCCGGTCCTGGAGGACGGCGACGGTCAGCAGCAGGACGTCCTCGAAGTCGATGACGGCACGGTCGCGTTTGAGGTCCTCGTAGGCGGCGTAGAGCTGGGCGATCTCGGCCGCGGCGCGAGGGGTCTCACGCCCGGCCTTCGCGGCTGCGAGGGCGTAGTCGGACGGCACGGTCTGGGTGACCTTGGACCACTCGATCTCGCCGGTGACGTCCCGCAGCTCGCCCCGGTCGAGGCGGATGCGGCAGGCGGCGGCCGCGTCGGCGACGAGCTGGACCTTGCGGTCGATGAGCCGGGGCATGGAGCCACCGACTGCTTTCGGCCAGAAATACTGGAGCTGCCGCAGGGCCGCCGAGTGGAACGTACGCGCCTGGACACCCGCGGCACCGAGCTGGCGCAGGCGTCCGCGCATCTCCCCGGCGGCACGGTTGGTGAAGGTGACGGCGAGCACGCTGGAGGGCTGGAGGATCCCGGCCCGGACCCCGTAGGCGATGCGGTGGGTGATCGCCCGGGTCTTTCCGGTGCCGGCGCCCGCCAGGACGCACACCGGCCCGTGCAGGGCAGTGGCCACCTCACGCTGCTCGGGGTCCAGCCCTTCGAGCACCGCGTCGGCCGTGTCCGGTGTGTGCGGGAAGAGCGTGGAGTGCGTTGCTGCTGTCACACGGCCATGCTGCCAGGTCGGCGGAGGCGGGTGAGCCAGTTGTCCACAGGCAGGTAGCTGCAGTCGTACTAATGCGGCAGGCGTCACCTGGCCAAGCACCCCGGGGCGGGAATGGCGTCCCGGTCGCATACGTTCCCCGTAGGACGGCCTCGTCCCCGAGCCACCGAAGGAGCGCGCGAGACATGCAGGGCACTGTGACGATGTACAGCACCACCTGGTGCGGTTACTGCCAGCGGCTGAAGAAGCAGCTGGACCGCGAGGGCATCGCGTACACCGAGATCAACATCGAGCAGGACCCCGCGTCCGCGGCCTTCGTGGAGAAGGCGAACGGCGGGAATCAGACAGTCCCGACCGTACTTTTCGCAGACGGTTCGACGCTGACCAACCCGTCGCTGGCGCAGGTGAAGCAGAAGATCAGCGCGTAGGTGCGCGGGCACGGAGGCGGTTCCTGAGGCAGCTCAGGAACCGCCTTCTTGTGGTTTGTCCCACACCGCCGTATAGCGCCACAGCAGTCGGCGCCGGTAACGGCAGCCGGGCAGAAGACGGCGGGCGGCCCGACGGGCCTCGCCCCAGTGCATGGCCGGGTCCTCCATGGGCATACCGGCCGGGGCCCGCTTGCCGCCCTGCTTGCGCCTGAGGAACAGCGAGACGGGCACGCCACAGCCGCTGATCACCCAGTCCAGCCCTGTCTTGTTGTGGGCCATCCCGACGATCACGAGCCGTCCACCGGGGGCCAGCAGCCGGACCAGGCCGGCGACCGCGTCCTCGAAGGGCGCGTGATGCACCACGGCGACCGCGCTGACGAAGTCGTACGTGCCCGCGGGGAGGGCCGTTCCGTCGAGGTAGTCCGCCTCCAGGAACGTGATGTTCCCGGAGGCGGCCGCGCGTGCCTGCCAGATCATCTCCGGTGAGCGGTCGACGCCCGTGACGGACGCGGCCTTGCCGGCCAGCTTGCGGGCGAGCACCCCGTCCCCGCACCCGACGTCCAGGGCCTCCCGGCAGCCGTCAGGGACGGCGTCGAGCACCAGGGGGTGGTAGTGGACGTTGTGGTTCCAGTACGGGTCGGACATGCCCGGCCTCTCAGACGAAACTCCTCGTCGGCAGCGGCTTGCCGTACCAGAGCTCGATCAGACGGGCCGCGATCGAGATGCCGTACGGCGGCAGGACCTCGCCGGACTCGAAGGCGGCCTGGAGGTCGTCGCGGGAGAACCAGCGGGCCTCGTGGATCTCGTCGCCGTCGACGTTGATGTCGGTGGAGGTGGCGCGGGCCATGAAGCCGAGCATGAGGCTGGAGGGGAACGGCCAGGGCTGGCTGGCGACGTACTCGACCGGGCCGACGGTGATGCCGGCCTCCTCGAAGACCTCGCGGCGCACCGACTGCTCGATGGATTCGCCCGGTTCGACGAAGCCGGCCAGCGTCGAGAAGCGGCCCTCCGGCCAGTGCACCTGGCGGCCCAGCAGGATGCGGTCCTCGTCGTCCGTGACAGCCATGATCACGGCCGGGTCGGTGCGCGGGTAGTGCTCGGCGCCGCAGGCCTGGCAGCGGCGGACGTGGCCGGCCGCGGCGATGACGGTGCGCTCGCCGCAGCGGGAGCAGAAGCGGTGGGTGCGCTGCCAGTTCTCCAGGCCGACCGCGTGCACCATCAGGCCCGCCTCGCGCGCGGACAGCAGCAGTCCGGCCTCCCGCAGACCGGCGGGGCGCGCGGACTGGTCGATGCGGCCCGGCAGGGCGTCCTTCTGGAGGGCGAAATAGCGGACGCCGTCCTCGTCGATGCCGAGGAAGTAGCGGTGCGCCTCGGTGAGCGGGGCCTCGAAGGACGGGGTCATGACGAGTTCGGTACGGCCGTCCGGCGTCTCGTCGATGAGGACCTGACCTCCGGAGACCACGAAGCAGCGGGTCGTGGGGTGGCTCCACGCCGCCGCGAGCCATGCCTCGTCGAGCCGGTGGTGCGCGGCGCGGTCGATGCCGCTGGAGGCGGTGAGCGAGACAGGACGGTCGGCGGTGTGGTCGGTCCAGGTGGTCACGGGTGCTTCCAACTCCCCCGGTGCAGCGGATTGTTTCGGCGGGCGGTTCGGTGGACGGAGGGCGACCGGGCCCGGCGGGCTTCGCGGTGCGGGGCGGCCCTTTCAGTGTGCCCCGCGCGCTGCCGGTCCGGGCGGCGCGGGACGGTCAGGGCGCATGGCTCCAGTGCTCGGCGAGATCACCCCACAGGTACGCGGAGGTCTCGACGCCCTTGAGCAGCAGATCGAGCTCGACCTTCTCGTTGGGCGCGTGCCAGCCGTCGGAGGGCACGGAGATGCCGAGGAACAGCACGGGTGCGCCGAGGACTTCCTGGAGGTCGGCGGCCGGGCCCGAGCCGCCCTCGCGGGTGAAACGGACCGGCCGGTCGAAGGCGCGGCCCATGGCCCGTACGACGGACGTGAGGGCGGGGTGGTCCAGCGGGGTCAGGCACGGGCGCGTGGCGGCGCCGAACGTGATCTCCTGCCGGATCCCGGCGGGCACCTGTTCGACGGCCCAGGCGCGGACGACCTTCTCGATGTGGCCGGGGTCCTGGCCGGCCACCAGCCGGAAGGAGAGCTTGACCATCGCGGAGGACGGGACGATCGTCTTGCTGCCGGGGCCCTGGTAGCCGCCGCCGATGCCGTTGACCTCGGCGGTGGGGCGGGCCCAGACGCGCTCCAGGGTGGTGTGTCCGGCCTCGCCGTGGGTGGCGTGCGACTTGGCGGTGCGCAGCCACTGCTCCTCGTCGAAGGGCAGTTCGGCGAAGAGCTGCCGCTCACGGTCGGTGAGTTCGGCGATGCCGTCGTAGAAGCCGGGGACCGCCACGCGCGCGTGTTCGTCGTGCAGCGCGGCGACGAGGCGGGCGGCGACCGTGGCCGGGTTGGGGACGGCGCCGCCGAAGGAGCCGGAGTGGATGTCCTGGTCGGGGCCGTACAGGCGGATCTCGCATTCGGCGAGGCCACGCATGCCGGTGCACACGGTGGGGGTGTCCTCGGCCCACATGCCGGTGTCGGAGACGATCACGGCATCGGCGACGAGCCGGGCGGCGTGCTCCTCGACCAGCGCGCGGAAGTGCGGGGAGCCGGACTCCTCCTCGCCCTCGACGAGCAGCTTCAGGTGCACCGCCGGGGCGGTGCGGCCGGTGGCGGCGAGGTGGGCGCGGACACCGAGGGTGTGGAAGAAGACCTGGCCCTTGTCGTCGGCCGCCCCGCGAGCGTAGAGACGGTTGTCGCGGACGACCGGCTCGAAGGGGTCGCTGTCCCAGCCGTCCTCGCGGGCGGCGGGCTGTACGTCGTGGTGGCCGTAGACGAGGACCGTGGGCGCCGCGGGGTCCCCGGCGGGCCAGTCGGCGAAGACGGCGGGCGCGCCCGGGGTCTCCCAGACCTCGACCGTGGGGAAACCGGTCTCCCTGAGCTTGGCGGCGAGCCAGTCGGCGCTGCGGCGTACATCGGGTCCGTGGTCGGGCTGGGCCGAGACGGACGGGATGCGCAGCCATTCGGCGAGGTCGTCGAGGAAGGCGGCGCGGTGCTGCTCGATGTACGGACGGACAGCGCTGACGACACTGTCAACGGGTTGGCTCATGGTCATGAGCCTATCGGCCCGCACCGACATCCTCGGTGGGCGGTTCCTCACAGTTCGCCGGCTCGAAGCCCTCCGATCGCCCTCCCGGTTCCTGCGTGAGCAGCCGCTCCAGGGCGGCCCGGTCCGGCAGGTTCCTGGGGCGTACGACGTCTCCGGTGCGGACGTACAGGAACGTCGCAGTGACCGATTCCACAGGCACGCCCTGCCGCTCGGCCCAGGCCAGCCGGTACACGGCGAGCTGCAGGGGGTCGGCGGTGCGGGTGCGGCCGGTCTTCCAGTCGACGATCTCGTACGTCGTGGTGTCCCCGTCGCTGTGCCGGTAGACGGCGTCGATACGGCCCCGGATCACGCGGCCGGCGATGGCGATCTGGAAGGGCGTCTCGAGGCGGTAGGGGGTGCGGTGGGCGTACTCGGTGCGCTCGAAGGCGTCCTTGAGGGCTTCCAGGTCGCGTTCGTCGGCGATCTCGGCGTCGCTGCCGGGCAGGTCGTCCGGCTCCAGCATGGGCAGGGTCAGGGCTTCGAAGCGGGCCTCGACCCAGGCGTGGAAGCGGGTGCCCTGACGTGCGGCGGGTTGTGGAGGGCGCGGCATGGGGCGCGCGAGTTCCTGCGCGAGCCCGTCGGGGTCGGCGGCCAGGCGGAGCACCTGGGACGCGGTGAGCGACGCGGGCAGAGGTACGTCGGTGACCGCTCGCCGGGTGCGCAGCAGTTCGCCGGTGAGGGCGTCGAGGTCGCGGTCCCAGGAGGCGATGGCTCGGGCTTCCTCCGGGGTGAGGGGTTCCGGTTCCGCGGGGTGGGGGCGTGCCGGTGCGGTGGCGGGCTCCGGGGCGGTGGCCTGGTGCGGGACGGCCGGGCGGTCCGTCGTGAAGGTGTCCCAGTCGTCGGGGACGTCTACCCCGACGACGGTCTCGTCCTCGAAGGGGGACTCCTCGGCGTACGGCGGTTCGTCGTCGTACGGCGCCTCGTCGTCGTCCGGCGGCGGGGGCCAGTCCGGATCGTCGTAGGTGTCCGGGTCGTGTACGGCCGCGGGGTGGGCGTCCGGGTGGGCGGCGAGGTCCTCCAGGTGGTCCAGGACCGTCTGGGCGGCTGCCCGGCGTCGGGCCAGGGCCCTGACGTCCAGGGGGAGGGGCCAGATCTGGTCCTCGGTCCGGCTGTGCAGCGCGGGGTTCTCCTCGTCCTCGGCGGGCTCGTCGGCCCATGCCTCGATCTCGCCGTGGCCGGCCGTGCAGTGGTCGTGCAGGGCCTGGAGGAAGTCGGACGGTCCCCGGGGCTTCTTCTGGGTGGGTCCCCACCAGTGGCCGGAGCCGAGCAGGAGGGAGCGGGGGCGCGTGAAGGTGACGTAGCCGAGGCGGAGTTCCTCGGTGTGCTGGTGGTCCTTCATGGCCTCGTGGAAGGCCTTCATGCCCCGTGCGTCCCAGGAGGTGATGTCGGGGAGGGTGTCTCTGTCTCCGCGCAGCGCGTGCGGCAGCACCTTGCCCTGGGCGGTCCACTTCTCCCGGCCCTGGCTGCTCGGGAACGTCCCGGTGACCAGGCCGGGGACGGCGACGACGTCCCACTCCAGGCCCTTGGACTTGTGCGCGGTGAGCACCTTGATGGTGTTCTCGCCGCCGGGCAGGGCGTTGTCGAGGCCCTTCTCGTACTGGGCGGCGGTGCGCAGGAAACCGAGGAAGGCGAGGAGGCTCGCCTCGTTGTCCCCGGCCGCGAAGGAGGCGGCGATCTCGAGGAAGTTGGACAGGGTCTCGCGGCGGCGGGCGGCCAACGCGTGCGGGGACGCCGAGAGTTCGACCTCCAGGCCGGTGACGGCGAGGACCCGGTGCAGGACGTCCATCAGGGGGTCGGCGAGAGAGCGGCGCAGGTCGCGCAGTTCGGCGGCCAGGCGCGCGAACCGCACGCGCGCGTCCGGTGAGAAGGGCAGCCCGTCGTCGTCCTCGTCGTCGCTGTAGAGGGGTGTCTCCAGGAAGGTCTCCAGGGCGTCGGCGAGCGATATCACCTCGGCCGGGTCGACCCCCTCGACGGCCTCGGCGAGCCGGCGGTCGGGGTCGTCGCCGCCGTCCACACGCGTGTGGGACACCAGACGCCGGGCGCGCCTGCCGAGGAGGGCGAGGTCACGCGGGCCGATCCGCCAGCGCGGGCCGGTCAAGAGGCGGACCAGGGAGGCGTTGGCGCCGGGGTCCTGGAGGACCTCGCAGACGGCGACCAGGTCGGCGACCTCGGGCAGGTGCAGCAGGCCCGAGAGGCCGACCACCTCCACCGGGACGTCCCGCTCGACGAGGGCACCCTGGATCTCGGCGAAGTCGGTCGCCGTGCGGCACAGGACGGCGATCTCGCCGGGCGCCTTTCCGGTCCGTACGAGATGGGCGATCGAGTCGGCGAGCCAGTCCATCTCCTCGGCGTGGGTGGGCAGGAGGGCGCAGCGCACCATGCCGTCGCGTTCGGCGCCGGGGGCCGGGCGGAGGGCCTCCACGCCCGCGTGCATGGCGCGCAGGGGCTCGGCGAGGCCGTTGGCGAGGTCGAGGAGGCGGCCGCCGCTGCGGCGGTTCTCGCTGAGCGCCTGGCGGGTGGCGGGGCGGCCGTCGGGGTGGGCGAAGTGCTCGGGGAAGTCGTCGAGGTTGGCGACGGAGGCGCCCCGCCAGCCGTAGATGGCTTGGCAGGGGTCGCCGACGGCGGTGACCGGGTGGCCGGTGCCGCCGCCGAACAGACCCGCCAGCAGGACGCGCTGGGCGACCGAGGTGTCCTGGTACTCGTCGAGCAGCACCACCCGGAACTCGTCCCGCAGGATGCCGCCCACCTCGGGAATCCCCGCTAGGCGCGCGGACAGGGCGATCTGGTCGCCGAAGTCGAGCAGGTCGCGTTCGCGTTTGGCGGCGCGGTAGTGGACGACCAGGTCGGCGAGTTCGCGGCGGGCGGCGGCCGCCTCGGGGACCTTGCGCAGGGCGTCGTTGGTGAGCTTGGCGCCCTGGAGAGTCAGTAGCAGCTGGGCGTCGTGGGCGCGCACCTGCTCGGGGCGGACCAGGTGCTCGGCGAGTTCGGCGTCGAGGGTGAGGAGGTCGCTGACCAGGTCCGCGAAGGAGCGGGTCAGGGCCGGGTAGGGGCCGGGGGCTTCCCGCAGCACGCGCGCGGCGAGCTGGTAGCGGGTGGCGTCGGCGAGGAGGCGGGAGGTCGGTTCGAGGCCGATGCGCAGGCCGTGGTCGGTCAGCAGGCGGCCCGCGAAGGCGTGGTAGGTGGAGATCACGGGCTCGCCCGGCGGGTTGTCCGGGTCGATGACGTCGGGGTCGGTGACGCCCGCCTTGACGAGTGCCTTGCGGACGCGCTCGGCGAGTTCGCCGGCGGCCTTGTTGGTGAAGGTGAGGCCGAGGACCTGTTCGGGGGCGACCTGGCCGGTGCCGACCAGCCAGACCACGCGGGCCGCCATCACCGTCGTCTTGCCCGAGCCGGCGCCGGCCACGATCACCTGAGGGGCGGGCGGCGCGGTGATGCAGGCCGTCTGCTCCGGGGTGAACGGGATGCCGAGGAGCTCCTTGAGCTGATCGGGATCGGTGATACGGGCGGGCATGTCGCAGAGGCTAGCGGCGCCCACTGACAGCGGAGGACGAATCGCCCTTCGGGCCGGAGGATGCGCAGGTCAGCACGTGTGGTGCGACTGATCACACCGGCATGTTCACCTCACTCCACGACCTGCCGGCCCTCTGGCCGGGCGCTGCACGACGCCCGGAACGCGCAGTGGGAACAGTGCTGCCCGGCGTTCGGTGTGAACCGTTCGTCGAGGACCTTGCCGGCCGCCGTGGCGAGCAGGTCGCCGACCCACTCCCCCTCCAGCGGCTCCTGCGCCTGCACCTTCGGCAGCGTCTCGCCGCCGTCCCGCTTGGGGGCACCCTGGCGCAGGTGGACGAGCTCGGCGCCGCCCGGCTCGGGCCGTACGCCGTCGAAGGCCTCGTCGACGGCGCCCTCGCGCACGGCGAGCTGGTAGACGGCGAGCTGGGGGTGGCGTTCGACTTCGGCGGAGCTCACCGGCTGCTTGCCGGTCTTGAAGTCGACGACGTACGCGCGTCCCTCGCCGTCGGTCTCGACGCGGTCCATCTGGCCGCGGATGCGTACCTCGACCTCGCCCGCCTCCAGGGTGACGTCGAAGTCGTGTTCGCTGGCCACCGGTGTGCGGCCGGTGCGGTCCATGACGTGCCACTTCAGGAAGCGTTCGAGCGCCACGCGCGCGTGCTCCTTCTCCTGCGCCGACTTCCAGGGCGCGTCGAAGGCGAGCGCGTTCCACACGGAGTCGAGGCGCTCCATGAGCACGTCGAGGTCGGCGGGGGTGTGCCCGGAGGCGACCTCGTCGGCGAGGACGTGCACCACGTTGCCGAAGCCCTGGGCGACCGTCGCGGGCGCGTCGGCCTTCACCTCGCGGCCCAGGAACCACTGGAGGGCGCAGGTGTTGGCGAGCTGGTCGAGGGCGCTGCCGGAGAGCACGACGGGCTGGTCGCGGTTGCGCAGCGGCACCTTGGACTCGGTCGGCTCGAACATGCCCCACCAGCGGTAGGGGTGCGCCGAGGGGACGAGCGGGCGGCCGTCCTCGTCGGCGAGAGCGGCGAGCCGGGCCAGCCGGCGGGCGGCGGCCTTCCTCAGGGTGTCGGAGACGCGCGGATCGACGGTGGTGGCGCGGAGTTCGGCGACCAGGGCGGCGACCGACAGGGGGCGGCGCGGGCGGCCGGTCACGTCCTTGGGTTCGACGCCGAGTTCGGTCAGGAAACGGGAGGGCTGGTCGCCGTCGTCGGCCGGTGCCTTCACCGCCGTGACGACGAGTCGCTCACGCGCACGCGTGGCGGCCACGTAGAACAGGCGGCGCTCCTCGGCGAGCAGGGCGCCCGGGGTGAGCGGTTCGGCGAGTCCGTCCCGGCCGATGCGGTCGGCCTCCAGGAGGGAGCCGCGGCGGCGCAGGTCCGGCCACAGGCCCTCCTGGACGCCCGCGACGACGACCAGGCGCCACTCCAGGCCCTTGGAGCGGTGCGCGGTCATCAGGCGGACGGCGTCGGGGCGCACGGCACGTCGGGTGAGGGTGTCGGCGGCGATGTCCTCGGCGTCGATCTCCTCCAGGAAGTTCAGGGCGCCACGGCCTCCGGTGCGTTCCTCAGCGCGCGCGGCCGTCGCGAACAGCGCGCACACGGCGTCGAGATCCCGGTCCGCGTTGCGCCCCGCGGCGCCGCCGCGCCGGGCGGCCCGCTCCAGACGCCCGGGCCACGGCGTGCCCTCCCACAGGTCCCACAGCGCCTCCTCGGCGCTGCCGCCGTTCGCGAGGCGCTCGCGGGCCTTGCCGAGCAGCGCGCCGAGCCGCTGGGCTCCGCGCGCGTACGCGGGGTCGTGCACGGCGAGCCGTTCGGGCTCGGCGAGCGCCCGCGCGAGCAGCACGTCGGAGGGCGGCGGCAGGGCGTTGCCCGCTGCCCGCTCCTCGTCCCGCAGGGCTCGCCCGAGGCGGCGCAGGTCGGCGGCGTCCATACCGGCGAGGGGGGAGGCGAGGAGGGTGAGGGCGGTCTCGGTATCCAGCCAGGAGAGCTCCGTCGGCGGTGCCTCGGAATCCGACGGCACCTCCTCAGGAGCGGCCTGCTCGTCCGACGACGGTTCCTCAGAGGCGGCTCGCTCGTCCGACGACGGTTCCGCGGACCCGGCTTCCTCGTCCGACGACGGTCCCAGGGACGCGGCGCCCTCGTCGGGCCGTACCTCTTCAGGCCCCCCGGCACTCCCCGCCGCCTCCGCCATGGCCACCGCCCTGAGGGCCGTCAGCAGTGGTGCCACCGCGGGCTCGTGCCGCAGTGGCAGGTCGTCGCCGTCGATGTCCAGGGGCACGCCGGCCGCGGTGAGCGCGCGGCGCACCGTCGGGATCGTGCGGGAGCCCGCGCGGACCAGGACGGCCATCTCGCCCCAGGGCACACCGTCCTCCAGGTGTGCCCTGCGCAGGATGTCCGCGATGTTGTCCAGCTCCGTGCCGGAGGTCGGGTAGGTGAAGACCTCGACGCGCCCGCCCTCGCGGACCGGGGCGAGCTCCCGATGGGCGCGGACCTTCTCGGCCGGCAGCCGGGTCAGGGGCATGCGCTGGGTCACCAGGCGGGTCGCGGCCAGCAGATCGGAGCCGGAGCGGCGAGAGGTGCGCAGGACCTCGACAGGGGCCGTGCGGCCGTCCGCGCGCGGGAAGGCGTACGGGAAGTCGAGGATGCCGTTCACATCCGCGCCCCGGAACGCGTAGATCGACTGGTCGGGGTCACCGAAGGCGACCAGGGTGCGGCCGCCCCCGGCGAGCGCCTGCAGCAGCCGTACCTGGGCCGGGTCGGTGTCCTGGTACTCGTCGACGAACACCGCGTCGTACTGGGCGGCGAGTCGCTCGGCCGCCTCGGGGCGGCGGGCGAGGAGCACCGCGCGGTGGACCAGTTCGGCGTAGTCGAGGACGCCCTGCAGGTCGAGGACGTCGAGGTACTCGGCGAGGAAGGCGGCCGCGGCCCGCCAGTCGGGGCGGCCGATACGGCGGGCGAAGGCGTCCAGGGCGCCGGGGCCGAGGCCCAGTTCGCGGCTGCGAGCGAGGACCGCGCGGACCTCGTCGGCGAAGCCACGGGTGGTCAGACAGGCGCGCAGTTCGTCCGGCCAGCGCACGTGCGCGAGTCCGAGCCGCTCCAGGTCGGGCTGACCTGCCAGCAGTTCGCGCACGGTGACGTCCTGCTCGGGTCCCGACAGCAGCCGCAGCGGTTCCACGAACAGGTCGCTGTCCTGGTGGGCGCGGACCAGGGCGTAGCAGAACGAGTGGAAGGTCGTCGCCTGCGGGGCGCGCGCCGCTCCTATCCGCAGCGCCATGCGGTCGCGCAGTTCGACGGCCGCCTTGCGGCTGAACGTCAGCACGAGCACGCGCGCGGGGTCCCCTCCACGGGCGATTCGCGACGCCACCGACTCGACGAGGGTGGTGGTCTTCCCGGTGCCCGGACCTGCGAGAACGAGCAAAGGTCCGGTTCCGTGCTCAACCACGGCGCGCTGTGCGGCGTCCAGACGAGGGGGATCCACGCGGGCCGGTGGGGTACGCACCAGTCGATAAGCGCCACGGGTCCCCTGTCGCACCTGGGAGTGCGACAGACGCCTGGTGGAGGAAGAGGAGCTCACGTGGTTCGCCGGTCCTGGTGGGTGTGCTGTTGGGCGGCCCGCCGCGCGTGGAGGGCGGTGGACGGGGGGTGAGGGGGACGTGTGCAGCCGACGCTACGCCGACGCCGAGTATGGAAGCAGGGCTTCCGCTTCTTCCCGCGGGACCCGTGCGTCCCACGCGACGCTTGCGACTCGTACGTCCCTCACCCCACGAACGTACGGCATGCCACAGACGTGCCCTGTTTCCCCCGTACGGGCCTCAGGGTGCTCCCGGGCCCGCGGGATGGCGGAAGCTGTCAGGTGTGACCTTCCGCGCGATCGCCGCCGTCCCAGCGCGCCCGTCTCATGTCGAGGCGGGGCAGATGGCCCTCGGCGGCCCTGCTCGCCTCCTTGAGGGGCGTGCCCTCGGCGCGGTACCGGTCGAGCGCCCGCAGTTCGTGCCCCGGGAGCAGGACGCCGTCCGCGCGGACCACACGCCACCAGGCGACAGCTCCCCCGTACAGGGCCATGACCCGGCCCACCTGGCGCGGGCCGCCCTCCTCCAGCCACTCGGCGACGTCGCCGTATGTCATGACGCGCCCGGGCGGAATGCGTTCGGCGACGTCGAGGACCCGCTCGGCGTACTCCGGCAACGCGTCCGCGTACTCCGGGTGGGCGTCCTGAGGAAGGCTCTGCTCGCTCATCCGTCCCATCCTGCACCACCCCACCGACAATGTGACGGGCTCGCGACGGTGCGTATCCCTCGCCCGGTGACGGCGCTTCCGGCAGACTGTGCGCCCCCGCATGTGCACCCTGACACCCCCGTGTGTCGGTGGGGCATGCCACCATCGTGCGGGCGGTGACTGGTGATACGAGATCAAGAAGAGACGATGAAGCCACAGGGTGTGCACCCGGAGGGCGCCGAGAGCACCTCTGACGCTTCGTCGCGCCCCGACACCGCCGACGCGGACGGCAAGGACACCGACGACTGCGTCGAGGAGGTGCACGCCGACGAGGTCGAGAGCGACGAACCGCTGCTCCCCGCGCGCGTCCACAGGCCCTCCGACCTGATGCGGCTGCTGGTCGGCGTGCTGGCCGTCGTGGTGCTGCTCGCCATCGCCGCCTTCGCGCACGGCACCACCTCAGGCCTCGAACAGGACATCAACAAGGGCACCGGGCAGGCGCCCGACCTGCTCATCAAGATCGCCGGTCTCGCCTCCAGCATCGCGATCCTCCTGGTCCCGGTCGCGTTCGCGATCGAGCGGCTGATCAAGCGTGACGGACTGCGGATCGCCGACGGTGTGCTCGCCGCGGTCCTCGCCCACGGTGTGACGCTCGCCACCGACCTGTGGGTCGCCAAGGGCGCACCGGGCTCGATCCAGGAGGCGCTCACCCAGCCCTCCCCCGGTGACATCCACGCCCTCACCGACCCGGTGCACGGCTATCTGGCGCCCGTCATCGCCTATATGACGGCCGTCGGCATGTCCCGCAGGCCGCGCTGGCGGGCGGTCCTGTGGATCGTGCTGATGCTCGACGCGTTCTCGATGCTCGTGACCGGCTACACCACACCGTTCTCGATCATCCTGACGGTGCTGATCGGCTGGACGGTCGCCTACGGGACGCTGTACGCGGTCGGCTCGCCCAATGTCCGGCCCACCGGGCAGACGCTGATCGCCGGTCTGCGGACCGTCGGCTTCCACCCGGTCAGCGCGGCCCGCGAGGAGGTCTCGGAGACCGCGGAGAACGGCGATCGCGGCCGGCGCTACTTCGTCACCCTGGAGGACGGTCCGCCGCTGGACGTGACGGTGGTCGACCGGGAGCAGCAGGCGCAGGGTTTCTTCTACCGCGTGTGGCGCAATCTCACGCTGCGCGGCTTCGCCACCCGCAGCAGCCTCCAGTCGCTCAGGCAGGCGCTGGAGCAGGAGGCGCTGCTCGCCTACGCGGCGATCGCGGCCGGCGCCAACGCGCCCAAGCTGATCGCCACCTCCGAACTCGGTCCCGACGCCGTGATGCTCGTCTACGAGCACACCGGCGGGCGCACGCTCGAGTCGCTGGCCGAGGACGAGATCACCGACGAACTGCTGCGCAACACCTGGCGTCAGGTGCAGGCGCTGCAGTCGCGGCGCATCGCGCACCGCAGGCTCGCGGGTGACGCGATCGTGGTGGATCGTTCCGGCGCGGTGATCCTCACCGATCTGCGCGGCGGTGAGATCGCGGCGAGCACCCTGCTGCTGCGCATGGACGTGGCCCAGCTGGTGACGACCCTGGGGCTGCTGGCGGGCGCGGAGCGCGCGGTGGCCTCGGCGGTCAGCATCCTCGGCCCCGACGCCGTGGCCGACTGTCTGCCGATGCTCCAGCCCATCGCGCTGACGCGCTCCACGCGCGCGACGCTGCGCAGACTGGCCAGGGAGCGGGCCCAGCGCGAGCGCGAGGCCGTCCTCGAGGCGTCCCAGCAGGCCAAGCAGGCCAGTCTGGAGGAAGCGCCGGACGACGCCAGGCCCGTACTCGAAAAGCCCGACAAGAAGACCGCCAAGGCGGAGGCGCGGGCGGAGAAGCGGGCCATCGACGACGCCATCGAGGAGGCGCGCGAGGAGGACCTGCTGACGCAGATCCGCCACCAGGTGCTGCTGATCAGGCCGCAGGCGCCGGTCGAACCGGCCCGTCTGGAGCGGGTCAAGCCGCGCACCCTGATGAGCTTCATCGCGGGTGCCATCGGCGCGTACTTCCTGCTGACGCAGCTCACCCACATCGAGTTCGGGCCCCTCATCGCCAACGCCGAGTGGGGCTGGGTCGCCGCGGCCGTGCTGTTCTCGGCGTGCAGCTACTTCGCCGCCGCCATGGCGCTGCTGGGCTTCGTACCCGAGCGGGTGGGGTTCCTGCGGACGGTCGCGGCCCAGGTCGCCGGTTCGTTCGTGAAGATCGTCGCACCGGCCGCGGTGGGCGGTGTGGCGCTCAACACCCGCTTCCTGCAACGTCAGGGGGTGCGGCCGGGGCTCGCGGTGGCGAGTGTCGGGGCCTCGCAGTTGTTCGGGCTCGGCTGCCACATCCTGATGCTGCTGTCCTTCGGCTACCTGACCGGTACCGAGAAGACGCCGTCGCTGTCGCCGTCCCGGACCGTCATCGCGGGCCTGCTGACGGTGGCGGTGCTCGTGCTCGTGGTCACCTCGGTGCCGTTCCTGAGGAAATTCGTCGTCACACGCGTGAGGTCGCTGTTCGCGGGTGTCGTGCCGCGCATGCTGGACGTGCTCCAGCGGCCGCAGAAGCTCGTCACCGGCATCGGCGGCATGCTGCTGCTGACGGCCTGCTTCGTGATGTGCCTGGACGCCTCGATCCGCGCCTTCGGCCAGGAGGGGACGTCGCTCAGCATCGCCAGCGTCGCCGTCGTCTTCCTCGCCGGCAACGCGCTCGGGTCGGCGGCCCCGACACCGGGCGGTGTGGGCGCGGTGGAGGCCACGTTGACGGTCGGTCTGATCGCCGTGGGTCTCCCCAAGGAGGTCGCCGCCCCGGCCGTCCTGCTGTTCCGTCTGCTGACGCTGTGGCTGCCAGTGCTGCCGGGCTGGCTGGCCTTCAACCACCTGTCCCGCAAGGGCGCGCTGTAGTGCGGGCTGCCTGACCGCGGCACGTACCTCGTACGGCTCGCGCCCCGAGCGCGGCCACGCGCGCGACCGCAGGATGGGATCATGCCGAACCCCCCTCACCTGCGCGTCGCCGCCCTGACCGCCACCGCCCTTCTGCTCACCTCCGCGCTGGCGGGCTGCGGCGACGACTCCGAGGACGAGGACCTGTCGGCCCAGGAACTGAGCTGGAAGGACTGCCCGGCTCCCTCCCCGGCCGAGGGCGGTGGTGACGCCCCTTCACCGTTGCCGGGTGGTGAGGAGTGGCAGTGCGCCACTCTCAAGGCCCCGCTCGACTGGGCGAAGCCCAAGGGCGACACGATCGGCATCGCGCTGATCCGGGCGAAGGCCAGCGGCGCCGAGAACAAGCGCATCGGCTCGCTCGTCTTCAACTTCGGCGGTCCCGGCGGTTCGGGCGTCACCACGCTGCCCGCCTTCGGCCCGGACTACGCGAAACTGCGCACCCGCTACGACCTGGTGAGCTTCGACCCGCGCGGAGTCGGCCGCAGCGCCCCGGTGGAGTGCCTGAACGACCCCCAGCTCGACGCGTACTTCGAGCAGGACGGGACCCCGGACGACGCGGCCGAACGCGCCACGCTGCTGGACAACACCAAGGAGTTCAACGCGGCCTGCGAGGAGAACTCCGAAAAGATGCTGCCGCATGTCCGCACGACCGACGCCGCCCGTGACCTGGACCTGATGCGCCAGGTCCTCGGCGACGCCAAGCTGCACTATTTCGGCATCTCCTACGGCACCGAACTCGGCGGCGTCTACGCTCATCTGTTCCCGAAGCGCGTGGGGCGTGCCGTCTTCGACGCGGTCGTGGACCCGACGCAGAACAGCGAGCAGGGTTCGCTCGGACAGGCCGAGGGCTTCCAGCTCGCGCTCGACAACTTCGCCGAGGACTGCACCTCGCAGCCCACGGACTGCCCCGTGGGCGACACCGCGCAGGACGTCAGGAACCGCATCGCGAAACTGCTGGCCGACCTCGACCGCAGGCCCATCCCCGGCATCGGGCAGCGGGTGCTGACCCAGACCGCCGCGACCAACGGCATCGCGCAGGCCCTGTACTCGAAGGACTTCTGGGAGTACCTCACCGAGGGCCTGGAGCAGGCGTACGACGGTGACGGCAGGGTCCTGATGCTGCTGTCCGACTCGATGAACGGGCGCAGCGAGAACGGCGAGTACAGCAACATCGCTGCGGCCAACATCTCCATCAACTGCGCCGACGACAAGCCCCGGTACACCACCGCCCAGGTCGAGCGGAAGCTGCCCGAGTTCCGTGCCGCGTCACCACTGTTCGGCGACTTCATGGCCTGGTCGATGGTGACCTGCACCGACTGGGCCGTGCCGGGAGCCGCCGACCATCCCGACGTGAGCGCCACCGGCTCGGCGCCGATCCTGGTCGTGGGCAACACCGGGGATCCGGCGACCCCGTACGAGGGCGCCCGGAAGATGGTGGAGGCGCTCGGCGAGGGCGTCGGCGTCGAGCTGACGTACAAGGGACAGGGGCACGGGGCGTACGACAGCAAGAACAAGTGCGTGCAGGACGCGGTGAACGGCTATCTCCTCGACGGGAAGGTACCGCCGGCCGGGACCGTCTGCTCGTAGCGCCCGGTCGGCCAAGCCTCAGCGAAACTTCGTGGTCAGAGGGTTATCCACAGGCTCGGACGGGTGTCACGTGTTCGGCCTACCATGGCCGGACCGACGTTCGTGGCTCGACGCGGACGGCTTGGGAGGGGGGCGGGAATGGGGCGTTTCGTACGGTGGGCGGCTGTGACCGCCGCGACCGCACTGCTGGCGGCCGGCTGCAGCGGCGGCTCGTCCGGCGACGGCGAGGGGGACGAGCGGTCGGCCAGCGCGAGGCCCACCAAGACCGGTGTGAAAGCGCTGCCCGCCGCGCTGACCTCGCAGAAGCTCGACTGGGAGCGCTGCAGGGCCACCGCGGACTCCTCCGCGCCCGGCCGGGACTGGCAGTGCGCGAGCCTGAAGGCGCCGCTCGACTGGTCGAAGCCGGACGGCGAGACGATCGACCTGGCGCTGATCCGCTCCAGGGCCCGCGGCGGCGACCGCATCGGCTCGCTGCTGTTCAACTTCGGCGGCCCCGGCGCGTCGGGCGTCGCCGGAATGCCCGGGTACGCCGCCACCGTATCCGTGCTGCGCGAGCGGTACGACCTGGTGAGCTGGGACCCGCGCGGGGTCGGCGCAAGCGAAGGCGTCCGCTGCCGCAGTGACAAGGAGACTCAGGCGGCCGAGGCGGTGGACGCCACTCCGGACACCCCGGCCGAGGAACGGGCGTTCCTCCGGGACGCAACCGACTTCGCCCGGGGCTGCGAGAAGTACGCGGGCAACCTGCTGGCACACGTCTCGACCACCGACACCGCGCGGGACATGGACCTGATGCGCCAGGTCCTCGGCGACGCCGAGCTGCACTACTTCGGCATCTCCTACGGCACCGAACTCGGCGGCGTCTACGCCCACTTGTTCCCGCAGAACGTGGGGCGGCTGGTGCTCGACGCGGTCGTCGATCCCGGCGCCGACACGGTGGCCCATCGGAAGAACCAGGCCCAGGGCTTCCAGCGCGCGCTCGACAACTACCTCGCGTCCAGGGGCCAGGACCCGAAGCGGGGCACCCGGAAGATCGCGGACCTGCTCGATCGGATCGACGCGAAGCCGCTGGACACCTATTCCGGGCGGAAGCTGACCCAGGTGCTCGCGTTCACCGGCATCGTCCTGCCGTTGTACCGCCAGGACAGCTGGCCCTCGCTGACCAGCGCTCTCGACACGGCCGAGCAGGGCGACGGCTCCGAACTGCTGGCGCTCGCCGACGACTACAACGAGCGGGACGACTCGGGCCGTTACGGCCTGGTGACGCAGTCACAACGGGTCATATCGTGCGTGGACGACAAGCAGCGGCCCACGCTCGCGGAGGCGAAGAGGCTGCTGCCCGAATTCACGAGGATCTCACCCGTGTTCGGCCCCTTCCTCGGCTGGGACGCGGCCGGCTGGTGCCACGACTGGCCGGTGCCCGGGCAGTACGAGACCCCGGAGGTGAGCGCGCCCGGTGCGGCACCGGTGCTGGTGATCGGCAACACGGGCGACCCGGCGACGCCCTACGAGGGTGCCCGGAGGATGGCGGACGAGCTGGGCAAGGGGGTCGGTGTGGAGCTCACCTGGAAGGGCGAGGGACACGGGGCGTACGGGAACGGGAGCGACTGCGTGGACTCGACGGTGAACGCGTACCTGCTGAAGGGCACGGTGCCGAAGGACGGCAAGGTCTGCGCCCGGCGCGGGTAGCGGAAAGGGGCCCGGCACACATGGTGCCGAGCCCCTCCCGGGAAGGGGTGGGCCTAGTAGACCGGCTTGTGCGGCTCGATCTGGTTGACCCAGCCGATCACACCGCCGCCGACGTGCACGGCGTCGGAGAAGCCGGCGGACTTCAGGACCGCGAGGACTTCCGCACTGCGGACACCCGTCTTGCAGTGCAGGACGATCTTCTTGTCCTGCGGGAGGCCCTCCAGGGCGGTGCCCATGAGGAACTCGTTCTTGGGGATCAGCTTGGCGCCCGGGATGGAGACGATCTCGTACTCGTTGACCTCGCGGACGTCGATGATCTCGATGTTCTCCCCGTCGTCGATCCACTCCTTGAGCTGCTTGGGAGTGATCGTCGAGCCGGCGGCCGCCTCCTGGGCCTCCTCGGAGACGACGCCGCAGAAGGCCTCGTAGTCGATGAGCTCGGTGACGGTGGGGTTCTCGCCGCAGACCGCGCAGTTCGGGTCCTTGCGGACCTTGACCTGCCGGTACTGCATCTCCAGGGCGTCGTAGATCATCAGGCGGCCGACCAGCGGCTCGCCGATGCCGGCGAGCAGCTTGATGGCCTCGTTGACCTGGATGGAACCGATGGACGCGCACAGCACGCCCAGCACGCCGCCCTCGGCGCAGGAGGGGACCATGCCCGGCGGCGGGGGCTCCGGGTAGAGGCAGCGGTAGCAGGGACCGTGCTCGGACCAGAACACCGAGGCCTGGCCGTCGAAGCGGTAGATCGACCCCCACACGTACGGCTTGTTCAGCAGCACGCACGCGTCGTTGACCAGGTAGCGGGTCGCGAAGTTGTCCGTGCCGTCGACGATCAGGTCGTACTGGCTGAAGATGTCCATCACGTTGTCGGCCTCGAGCCGCTCCTCGTGAAGGACCACATTCACGTACGGGTTGATGCCGAGGACGGAGTCGCGGGCGGACTGGGCCTTGGAGCGGCCGATGTCGGCCTGGCTGTGGATGATCTGGCGCTGCAGGTTCGACTCGTCGACCTCGTCGAACTCCACGATGCCGAGCGTGCCCACGCCCGCCGCGGCCAAGTACATCAGCGCCGGCGAGCCCAGACCGCCGGCGCCCACACACAGCACCTTGGCGTTCTTCAGCCGCTTCTGCCCGTCCATCCCGACATCGGGGATGATCAGGTGGCGGGAGTACCTGCGGACCTCGTCTACGGTGAGCTCGCCAGCGGGCTCGACCAGGGGTGGCAGCGACACGGGGACTCCGTTGGTCGGTCAATCACTACAGTTGTTCTCCCCGTAACACTGCCATGGGCTTCTTCATTCCGAGACACCCGTTCCGATCCGCGAGACGATTTCGTCCCAGTAGCCGGGCACGGTCTCCCAGGGGTCGACGCGGCCGCCGCGGTCCGTGCGGTCGGTGAACCAGATCGTGGCGGCGCCCTGCCAGCGGGCGATCCTCAGGGCTTCCTCGAGGTGCGGGCCGGGCAGTCCGTGGACGAGGTGGCAGAAGCGGTCGGGCGGATAGTCGGCGGTCCACTCGGCCACCTGCGACCAGCGGTAGTCGCTCCAGGAGCCGGAGAAGGTGACCAACTGATCGGCGTTCTCGGCGTAGCCGGGGTGGGGATGGGTGCCGTGGCCGAGCACGATGTGGGCATCGTCACGGATCACGCGGAGCGTGGAGACGGCGCGGCGGACCTCGGGAAGGGCGTCGCGTCCGGTCGGGCAGCGGTCCAGGAGGAAGCCGTCGACCTGGTACCAGTCGATGTAGCGCTGGGCCTCGGAGACCATCTCGCCGTAGGTGCGCCTCCCATGAGCGGTGTCGAGGTGGCCGAGGACGCGGACGCCCGCGTTGCGCAGCCGGCCGGCCGCTTCGAGGCAATGCGGGTCGGGGCGGGCCCCGGGGCCGTCCGCGACGTCGAGGACGGCCCAGTGCACGGGGGTGCCGGGGCGGGTGAGGTCGGCCCATTCGGCGGGGGCGACCAGGGGGTGGGCGAAGCCGGGGACGCCGAAGCCGGTGCGCAGTTCGGTGCTCGACGTGCTGGTCTTCGTACTGGTCAGATGCGGCATGCCGCCTCCATCCAGATGTCGGCGAGGGACTCTTCGAGATTGATGCGGGGGCGCCAGCCGAGCCGGTCGCGTGCGGTGCGCACATCGGCCTGCTGCCAGCTGCCGCAGCCGTCGGGGTACGGGTACGCGACCGGTGCCGCGTGGTCCGCTTCGGAGCGGGGATGCCCGATGGTCGCCCTGAGCGGGCCGGGAGGGCCGTCGAGTTCATGGAGGGCGCCGCCGTATCCGGCGACCCGGGCCAGGACGGCGGCGGCGTCGCGGAGGCGGACTGCGCGGCCCGAGCCGATGTTGATGACGCCCTGTGCGGCGGAGAGCGAGGCCGCGTGGACGGCGCGGGCCACGTCGCGGACGTCGACGAAGTCGCGCTGGGCGCCGAGGCCGCCGAGCTTCAGTTCGCCGTCGCCGGACTGCATGGCGCGGCGCATGGCCTCGGCGAGACGGCCGAGCGGGGAGCCGGCGGGGGTGCCGGGGCCGGCCGGTGAGAAGACGCGCAGGACGACCGCGTCAAGACCGGAGCCGAGGACCAGTTCGGTGGCGGCGAGTTTGCTGACGCCGTACGGACCGCCGGGGCGGGGGACGGCGTCCTCGGCCGTGGAGGAGCCCGGCTGGCTGGGCCCGTACTCGGCGCCGCAGCCGATCTGCACCAGACGTGCCCCGCAGCCGCTGCGCCGCAGGGCCTCGCAGACGGTGGCGACGGCGACCGTGTTGTGGCGGGTGAGTTCACGGGCACCGCCGCGGGTGGCGCCGGCGCAGTTGACGACGACGCCCGGGTGGACCGCGTCGAGGAAACGGGTGAGGGCGCCCGGGCTGCCAGACGCGAGGTCGAAGCGGACGTCGGCGTCGTCGCCGCGGCCGAGGGCGGTGAGCTGGACGGCGGGGTCGGCGAGCAGGCGGTCGGCGACGAAGCGGCCGAGGTAGCCGTTGGCTCCGATCAGCAGGACTCTCATCGGGCTGCTCCCGGGGCCTTGGGGGCGGGTCGGGAGGTGGTCATTGCGGGTTCTCCTTCGGGAGGGGCTTGCGAGTTGCCTCCGGCGGTGGAGCCGGGGTTGCCTGCGGCGGTGTGTGCGGGGTCGGCGGGGCGGTTCCCCACGGCTGGTGTCGGTCTCGCCCACGGCTGGTGGACGGTCGCGCCCCACGGGGGGTGGTCGCGCCCGGCGGGCGGCTGGGCCCGCTGCGGTGGGCGGCTGCGCCGACGACGGGCGGCGGCTGCGCCTGCGGCGGGTGGGCTGTTGCGCCTACGGCGGGTGAGTGGCTCGGGGGCGGGTCAGCACGGGGCCTCCGTGCGGGCGTGGGCCGACGCTCTGGTCAGCTTGCGGCTGCCGTGGATCAGCAGGGCCAGGGCACCGAGCCCGCAGGAAAGTGTCTGGATGCCGCCCGGGCCCCAGAGGTCCACGAGGGCGTCCACCGGTACGGCCAGGAAGCCGCAGCCCGGCAGGCGGGAGGCGAAAGCTGCGGCAAGGGCGGTCGCCTGGGCCGTGGCGGCGGCGGTGAGGACCACCACGGGGGCGTGGGTGAAGCCGTGGACGGTGAGGAGGCGGGCGAGGAAGAGAAGAGCGCCCAGGGTGATGACCTGGAGGTGGGCGACCGGTTCGTCCACGGCGGCCCCGGACAGGGCCGACAGAGCGGTCAGGGTGCACAGGTACAGGGCGAACGTGCCGAGGAGCAGGGGCCGTACGGAGGCCGCGAAGTCCTCCAGGCCCCGGCTGACGGTCAGTTTGCGGCGGGCGCGGGCCGCGAAGAGGTGGGCGGACCAGGCGGCCGGGGCGCAGGACAGAGTGAGGGCGAGGAGGGGGGCCGTGGCCATGGGCCAGGGCCCGTCGACGGCGCCGGTGGGCAGGGCGTCGGGGCCGCCGGTCACGGCCGCCCCGAGGAGGCCGTTGCCGAGGGCGGCGTAGGCGAGGAGCCAGTACGTCCAGGTGGAGGTGCCGGTGCTGGGTGCGCGGTCAGAAGTGCCGAGGGGGCCGCGGGACAGGGCCGCGCGCATCGCCAGGGACACGGCCAGGAAGCCCACCAGGGCGGCGACCAGGCGGGACTGGCCGCCGGTGAGTCGGATGCCGGCCACCGTGGCCGCGCAGAGGGCGCCGGGGAGGAGGGTGAGCAGGGCCCAGTCGGCGCGGGCCCTGGGTGTCGGCGCCGCCGTGGGGGGCGGGGGTGTCTCGCCGTCCCTCGGGACACGGGCGTACATCTCCTCGGCGAGGGAGAAGACGTCCCGGTGCCGGAAGCGGACGGCGGTGCGGTCGGTGACGCCGTGGGCCTCCAGGCCCGCCGCGATCTCCAGGGGGTCGACGGCCCGTTCGCACAGCTCGCGGTGACGGTGCATCAGGGCCTTCACCGGGTCGGCGCCGGAACGGCGGGCGGGGCCGGGGGTGGTGGGCTTGAGGCCGGTGGAGATCTCGGGGGCACGGGGGGTGGGCGCCGACGGAATGTGCACGCCCGCACCCTCGGAAACCTCATCAGCGTGCGCGCCGGCGTGCTCGGAGAGCCTTGCGGCCCGCTCACCAGCACCCTCAGAAGCCCCTGAGGCGGCTGCGGAACCCGCTGCGGAAGGCTCACCGGCGTGCGGCTTCCGCGGACTGGGCGCGTCGGCGATGTCCGGATCGGCTGCTTCAGAACCGCTGGCCTTCTCGCCCTCTTCAGCGTCCTCCACGGCCCGCGGCTCCGGCCGCTCCAGCGACTCCGGAGTCCCCACACGCCCCGTCTCGCCGTCGGCCCCCGCTTCACCGGTCCCCCGCCCGTCCCCCACGGCCGTGTCCTGCGTCGGCAACTTCTCCGACTCAGCGCCCCACGCGCCGGGCCGGTCGAGTCCCACGTCGCTCATCCGGTCGCTCCTTCCGTGGCGGCGAAGGGAGGCGTCGCGCTGACCGGGGGCCCCGCGGCCCGGCCGGGGCCGCCCCGGGCCACCACGCGGGTGCTGGGCTCGGCCCAGTGGCCGGGTACGTGGGCCTCGGCGGGAGCGGCGAAGGGCAGGGGCTCGCCGCTGCCGTCCAGGACGACCCGGCGGACTGGGGTTCGCGAGACGATCTCCAGGTAAATGCCGTGAAATGCCGCGATGTTCTGTTCCACGGTGAACAGTTCGAGCGCGCGGGCGCGTGCGGCGGCCCCCAGTCGCTCACGGCGCTCGGAGTCGCGCAGCAGCATGACGCACGCCTCCGCGAGCGCCTTGGGGTTGCGCGGCGGGACGACGAGCCCCGTGCCGCCGATGACCTCCACGACCGCGCCGACGTCGGTGGACACGGTGGCCCGGCCGCAGAACATGGCCTCGACGAGGCTGATCGGGAAGCCCTCGACGACGCTGGACAGGACGGTGACCGCACCCGAGGCGTACGCGTCGGCGAGCGTCGGCACCTCGGGCCCGCCGATCTCCTCGAAGGAGACGGGGTTGTCGCCGACGGCGTGCAGCCCCTCCGCCTCGTCCGGGAAGAGCTGTGCGGCCAGCGCCCTGCAGTGCCCCAGATAGGCGGAACCCTCGGGGCCGGTGGGTGCGCCGACGATTCTCAGCCGGGTCTTGGGCTCCTCCTTGCGGATCTCCGCGAAGGCGTGGAGCAGGGAGATCAGGTCCTTGGCGGGTTCGACCCGGCCGACCCACACCAGCGTGTCCGGGTCCGTGCAGGCCGCGGATTCGCCCACCTCCGCGAAACGGGCGGCATCCATCCCCGGGTAGACCGTGCGCAGTTTCCCGCGGTCGGCGCCACAGCGCTCCTGCCAGCGGCGGGCGTGGGTGTTGCCGGGTGTGACGACCGCGGCCCGCCGGTAGGTCTCGGTGGCGAGCCGGCCGTGGAAGGCGGCGAGCAGGGTCCGGACGGCGGGCGGGGACTCGGTGCCGGCCAGGTAGTGCGTGCGCAGCCGTACGCCGTACTCGGTCACCAGCAGCGGGACGCCGGTGAAGTGGTGCGCGAGAAGCCCGGGCAGGGCGGCCGGGCCGCCGGAGGCCGCGTGGCACAGGTCGGCCGCGCCGAGGCCGTCGTCCTCGTACCAGTCGAGCGACAGGGGGCGCAGGGCGCGCTCCAGGTGTGCGGCCACGGCGAGCAGATCCGGTACCCGCGCTGCGCGCGCCGCCTGTCGTGCGCCCGGCGCACGACAGGCACGCTCCAAGGCGCGTACGGCGGTCTCGGAGCGGAGTGCTCCGACCAGCCCGCCCTCGTCGCGGGCGAGTTCGGCGAGTCCGTACAGGGCGTTGGCGAAACGGTCCGCCTCGGTGGCCGACGACTCCCCCGAGGCGTCGCCGACCACCCCCTCGCACAGTGCCGCCGCCAACTCGCCGTAGGACTCGGCGAAGCGACGGCGCGCGCGCCGCCCGTACACCACGCCGTCGTCCTGCGCGGTCCACAGGGGAGCCGTGATCACCCTGCCGACCTGCGGGGGCAACTGCACCCAGCCCTCGTCCTCCTGGTGCTCGCTGCGGCTGAGCGCGTAGATGTCGAACTCGTGCTGTGCGAGCCCGCGCACGAGCCGGTCGCACCAGAGTCCGGCGTCACCGCTCACATACGGATAGCCACCCTCCGTAAGCAGTCCTATGCGCACGAGTGCACCCCCGATCTCCCGTATGAGGAGCCGTCGTTGGCCCGACGGCTCGCAGCGGGACGAAGGTATGCGGACAGGACGGTGGCGCGACGGACGGTTGTCCATCGCGCCACCAAAAGGGGTGAACGCTCGTAACTTTCCCGTGCGGGTCGCGTTCTGTCGCGCTAAGAGATCACACGGACACGAAGCGTCAGGTCACGGCCACGTCCCGGCGCTCCGCCCTGCGACGGGCCGCGATCCGCGGATCGAGCGCCGGTACGGCGGCCAGGAGCTGCTTGGTGTACGGGTCCTGGGGGCTGTCGTAGACCTCGTCGGCCGGCCCCTGTTCGACGATCCGGCCGCGCCGCATCACGGCGACGCGGTCGCTGACCTGGCGTACGACGGCGAGGTCGTGCGCGACGAAGACCAGCGCGAGCCCGAGCTCCCGCTGCAACTCGCCGAGCAGGGCGACCACCTGGGCCTGGGTGGTGACGTCGAGTGCGGAGACCGGCTCGTCGCAGACGATGACGCGCGGGTCGGCCGCGAGCGCCCGCGCGATGCCCACGCGCTGGCGCTGTCCGCCGCTGAACTCGTGCGGGTAGCGGTCGTAGTGCGCCCCTTCGAGCCCCACGCGCTCCAGGAGTTCCGTCACGCGCCCCCTGATCCGCTTCTCGTCCTTCTCGCCACGTGCGCGGAGCGGGTCGGCGATGGACTCGCCCACACTTCGGCGGGGGTTGAGGGAGGAGACGGGGTCCTGGAAGACCATCTGCACGGCCGGGTTCACGCCCACGCGCGCGTGGCCGTCGTGGCGGACCTCCCCCGCCGTCGGCTCCAGCAGGCCGACCAGCATCCGCCCCAGCGTCGTCTTGCCGCTGCCGCTCTCGCCGACGACGCCCAGGGTCTCGCCCCGGCGGACGGTCAGCGAGACGTCGTCGACGGCCGCGAAGGCGTTCTTGCCGCGGCCGAACTCGCGCCGCAGACCCTTCGCTTCGAGGACCACCTCGCCGGCTGCCCCGGAGGGCGCCCGCGGCGCGTCCACGCGCGGTACCGCGGCGAGCAGTTCGCGTGTGTACGCCTCCCGCGGGGCCCCGAGCACCGCGGCGACCGGTCCCCGCTCGACCGCGCGACCGTGCCGCATGACCAGCACGTCGTCGACGCTCTCGGCGGCGACGCCCACGTCGTGCGTGACGAGCAGCAGGCCCATGCCGGTCTCCTGGCGCAGGGTGTGCAGCAGGTCGAGGATCTGGGCCTGGACGGTCACGTCGAGCGCGGTGGTCGGCTCGTCGGCGATCAGCAGGGCGGGCTCGCAGGCCAGTGCCATCGCGATGAGGGCGCGCTGGCGCATGCCGCCGCTGAACTCGTGCGGACGGGACCGGGATCGCCGTACGGCGTCCGGAATGCCGACCCGGTCCAGCACGTCCACCGCACGCGCGCGTGCCGCTCGTCGCGACACACGCGTGTGCACGCGGTGCACCTCGGCGATCTGGTCGCCGACCGCGTAGTACGGGTCCAGGGACGACAGCGGGTCCTGGAAGACCATCGCGGCCTTCGCGCCCCGCAGCCGCCGCAGTTCGTCCTCCGACGCCTGCTGTACGTCCACTCCGGCGACCTCGACCGAGCCGCCCACGCGCGCGCCCGTGCCGCGGTGCAGCCCGAGCAGGGCCGAGGCGACGGTGGACTTGCCGGAGCCGGACTCGCCGACCAGGGCGAGGGCGGCGCCCTGGTCCAGGCGGAAGGAGAGGCCGTCGACGGCGCGCAGATCGCCGAATCCGACGGTCAGGTCCGTGACATGGACGAGGCTCATGCGAGCACCACCCGTCGGTCGGCCACCGCGTACAGGACGTCCGCGACGGCGTTGGCGAGCACCACGAAGAAGCCGATGACCAGGACCATGCCGACGACGACCGGAAGGTCGACGACGGTGACGGCGTGGACCAGTTCCTGGCCGATGCCGGGGAGGCCGAAGAGGGTCTCGGTGAGGACGGCACCGCCGATCGCCGAGCCGACGTTGTTGGCGTTCAGGGCGATGACCGGCGCGAACGCCCCACGCAGGGCATGGCGTCCGACGATCTTCCGCTCACTGACGCCGTACGCGCGGAAGGTACGGATGTGGTCCTCGGCCAGCGTCTCCAGCATCGACGCCCTGGTGAGGCGGGCGAACGCGGCGGCCTCGATGAGGGCGAGCGAGAGCCATGGCAGCAGCAGGTTCCACGCCCACTGCTCGGGGTCGTCGGTGAGCTTCACGTACTGCGGGAAGGGCAGCAACTGCAGTTCGCCGCAGACGACGATCATCAGGACCAGGCCGATGACGAAGACCGGGGTGGCCCAGCCCGCCAGCGTCAGGGCGGTCAGCACCCGCTCGGTGAACCGGCCGCGCCGCCACGCGGAGAGCACGCCGGTGCCGACGCCGAGGAGCAGCCAGATGATCATCGCGCCGAACACCAGTGACAGGCTCACCGGGAGCTTCGTCAGGATGAGGCCCAGGACCTGCTGGTCGCTCTGGTACGAGAGCCCGAGGCACGGTGCCGAGCAGTGCTCCACCGAGGTCCCCGTGGAGTAGTTCTGGCCGGCGACCAGGCCCTCCAGAAAGTGCCAGTAGCGCACCCAGAGCGGGTCGTCGAGCCGGAGCTGCTGGGCCACCTGGTGCACCTGTTCCGGGGAGCAGCGCGGGCCGCAGGTGATCTGGGCGACATTGCCCGGGGTGGCGTAGAAGACGACGTAGACGATCACCGAAATGGCCAGCAGGGTCACCACGGTGCCGACGGTACGGCGGAACAGGAAGCCTCCGAAGCCGCTCATGCGGTGTCCTCCTTGCCTGCCCTGGCCTCGCGCCTGCGGCCCGTGCCGACGCTCAGCCGCGAGGCAGCACGGGGGTCCAGGGCGGTGCGCACGCCGTCGCCGAGGACGGTCAGCGCGAGGACGGTGACGAACAGCGCACCGGCCGGCAGCAGCAGGTACTGCGGGGCCGCCTGGTACCAGACGTCCGCGGCGGTGAGCATCTGCCCCCACGACGGAGTCGGCGGCTTCACACCGACGCCGAGGAACGACAGGGCGGCCTCGACGCTGATGTTGACCGGCATGAGGATCGCGGCGTACGTGATGACCGGCGCGGCGAGCCCGGGCAGGAGTTCTCTGCGGGCGATGCGCCAGGTGCCCCAGCCGCTGAGCCGGGCGGCCGAGACGTAGTCGAGCCCCTTCAGCGTGAGCGTCTGGGCTCGCACGATCTTGGCGATGTTGCCCCAGGCGATGAACCCGATGACGAGCGTGACCAGGACGGGCCGGGGGAAGCCGGCCGGGACGATCGCGAGCAGCGCCAGCGACATGATCATCAATGGCAGGGCGACGAAGACGTCGGTGATCCGGCTCAACACTTGATCAACCCATCCACTGGCGAGCGCGGAGGCGATTCCCATCACCACGCCCACGAAGACCTGGATGACGGTCGCGGCCAGCGCGACCCCCAGAGAGACCCGGGCCCCGTACACCAGCCGGGCGAACAGATCACGGCCCGTCTGCGGCTCGAGGCCCAGCCAGTGGTCGGCGCCGATGCCCCCGAAGGAGCCGATGGGCACGCCCCCGCGCGCGGAGTCGATGAGTGAGGGGTGGTAGGTGGTCGGGTCCTGGCCCTCCAGCGCGGTGAGCAGGGGCGCCGCGAGGGCGACCAGGACGAGCAGTGCGACGACGGCCGCCGCGACCATGGCGGCGCGCTGCGATCGCAGCCGGCGCCAGAACTGACGGGCCCCCGAGGCCCCCGGGGCGGCTGCCTCGGGGACCTCGATGGCGACAAGTGCCTCGCTCATCGGGTTACTTGACCGCGACCTGCGAGATGTCCAGTACACCGGTCCAGTCGCTGATGACGACGTTCTTGATGTCCTTGCCGTACAGACGCTTGTAGACCGGGTGGAACAGCGGCACGGTCAGTGCCTGCTCGCCGATCTTCTTGTCCAGTGCGCCCCATCGCTTGGCGGCAGCGTCAAGATCGGTCAACTTGTTGATCGCGTCAATCTCGTCATTGACCGACTTGTCGTTGAGCAGGCCCGTGTTGAAGTTCGCGCCGTCCCTGACGATCTGCCGGCCGTCGAAGATCGGGGCGAGGAAGGGGCCGCCGGAGGGCCAGTCGGCACCCCAATGGGCGAGGAAGAAGCCGGGCTCGGTCTTCACGCTGTGGATCGTGTCCGAGTAGTCGTTCTCCTCCAGGCCCTGGAGCTTGACCGTGATACCGGCCTTCTTGAGCGCGTCCTGGATCGCGGTCGCGATCTCGGGGCTGGTCTCGAAGTCCTTGGCGTTGGAGTGCGTCAGCGTGACCGTGAGCCCGTTCGGGTGACCGGCCTCCTTCAGCAGCTCCTTGGCCTTCGCCGCGTTGCCCGTCCTACCTGCCGGGAAGAGGTCGTACGGCTCGTAGCCGAAGGACTTCTGGTTCGGCAGGTAGGTGGTCGCGGCCTCGGCGAGCGCGCTGCCGCCGGCCGCGTTGACTACGGAGGAGCGGTCGATGGCGTACGAGATGGCCTGCCGCACCTTGACGTCGTCGAACGGCTTGACCGTCGGGTTGAACGCTATGTAGTTGGTGTAGCCGAAGTGCCCGGTGCCGACGCGGGAGGCGAGCTCCTTGTCGCCGGTCACCTTGGCGAGCTCGGCCGGACCGAGGTTGGTGTCCGTGGTGACCGCCGCCGCGTCCGCGCCCTGGGACGCCGACAGCCGCTGGTTGATCACCGACGAGTCGAGACCGGACTTGACGTCGATCTTGTCGGGGTACGCCTTGCGCTCGGCGTCCGTCGAAGCGGACCAGTACGTGTTGCGCTCCAGGACGAGGTGCTCGCCGTCGTTCTCGTTGGTGACGACCTTGTACGGGCCGGAGGAGACCGGGTGCTCCTCGTACTTCGTCCCGGTGTCCTTGGCCTTCGGGACGGGCGTGAACTGCGTCTGTGTGGCCAGGTACGGGAACTCGCCCTCGGGCTTGTTCAGATGGAAGACGAGGGTGCGGTCGTCCGGCGTCTCGATCGCCGCGAGGCCCTTCTTGTCCTTGTAGGGCCCCTGGTAGTCGGCCGCGCCGACCAGCCAGTCCCGCAGGTAGGGGGCGCCACCGGAGAGTTCGGGCGCGAAGGAGCGCTCGATGCCGTACTTGATGTCGGCCGAGGTGATCGCGGTGCCGTCCTCGTACTTGAGGCCCTTCTTCAGGGTGTACGTCCACACGGTCGCGTCCTTGTTGGGGCGCCCGGTGTCGGTGGCGAGGTCGGGAACGACCTCGGCACCGGCGGCGCCGTTCTCGCGGTTGCGGGTGGTGAGAGTGCGGAAGACGAGGGAGGGCACGTTGCCGCCGCCGGAGGTGTAGAGGCGGGCCGGGTCGAAGTCCTCCTGCGAGTTGGAGTTCAGGACCGTCAGGGTGCCGCCCTTGTGGGGCGTGGAGTCGCCACCGGAGCTCTTGGCATCGTTGTCCTCAGGACCGCAGGCGGCGGCGCCCGCTGCCAGAACCAGGCTTACGGACACCGCGGCCGCACGGCGCCTTGTGAGGGACGGTTGACGCATCGGAGACGACCTCTCGAATGATGAGTCTCGAAGGGCGAGACGAATTGACGAAGAGTGAGACGAACGTGGACGGACGTCTGCCCCGGCGTCGGGTCGTCGAAAAGGTCGTGACTCGGGTCACGGAGAAATACGGGATTCGCGACGCACGCGCCTGAGGGCGGGCGTCAACGACAGAGAATGTCGGCCACGCAGAGCGCGGTCACACCGATGAGCGCCAGCTCGATGGCGGCGCTGCTCTCGACGGCATGACTAGACCACATGGGCAGCAATATGTATGACCAATCAACACATGTCAATGTGACATGAGCGCTATCGGTCAACTGCCGGGGTAAGCCCAGGCGTTGGGCCGGCAGTGGATCCCGTCGTGATCGAGGAACTTGGTCTGCTGCTGCATGACCGGCGCGAGTTCGCCGTCCTTGTCGCACGTCACATGGGAGTAGCCGAGGCGGTGACCGACTTCATGGTTGATCAACATCTGCCGGTACATATGGATCTGATCACCGTATGTGGTTGATCCCTGCGCCCATCGATACGCATTGATCATCACGCGTTCGGTGGCGGCCGAGTCGCACGAGACGTTGTCCTCCGTCGTGTCGAGCCCGGACTTGGCACACCAGTCGGCCGTGGTGCCGGGGCTGGCGAGCGTGATCACGAAGTCGGGCTTGCCGGAGTAGATGCGCTCGAAGGTCCGGGCGCCGTTGTGGGCCCAGCTGCGGTCGTCGTTGAGCGTCTTCTGCACGGCCTCGGCGAAGAGTTCGCCGTCGAGGCCGAGCCCCTGCTCCACGTCCACGCGGTAGGTGTACTTCTGTCCCTTGCCGGGCGCCTTGTCGACCCCCTGGATCGCGTCGAACTTCCCCGAGCCGTCGAGCTTGGCGCTGAGCGGGTACTTCGTGGCCATCTTCTGCTCGTACGTCAGCGGCGCCACGACGGCCGAGGACGACGGCGAGGGCTGCCCGGCCCCGCCCGTGCCGACGTCCCGGGCGTCCCGTGCCTGGTCGGTCGCGGACTGCGCGCCCGAGACCGTGCCGCGCCCGTCGGTGACCTGCCCGGCCACGACGACGGCGAGCACGGTGACGACGGCGGCGGCCGCGATACCGGTGAACGCCCGGCCCTTGCCGCCCCTGGCCGCCGGCACGCCATCGGAGTCGGTGTGGACGTCGGTGTCGTCGGGCCGGTCGGTGACGGAGTTGTACGAGTCGGAGGGATGCGTGGCGGGCACCCCGGCCCCGCCGACGGGACCGTTCACGGGGACAGGGCGGCGGGACCCGCCGAGCGCGGAGACATCAAGGCCGTCGGCGAACGCGTCGACGTAATCCTGTCGTGGCCCCGACCTCGATCCCGAAGGGCCCTGCCGCTGCCGCGGCGGAGCGCCGCCGAGCCCTGGTCCGGCGGCGTGGCTACCGCCCGGCCCCTGACCGCTCAACTCCCCCCAGGCACCCCCGGATTCACGCTGCTCGGGATGCCCACCACGGACCCGGGGCACGCCCTGCGCGGGGGTGCCGTCCGAAAGCCGCGGCAAGCCACGCGGGGGTGTCCCGTCACCCAGCCGGGGAAACCCGTGCGCGGTCGTGCCGTCGGGAAGCCGAAGGGCCCCCTGCGCAGACGCACCGTCCGGAAGCCGAGCGGGGACGGGCCCAGACGGCACTCCGCCCGGAATGCGGGGAAACCCGTGCGCCGGCGTCCCGTCGGGAACCCGAGGAGAGCCGGGCCCAGACGTCACCCCGCCCGAAACCCGCGGCAACCCACGAGCAGGCGTCCCCTCCACAACCCGAGGAACGCCACGCGCGGGCGTGCCGTCAGGAACCCGGGCAGATCCAGACCCAGACGTCACCCCGCCCGAGATCCGCGGAAACCCGTGCGCCGGCGTACCCTCCGGGAGCCTCGGGCCGCCCTGTGCGGGCACCCGGTAGCCGGCCGGGCCGCTCACCGGTAATCCTGACTCGGGCCTCCGGCCCCCCGGCAACCCCTGCCGAGCAGCCTGCGGCGCCGGAGCGGGGGCAGGCGGCGTCCGATCCCGGCCCGGTGTCTCCGCGGCGAGGCCCTTGGTGCCCCGCACCGCGTCGGCGGCTGCCTGGCCCGTACCGCTCTTGCCGGAAATGCCTTGGTTGGGCCCCTTCTTGGGGGCGGGCCCGCGCCGACTGTGGCGTCCCACGCCGCGCCTCAGCTCCCCACGCTTGTGGTGTCGTCGGCCCCGTCGCCGGAAGCCGTCGCGGCGTCCGGCCTGTCACCCGGGGCTCCCTCACCGGAAGCACCCGCGGACCTGTCACGCCGGTCAGAGCCTCCCACAGAACCGCCAGAAAAAGCCCCATCGGCCCCCTTCGCCGCTGCGGCCCCCTTCTCCACGGCGAACTCCCGGAACGCTCCCGCCACCGTCTCCGGGTACTCCATCATCGCCACGTGCCCCGCCTCCGGCAGGGTCAGCAGGCGGGAGTCACGGAAGGCACGGGCCGCCTTCTGGGCCATGCGGAAGCCGACGAGCTGGTCCCGACCGCCGTAGACGAGCAGTGTGGGCGCGAGGACGCGCTCGGCCTGGCGCCACAGCGCGTGCTGGCCGCCCAACGTGTACGCGTTCACCAGCCCGCGCGCGGAGCGCGCCATCGCGTCCCAGAAGTACGGCAGTTGCAGCCGCCGTTCCATCTCCTCCACCGCGTGCTGGAAGCCCTCCGGAGTGACCCGCCCGGGGTCGCCGTAGCACAGGGCCGTGACGCCGCGGACGCGCTGCTCGGCCGTCCAGTCCTTGCTGTACCGGGTGAACAGACCGGCCACGCCGGGCAGCGCGAGCAGCCCCGTGGGGACGGCGGTGCGCTGGACGCGGAGTTCCGGGAGGGCCGGCGAGACGAGAGTGAGGGTGCGCACCAGGTCGGGCCGCACCGCCGCGACGCGCGTGGACACCGCGCCGCCGAGGGAGTTCCCGAAGAGGTGGACCGGCCCGCGACCGGAGGCGTCGAGGAGGCGGATCACCGCGCGGGCGTGAGCGGTGAGCGAGTAGTTGCCGTCGTCCGGCGGCGGGGAGTCACCGAAGCCGGGCAGATCGACGGCCTCGCCGTCGACGTCACCCTCCAGTTGCTCCATCAGCGCCGACCAGTTCTGCGAGGAACCGCCGAGGCCATGGACGTACAGCGCGGGCGGCAGCCCCTCGCGCGCGGCCGGCCTCGAACGCACCGTCAGAGTGATCCCCGGCAGCCTCACCGACCTCAGCCGCTCGCCCTCACCGACCCTGACGGGTGCCACTTTCGGAAGGACGGTGGCGGGCGGCACGAAGGGCAGCTCGGTCGAAGACATGTGGCAATGTTACGAGACGATCACGCACTGGTTCATGTGTTCGCCATCACAGGCCACATGTGCGAATGGGCGGGGTGCCGCCATGCGCCGTACTGCACGCGCACCGCATGGCATCCAGATCGTGTGTCTCCTAGGCTCGTACGCAGGGCACCCGCATGTGGCCCCCTGTGTACATCAGGGACGTTCTAGGAAGGGAGCCCACCATGCCCTACGACCCCACCGACCCCGAGGCCTTCACCGACCCCGAGGCGATCACGGACCCCGACGCCTTCCGGGAGGACGACGCCGTCGAACTCGGCGTCGAGGCCCCCGAGGGCGACGCGGCCGAGCAGCACACCGACATCGCGCCCGACCGCGACGACCCGCTGACCGACGTCGACCCGGACCGGGCCAACGAGGCCGACCTCGCCGAACAGGCCCGGGTCGTCTCGCTCGACGAGGACGACTACCGGTGACCTCGGGATCGGTGACATCCATACGGCCCAGGGCGGCCGACAAAGCACTCATCAGGGCATTCCCGAGCAGGAACGGGGCGACCGTTGCCCACTAACTGCCCATTTGAAACCTTTGTGCGGCTTTCGTCACCGTCCGGTCCGTGAAATTCTGCGTTCGCACCGCGCACAGCAGGGTTACCGAAAAGTACGATGGCGGCGCGGCGCACACCGCATGTGGACGACATTGGGAGGCGGCGTGACAGCCATCGAGCAGACAGAGGCGGTACGCCCGCGGGGGACGCGCCTACCGCGCCGTGCCCGCCGGAACCAGCTGCTGGGCGCCGCACAGGAAGTCTTCGTGGCACAGGGCTACCACGCGGCCGCGATGGACGACATCGCCGAGCGGGCCGGCGTCAGCAAGCCGGTGCTCTACCAGCACTTCCCGGGCAAGCTCGACCTGTACCTCGCGCTGCTGGACCAGCACTGCGAGTCCCTGATCCAGGCGGTGCGCACCGCGCTCGCGTCGACGACCGACAACAAGCAGCGCGTACGGGCGACCATGGACGCCTATTTCGCGTACGTCGAGGACGACGGCGGTGCCTTCCGCCTGGTCTTCGAGTCGGACCTGACGAACGAGCCCGCGGTGCGCGAGCGCGTCGACAAGGTCACCAACGAGTGCGCCGAGGCGATCTGTGACGTGATCGCCGAGGACACCGGCCTCTCGCGCGCGGAGTCGATGCTGCTGGCGTCGGGGCTCGGCGGGCTCGCCCAGGTGGTGGCCCGGTCCTGGCTGCACAGCGACCGCAGCGTCCCGCGCGACCAGGCGGTCCAGCTGCTGACGTCGCTGGCGTGGCGGGGCATCGCCGGATTCCCGCTGCACGGCACGGAGCACCACTAGAGGCCCTGGGAACACACGCCTGGGAACACACGAAAGAACGACCCGCACGCGCGCGTGCGGGTCGTTCTTTCGTGTGCGGCGCTCGCTTGTTCCCGCGCGGTGTTCGCTGTTGGCGTTCTTGGGCGGAGCGTGTACATCCCCACACCGGGCTAATGTGTGCTGGTACGGCGCGGAAGGTCGCGCACTTCACTGACCGTCGGAGGGACATAGCCGTGGAGGTCAAGATCGGCGTGCAGCACGCGCCCCGCGAGATCGTTCTGGAGAGCGGTCAGAGCGCCGAGGAGGTCGAGCGCGCGGTGGCCGAGGCGCTGGCCGGCAAGTCTCAGCTGCTGAGCCTGGTGGACGAGCACGGCCGCAAGCTCCTCGTCCCGGCCGACCGTCTCGCGTACGTCGAGCTCGGCGAGGCGGCTCCGCGCAAGGTGGGCTTCGGCGCGCTGTAGGCAGACGCTGTAGGCAGACAGACGAAGAGGGGCCCGGCGACCGCAAGTCGCCGGGCCCCTCTTCGTGCCGTGGGCAGGATTTCTCGCGCCCCCGTATGGAGTATGAACAGCACCCGGAGGAGGATTGCATTCCGCAGGTCACGGGTATGACGGGCTACGACCGTAATGCGCAGTGTGGCCGTGTGGGAGGGACCCCATGATGTTGATCGAAGCGCTCGGCTCCGCACTGCTCGGTCTCGTACTGGCAGGGGCGGCGGCGCATCGCCTCGCCCACCGCCTGCCGACCCGATCCCTGGTCCTCGCCACGGGCACCGCGGGAGCCCTCTTCGGCGCCTTCGTGACCCACACCGCGCTGGACCCGGGCAACATCCTGCTGATCCTCCTGGGCGCGGCAGTGGTCTCGGTCGCCTCGCTGTCCCTGCTCCTGCGCCCGTCGGGAAGACTCCGCCGCTCGGCGACGGCCTGAGCGGAAAGCGCCCGTAGGGCATCGGCGGCTCCGCCACCCGGGCGCAGCCGCAGCCCCGCCCCAGCCGTAGCCCGTAGCGGTGGCCGCGAGCCGGCCAGAGCCCCTTGCCCCTTGAGCGCTGGGCCGCCAGACGGCCAGAGCCTCCTGAGCGCTACGCAGCCAGGCCGAGCGCGGCCATCCGCTTGGTGTGCGCCTCGGTGATCCGGGAGAACATCCGCCCCACCTCGGCGAGGTCGAACCCGTCCGCGACGCCCCCGACGAGCATCGTCGACAGCGCGTCCCGGTCCGCGACGACCCGCTGCGACTGCGACAGCGCCTCCCCCATCAACCGCCGTGCCCACAGGGCGAGTCGGCCGCCCACCCGCGGTTCCGCGTCGATCGCCGCCCGCACCTTCTCGACGGCGAACCCGGCGTGTCCGGTGTCGTCGAGGACGGCCAGCACCAGCTCGCGCGAGTTCGTGTCGAGCCGCGCGGCGACCTCCCGGTAGAAGTCACTGGCGATCGAGTCGCCGACGTAGGCCTTGACGAGCCCCTCCAGCCAGTCCGAGGGCGCCGTCTGCCGGTGGAAGCCGTCGAGCGCCGCGACGAACGGCTCCATCGCGAGCGTCGGCTCCTCGCCGATCTCCGTCAGCCGGTCGCGCAGCTTCTCGTAGTGGTGGAACTCGGCCGACGCCATCTTCGCCAGCTCCGCCTTGTCGGCCAGCGTCGGCGCCAGCTTCGCGTCCTCCGCGAGCCGCTCGAAGGCCGCCAGCTCGCCGTACGCGAGCGCGCCGAGCAGGTCGACGACCGCAGCTCGGTACTGCGGGTCCGCGGAGGCCTTTGCCCAGTCCTGGGCGGCGACACCGGTGTGCTCGACGGGGGGTTCGGCAGGGGTCTCGGAGGCGTTGTCGGGCTTGTCAGAGGTCGTCATGAAGCGCACAATAGCCCGCTCTCCGGACGACGGAAGGCCCTGGTCAATCAGTGTGACGACGACTACGTGACCAAATCGGCCATCACATGTGCACGATTCCGGGGTATGGTGGTAATGCGCCTGCTGGTACGACGGCACTTCGTGAGTGTGCCGTACCTCGACAGGCCGCACGTATGAGGATGCCCGGTCGGTGGCCCGATCGGCTCCGACCCGACAAGCCCTCCTCGCCCGTACGGCACAGTGCGTACGGAGTTCGGAGGGGGACCCTCAGCGGTACGAGCGCTAGAGCGTCGGCAGTGGTCCCGTGCCATTACGGCTTCGCCGTAAGGCAGCCGACGTCCCCAGCACGGTAGACGACCCCCCGCGCTCGCCTCGCACCGCACACACAGAAGAGGCAGCACCCTGACTACGACCTTCCGCGATCTCGGGATTCTGACCGAGACGGCCGAGGCCCTCGAAGCCGTCGGCATCGTCAACCCCTTCCCCATCCAGGAGATGACGCTCCCGGTAGCCCTCTCCGGCTCCGACGTCATCGGCCAGGCCAAGACCGGCACCGGCAAGACGCTGGGCTTCGGCCTCCCGCTCCTCGAGCGCGTCACCGTCCCCGCCGACGTCGAGGCCGGCCGCGCCAAGCCCGAGGACCTGACCGACGCCCCGCAGGCGCTCGTCGTCGTCCCCACGCGCGAGCTGTGCACGCAGGTCACCAACGACCTGCAGACCGCGGGCAAGGTACGCAACGTCCGCGTTCTCGCCATCTACGGCGGCCGTGCCTACGAGCCGCAGGTCGAGGCCCTCAAGAAGGGTGTCGACGTCGTCATCGGCACCCCGGGCCGCCTGCTGGACCTCGCGGGCCAGAAGAAGCTCAACCTCGGCCACATCAAGGCGCTCGTCCTCGACGAGGCGGACGAGATGCTCGACCTGGGCTTCCTGCCCGACGTCGAGAAGATCATCAACCTGCTGCCGGCCCGCCGCCAGACCATGCTGTTCTCGGCGACCATGCCGGGCGCGGTCATCAGTCTCGCGCGGCGCTACATGTCGCAGCCCACGCACATCAACGCGACCTCGCCCGACGACGCGGGCAGGACGGTCGCGAACACCAAGCAGCACGTGTACCGCGCGCACAACATGGACAAGCCCGAGATGGTCGCGCGCATACTGCAGGCCGACGGCCGGGGACTGGTCATGGTCTTCTGCCGTACCAAGCGCACCGCGGCCGACCTCGCCGACCAGCTCAAGCAGCGCGGCTTCGCGGCCGGCGCGGTCCACGGCGACCTCGGCCAGGGCGCCCGCGAGCAGGCGCTGCGCGCCTTCCGCAACGGCAAGGTGGACGTGCTCGTCTGCACCGACGTCGCCGCCCGCGGCATCGACGTCGAGGGCGTCACGCACGTCATCAACTACCAGTGCCCCGAAGAGGAGAAGACGTACCTGCACCGCATCGGCCGTACCGGCCGCGCGGGTGCCAAGGGCATCGCGATCACCCTCGTCGACTGGGACGACATCCCGCGCTGGAATCTGATCAACAAGGCGCTGGAGCTCAAGTTCAACGACCCGCCGGAGACGTACTCCACCTCCCCGCACTTCTACGAGGAGCTGAACATCCCCGCGGGCACCAAGGGTGTCCTGCCGCGGGCCGACCGCACCCGTGCGGGGCTCGACGCGGAGGAGCTCGAGGACCTGGGCGAGACGGGCGGACGCGGTGCGCGCGGCCGCGGTGACCGTGACCGTGACCGCGGTGACCGTGACCGGGGTCGCGGACGAGGGGGCCGGGACGAGTCCCGCTCCGCCGACCGTGAGCACGCGGACCGCGAGCGCGGGGACCGTACGCCGCACCGTCGCCGTCGTACCCGCAGCGGTACTCCGCTGGAGGCCGGCGCCCCCGCCGAGGCGGTCGCCCCGGAGGCGGTCGCTCCGTCGGAGACCACCGCGGTCGAGGACGCCACCACGACCCGCACCCCGCGCCGCCGTCGCCGTACCCGAGGTGCGGCGTCCGACTCGACGCCGGCCACGGCGACCACGGCAGCGGTGACGGCCGAGCCGGCCGTGTCCGAGGCCGCGGAGTCCGCCGTCACCACGGCGGAGGGTCCGTCCCTGGACACCGAGGCCCCGGCCAAGCCGCGCCGCCGCCGGACCCGCAAGTCCGCGGAGACGCCGGCCTCGGTGGAGACGGTCGTGGAGACCCCGCCGGTCACGGAGGCCGCTCCGGTCGCCGAGACCGCCGCGGTGGAGGCCCCGGCCACGAAGCCGCGCCGTACCCGCAAGACGGCTGTGGCGGCGGCTCTCGCCGAAGCCGCCGTGGACACGGCCGAGGCCACGGAGACCAAGCCGCGCCGCACTCGCAAGGCAGCCACCGCGGCTCCTGCCGCCGAAGCCGCCGTGGACACCGCGGAGGGCACGGTCACCAAGCCGCGCCGCACCCGCAAGACCACGGCCACCGCCGAGGCCGTCACGGACACGGCCGAGGCCGCCGAGGCCAAGCCGCGCCGCACCCGAAAGACCGCGACCGCGGCTACGGCGCCTGCCGAGACCGCGGTGGACACGGCCGAGGCAGCCGAGGCCAAGCCCCGCCGCACCCGCAAGGCAGCTGCCGCGGCTCCCGCCGCCGAAGCCGCCGTGGACACCGCGGAGGGCACGGTCACCAAGCCGCGCCGCACCCGCAAGGCCGCCGAGCCGGCCGTGACCGCCGAGATCCCGGCCCAGACGGTCCCGGAGACGGCCGAGGCGGCCGAGGTGACAAAGCCCCGGCGTACGCGGAAGACGGCGAGCACCGCAAAGGCGGCCGAGGCGGCCGTGGACACCGCGGAAGGCACGGTCACCAAGCCGCGCCGCACCCGCAAGGCCACAGCGGCCCCGGCAGAGACCGCGGCCGACACGGCGGAGACCGCGGAGGTCAAGCCGCGCCGCACCCGTAAGACCGCGGCCACCGCCGAGGTCGTCACGGACGCGGCCGAGGCCAAGCCCCGTCGGCGTACCACCCGCAAGGCCGCCGAGCCCGTGGTGAGCGCCGACATCCCGGCCCAGGCGGACCAGGAGCCGAAGGCTGCCGCACCGCGCCGCCGGACCCGCAAGACGGCCGCCGCGGAGCCCGCGGACAGCTGATCCCGACGCCGACGGCCCGGTCCCTTCACCAGGGGCCGGGCCGTCGGCGTTCCTGGCACCGACCGTGACAGCCGGCGCCGAACCCACAACCGTCCGCACGACATCCCGTGGCACCCCTGCCGGCACCTCTCAGCCCCCACGCCGCCGGGCCCCCACCCCCGCCCGGGATACCCTCACCCCGTGAGCACCCGAGCCGTCTTCACCCCGCCGCCCGGCGCCCGCGTCCATCCCCTGCGCACCGCTCGCGGTGAGTTCGCGGTCGTGGATTCGGCCGTGGCTCCCGGTGTCGCCGCCAAGGGCACCGCGCTGCTGCTGCCCGGGTTCACGGGCAGCAAGGAGGACTTCACGCTGCTCCACGAACCGCTCACCGCACGCGGGTACCGGGTCGTGGCCGTGGACGGGCGGGGGCAGTTCGAGTCGGACGGGCCGGAGAGAGACGAATCCGCTTACGCGCGAGTCGAGTTGGCGCGGGACGTGCTCGCCCAGACCGCCGCCCTCGACACTCCCCTGCACCTGGTCGGGCATTCCCTGGGCGGTCAGATCGCGCGGGCCGCCGTACTGCTCGACCACTCCCCCTTCCTCTCCTTCACCCTCGTCTCCTCGGGCCCCGCCCAGATCTCCGACTCCCAGCAGCAGCGGGTGAAGCTGCTGCGGGACGCGCTCGGTGTGATGACGATGGCCGAGGTGTGGGACTCGATCCTGGCCATGGGCCCGCCGGAGGATGTCGGCGGCCCCGCCAAGGGCGTCGGGGACATCCCACAGCTCCGCCGCCGCTGGCTCGGCAACAAGCCGGCCCAACTCCTGTCCACCGGGCGTCAGTTGTGCACGGAACCGGATCTGGTCGGCGAACTCGCCGCCGTCCCGCTGCCGTTCCACGTCCTGTCCGGCTCACAGGACGACACCTGGCCGGTCCCTCTCCTCGACGACATGGCCGTACGACTGCGCGCCCGCCGCACGGTGATCCCGGGAGCCGACCACTCCCCCAACGCCGACCAGCCCCTCCCCACCGCCCACGCCCTGGCCGACTTCTGGGACACCGTCGGCCACTGAGCGGTCAGTACTGCCCCTGCACGTGCTCCCAGAACCCGTCCCGCAGCGACCGCCGCAGATCGGCCTGCCCCCGCAGGGAGTACTGGAGAAGTCCCTCCGCCTCCACCAGCAGGTCCTGGTCGACCGAGCCCGGAAGATAGGGATGGCCGGGCAGGAGGTCCTGCAGTGCCGCCCGCCCCCGCTCCGCGAGCCACTTCGCGGCGATCTGCGCGCCCACGAAACGGACGGCATCACGGGTGGGGCGGGTGGCCGTCGCCTCGTAGGGGCCGGCGGCCCGCCGGGAGACGTACGGCTTGAAGAAGTCGAGGTCGAGGGTGCGCTGGCTGTCGACCTCCCACAGGAGCGGTTCCGCCTGGTTGCGGCCCTCCGGTGCCTCGATGCCCCACAGGTGGACACGGGCGCCGTAGCCCTGGGCCGCCTCCACCGCCGAGACCAGGTCCTCGTCCCCGCCCAGGAGCGCGGCGTCGCTGATCGCGCGGTGCCGGGCCAGGGACTCCAGGTCGGAGCGGATCAGCGAGTCGACGCCCTTCTGCTGGTTGTTGGCGTTGAGGTTGCCCAACCGGACCTTGACGTCCGGGAGTTCGGCGATGGACTGCTGTTCCGCGGTGTGGATACGGCGTCTCGCGCCGTCGTACCAGTAGACCCTCAGCAGTCTGCTGTCCGCGAAGATGGTCCGGGCCCGGTCGATGAGGGCCTCGATCAGACCCTCGGTGTCGACCTCGAAGGCGCGACGGTCCTCGGTGCCGGCGACGAGTCGTCCCGCGGCCGCGTAGAGATATCCCGCGTCGACGAAGATCGCATGCGTCGAGGGCGTCTTCGCCACCTCGGCGAGCATGCGCGTGAGCAGCTCGTTGGTGCGGTCGATGCGGGCGCTCAGCGGCGCCAGGTCGTCGTTCATCGCCACCATTGTCCCGGCGGTCACGCTGCGAACACAACCGGCCCCAAGGAGTCTCCGAAGACTCACTTACCGGTCAGTAGTTAGCTGTTCGAAAAATTTCTTTAGCGTAGGGAATGTTTGTAACACACACCCCGTTGACTACCTGTGTACGCAGTAATTCTCCGCAGGAGGATGACCAGACGAAGGGAGAAGCCATGCGCTTCGAAATCATGCGACTCGACGACGTCGACGGCACGCCCGTGGACAGCACCGTCGTGGACGCCGCCTCCGTCAACCGGATCGTTCAGCAGGCCGCCGCGATAGGACAGCGGCTCTGGATCCGTCCGGCCGACACCTCGGCCTCATAACCGGAACAGTACAGACGCGGATCACCGCTGAAGCTTCAGAGCCCCCGCCCGGCATCGACGCCGGGCGGGGGCTCTGCGCGTACCGCAAGCATCCCGAGGGGTTCAGCCCCCCTGGACGACCTGGGTGATCCCGTTGATGATCTGCTGCACGGCGATCGCGGAGAGCATCATGCCCGCGAGCCGGGTCACGAGCACGACACCGCCGTCCTTGATGACCCGGATGATCAGCAGCGAGTACCGCATCACCACCCACAGCACGACATGGATGGCGAGGATGGCCGTCCACACCGAGACCTGGGTGGCCACGCTGTGGGCCTTCTGCACGGCGAGGATGACGGAGACGATCGCACCGGGGCCCGCGAGCAGCGGCATGCCCAGGGGGACGAGTGCCACGTTGACGTCCTTGGTCTGCTTCGGCTCGTCCGTCTTGCCGGTGAGCAGGTCGAGCGCGATCAGCAGGAGCAGCAGCCCGCCCGCGATCATCAGCGCGGGCACGGAGACGTGCAGGTAGTTCAGGATCTGGTGGCCCAGGAGCCCGAAGACGGCGATGACACCGCCGGCCACACAGACGGCCTGGAAGGCCATCCGCTTCTGCACCTTGCCGGGCCGGCCGGCGGTCAGCGCGAGGAAGATCGGGGTGATCCCGGGGGGATCCATGATGACGAACAGGGTGAGGAAGAGCGAGCCGAAGACGGCGACGTCGAACATGACGGAACTGGCCTTACAGAAGGGGTGGACACGGAACCGCGAACGGGCGACGGCCCACGGCGCCGGGTTCGGGGACACGGAGCTGATGACGGCCTGCGGCGCCGGGCACGGAGAAGCCGAGCCGGGCACAGGCCTGATGACGCGAGGTGCGGTGTGATGCGTGAAGGCGTGATGCGGGAAGGCGGGGCCGGGCCTCAGATTCCGCCGGTCCCGGGGACGGGAAACGCACCCGTCGCCCGTCGTGTGATCTCCCCGTACACCTCGGGGTCCGTCGTGTACTCGCCGAGGGCGACCGTCTTGCGGCTGCCGTGGTAGTCGCTGGAACCGGTGACGAGCAGCCCCAGGTCGGCGGCGAGCCCGCGCAGCCGTACGCGGGTGTCCTCGTCGTGGTCCATGTGGTCGACCTCGATGCCGTCGAGGCCGGCGGCGGCCATCTCGGCGATCGCGGACTCCGGGACGGTGTGACCGCGCTTGCTCGCGCCCGGGTGGGCGAACACGGTGACGCCGCCGGCGCCCTTGACCAGCCGGATCGCCTCGAAGGGGTCGCTCTCGTGCTTGGCCACGTGGGCACGGCCGCCGTCGGCCAGCCAGTCGGTCGTGAAGGCGTCGTTCACGCTCGCCACGACCCCCGCCTCGACGAGAGCGGTGGCGACATGCGGCCGTCCGACGGACCCGTCCCCGGCGATCCGCGCCACCTGCTCCCAGGTGACCGGCACACCCAGCTCCTGGAGCCTGGCCACCATCGCGCGCGCCCGGGGCACCCGGTCGTCGCGCACCAGCTCCCGCTCGGCGAGCAGCTCCGGCTCCTCGGGATCGAACAGGTAGGCCAGCATGTGCATGGACACCCCGTCGATCCGGCAGGACAACTCGGCCCCGGTGACCAGGGTCAGCCCCGCGGGCAGCGCGGCGATGGCCTCGCCGTGCCCGCGGGTCGTGTCGTGATCGGTGAGGGCGACGACGTCCAGCCCGGCAGCGGCGGCGTTGCGCACCAGCTCGGCGGGCGTGTCGGTCCCGTCGGACGCCGTGGAGTGGCAGTGCAGGTCGATACGCACGACACGGGCTCCAGACGCTGACGGAACAGAAGAGGACGCTCAAGGATAACCGGATTTTCCGACTCCTCTGTCACACCCGCAGCGGGGGTGAGCCCCCTACAGTCAGGGCTTCAGGAGCCGGGGGGACAGCGCTCCGCAGGGCACCAGTTCCACTTCGGCGCCGGCGTCCCGCAGATCCGTCAGGACCAGCTCGTCGTACATCAGCAACCCGGACTGCTCGGGCCACACCACGGCCCACAGCCACAGCCCCAGCGCCTCGCCCGCGAACACCGCCCGGTCCTCCGGCGCCCCGGAGACATGCCACAGCGGAGTCGGCCGGCCGGCGGCGAGCACCTTGGCCTGCGGCGGTTTCTCCACGTTCATGTACGGCCCCGGATCCGGTCCGTCGATGCCCGCGTAGCGCGCCCCGAGCCCGACGCCGAGCTCCTCGGCCACGAGGATCAGCTCGCCGACACCGCCGAGCGGTCCGGGTCCCGTGCACGCCACCGCCGTGGCGCGGCCGCCGCTGCGGTCGTCGCCCGCGCAGGCCACGCCCGTGAACAGCCAGCCGACCGGCAGCGGCCACGGCATCCACACCGGTACCTGCGTGCGATGCACCACGACTTCGAGGGCCTCGACACTGGGCGGGATCACGGGCTGCAGCGGATGCACCGTCCCGTGCACGTCGCACTGCCAGGAATCGGCGAAGAGTCCGGGAGCCCTGACCCGGCCACCACACTTCGGGCAACTGGGTTCGCCCCTCATAGGGCCCCACGGTCCTACCCTCGCTCCGCCACGTCAAGGACGATCACCCGTCCGGACGGAACCGGTTCACGCGGGCACTACCAGGGACAACTAGATGTAGCTTGCATTATTTAGCCGAGCTAACTTAGTATGTGCATTTACCAACTATCTCAGTGGAGTGGAGGAACGACCATGGACCCCTTCGATGCGGGAGCCGGCGGCATCCTGCGCCAGCCGAAGGCCGTATGGGCGACGGCGGGCGCCTCCGTCGTCGCCTTCATGGGCATCGGACTCGTGGACCCGATCCTGCCGTCGATCGCCCAGGGCCTGGACGCCACGGCGAGTCAGGTCTCCCTCCTGTTCACCTCGTACTTCCTGATCACCGCGATCGCGATGCTGGTCACCGGCTTCGTCTCCAGCCGCATCGGCGGCAAGAAGACGCTGCTGCTCGGCCTCGCCCTCGTCGTGGTCTTCGCGGGGCTCGCGGGCACCTCGGGCTCGGTCCAGGAACTGGTCGGCTTCCGGGCCGGCTGGGGTCTGGGCAACGCCCTGTTCGTCTCCACGGCCCTCGCCGTCATCGTCGGCGCGGCGGCGGGCGGCAGCGCGGCGGCGATCCTGCTGTACGAGTCCGCTCTCGGCCTCGGCATGGCCTGCGGCCCGCTCCTCGGCGCCCTGCTCGGCGACGCCAGCTGGCGCTACCCCTTCTTCGGTACGGCCTTCCTGATGGCGATCGGCTTCCTGTGCGTCACGGTGTTCCTGAAGGAGCAGCCGAAGCCGGCCCGCAAGACGTCCCTGCTCGACCCGATCAAGGCGCTCGGCCACGGCGGGCTCGCCTCGGCCGCGGTGTCGTCCTTCTTCTACAACTACACGTTCTTCACCGTGCTGGCCTTCACCCCGTTCGTGCTGGACATGACCCCGTACAAGTCGGGTGCCGTGTTCTTCGCCTGGGGTGTGCTGCTCGCCGTCTTCTCGGTGTTCGCCGCGCCGCGTCTCCAGGAGCGGTTCGGCTCCCTGAAGGTGCTCGGCGGCTCACTCGTGCTGCTCGCACTGGACGTGCTCGTCCTTGGCTACGGCAACCACACCGCGGCCATCGTCTGCACGATCCTGTCCGGCGCCTTCATCGGCGTGAACAACACGGTCTACACGGAGCTGGCGCTCGGCGTGTCGGACGCTCCGCGGCCCGTGGCGAGCGCGGGCTACAACTTCGTGCGCTGGTTCGCGGCGGCCGCGGCGCCCTACTTCGCGCCGAAGATCGAGGAGTGGACCGACATCCACATCCCGTTCGTGGTGGCCGCGGTGACCGCGGTGCTGGGCGCGCTCGTGGTCGTCGTACGACGCAAGGCGCTCACTCACGAGGCGGAGGAGCTGGAGCCGAGGCACGCGACCGAGGACAGTGTGGCCGTCTTCGCCAACTGAGGGCTTCCGGCCACCACTTGGTGACCTTGCTCACGCGAGGCTCACTCCAGCGGGACGGACTTGCGGGAGGGATCCCGAAGGTCCGTCCCGTTCGTCAGCCAGCGCTCCTGGAGGGCCTGCGCGCCGTGCACGCGCTTCCAGGCTGCCTCGTTGGGTGTCATGGGGAGCAACGGCAGGAAGTGGACCGGGTCGAGGGGCTCGTCGAGCTCCAGGTCCTCGACCAGGCCGCCCGGCTCGGCGACCAGGACCGAGGTGAACGGGGCGCCCGGCCACAGGGGTTCACCCACGTCGAGCGAGGCGCCCGGCGCCACGACCACGCCCTCGACCTGCGGGGACGCGGCGAGCACGGCGAGCGGACGGAGCACCTTGTCGGTGTCGGCGAGCCCTGCCCGTACGGAGAGGACGAGCTCGGCGCGCGGGCCCTTGACCGGGTCGGCGAGCATCGCGGTGGGGTCGCCCATCGGCTGGGCGGACATGCCGAGGGTGGCGTAACGGACGATGTCCCCGTCGGTGAAGCGGAGCACCTCGATGCGGTCCGTGCCGAGGAAGGTGACCGCCGCGCGTGCGTCCGGCTCGCCCAGCGCGCTGCGCAACCGGGCCTCGACCAGAGGAAGAACATCTGCCATGCGGCGAGCATAGAACTCGTCAGTACCGGGCAAAGCAGCGCCTTGACACTTCGGCCTGCTGGTACTCTGGCCCGGTCGTCAGGGCAGCACGCAGAAGCGTCGCGATCGAGCCCCGACGCCTTGTGAGACTCCCTTACGGGAATGGATCGTCCCTTACGAGGGACCGGCCGGAGGAGGTGGGGCTGTCATGGATCGAAGTCGACCTGGTAGTACCACTCGTTCTTCCGGCCGCTGATGCAGCTCTGTGACTTTCGGCAACCGCCGCCTCTCACGTTCGCGTCTTCGTGCGGAAGAGCACTTCGTTCGCTTTGCCTGATCTGCCTGATCGCCAGCAGTAGCTGAATCAGTAACGAAGTCCGCCACCGCGATGGTGCGGTGCTCCCCGCTTTGTGGACGTGCCAAACACCCACAGCAGGACGTCCTCATTCCGGGTAGTTCCACCCGTCGCCGGGGCCCTTTGTTGCCCGTCACGAAGGAGCCTGCCATGTCGATGATCCGTGACCTGCGTGCAGCCGTGCGTCCGTCGCGTCCCTCGCTGCGCAAGGACACCGGCGCGTACGACGCGACGCGCGACCCCTCGACTCCCTCGGCCGTCGTCGACTGCGCCGTCTACCGCGACGGCCGGCGTGTGGCGACCGACCAGCAGCTGAGTCCGCACGAGGCGATGCGCCAGGTGCGCCGTGACGGCGGGTTCGTGTGGATCGGTCTGCACGAGCCCAGCGAGGCCGAATTCTCCGGTATCGCCGGGGAGTTCGGGCTCCACCCGCTGGCCGTCGAGGACGCCGTCCAGGCCCACCAGCGGCCCAAGCTGGAGCGCTACGACGACTCCCTGTTCACCGTCTTCAAGACCATCCACTACGTCGAGCACGACGAGCTCACCGCCAACAGCGAGATCGTCGAGACCGGCGAGGTCATGTGCTTCACCGGCCGGGACTTCTTCATCACCGTCCGGCACGGCGGCCAGGGCTCGCTCAGGGCGCTGCGCCACCGCCTCCAGGACGACCCCGAACTGCTCGCCAAGGGCCCCTCGGCGGTGCTGCACGCGATCGCCGACCATGTCGTCGACGGCTATGTCGCGGTCGCCGACGCGGTGCAGGACGACATCGACGAGGTCGAGACCGAGGTGTTCACCCCGGGACGCGGTAACAAGGTCTCCCGCGGTGTCGACTCGGCCCGGATCTACCAGCTCAAGCGCGAGGTACTGGAGTTCAAGCGGGCCGTCGCCCCGCTGCTGCGGCCCATGCAGCTGCTCAGCGAGCGGCCGATGCGGCTGGTGGACCCCGACATCCAGAAGTACTTCCGGGACGTCGCCGACCACCTCGCCCGGGTCCAGGAGCAGGTCCTCGGCTTCGACGAGCTCCTCAACTCCATCCTCCAGGCCAACCTCGCGCAGGCGTCCGTCGCCCAGAACGAGGACATGCGCAAGATCACGTCCTGGGCCGCGATCATCGCCGTACCGACGATGGTGTGCGGGGTCTACGGCATGAACTTCGACTACATGCCGGAGACCCACTGGAAGCTCGGCTATCCGGTGATCATGGCGATCACCGGCGTCATCTGCATCGGCATCCACCGCACCCTCAAGCGCAACGGCTGGCTCTAGGGTGGGCGTCATGACACGTGAGCTGCTCGACCGGGCCCTCGTCGAGGAGGCCACGAAGAAGTCCGGCCTCATCTGGGTCAGGGGGCCCGGCGGCCCGGCCCGCGCCCTGTGGCACGTGTGGCACGAGGGTGCCGCGTGCCTGGTGGGCGACGGGCCCGGGGAGCAGCCGCTGCCCGGACTGGCCGACCAGGGCGGCGCCGAGGTGACCGTCCGCAGCAAGGACAAGGGGGGCCGGCTGGTCTCCTGGGCGGCGACAGTCGTCGAGCTGGCGCCCGGGTCCGAGGCGTGGCAGGCGGCGGTCGCCGAGCTCAAGGGGAAACGGCTGAACGCCCCCGACGGCGAGGCCATGACGGACCGTTGGTCCCGCGAGTGCCGGGTGCTCCGGCTCGAACCGACCGGGGTCACGGCGGCGCTGCCCGACGGCGACCTGGCCGAACCGCCGCTGCCGACGACGGCGACCACGCGTGAGCCGATCCCCGCGGGGCTTCCGCGGCTGCTGATGAAACGGCGCAAACGCTAGGACCCGGCAGCCGCGTCAGGACGCCGGCAGCTGCTTGCCGTAGTCGACCGTCTCGTCCTTGCCCGGTTCGGCCAGGGAGAACTTCTTGCCCCAGGCCGAGAAGGTCAGCGTGCCCGCGCCGCCCGCCCGGGCCAGTCGCAGGGGGTACGGCTGCCCCTCCAGGGAGACGTCCAGCGTGCCGCCGTCCCCCTTGTCACCCGTGATGCGGATCGTGCGGGTACCCGCCTGCTCGTGGTGGCCGTCGGTGTCCAGGCTGCCGTGCAGCGTCAGAAGTCCGTCGAGGAGAACGTCCTTGTCCGTGAAACCGCTGAACTTCTTGTACGCCGGGTCGCCCGACGGCACCTTCACGTACTTGCCGTCGAGCTTGCCGGCGGCCGCGTCCGTGTCCTCACCCTTGTCGTCGCCCTTGTCGTCGGCCTTGGTCCAGAAGCCCGCGTCGGCCTTCAGATACAGCTCCTCGCCGATCCGCAGCAGCTGGAAGGTGCTCCCCTCCGCGGTGACCGATCCGGAGCCGCCGTCGGAACTCAGGCGCATGTCGAGCTGGTATGTACGGCCGCTGGTGACCACGTTCCCCGACAGGCGCAGCGCGTCGGCGGACTCGGCGGCCGCCCGCGTCTTCGACTGGATCTGCTCGGCGGGCAGTTTGCCGACCCCGTTGGTGCCCGAGTCGGGATCCTCGCTGCAGCCCGTCAGGCCCGTTCCCGTCACGACCAGGGCGCACATCGCGCCCACCACAACGGTCCGGCGGGCACGGCCCGGGGGAATCGCGGTCACAGGTGGGGCTGCCTTTCCGACGAGGGTCCTTCAGCGGCGTACGGCAGCGTACCGGGGCCCGGGGCCCCGGGCGGAGCCAGCTCGTCCGGAGCGCTCACCAGGGCGGATCCGATCGGTACGGGCTAGCCTTAAGCCCTCCCGAGCGGGCAATCCGGACAACGACCGACGAACGAAACACCCCGTACGCACCCCCGTACGCGGCCTCGTACGCAAAGGAAGCACAGCCATGGCAGCGGGAGCCCCCCGGATCTTCGTCTCGCACCTGGCCGGTGTCGCCGTCTTCGATCCCAACGGCGACCAGGTGGGCCGCGTGCGCGATCTGGTCGTCGTGCTGCGCGTGGGGCGCCGGCCGCCCCGGGTCCTCGGTCTCGTCGTCGAACTGTCCACCCGGCGCCGCATCTTCCTGGCCATGACCCGGGTGACGAGCATCGAGTCCGGTCAGGTCATCACCACCGGCGTGCTCAACGTCCGCCGCTTCGAGCAACGGCCCACCGAGCGCCTGGTCTTCGGCGAACTGCTCGACCGGCGTGTGACGCTCGTGGAGTCCGGCGAACAGGCCACCGTCCTCGATGTGTCGGTGCAGCAGCTGCCGGCCCGCCGGGACTGGGAGATCGACCGTGTCTTCGTCCGCAAGGGCGGCAAGGGCGGGGCGTTCCGGCGCAAGGGCGAGGCGTTGACCGTCGAGTGGTCCGCCGTCACCGGCTTCACGCTGGAGGAGCACGGACAGGGCGCCGAGAGCCTCCTGGCCACCTTCGAGCAGCTGCGCGCGGCCGACCTCGCCAACGTCCTGCACCACCTCTCCGCCAAGCGGCGCGCCGAGGTGGCCGCCGCTCTCGACGACGACCGCCTGGCCGACGTACTGGAAGAGCTCCCCGAGGACGACCAGATCGAGATCCTCGGCAAGCTGAAGGAGGAGCGGGCCGCCGACGTCCTGGAGGCCATGGACCCCGACGACGCGGCCGACCTGCTCTCCGAGCTCCCCACGGAGGAGCAGGAGCGGCTGCTGAGCCTGATGCAGCCGGGCGACGCGGCCGACATGCGGCGCCTGATGGCCTACGAGGAGCACACCGCCGGCGGTCTGATGACGACGGAGCCGATCGTCCTGCGGCCGGACGCGACCGTCGCCGACGCGCTCGCCCGCGTCCGCAACGCCGACCTCTCCCCCGCCCTGGCCGCCCAGGTCTACGTGTGCCGAGCGCCCGACGAGACGCCGACCGGCAAGTACCTCGGCACGGTCCACTTCCAGCGGCTGCTGCGCGACCCGCCGTACACCCTCGTCAGCTCCATGGTCGACGACGACCTGCAGGCCCTGGACCCGGACGCGACGCTGCCGGTCATCGCCGGGTTCTTCGCGACGTACGACATGGTCGCGGCGCCCGTGGTCGACGACTCGGGCTCGCTGCTCGGCGCGGTGACCGTGGACGACGTACTGGACCACATGCTGCCGGAGGACTGGCGGGAGACGGAGTTCGACGCGGAGGGGGTGGCCCACGATGACGCCTGAGCGCGAGACCCCGAACCGCGAGCGCGCCACTTCCGGTGTCCGGGAGCGCACGCCCGTCGGCGCCACGGCGACCGGGCGCACCCGCGCCCGCCTCGACCAGCCCCGCCCGCCGCGCCGCCGGCTGCTGCCCGAGTGGGACCCGGAGGCGTTCGGGCGGCTGTCGGAGCGGATCGCCCGCTTCCTGGGCACCGGCCGGTTCATCGTGTGGATGACGGTCGTCATCATCGCGTGGGTGCTGTGGAACATCTTCGCGCCCAAGGATCTGCGCTTCGACAACTACCCGTTCATCTTCCTCACCCTGATGCTGTCCCTCCAGGCCTCCTATGCCGCCCCGCTGATCCTGCTCGCGCAGAACCGGCAGGACGACCGGGACCGGGTCAACCTCGAACAGGACCGCAAGCAGAACGAGCGGTCGATCGCGGACACCGAGTATCTGACCCGCGAGATCGCCTCGCTCAGGATCGGCCTCGGGGAGGTGGCGACCCGTGACTGGATCCGCTCGGAGCTCCAGGACCTGATGAAGGAGCTGGAGACACGGCAGGACGGACGCGGGCACGTCGTATTCCCGACAGACCGGCCAGAACGGCCGTCGGGACGTGACGTAGAAGACCGCTGAGGAACTTACTGAGGGGCCTGTCCGGAGCCGTACCATCGTCTGTATGGCTAGCGAAGACGCGGTGCGCGAGGCACTGGCGACGGTGAACGACCCCGAGATCAACCGGCCCATCACCGAGCTCGGGATGGTGAAGTCGGTGGAGATCGGCGCGGACGGGGCGGTCGCGGTCACCGTGTACCTGACGGTCTCCGGCTGTCCCATGCGCGAGACGATCACGCAGCGCGTGACGGACGCGGTCGCGGCGGTCGAGGGCGTTACGCGCGTCGACGTCACGCTCGACGTGATGAGCGACGAGCAGCGCAAGGAGCTGGCCACCGCGCTGCGCGGCGGCCAGACCGAGCGCGAGGTCCCCTTCGCCAAGCCCGGCTCCCTGACGCGGGTCTACGCGGTCGCCTCCGGCAAGGGCGGCGTCGGCAAGTCGTCGGTGACGGTGAACCTGGCGGCGGCGATGGCGGCGGACGGCTTGAAGGTCGGTGTCGTGGACGCCGACATCTACGGCCACTCGGTGCCGCGCATGCTGGGCGCCGACGGGCGTCCGACCCAGGTCGAGAACATGATCATGCCGCCGTCGGCGCACGGCGTGAAGGTCATCTCGATCGGCATGTTCACCCCGGGCAACGCACCGGTGGTGTGGCGTGGCCCCATGCTCCACCGTGCGCTCCAGCAGTTCCTGGCGGACGTGTACTGGGGCGACCTGGACGTACTGCTCCTCGACCTGCCGCCCGGCACCGGCGACATCGCGATCTCGGTGGCCCAGCTGGTCCCGAACGCGGAGATCCTGGTCGTGACGACCCCGCAGCAGGCCGCCGCCGAGGTCGCCGAGCGCGCGGGCTCCATCGCCGTCCAGACCCACCAGAAGATCGTCGGCGTGGTCGAGAACATGTCCGGCCTGCCCTGCCCGCACTGCGGCGAGATGGTGGACGTCTTCGGCACGGGCGGCGGCCAGACGGTCGCGGACGGCCTGACCCGCACGACGGGAGCGACGGTCCCGGTCCTCGGCTCCATCCCGATCGACGTCCGCCTGCGCGAAGGCGGCGACGAGGGCAAGCCGGTGGTCCTGACCGACCCGGAGTCTCCCGCGGGGGCGGCGCTGCGGGGGATCGCGGGGAAGCTGGGCGGGCGGCAGCGGGGGCTTTCGGGGTTGTCGCTGGGGATCACGCCGAGGAACAAGTTCTGAGACGGGCATGACAGAAGGCATTCCAGGGGGCCGGTAAGGTCCGTGGAATGCCGAGAGTCAAAGTCAGCGTCGTCGTCCCCGTCTACAACACCGGGAAGTACGTCGACGAGTGCGCGCCGTCGCTGCTCGGGCAGAGTCTGCCCGTCGACGAGTACGAGGTCATCTACGTCGACGACGGCTCGACGGACGACACCCTGACCCGGCTGGAGAAGATCGCCGGCGCGCACACCAACGTCCAGGTGCACACCCGGCCGAACTCCGGCTGGCCGGGCGCGCCGCGCAATCTCGGCATGCGGCACGCCAAGGGCGAGTACATCCAGTTCGTCGACCATGACGACACGCTCGGGCCAGAGGCCCTGGAGCGGCTGTACGAGCACGCCAAGCGGAACGACGCCGACGTGGTCCTCGGCAAGATGTCCAGCACGATGGTGCGGCCCCGGCGGCTGTTCCGGCACACGGTGGACGCCTGCACGATCGAGAACGACGAGCTCATGCAGAGCATGTCGCCGCACAAGATGTTCCGGCGTGCCTTCCTCGAGGAGCACGGTCTCCGGTTCCCCGAGGGCCCCTGGATCCTGGAGGACCTGGCCTTCGTCAGCGCCGCCTACCTGAAGGCCGAGCGGATCTCGGTCCTCGCCGACTACCCCTGCTATTACTGGATGAAGCGGGACGACGGCGGCAACAACACCCAGCACCGCTTCAACCCACGCCACGGCTTCTGGTCCAACTGCCGCACCATCGTGCGCCAGATCAAGGACGGCACACCCCCGTCGGACGACATCGACGCGCTGCAGAACCGCCTCCTGCACCGCCTCTACCACGTCGAGATCCTCTCCCGCACCCGCGAGCCCGAGATCCTCCGCGAGGACCCGGCCGACCAGCGCCCCCGCTTCGACGCCGCCCGCGAACTGGCCCTGACCGAGTTTCCCGCGGCCGTGCGCGAAGGGCTGCCCACCGTGTCCCGCCTCCGTGCCGAACTCCTCGAACGCGGTGACTTCGACGGAGCCGTGGCCCTCGCCGAGCGCGTCCGTCAGGTCAAGGCCCGCAGCGCTGTCGCCGGACTGCGGTGGGAGGACGGCCGGCTGGTCGCCGACGTCACGCTGGACCTGCTGCGCGGCGACGGCGAGCCGCTGGTGCTCGTCGAGCGGGACGGGAAGCGGTGGCTGGACCCGGAGCTGCTCGCCGGGGTGCCGGGGACCGAGAACGGCTGGGAGGTCCGCGATCCGTTCCGCCTGGCGTACGCCGAACTGGTCGTCAAGGACCGTGACCGCGAGGACTGGTGGTACCCGGAGGGCGACCTGGAGGTGCGGCTCGAGCCCTGCGGCGAGGGGCGCTCCCGGCTCGTCGCGTCCGGGCGGCTGCTGCTCGACCCTGAACGGCTCGCGGGCGGGCGGCCGTTGGAGCGCGGGGTGCACGACGTGTGGGCGTACGTCCAGCTGCTGGGTGTCGACCGAATGGTCCGCCTCACCGGCGACAGCACCCCGGGAACCCCGGCCGCGGGCTCGGCGCTGACCGGCGGTCGGCTCTCGCTGCCGTACTGGACGGGCAGCGGCCAGCTCGCCCTCGACGTGGACCAGCGCCAGCGCAGACTCGGTTCCGACACGGCCGGTGCCGCCGCGGCGAACACCGGGCGCGGGGAGCGGTCGCTCCCGCTGCCGTACGTGGCGTCCGCGGCCTCCAGCGGCCCCGCTCGCCTCAAGGTCACCGTGTCCGCCCTGACGGTGGACGCCGAGCTGGTGCCCGGTGACGACGGGACGACGGCCGTACTGCGGCTGCCCGCCCGGCTCAAGCTCCCGGCCGGACGCCACCCGGTCAGCCTGCCGAAGACCGACGCCCCCGTCGCGTACGCCGTCGTCCGCGACGGCGCCCTGCTGCGTCTCGAGGGCCCGGCCCACGAGGCCGGCACCGGACGCCGGCTCCTCGACGCGGTCGCCGACAACCGCCAGATCCGGCGGGTACGGCGACGACTGGGCCGATAGGGCCGATAGGGCGATCGTGGGGCACCGCACGGAACCTCGGTGCCCCACCACGCGCTAGGCGTACGCCGAGATGTCCTTGATCATCGCGAACCCGAGCCCGTACGCGCTCATGCCTCTCCCGTACGCCCCCACGTGTACCCCCTCCTGCGTGGAGCCCGCGAGCACCCAGCCGAACTCCGACTCCCGGTAGTGGAACGGCGTGGGCACGCCGTCCACCGGGAGGGACAGCGTGGACCAGTCGGATCCTTCGAGGTCGTCCGCCAGGACCCAGGCCGTCTCGGTCTGCTGGTCCAGCCAGTCGTCGCGCAGGGAGTGGTCCATCTGCCCGGGCCAGGTGAACGACAGCAGGCCCACCCCGGCCAGCCAGGCGGCCGAGGAGACCGACGTGGCCTCCAGCAGACCCGTGCCGTCCGCACTCCTGCGGGACGGGTTCGCGGCGACGGTCACCACGACCGCGAACTTCTCCTTCGACTCCCCCGTGGAGCCCGCCTCGTTCTTCACGGAGGGCTCGTCGCCGTGTCCGATCGACCCGTGCTCGACGGCCCCGTCGGCCGACGTGCCGACCTGCATCAGCCAGCGCGGACCCGTGAACGCCTCGTCGAGGCCGTACCACGGGAAGGGCGCCTGAAGGTAGCCGTCGACCGTGCGCCGGGCGGAGGGAACCTGCTGGCCACCCTCCGCGGCCGGCGCCTGCGCGACCGCCCCACTCGTCGTCTCCATGTGCCGGACGCCTCCTACTAGCTCTCGTCGGACCGGACCGGCCCGCCGCCCTTCGGGCGGCGTCGCTGGTTCGCGTCGGCCCGCACAACAACTCGGCAGCATAGCCACACCGCTCCGAGCTGCGGGGAAACCGCCCGGCGCGCGGGGCGCACGGGGGGGGGGTGGCTTCAGGCCGTGCGCAGGCCGTACGAGGTGCGGGCGGAGTATGAGACGCGTCACGTACGACGGGAAAAGGCGCCCGCGAGCTGAACTGCTCGGCAGGCGCCTTCCGGTGGAACTACGGCTCAGGTTGCGTCCGCGTCGAAGGGCGGGCGGTCGTCCTGGCCGGGCTCGTCGGGCTTCTTGGTCATGTCGATCCGGCCACCCGAGGAGGAGGACGGCGATGTGTCCGTGCTGTGCACGGAGTCGGTGACCTCGGCCATCTCCTTCTTCAGGTCGAAGCCGTTGCGGATCTCCTTGAGACCCAGCTCGTCGTTGTCCAGCTGCTTGCGGATGAACGTCTTGGGGTTGAGGTCCTCGAACTCGAAGTCCTTGAACTCCGGGCCCAGCTCCGAGCGGATGTCCTGCTTGGCGCTCTCCGAGAACTCGCGGATCTTGCGCACGGTCCGCATGACGTCCTGGATGACCTTCGGGAGCTTGTCCGGACCGAAGACGAGCACGGCGAGGACAACGAGCGTGATCAGCTCGAGCGGTCCTATGTCATTGAACACCTGAAGCTCCTTGCGATGTCCTCGGTCCTCGGCCCTCGGTGGTCTGTGCGGTCTTCCGTGGTCCGGGCCGGGTCCACGGTACCTGGGGATCCCGTACGACCGGTACTGTCCCGGGCGCTCCGAATGCGGGCGGGCACGCGGTTTTCCGGGTTGTTTGCCTTGTGGGACCGGGCTCAGGAGCGTCTCTGTGAGGTTTCTGTCAACCCGCAGAGCCCGGCCCCGGCCCCCTGCCGGGGCGGTCCGGGTTCGGGCGCCGCCGGGCAGGGCGCCGGTCAGCGGGTGGCGCTGGGGGGCGTGGGCGCTGACGTGGAGGGGGGGACTGGTGCGGCGAGGAGGCCGGCGGCTGTGAGGTCCGGGGTCGTGGACAAGGACGTCAGGGTGAGCGGCGGGGTGGCGCTGAGCGGACGTATGAGAGGGGACATCGCGGCGGCACCGGCGACCACGGGCGCCGTGAGGGTGTGCAGCGCCGCCTCCCGCACCTGGGCGGGGATACCGGGCAGCAGTGGTGCGGACGCCGTGGTCGGGGCGACGGGGGTGTCACCCGGCATCCGCTGTCCCTGGCCCAGTCCCTGGTCCTGTTCCTGCGCGAGCAGCGGGCCCCCGCCGCGGCGGCGCTGGTTCTCCGGCGCCGCGGCTCCCGTGCCCGGTGCGCGCGCCGGGGTCACATTGCTGCCGGTCCCGCGGGCGTCGGTGTCGCCCGGTACGCCCGTGGTGACGCCGCCCAGCGCGATCGCGGCCAGCGAGACCGCCCCGGCGGCGACGACCGCGAACCGCATGCCGCGCGAGGCCGAGCGGTCGGCCTCGTGACGGCTGACGTCATGGATGCGGAAGCCCCGGCCGGTGGAGGGCGGGAGCACCGCGCCGTGCGGGCGGGCGGGGACGTAGTCGAACGCGAAGCGCTCTCCACGTCTTACGCCGAAGGCCCCGGTGGTGCCGGGTCGCCCCGACAGCCCGGCGAATCCTCCCCCGCCGAACGGCGAGCCGTCGCCGTCATCCGGGTCACCTCCCGGCAGGCCCTGGAGGCGGGCCAGGAAGCTCTCGGAGGGCGGGGGCGGGGCGGCCTCCGCGAAGACGTTCTTCAGGCGGCGCTGGGCGTCCGCCTCCGCCTTGCACTTCGGGCAGGTGGCGAGATGCGCGAGGACACGCTCGCGCGTGGCATGACCGAGCTCGCCGTCCACCAGGGCGGCGAGTCGGTCCCCCAGATGCTGTTCCGCGAGGCTTCCCTCGCCGGGTTTGGGCAGTGATCCACTCACGCGGATGCACCCCCTCCCCCCAGCGCGGGGACCCGGGCCATGAAGGAGCGGCGCTCGGCGCGGGCCTCGGGCGAGCGGTGCGCGAGGGCCTTGCGCAGCTGGGAACGGCCGCGGTGGATCCGCGAGCGGACGGTGCCGAGCTTGACGCCCAGGGTCGCGGCGATCTCCTCGTACGACAGCCCTTCGATGTCGCACAGGACGACCGCGGCGCGGAACTCCGGCGCGAGGGTGTCGAGGGCCTGCTGGACGTCCGCGTCGAAGTGGGCGTCGTTGAAGACCTGCTGGGGCGACGGCTCGCGGCTGGGCAGTCTCTCCGCCGCGTCCTCGCCGAGGGCGTCGAAGCGGATGCGCTGCTTGCGGCGGACCATGTCCAGGAAGAGGTTGGTGGTGATGCGGTGCAGCCAGCCCTCGAAGGTACCCGGCGTGTACGTGGACAGTGAGCGGAAGACGCGGACGAAGACCTCCTGCGTGAGGTCCTCGGCGTCGTGCTGGTTACCGGTGAGGCGGTACGCGAGGCGGTAGACGCGTCCGCTGTGCGTGCTGACGATCTCCTCCCAGGTGGGCGGAGTCCACGCCTGCCCGTCCGCGTCGGTGGCAAAGGTCGCGGTCTGGGCGTAGTCGCCGGCGTGGCTGTGGTCAGCGGTGTCGTTCACGGATCTCGGCCTGCCCGCCGATCCGAGGAAGCGCCGCAGCACTCCCCCACGATCCTCAGGCGCGGCCGCACCTCCCCTGTCGGCTCTGGTTGTCTCCAGTGGAGCCCCTACCATAGCCACCTCGCCCGTTAGCTCCGGATAAGCGGTTTTACGAGAATTTGATCTGGGCTGATACCACTCGGTCCCCTGCGTCAGCAGTTGCTCGAGGGCCCGCTCGGCTTCGTGATCCAACTGTGTCCCCCCGGGTGCGTCTCCACCCCTCTAAACGCCCGGTCCCATCTGCGGGTTCCCGACGCCAACGGATACAGTCACGCCCAGGCAACCACGGGGCAAGGAGAGGGTCATTACCGGCAACCGGCAGACGAGCTGGGCGTTCGCCGACGCCTATGTCGCCGAGGACGAAGCACTGCGCTGGGCCCGCGACCGGGCCCGTGAGGCGGGGCTGCGCTCGGTGTCGCCCGGCACGGGCGCGGCGCTGCGGTTGCTGGCCGCCTCCGTGGACGCCAAGGCCGTCGCCGAGATCGGCACCGGGACCGGCGTGTCGGGCATTCATCTGCTGCACGGGATGCGCCCGGACGGGGTGCTGACCACCGTCGACCCCGAGCCGGAGCACCAGCAGTTCGCCCGCCAGGCGTTGCGCGCCTGTGGCTTCGCCAGCAACCGGGCCCGTTTCATCCCGGGCCGCGCCCTGGACGTCCTGCCCCGTCTCGCCGACGCCGGCTACGACCTCGTCTTCTGCGACGGTGACCGGCAGGAGGTCATGGACTATCTCGCTGAATCGTTGCGCCTGCTGCGCCCGGGTGGCCTGGTGGTCTTCGAGGGCGTCTTCGCCAACGGCCGCACGGTGGACTCGGGACCGCAGCCGACGGAGGTGCTGCGCCTGAGGGAGCTGCTGCGGGCCGTACGCGAGAGCCAGGAGCTGCTGCCGTCGCTGCTGCCGGTGGGTGACGGACTGCTCTGCGCGGTCAAGCGGTAGAACTTCGAGCGAGTGAGGGCCGTACCGCCATTCGTGGCATCGCCCGGGCAGAGCTCTGCCCCGGCACCTCAGGAGATGCCGGGGCAGCCGAAAGGGTATGGTCGCGTCCGCTCAGCCGACGACCTTCTTGAGGGCGTCGCCCAGGGCGTCGGCCTCGTCAGGGGTCAGCTCGACGACGAGCCGACCGCCGCCTTCGAGCGGAACGCGCATGACGATGCCCCGCCCCTCCTTGGTCACCTCGAGCGGGCCATCGCCCGTCCGCGGCTTCATGGCCGCCATGCTCGTTCCCCTTCCTGAAACCAGCTCATCGTCAAAGCCGACAGCCCTGGGAGGGCACGCGGGTCCAAGTGGGACACGCGCCACCGGCATCGAACACATTGCTTCCCAGCCATTATCCCGCATCTCAGGACCCGATGACCAACATCAGTCGGCATCGCTTGGGCAACGCGCGCGAGCAAAACCACTCAATTCGGCGAAGTGGCTGCGATACTCCGCCGCCGCGCCGATCCCGGCCGGCCGTGAGCGCTCCTGAATTCTTTGACGCAGGTCACACGTCCGGTCCGGTCCTCGGACAGCGATCTCCGCCATGCTGTCCTTCGGACATCGACGCAGTGGACACACCGGAGGGGATACGCCATGGCCGACACCGTGCTCTACGAGGTGCACGACGGGCTCGCGACGATCACGCTGAACCGGCCGGAGGCGATGAACGCACTGAACATCGCCACCAAGGTCGCGCTGCGGGAGGCCGTGGAGTCGGCGGCCTCGGACGACTCCGTGCGGGCCGTGCTGCTCACCGCCGCCGGGGAGCGGGCCTTCTGCGTGGGGCAGGACCTCAAGGAGCACATCGGGCTGCTCGCCGAGGGCTCGGCGAAGGTCATGAGCACGGTCAAGGAGCACTACAACCCGGTCGTGCGGGCGCTGACAGAGATGCCGAAGCCGGTGGTGGCCGGGGTGAACGGGGTCGCGGCGGGCGCCGGTTTCGGGCTCGCGCTCGCGGCGGACTACCGGGTGGCGGCGGACACCGCCGCGTTCAACACGTCGTTCGCGGGGGTGGCGCTGACCGCGGACTCCGGGATCTCGTGGACGCTGCCGCGCGTGGTGGGGCCGGGGCGCGCCGCCGACCTGCTCCTCTTCCCGCGGACCATGTCGGCCCGGGACGCGCACGACCTGGGGATCGTGAACCGCCTCGTGCCGTCCACCGACCTGCCCGCGGAGGCCGAGAAGGTGGCACGTGCCCTGGCCGAGGGGCCGACGGTGGCGTACGGCGCGATCAAGGAGTCCCTCGCGTACGCGCTGTCGCACTCCCTGGCGGAGACGCTGGAGAAGGAGGACGAGTTGCAGACGCGGGCGGGGGCCTCCGAGGACCACGCCATCGCCGTGCGGGCCTTCGTGAACAAGGAGACGCCCAAGTACCTGGGCCGGTAGGGCTCAGCGGCCTCTCGCGACGCACGTCTCCAGGTGGTCGTCCACCAGTCCGCACGCCTGCATCAGTGCGTACGCCGTCGTAGGGCCCACGAAGCGCAGGCCGCGCTTCTTCAGGGCCTTCGACAGGGCCGTCGACTCCGGGGTGACCGCGGGAACGTCCGCCAGGATCTTGGGGACCACGTGCGAGGTGGGCGCGTGGGACCAGATCAGCTCGTCCAGCTCGCCGGGGGCCCACTCGGCCAGCACGCGCGCGTTGGCCATCGTCGCGTCGATCTTGGCGCGGTTGCGGATGATGCCCGGGTCGAGGAGCAGACGGTCGCGGTCGGCCTCGCCGAAGGCCGCCACCTTGGCGATCTCGAAGCCCGCGAAGGCGGCCCGGAAGCCCTCACGGCGGCGCAGGATGGTGATCCAGGACAGACCGGACTGGAAGGCCTCCAGGCTGAGGCGTTCGTAGAGGGCGTCGTCGCCGTGGACCGGGCGGCCCCACTCCTCGTCGTGGTACGTCACGTAGTCCGGCGTGGACAGGGCCCAGGGGCAGCGCGGTGCCCCGTCCGGGCCAGCCAGGGCGGTGCCGACGCTCATTGCTGCTCCCCGTGGCCGTGCTCCGGCTTGTGCAGGGCGACGTGGGCCGCGGCCCGGGCGCCGGCCAGCGCGGACTCCAGGTCGGCGATCCGGGCGTCCCGCTCGGCGAGCTCGGCGCCGAGGCGGCTGAGCGCGTCGTCGACGTCCGCCATGCGGTAGCCGCGGGCGGTCAGCGGGAAGCGCAGGCCGTCGATGTCGGCGCGGTTGACCGGTCGGTCCAGCGGCAGCGGGTCCTGGAGCCGCTCGGGGGTGACGTCGGGCAGCGGGCCGTCGCTGTCGCCGCCGCCCACCACGGCGAGCGTCACCGCGGCGACCACGACCGCGAGCGCGATGACCAGGAACAAGAACATAACCATCGCTGAGGTCCCCAGGGTCCCTGCCGGCGGCCGGCCACCGGCGTCGAATGTGTCAGGGTCCGATCGTGCCATGCGGGTCGGACAGTTAGGGTCGCAGGCGGCGGATGTGCAGGACGTACTAGGAGAGGTCACAGGCGATGCTCAGGCTGGGCAGGCGTGAATTCGACGCGCACGAGCCGGTGATCATGGCGATCGTGAACCGGACCCCGGACTCCTTCTACGACCAGGGCGCGACCTTCCGCGACGAGCCGGCGCTCGCGCGCGTGGAGCAGGCGGTGTCGGAGGGGGCTGCCATCGTCGACATCGGCGGGGTGAAGGCCGGCCCGGGTGAAGAGGTGACCGCGCAGGAGGAGGCGCGGCGGACGGTCGGCTTCGTGGCGGAGGTCCGCCGGCGCTTCCCCGACGTGATCATCAGCGTGGACACCTGGCGGGCGGAGGTCGGCGAGGCGGTCTGCGAGGCGGGGGCCGACCTGCTGAACGACGCGTGGGGCGGCGTGGATCCGCGGCTCGCGGAGGTCGCGGCGCGCCACCGGGTGGGCCTGGTGTGCACGCACGCGGGCGGCTCGGAACCTCGCACCCGTCCGCACCGGATGACGTACGACGACGTCATGGCCGACATCCTGCGGGTGACCGTGGGACTGGCCGAGCGGGCGGCGGGACTGGGTGTGCCGAGGGAGTCGATCATGATCGATCCCGGGCACGACTTCGGCAAGAGCACCCGCCACAGCCTGGAGGCGACGCGACGGCTCGGGGAGATGACGCAGACCGGCTGGCCGGTGCTCGTGTCCCTCTCCAACAAGGACTTCGTCGGGGAAACGCTGGACCGGCCGGTGAAGGAGCGCCTGGTGGGCACCCTGGCGACGACGGCCGTGTCGGCGTGGCTCGGGGCCCAGGTGTACCGGGTGCACGAGGTGGCGGAGACACGGCAGGTGCTCGACATGGTGGCGTCGATCGCGGGACACCGGCCTCCGGCGGTGGCCCGCAGGGGGCTGGTCTAGGACCGGGAGTGCAACCCCCGGTCCTGGCCGGTGCGGACGGCTAGCGGCCCGCCTCCTTGGACACGAGCGCCACCGCCTCGTCCACGTCGTCCGTCACGTGGAACAGCAGCAGGTCCTTCTCCGACGCCTTGCCCTGGGCGATCAGGGTGTTCTTGAGCCAGTCGACGAGACCGCCCCAGTACTCGCTGCCGAAGAGCACGATCGGGAAGCGGGTGACCTTCTGGGTCTGGACGAGGGTCAGGGCCTCGAAGAGTTCGTCGAGGGTGCCGAGGCCGCCCGGCAGGACCACGAAACCCTGCGCGTACTTCACGAACATCATCTTGCGGACGAAGAAGTAGCGGAAGTTGAGACCGATGTCGACGTAGGGGTTGAGGCCCTGCTCGAAGGGGAGCTCGATGCCGAGGCCGACGGAGGTGCCGTCGGCCTCGCAGGCGCCCTTGTTGGCCGCCTCCATGGCGCCGGGGCCGCCGCCGGTGATCACGGCGAAGCCCGCCTCCACCAGGCCCCGGCCGAGCCGCACGCCCGCCTCGTACTCCGGAGAGTCCGCAGGCGTCCGCGCGGAGCCGAACACGCTGATGGCGGGCGGGAGTTCGGCGAGCGTGCCGAAGCCCTCGATGAACTCCGACTGGATGCGCAGGACGCGCCAGGGGTCGGTGTGGACCCAGTCCGAGGGGCCGCCCGCGTCCAGCAGGCGCTGGTCGGTGGTGCTCGCCGTGACCTGTCCCCGCCTGCGGAGGACTGGTCCCAGGCGCTGCTCCTCCGGCGGCTGCTTCTTGCCCTCGGGGTTCCCGGTAGCCATGTGCGCTCCCTCCGCTTGCCTGGTCTTTCCATCTCAGCGTAGATCTACGCGGGTTACGGAGGGGGGACGTCCGCGTGTCCGCCATGAAGCGCCACGGGGCGGAATCTCGGGCGAGACGTCCTCAGGACGTCAGCCAGGCCCTCAGCTTCTCCTCCGCCTGCGGGATCAGCGACGCCTTCACCCGCTCGTCCACCTTGTGTGCGAGCAGCGGCTGACCGGGGCTGTAGTTGACCGCGGGGACGCCCAGCGCGCTGAAGCGGGACACGTCCGTCCAGCCGAACTTGGGGCGGGCGACACCGCCGACCGCGGCCATGAATGCCTGGGCGACGGGGTGGTTGAGGCCGGGGCGGGCGCCACCGGTGTGGTCGTCGACGGTGAACTCGTCGACCCCGCAGTCCGCGAAGAAGTCCCGCACGAAGGCCTCCGCCTCGGCCTCGCTGCGGTCCGGCGCGTAGCGGAAGTTGACGGTCAGGGTGCAGGAGTCGGGGATGACGTTCGTGGCCACGCCGCCCTCGACCCGTACGGCGTTGAGCCCCTCGTGGAACTCGAGGCCGTCCACCACCGGCTTGCGCGGCTCGTAGGTGGCCAGCTTCGCGAGGGCGGGAGCGGCCTTGTGGATCGCGTTGGACCCCATCCACGCGCGCGCGGAGTGCGCTCGCTCTCCCTTGAACGTCAGCAGCACCCGCAGGGTTCCCTGGCAGCCGCCCTCGACCTGGTTGTCCGTGGGCTCCAGGAGGACCGCGAAGTCGCCCTCCAGCCACTCGGGGTGGGCCTCGGCCACATGTCCCAGGCCGTTGAGGTGGGCCGCGACCTCTTCGTTGTCGTAGAAGATGAAGGTGAGGTCGCGGTTGGGCTCGGGGACCGTCGCCGCGATCCGCAGCTGGACCGCCACCCCGGACTTCATGTCGCAGGTGCCGCAGCCCCACAGGTAGCCCTCGTCGTCGAGACGGGAGGGGACGTTGCCCGCGATGGGCACGGTGTCGATGTGGCCGGCGAGGATGACGCGTTCCGGACGGCCGAGGTTCGTGCGCGCGACGACGTTGTTGCCGTGGCGCTCGACCGTCAGGTGCGGCAGGGCGCGCAGGGCGCTCTCGATCGCGTCCGCGAGGGGCTTCTCGGTGCCGCTCTCGGAGGGGAAGTCGACGAGCTGAGCGGTGAGCTGCGCTGCGTCCAGCGAAAGGTCAAGAGGGGTGTCGGCCATGCTCCCGACCCTAACGCCCCCGCTCCGGGCGCTCACCGTCCCCGTTCGGCGCGGACGTCTCAGTACTCTCCAGTATCTTGTCCGGATGCCAGAGCCGTTGCCCCCTACTCGCAAACGCCGTGGCCGTCTCCTCCGCTTCGGGGCGGCCCTCGTGGTCCTGTGCGCGGTCGCCGGTTACCTCGTGGTGCAGTACGTCACCGGAGGCACCGACGGTCCGAGCTGCAAAGTCGTCTCCGGCAGGGCGGACGGGCCGTCGTACGAGTTCACGCCCGAGCAGGCGGTGAACGCGGCGACGATCACCGCGGTCGGTACCGGGCGCGGGTTGCCGGAGCGGGCCGTGGCCATCGCGCTCGCCACCGCGATCCAGGAGTCGGGGCTGCGCAACATCACGCACGGCGACCGTGACTCCCTCGGCCTGTTCCAGCAGCGGCCCTCGCAGGGCTGGGGCAGCCCGAAGGAGATCCTGGACCCGACGTACGCGGCGGGCGAGTTCTACAAGCACCTGGTCAAGGTGGACGGCTACCAGGACCTTCCGCTGACCGTCGCCGCCCAGCGCGTGCAGCGCAGTGGGTATCCGGAGGCGTACGCCAAGCACGAGCCGGACGCCGAGCTGCTGGCCGCCGCCCTCACCGGCACCTCGGCGGCCACCCTCACCTGTGACGGCCGCCAGGACACCACCCAGGCCGCCCGGGCCGCCGACACGGGCACCCAGGCCCCCGCCACGGGCCCCGACGCGGTCCGGTCGGCCCTCGTACGGGACTTCGGGCGCGACGCGCTGGAGACGACCGCAGCGGAGGTGGGCGGCAAGGCGGCGCCGAGCCCGACGCCGACCACCGCCGACGCGCGCACCGTGACCCTGCCCGTGCGCGCCGACACCGACCCGAAGTCCGGCCGCAGCCTCAGGGAGCGCGGCTGGCAGCTCGCCCACTGGGCGGTCGCCAACTCCTCCGCGCTGCACATCGAGCGGGTCTCCTACGCCGGACGGCAGTGGACGGCCGGGAGCACCGACAGCCAGTGGCGTACCGCGGGCGGAGAAGGCGGTACCGGCTCGGTGCGGATACTGACGGCACGGTAGTTCGGACGATCGCCCGGAAGGGTCATGTCCGGCCGCCGCCGGAGCGCGTGTGCGCAGGTTTTCGTCATCTCACCCCCGAATCCGCGAAATCCCTTGCGATCACAGGGCTGCGAGGATTCGGCGGACTTTCAGACCGGAAGCTTTTTGCCCGTTTTTATCCGCAGGTGATAATGCGACGCATTGCCAACTCTTTACGTTGCGCGTCCGCAACCTTCGTCGGCTTCGAGCGGTAGTCACGGCGTCCTAGCAACGTTTCCTCCGTCGAAGGAGCAACATGTCCCTCCCCCTGACCCGCAGGATCGCCCGTGCCGCGCTGCTCGTCGCTGCCGGAGCGGCCGCCGGGGTCGGTGCGGCCGGCTCCGCCAGTGCGGCCCCCGCCGCGCTGCCCGCCACTCCGAACCTCGGCGGGCTGACCGCTCTGGACGGGGCGCACGTCGGCAACACGGTGGACGGCACGGCGCAGAACCTGACCGGGACCGCGGGCAAGACCGGTGGCAAGGCCGTCGAGAAGGCGGTGCCGTCCGCGGGCAAGGCCGGCGGCAAGGCCGTGAAGAAGGCGACGCCGGTCGCGCAGAAGACGGCGGGCGAGGCCGCGGGCTCCGCCGGCGGCGTCCTCGGCGACACCGCGTCCACGGCGACGAAGGGCGGCCTGCCGACCGACTCCCTCGGAAAGGGCGGCGGCCTGCCGTCGGCGGACACCCTGCCGGTCAAGAGCCTCCCGATCGGCTAGTACCCAGCGCACGGCGAAGGGGCCCGGGGAATTCCCCGGGCCCCTTCGCCGTGTCCGATCGTTGTGTCCAGTCGTCGCGTCCGGAGCGGGTCACGCCAGTCGCTCGACCGCCGCCCGCACCCGCTCGTCCGTGGCCGTCAGTGCGACCCGTACGAACCTCTCGCCCGCCGTGCCGTAGAAGTCGCCCGGGGCCACCAGGATGCCCAGGTCGGCCAGGTGGGCCACCGTGGACCAGCAGGACTCGTCCCTGGTCGCCCACAGGTAGAGGCTGGCCTCGCTGTGCTCGATGCGGAAGCCGTGGTTCACGAGGGCCTCGCGGAGCAGCGCCCTGCGAGCCGTGTAGCGCTCGCGCTGTTCGCGGACGTGGGTGTCGTCGCCCAGGGCCGCCACCACCGCGGCCTGGGTGGGCGCCGGGGTCATCATGCCGCCGTGCTTGCGGATCTCCAGGAGGGGCGCGAGGACCGCCGGGTCGCCCGCGAGGAAGGCCGCTCGGTAGCCCGCGAGGTTCGACCGCTTCGACAGCGAGTGGACGGCCACGAGGCCGTCGTAGGAGCCGCCGTTGACGTCCGGGTGCAGGACGGAGACCGGGTCGGCCTCCCAGCCCAGCTCCAGGTAGCACTCGTCGGAGAAGACCAGGATGCCGTGGGACCGGGCCCAGGCGACGATCCTCGTCAGCTCGTCCTTGGACAGCACCTTGCCGGTCGGGTTCGACGGGGAGTTGAGCCACAGCAGCTTCAGGCCCGCCGGGTCCAGCTCGGTGGGGTCGTCGTAGACCTCGTAGTCGGCGCGGGCCAGGCGCGCGCCGACCTCGTACGTCGGGTAGGCCAGCCGCGGGTAGGCGACCCGGTCGCCGGGACCGAGGCCCAGCTGGGTGGGGAGCCAGGCGACGAGTTCCTTGGAACCGACGATCGGCAGGACGTGGCGGTGGGTGACCTCGCGGGCGCCCAGGCGCCGCTCGACCCAGCCGGTGATCGCGTCGCGCAGGGCCGGGGTGCCCCAGACCGTCGGGTAGCCCGGGGAGTCCGCCGCGTCGATCAGGGCCTTCTGGACGAGATCGGGGACCGGGTCGACCGGCGTGCCGACCGACAGGTCGACGATGCCTCCGGGGTGCGCGGCAGCCGTCTTCTTGTACGGCTCCAGCTTGTCCCAGGGGAAGGTGGGCAGGCGGTCGGAGACTGCGGACACGGCTTTCGGGCTCACTTTCGGGTCGTACGGCAAACGCCTCGGTCCCGTACGGCCACGATCAGGCCGTACGGGACCGAGGCGGCACGAGGTGCGGGCCGCTGAAGCGGATGACTATGCCTGCGGCGGCAGCGCGGCGATGAACGGGTGGTCCCGCTCGATCAGACCCAGCTTGCTGGCGCCGCCGGGGGAGCCGAGCTCGTCGAAGAACTCGACGTTCGCCTTGTAGTAGTCCTTCCACTCGTCCGGAGTGTCGTCCTCGTAGAAGATCGCCTCGACCGGGCAGACCGGCTCACAGGCACCACAGTCGACGCATTCGTCCGGGTGGATGTACAAGGACCGGGAGCCCTCGTAGATGCAGTCGACCGGGCACTCCTCGATGCAGGCCTTGTCCTTCACGTCGACACAAGGCTGCGCGATGACGTAGGTCACGCTGTCGTTCCTCCTCCATTGGGCGCTGGCGGGCCTCCTCAGGCTCCGCCGCCTGGCGCGCGGGAGCGCGGCGTCGTCGATGCCCGCATCTAGTATCTCCGTTCTTGGGCATGATCCGAACAGGAGGGGTGAACTGACCTGTGGAAATCTCCGCCGCGGGACGCCTCGTCGTCCGTATCTCCGCCGCTGACGTGGGCAAACGGGTATCCGTACGGTGCCTGGACGACACCGCCGACACCGGGGAGAAGTTCACCGACACGGTCGGTGTTCTCACATCATGGGACGACGGTGTGCTGCTGATCACGCGCCGGGACGGCCGGAGCGTCCGTATCGCGGAATCCGCGCTGGTCGCGGGCAAGATCGTGCCCGCCGAGCCGGCCCGCCGCCGGGGCCCGGCCGCCTCCTACGAGGAGCTGGCCCGGATCACCGCGCGCGGCTGGCGGCCCGTCGAGAGCGAGTGGCTCGGCGAGTGGGAGCTGCGCGCCGCCTCCGGATTCACCCGCCGCGCCAACTCCGTCCTGCCGCTCGGCGACCCCGGACTGCCGCTCGACGAGGCCCTGGCCGCCGTACGCCGGTGGTACGGCGAGCGCGGTCTGCCGGCGTACGTCCAGACCGCGACCGGCGCCGCGGGCACCCAGGAGGTCCTGTGCGCGGAGCTGGAGGCGCGCGGGTGGACGCGGGAGGTGACGGCGGAGCTGTGGACCGGGGCACTGGCGCCGGTCGCGGACCTTTCGGAGGCCGGGGATGTCGTGCTGTCCCGGGAGGCCGACGCCGACTGGCTGGCGCGCTATCAGCGCAAGGGGGTGAGCGAGGTGGCCCTGCGCGTCTTGGGAAGCGGGCCGTCGGTGTGGTTCGCCACCGTCCCCGGCGAGGAAGCGCCGGCCGCGATCGGGCGGTGTGTCGTGGACGGCCGCTGGGCCGGGTTCGCCGCGGTCGAGGTGGATCCCGCGCTACGGCGACGGGGGCTGGCCTCGACCGTGATGGCGGCGCTGGCCCAGCGCGCTCTCGACGAGGGGGCGTCGGCCGCCTGGCTCCAGGTCGAGTCGGACAACGCCGGTGCGCGCGCCCTGTACGACCGGATGGGGTTCGCCGCGCACCACGCCTACCACCACTACCGCGAACCGGACGTCTCCGGCGGCACGCGGTAGCGATCGCCGCGAAAGGGCACGAGCCAGCTATGCGTCCCCCGTTTCCACCACCGCCCGAACGTTCCGCCGAGCTCCGGAGGCGGTTCGCCGAAGAGGCGCGGTCCGAGCGGCCCGATCTGTCCGCGCTGTGCCTGCTCGTGGGGGCGCAGGCCGACGGGGCGCTCGACGAGGCCGGTATCGACGCGGCCCAGATCGAACTCGACGCGCTGGCCGGTCAGTTGCCGTTCCGGCCGGGCGGGCCGCGGTCCTGGGCGGTGTCGTTGCGGGAGCTGCTGGGCGACCGGAGCGGGTTCCGCGGGGCGCCCGTCGACTACCAGCGGCTGGAGTCCTCGCTGCTGCACGAGGTGCTGCGGCGGCGGAGGGGGCTGCCGATCCTGCTGTCCGTGGTGTGGATGGAGGTGGCCCGGCGGGCGGGGGCGCCGGTGTACGGGGTGGCTCTGCCGGGACACTTCGTGGTCGGGTTCGGGCCGCCGCAGGAGCAGGTGCTGGCCGATCCCTTCGACGGGGGGCGGGTGTTGAGCGGCGGTGACGCGGAGGTGCTGGTCGCCGGGGCAACGGGGGGTCCGCTGGATCCCGCGATGCTGGGTCCCGCCGAGCCGCTGGAGATCGTGCAGCGGATTCTGAACAACGTCCGGGCCTGGGCCGCGACTCGGCCCGAACGGTCCGATGTGGGCCTGTGGGCCGTGGAGCTGGCCCTGCTGCTTCCCTCCCATCCGGCGCGACTGCGGTACGAGCGGGCGCAGTTGCTGGTGCAGCGTGGCGACTTCGTCGAGGGCGCCGGGGAGTTGGAGGCGTACGCGGGGGTGGTGGCCGCGGTGGACGAGGCCGCGGCGGACCGTCTGCGGCAGCAGGCCCAGGCCGCGCGAGCGAGGCTGAACTGAGGCCGTCCTGGCGCCTATCGGTCCGTTGTGGCTGGTCGCGCAGTTCCCCGCGCCCCTGAGTGGGTCACAGCCAGCCCTTCTCCCTTGCTATGCGGACTGCCTCGGCCCTGTTTCTCACCGCCAGCTTCTGAATCGCCGTCGAGAGGTAGTTGCGGACCGTGCCCTGGGACAGGTGGAGGGTCCGTGCCAGCTCCGCGTTGGTGGAGCCGTCGGCCGCCGCGCGCAGGACCTCTCGCTCCCGGTCCGTCAGCGGGTTCGCGCCGTCCGCCAGGGCCGCCGCCGCGAGCGTGGGGTCGATGACCCGCTCCCCCGCCAGCACCTTGCGCACCGCCTGCGCCAGTTGGGCCGCCGGGGCGTCCTTGACGAGGAAGGCGTCGGCGCCCGACTCCATCGCACTGCGCAGATAGCCGGGGCGGCCGAAGGTCGTGAGGATGACCAGCTTGACCGCCGGGAGTTCCCGGTGGAGCTGGGCCGCCGCCTCGATGCCCGTCGCGCCCGGCATCTCGATGTCCATGAGGGCCACGTCGATGTCGTGGGCGCGGGCCGCCGCCAGGACCTCGTCGCCGCGGGCCACTTGGGCGACGACCTCGATGTCGTCCTCCAGGCCGAGCAGGGCGGCCAGGGCCTCGCGGACCATCGACTGGTCCTCGGCGAGCAGGACCTTGATCGTGCGGCTCGTCATGAGGCGGATCCTACGTCGGCCGCGGGGCCGACGGGCACGCGGGCGACCAGGCGGAAGCCGTGCCGGGTGCCGGTGGCCTCCAGGGTGCCGCCCGCCTTCTCCAGGCGCTCGGTGAGACCGGTGAGACCGTTGCCCGGGCCGCCCCCCGAGCCTCCCGAGCCGTCGTCCTCGACGGAGAGTTCGAGCACCGGACCGTCGAGGGTCTGGCGGCGCAGCAGCTCCACCGTGCAGCGCCGGGCCCCGCTGTGCCGTACGACGTTGGTGACGGCCTCGCGCAGCGCCCACGCGAGGGTCGACTCGCTCTCCTCGGGGACATCGGCCAGGTCGGGTTCGGCGGGGAGCTGGGCGGTGACCCCGGCCGCGGTCAGGGCGACCTGGGCGCCCGCCAGTTCTCCGGCGAGGCGGGGGCGGCGGTAACCGGTGACGGCCTCGCGCACGTCCACCAGGGCCTGGCGGCTGACCTGTTCGATGTCGGCGACCTGCTGGGCGGCCTTGTCGGGATGGCCGGGCAGCATCCGGCCCGCGAGCTCGCTCTTCAGCGTGATCAGGGACAGGGAGTGGCCGAGGAGGTCGTGCAGGTCACGGGCGAGGCGCAGCCGCTCCTCGTTCGCGGCCAGTTGGGCGACGGTCGCGCGGGCCTTGCGCAACTCCACGGTCGTGCGCACGAGTTGGCGGACGCCGGTCATGGAGTAGCCGACGAGCAGCACGACGAGGAACAGTCCCCAGGCCGAATCCGGGTCGGCGCGCAGACCCACCAGCATCAGCGAGAGGGTGTTCACCGGAATCGCCCAGTACGCGGCCCGGAGGGGGAAGGTGACACCGCAGGCCACGGAGACGTACACGAACAGTCCGAGCCAGGAGCCGCCGAGGCTCAGGGTCAAGACGATCGCGAGCAGCCAGAGCACGCCGACCAGGGCGCAGACCGTCCGGCCGGGGAACGTCCGGCCCATGTTCCGGAAGACCAGCGCCAGATAGGTGCCGGTGAAGACCGTGAGGCCCGCCCAGCCCGCCGCGGTGGCCGAGCCGGTGTGGTGGCCGGAGGCCAGGTCGCGCACCGGTGAGCCGAGGAAGACCAGCCACGGCACGATCCACACCAGTTTGCGGATGACCTCGGCCCGGTTGCGGGGCGGCCGGCCGATGCGCACCAGCCGCTCCGCACGCGCTTCCTCGTCCCCGCCCAGCTCGTCCGTCATCGCGCTCACGCCTTCAACGTGTCCTTCCGGTACAGCCAGGCCGCGCCGCCCGCGAACAGGACGAAGGAGACGGCCAGGATGGCGATGTCCTGTGCGTGCGGGGCGCGGCTCTGCTCGATGGCCTGCCCGAGGGCAGCGTACGCGTGCGTGGGCAGCCACTCGGCGATGTCCTGGAGCCACTGCGGGAAGGTCGTCGTGGGCATCCACAGGCCGCCCAGCATCGAGAGCCCGAAGTAGGTGATCATCGTGATCGGGCGGACCGCGTCACCGGTCGCGAGGTAGCCGATGGCGACGCCGAGCGCGGCGAAGACGAGGCTTCCGGCCCAGATCGCGCCGGTGAGGGCGAGCCACTGCCAGGCGTCGAGGCGTACGTCCTTCACGGCCGCGGCGACGACGAACACGACCACGATCGAGGGCAGGCTCACCACGGCCGCACTCGCCGTCTTGGCGAGGACATAGCCGCGCCCCGGGAGGGTCGTCAGCCTCAACTGCCGTACCCAGCCGCCCTCCCGTTCCTTCGCGATGCGCTCGCTGTTGCCCATCAGGACGGCGGTCAGGGCGCCGAAGGAGGCCATCGAGACCATCATGTAGGTCGGCAGGGTCAGGCCCGTGCCGTCGACCTTCGTCGTGCTGTCGGCGTTGCCCGCGATGATCAGGAACAGCAGCGAGGGGTACAGCACCGAGAAGAACAGGAACTTGCGGTTGCGCAGGGCGCGGGTGAGTTCCAGCTTGATGAGGCTGTTCACTTCGACTTCGCCTCCTCGGCGGCGGTGATGGCGACGAAGGCCTGCTCCAGACCGAGCCCGGCGACTTCGAGATTGCGGGGGTAGACGCCGAGGCCGTAGAGGGCGTGGACGGTCGCGTCGGCGTCGGTCGACTGGATGCGGACGGTCTGGCCGGAGACGGCGACGGTGCTGATGAAGGGCAGGTTCCGCAGGGCGACCTCGTCGATCGTGCCCTCCAGGTCGAAGGCGATCCTGCGGGCACCCGCCTTGGCCTTGATCTCGGCGGCGGTGCCGTCGGCGAGGAGGCGGCCCCGGTGCAGGACGAGCACCCGGTCGGCGGTGGCGTCGGCCTCTTCGAGGTAGTGGGTGGCGAAGAGGACCGTACGGCCCTGGTCGGCCTGTTCGCGCATGGTGGCCCAGAAGGCCTGGCGGGTGGTGACGTCCATGCCGGTCGTCGGTTCGTCCAGGACGACCAGGTCGCTGTCGCCGGCGGTCGCGAGGGCGAAGCGGACCCGCTGGGCCTGGCCGCCGGAGAGCTTGTTGACCTTCCGGTCGGCGATCTGGGCGACGCCCGCGCGGGACAGCACCTCGGAGGGCCGGTACGGCTTCGGGTGCAGGGCGCAGGCGAGGCGGACCAGTTCGGCGACCGTGACCTCGTCCATCAGGCCACCGCTCTGCAGCATCGCGCCCACGCGTCCGGCGACGATCGCCTCACGCGGGGTGGTGCCGAAGAGGCGGACGCTGCCGCTGTCGGGCTGCTTGAGGCCGAGCAGCAGATCGAGGGTGGTCGACTTGCCGGCGCCGTTGGGGCCGAGCAGCGCCACGGTCTCCCCCGGGCGCAGGGTCAGAGTCAGTCCGTCCACGGCCCGTACTTCGCCGTAGGCCTTGCTCACCTGGTCGAACTCGACCACCGGGCTTGTCGTTGTCATACGGCCATGGTGGCTCCGCGGGTGCGGTGGCGGGCAGTGTCGGCCGTCCGGAGTGCCGCATGACAGATGTCATGTCGGGCGGCACTCCGGTGCGGTTCTCGCTGGTCGGTCAGCTCGGGTTCGTGTCGATGACCACGATGCGATCGGCCGCCGTCTTGCCGCGCAGCGCCTTGCCCAGCGCGGAGGCGACATCCTGCGGCAGGACGTCCCGCTTGCCGCTCGCGCCGTCGATCTGCACCCCGGCGAAGGTGGTGCCGTACGCCTCCTTGAGCGCTTCGAGGTCGTACGTCTCCACGAGCTTGCCGCCGACCGCCTTGAAGCCGAGGATCTTCGGCAGGGACAGCGAGCCGAAGTCGATGCTGTGCGTCGCGTCGGTCCGGATGGTGACGCGCTCGGACATCGCGGGCTCCGCGAACTCCTTCATCATCCGGTCGACCTCGGCGTTCGAGACCGACGGCTGCTTGGTGGTCGTCGGCAGCGTGACCGAGCCGGCCGTGCCGGTCTCCACCTGGGTGCGGTACGCCTCCTCGACCGCGCTGGTCGACCTGGCGACGTCGATGCCCTTGCCCGCCTTGCCGTACACGGCGACGGCCTTGCCGTTGACGAACTTGATCGTGCCGTTGGTCGCCGAGCCGGCGCCGCCCGACGCGTCCTCCAGGGCCGCCTGGAGCTTCTCCTCGTCGACCGGCATGACCGGGTCGACGACCCGGTGGTTGCCGAAGAGTGAGCCGATCACGGAGACCGGGTTGTAGTCGCTCTTCGCGGCCGCGGCGACCGTGGCCTGGTCGTCGAGCTGGAGTCCCGCCTGGTCCGGCTTGAGCGAGACGGTGTCGCCGCCGACCGACAGCTTCAGCGCCTGGTTCACGCGGTCGCCGAGGGAGTCGTCGAGCTTCTTGACGGCGTCGTCGCGGGTGCCCCCGCCGATGTCCACGCCGAGCACGGTGGTGCCCTTGGGCACGTCGGACCGGTTCATCAGGAGACCGGCGCCGTACGCACCGACGCCGAGCAGGACCACGGTGCCGCCGAGCAGCGCCAGCTTGCTGCGGCCCTTCTTTTTCTTCTTCTTCGACGCGGCTGCCGGGGCCTCCTGCGTCGCGGTGTCGGGCAGCTTCGGGGGCGTACGGCCGTCGGTGGCCGGCCCGCGGGGGGCGCTCCGGGTACCTGACGGTACGACCGGCATGCCGCTGGTAACGGTGTGCCCGGAGACGTTGTCCTGGGCGCCGTAGCCGGGAGCACCCGATGAGGGGGCCGGCTTCTGCGGGGTGAGGATCGCGGTGTCGTCGCTCAGGCCGCCACCGGGGCCTAGACCGGCACCGGGAGCACCGCCGGGGGCGGGAGCGCCGGGGCCGCCCGGCCGACCGAGGGTGCCGGGGCCGCCCTGACCGGCCTGACCGGCCGGACCGCCGTAGCCGTCGGGACCGCCCGGACCGCCCGGACCGCCGAGGGTGCCGGGAGCGCCCTGAGCGGACTGGCCGGCCGGACCGCGGGTTCCGCCCGGGCCACCGGGACCGCGTGCGCCGCTGCCCGGGCCGCCGGGGGGACCGCCTTGGCCGCCCTGACCGCCGAAGCCGTCGGGACCGTTGAAGGATTCGCCGCCGAAGGGCTCGGCCCTGGCGAAGGGGTCCGGTCCGGCGGGCGGCACGACCGGGCCGTCGCCGGTGACCGGGCCGCCCGTCGGGCCCGCGGGCCCCTGGGAGCCGCCCGGGCCGCCGGGACCCTGCGGTCCGCCGAAGCCGCCGCCGTAGTCGATCTGACCGCCCTGGCCACCGCCGTAGTCGATCTGGCCGTTCTGGGCGCCGGGGCCAGCGGGGCCGCTCTGTGCGTCGAAGCCGCCCTGACCGTGCTCGCCGCCCGGGCCGCCGGAGCCGTTGCCGTTCTCGGCGAAGTACGGCAGTTCGTCGCGGCGGGGTTCGGCGCCGCGCGGGCCGGCGTTCAGCGCCTCGGTGACGTCGAAGGAGCCCGTGCCGCCACCGTGGCCCGGAGCCACCGGACCGCCCGTGGCGCCCGGAAGTCCGGCGCCGTTCGTGGCGCCCGGACGGGAACCGCCCGGCACGCTCATGGAACCGACCACCCCACCGGGGCGCCCGGCCCCGGAGCGCGCACCACCGTGACGGGGACCGGACGCGCCGGGACCACCGGCACCCGAGCCGGTCGGACCCGCGCCGGTCGGACCCGCGCCGGACGCACCCGCGGCCGAACCGCCCGGCAGACCGGCGCCGTTGCTGGCTCCGCCGCCCTGAGGCCCCTTGGCGGGGCCGGACTTGCGGGGCGCGAACCAGTCGCTCGGCTTCTCGTCGGCGGCGGGCTGGCCGGCTTCGGCGGGCACTTCGACGGTGCCCGTGGACGGCGCGGAACTCGGCGTCGGCGCCTCGGTCTCGGGACCTCTGTCGCCGGAACTCCCGGTGTCCCCGACGGGCTGGCGCACCACGACCGGCGGGATGGGCCGCGAACCGGGGATGTTGATCCGGATCCGGGTCGTCAGCGTGGTCTCGGTCTTGCGCTCCTCCGGCTGCGTGGCCGAACGGCCCGCGTCCGGACCGCCGTCGGAAGCCATGGGCGTCCCGTACGGCGGCGTGCCCGAGGGGTAGGCGGCTCCGCCGCGCCCGTTGGGCCCGGAGGACGGACTGTCAGTTTCACGACTCAAGGCAGGTTCTCCCGGTTGGCTCCGCCGCCCGTTTCGACCTCACTGCTTCGGGCGCCGGCGGCGCGCACCACCATACTGGCCACTTCTGGCCTGTATCCCACGACCGCTGGTGAAACCCACACGGGACTCGCACGCGCGCGATGTGGAGAAGTGGTACGTCACTTGCCAAGTCGGACGGCATCGCCGCCCGGTTGCCGCCCCTGTCCAAGGGTGGCGCAGATCACAGCAACAGCCATGCCGCCGAGCAGGAAGAGATAGGAGCCGCTTCCCGCCGCGAAGACGAAGTCGCCTTCCGGACGGCTGGTGGTGAGAAAGACGACGGCGACCATCCAGCCGCCCGCCGGTGCGACGGCTCCGGCACGGCTGCCGGTGGCGCGGGCCCCGCCGAGCAGCAGTCCGGCCTCGCCGAGCAGCGCGAGCAGCAGTCCGCCCGGGAACCAGCCCCCCTGCACCAGCGCCCCGGCGAGCCCCACCACCGCCCCGAGCACGAAGAGGCCGAGGTAGGCGGCGGCCCGTCCGGCGGAAGGGCGCTGCAGGGGCTGGGCCAGCATCGGCGCGCGGTCGCTCATGACGCGTCCTCGATCCCGGAGAACTCGATCCCGGACAACTCGATCCCGGACAACTCGATCCCGGACAACTCGATCCCGGAGAACAGATCGGTCTCCTTCGTGGTCCCGCGTTCCCCTCTCACCAATTCGTAGTACTCGGTGGTGAAGAGGGGTTGCACGAGTTCGTTGGAGAGCGCGAAGTAGGCTCCCGACACGTCGATCTGGGTCGCGTGCGCGGCCATCGCGGCGCTCTTGGCGGTGGCGTACGCCGTGCCGTCGATCTCCGTGGTGACGCGCTCGTCGTCCACCACGCCCGGTACGTCGTCGAGGACGGCGGCCTTGGCGAAGGGGAGGCCCGGCAGGTCGGCGTGGAGCTGCGCGAAGGCATGCTCGCCGACCGTGCGGGGTACCCGGTTCCAGTAGACCTTCGGGATCCGCCACCCGGCGCCGGCGGCGAGCTCGACGGCGCGCATGGCGACGCGGTGGGCCTGGATGTGGTCGGGGTGGCCGTACCCGCCGTGGTCGTCGTAGGTGACGAGGACCTGGGGGCGCACCTCCAGGATCACCTCGACGAGATGACGGGCCGCCTCGTCGACGTCGGCCCGCCAGAAGCAGGCCGGGTCGTCGTTGTCCGGGAGGCCCATCATTCCGGAGTCCCGGTAGCGCCCGGCGCCGCCGAGCAGGCGGGAGTCCTCGACGCCGAGTGCGCGCAGGGCCTCGGCGAGCTCGCCCCGCCGGTGCTCGGCCAGGGCGGCGCCGGTCAGGTGCCGCAGCCCGGGCGGGATGACCTCGCCGAGTTCGCCGAGGGTGCAGGTGACCAGGGTCACCCGGGCGCCCTCGGCCGCGTACCTGGCCATGGTCGCGCCGTTGTTGATCGACTCGTCGTCCGGGTGCGCGTGCACCAGGAGCAGACGCCGAGCGGGCTGTTCCGTCATGGCCCCAGCCTACGAGGAGCCACCGACAGTCCCGCGCGGCCGGGTCGTCGCCGTCGGGTCGTGGCGGTCGGGTCAGAACTTGATGCTGCCGATCATGCCCGCGATGTTGGTCGTCACCTCACTGATCGTCGGTGCGATCGAAGAGGCGGCGAGATAGAAGCCGAGCAGGATGCACACCACGGCGTGCCCGCCCTTCAGTCCCGACTTCTTGACCAACAAGAAGACGATGATCGCCAGCAGCACCACCGCCGAAATCGAGAGTGCCACGGCGGTTCACCTCCAAAGATCCCAAGAGCGCGGGGGGTCGGACCAGGGGGGCAGATAAATCCATACGTCAGCCAGCAGGTTCATACCCACTATGCGGTAGTGATCATAACTATCCGGGCCTGCGCATCCGTCGGCGCACGGCCGCACAAGGGGGCGCATGGCCAATATGGTCGGGGCATGACGACCGAGGCTGACTCCTTTCCCCGCCGGCACGCCCGTACCCAGCGCTTCACGCTCGGCGCGCCGCGCGCGTTCTCCGTGGCGCCCGACGGGTCGCGTGTCGTGTTCCTGCGCTCGGGCTCCGGCACGAACCGGGCCAATTCGCTGTGGGTGCTCGACACGGCGGACGGCGGGGAGCGCGTGGCGGCCGACCCGCGCGCCCTCCTCGGCGGCGCCGAGGAGCGCCTCCCGCCCCAGGAGCGGGCGCGCCGCGAACGCAGCCGCGAGGGCGGTACCGGCATCGTCGGCTACGCCACCGACGCGGCCGTCGAGTTGGCCTCTTTCGCGTTGTCAGGGCGGCTTTTCACGGCGGAACTGCGGGTCGGCACGGCACGTGAACTGGCCGTCGCCGGGCCGGTGATCGACCCCCGTCCGGCCCCCGACGGACGGCACATCGCGTACGTCGCCCAGGGCTCCCTGCGGGTCGTGGGCGCCGAGGGCGAGGACGACCGGGCGCTTGCCGCTCCGGAGTCGGACCACGTCACCTACGGTCTCGCGGAGTTCATCGCGGCCGAGGAGATGGGCCGCACGCGGGGCTTCTGGTGGTCGCCGCAGTCGGACCGGCTGCTGGTCGCGCGCGTGGACGACACGCCGGTGCGGCGCTGGTGGATCTCCGACCCGGCCCACCCGGAGCGTGACCCACAGCACGTCCCGTACCCGGCCGCGGGCACCGCCAACGCGGACGTACGACTGTTCGTGATCGATCTGGACGGGACGCGCACGGAGGTCTCCTGGGACCGGAAGCGCTATCCGTATCTGGCCCATGTGCACTGGTCAGCGGCGGGTGCTCCACTGCTGCTCGTACAGGCGCGCGACCAGCGCAGCCAGCTGTATCTGGCGGTGCACCCGGAGTCCGGCGCGACCCGGATGGTGCACGCGGACGAAGATCCAACTTGGCTGGATCTTTTCCCCGGGGTTCCCTGCTGGAGCCCTTCGGGACAGCTCGTGCGGATCGCGGACGAGGGCGGCGCGCGGGTACTGGCGGTCGGTGAACGCCCTTTGACCGGACCGCAGTTGCATGTCCGCGCGGTGCTGGACGTCACCGCGCACGACGTGCTGGTCTCCGCGTCGGCCGGCCCGGAGGCCGAGTCTCCTCAGACCGGCCAGGTGCACGTCTACCGGGTGAACGAGCTCGGAATGGAGCGCCTGTCACAGGAACCCGGCGTGCACTCGGCGGTGCGCGCCGGGGGCGTGACCGTGTTGGTGTCGGCGACCCTCGACCGGCCGGGCACCCGCGCGCGGGTCCTGCGGGACGGCAAGGAGACGGCGACCGTCACGTCGTACGCGGAAGACCCCGGTTTGACCCCGCGCGTGACGCTGATCGAAGGGGGCGCACGGAGGATTCCGTGCGCCGTGCTTATGCCGCAGGACTACGCCGGTGACAGCCCCCTTCCGGTTTTGCTGGACCCGTACGGGGGTCCGCACGGGCAGCGGGTGGTCGCCGCGCACAACGCCCACCTGACCTCGCAGTGGTTCGCCGACCAGGGCTTCGCGGTGGTCGTGGCGGACGGCAGGGGCACCCCGGGCCGCTCCCCCGCCTGGGAGAAGGCAATCCGCGACGACCTCGCGGAGGTGGTCCTCCAGGACCAGGCCGACGCGCTCCAGGCGCTCGCCGCGGACTTCCCGCTGGACCTCTCCCGGGTCGGGATCCGCGGCTGGTCCTTCGGCGGCTATCTCGCGGCCCTCGCGGTGCTGCGCCGCCCGGACGTCTTCCACGCGGCCGTGGTCGGCGCCCCGGTCACCGACCTCCGCCTGTACGACACCCACTACCAGGAGCGCTACCTCGGCCACCCGGACGAGCAGCCGGAGGTCTACCGCCGCAACTCGCTGGTCGACGACGAGGGCCTGGTCGACGCGGCCGAGCCGCACCGCCCGATGATGATCATCCACGGCCTCGCGGACGACAACGTGGTGGTCGCCCACTCCCTGCGCCTGTCCTCGGCCCTGCTGGCCGCGGGCCGCCCGCACGAGGTGCTGCCGCTGTCCGGCGTGACCCACATGACCCCGCAGGAGACGGTCGCGGAGAACCTGCTGCGGCTTCAGCTGGACTTCCTGAAGCGGTCGTTGGGGATGGCGTAGGAGCGCAGGAACAGCAGCGGGCCGGGACGACATGGCGCGTCCCGACCCGCTTACGGCACCCGCACGGCCGTACGTCGTAGAGCCTGACGCGTCCGTATATCGGAACCGGGTCGGCCAAGTTGCCGCCGTGTTACTCCGGTGCCTCGGCCGGGACGACCTGCTTCTCCTCCGCGAAGTGGCACGCCGAGTCGTGTGCCGCCGGCCCGCCCGCGAACCGGAACTCCGCGGGCACCGCCAGCAGCGGGACCTCCAGCGCGCAGCGCTCCCGGGCCTTCCAGCAGCGGGTGCGGAAACGGCACCCGGACGGGATGTTCGTCGGGGACGGGACGTCGCCGGTGAGGATGATCCGCTCGCGGTGTTCGCGGGCCTCCGGGTCGGGCACCGGCACGGCGGACAGCAGCGCCTGGGTGTAGGGGTGCGTCGGATGGTCGTAGATCTCCTCGTCCCGGCCGATCTCCACGATCCGCCCGAGGTACATCACCCCGACCCGGTCCGAGATGTGCCGGACGATCGACAGGTCGTGCGCGATGAAGAGGTACGACAGCTCGAACTCGCTCTGGAGCCGGTCGAGGAGGTTGATCACCTGGGCCTGGACGGAGACGTCGAGGGCGGAGACCGGTTCGTCGGCGACGATGACCTCCGGGCGCAGGGCCAGCCCCCTCGCGATGCCGATGCGCTGGCGCTGGCCGCCGGAGAACTGGTGCGGATAGCGGTTGATGTACTCGGGGTTGAGGCCGACGACGTCCAGCAGGTCCTGGACCTTTCTGCGCCGGTCGCCCTTGGGGGCCACCTCGGGGTGGATGTCGTACGGCTCCCCGATGATGTCGCCGACCGTCATACGGGGGTTGAGCGAGGTGTACGGGTCCTGGAAGACCATCTGGATGTTGCGGCGGACCGCCTTGAGCGCCTTGCCGGAGAGCTTGGTGATGTCCTCGCCCTTGTACTTGATCAACCCTTGCGTCGGGCGCTCGAGATTGACGAGCATCTTGGCGACGGTCGACTTGCCGCAGCCGGACTCCCCGACGATGCCGAGGGTCTCTCCCTTGTGCAGCGTGAAGTCCACACCGTCCACGGCCTTGACGGCACCGACCTGTTTCTTGAACAGAATGCCCCGGGTCAACGGGTAGTGCTTGACCAGTCCACCCACTTCCAGGATCGGCTCAACCATTGAGGCACTCCGTCCAGAAGTGACAGGCGCTCGTGCGTCTGTCGTCAACGTCGTACAGAGGCGGTACGTCGGTGCGGCACACGTCCCGTGCCATCGGGCAGCGGGGATTGAACGCGCAACCCGACGGGATGTTCATCAAGTTGGGCGGCAGTCCCTTGATCGCGTACAGCTCCTGGCCCTTCTGGTCGAGACGAGGGATGGAATCGAGCAGTCCGCGCGTGTAGGGGTGGGCCGGTGCCTTGTAGATGTCGTGGACGGGAGCCTGTTCGACGATCCGTCCGGCGTACATGACGGCGATCCGGTCGGCCACGTCCGCGACGACACCGAGGTCGTGGGTGATGAGGATGAGCCCCATGTGGTACTCGCGCTGGAGTTCGGCGAGCAGGTCCATCACCTGGGCCTGGACGGTGACGTCGAGCGCGGTGGTGGGTTCGTCGGCGATGATCAGCGCGGGTTCCAGGGCCAGTGCCATCGCGATCATGATGCGTTGGCGCATGCCGCCGGAGAACTGGTGCGGGTAGTCCTTCACGCGTTCCCTGGCGGCCGGGATGCGCACCCGGTCCATCAGCTCGACGGCCTTGGCCCGCGCGTCCTTCTTCGACATCCCCCGGTGCACGACGAACATCTCGCCGAGCTGGTCGCCCACGGAGAGCACGGGGTTGAGGGAGGACAGCGCGTCCTGGAAGATCATCGCCATCTCGGCGCCACGGACCTTGCGCCGCTCGTCCTCCTTCAGCTTCAGCAGGTCCTGTCCCCGGAAGACGATCTCGCCCCCGGTGATCTTGCCGGGAGGCATGTCGAGGATCCCCATGATCGCCTGCGCGGTCACCGACTTCCCCGACCCGGACTCCCCTAGCACCGCGAGCGTCTCCCCCGCGTCCACCCCGTAGTCGACCCCGTTGACCGCCTTGGCCACCCCGTCCCTGGTCCTGAACTCCACGTGCAGATCACGCACTTCGAGCAGCACGACGACTCACCTCGGCTTCGGGTCGGGGCGTCGCGAGGGGCGCCGGGGGGGGTGGGGGAACGGGGAGGAACAGCGAGGTGGTGCGAGGGCGGGGCAGGACGGGCGGCGTGATGGGGGCAGCAGGGGCGGGGGCGTGATGCGCGTGGCATGGCGGGCGACAAGACCTCCGATGACCACCCCGGACACACCGCACATCGACCACGAGACGCCCGCCCGCTCGCCGTCCGCCCGCACGAGACCCCGCGCCGCCAACGCAGCACCGGCGTGAGCCCGGCCTCCTCGCGCGCCGCGCCGGAGCACCACAACCGCTCGCCTCGCGGACAGCACCGCCGGGCCGGACGAGCCCACGCGTGCGCAAGGCGGACAAGGCGCCCCCTGCCGACAGAACGCGACCGCAGTGGACCCCGCGCCCCCGGAGCACGCCCGCCGGACGCGCCGCGACCGCAAGGCCCCCGCCCCCGCCACCCGCCCGCCTCGCGGACAGCACCGCTGAGCCGGACAGCCCCTCGCCGGTATGACGCCCCTCCGTGAAGGCCGGCTCTGCCGTGCTCGTCCCTGCGGTCGCCGTCACCTCCCCTCACCTCAGTTTCGGGTCGAGGGCGTCGCGGACCGCGTCGCCGAGCATGATGAAGGCGAGGACCGTGATCGCGAGGGCTCCGGCGGGCCACAGGAGCATGTGGGGGGCGTTGCGGATGTAGGCGGAGGCCGCGGAGATGTCGATGCCCCAGCTGACGGTGGGGGGCTTCAGGCCCACGCCGAGGTACGACAGGGTCGCCTCCAGCGAGATGTACGTGCCCAGCGCGATGGTCGCCACCACGATCACCGGAGCGACCGCGTTCGGGGTGATGTGGCGCAGCAGCAGGCGGGAGTTGGAGGCGCCCAGCGCCCTGGCCGCCTGCACGTAGTCGTTCTGTTTGGCGGTGATGACCGAGCCGCGCGCGATACGGGAGATCTGCGGCCAGCCCAGCAGCACCATGAACCCGATGACCGGCCACACCGTGCTGCTCGTGACGACCGACAGGAGCACCAGGCCGCCGAGGATCACCGGGATCGCGAAGAAGATGTCGGTGGTGCGGGACAGAATCGAGTCCGAGAAGCCTCCGAAGAACCCGGCGAGGCCGCCGAGAACCGACCCGAGGATCGCGACCCCCAGCGTGGCGCAGACGCCGACCGTCACCGACGTACGGGCGCCGTACACCGTGCGCGTGTAGACGTCGCAGCCCTGGCCGTCGTAGCCGAAGGGATGCCCCGGCTGCGAGCCTTCCTGGGCCTTCGACAGGTCGCACTTCAGCGGGTTCTGGGAGGCGATCAGCGACGGCCACAGGGAGATGACGACCAGGAAGAGGATCACCAGGGCGGAGATGATGAAGACGGGGTTGCGGCGCAGGTCGCGCCAGGCGTCGGACCACAGGGAGCGGGGTCTGTCCTGAGGGCCGGTGCCGTCGGGGCCCTTCTCCAGGGTGGTCGCCTCGCTCACCGCGAGGTCCATCGCACCGCCCGCTCCGGTCCCGGCGATGGCTCCCTCTTGTTCCTGGGGTTCAGGCATAGCGGATCCTGGGGTCGAGGACGGCGTACAGGAGGTCGACGAGCAGGTTGGCCACCAGGAACACCAGGACGAGGACGGTGACGAAGCCGACCACGGTCTGGGTGTTCTGGCGCAGGATGCCCTGGTAGAGCTGGTAGCCGACGCCGTGGATGTTGAAGATGCGCTCGGTGACGATCGCACCGCCCATCAGGGCGCCGATGTCGGTGCCGATGAAGGTGACGACGGGGATGAGCGAGTTGCGCAGCAGATGCCTGACGATGACCCGCCGTCTGGGCAGGCCCTTCGCCACCGCCGTACGGACGTAGTCGGAGCGCCTGTTCTCCGCGATGGACGTGCGGGTCAGCCGGGTCACGTACGCCAGTGACACGGACGCGAGGACCAGGCCCGGCACGAGCAGCTCGCCGAATGTGGCGTCCGTGGACACCGAGGGTTTGATCCAGCCCCACTCGACGCCGAGGAGCAGCTGGAGCAGCAGACCGGTGACGAAGGTGGGGACGGAGATCACGACGAGGGTGAGCAGAAGGACCGAGGTGTCGACGGGACGGCCGCGCTTGAGTCCGGTGATCACGCCCAGGGTGATGCCGATGACGATCTCGATGAGGATTGCGACGATCGTCAGCCGGATGGTCACGGGGAACGCCGTCGCCATCAGCTCGGTGACCTTCTGGCCGTTGAAGGCGGTGCCGAAGTCGCCGGTGAAGACGTGCCCCATGTAGGTCAGGTACTGCTGCCAGACCGGCTTGTCGAGGCCGAACTCCTTCTTGAGCTGGGCGGTCGTCGCCGCGTCGCACTGCTTGTCGCCGCACAGGCCCGCGATGGGGTCGCCCATCACGTTCACCATGAGGAAGATCAGCAGGGTAGACCCGATGAACACCGGGACCATCTGGAGCAGCCGCCGGAGGACGTACCGTCCCATGGCGGGGTCAGCCGGCCTTGATCTCGTTGTAGACGGGGACGCTGAACGGGTTGAGCTTCACGTTCGAGAGCCGCTCCGAGTAGCCGGCGCTGCCGTTCTGGTACCAGAGCGGGATGGCGGCCATGTTGTCCCGTACGACCTTCTCGGCCTGCTGGAACTTCTCGATGGCCGTGCCGGTGTCGGTCTCGGCGTTGGCCTCGTTGACGAGCTTGTCGAAGTCCTTGTTGGACCACTTGCCGTCGTTGGAGGAGGCGTTGGTGTAGTAGAGCGGCTGGAGGAAGTTCTGGATGAGCGGGTAGTCCATCTGCCAGCCCGCCCGGAAGGGGCCGCTCATCTTCTTCGCGGTGATCTGGCTGCGGAAGTCGGCGAAGGTGCCGACGGGGTTGCCGACGCAGGCCTTGTCGTTGTCGAGCGCGTTGTTGATGGAGTTGCAGACGGCGTCGATCCACTGCTTGTGGGAGCCGGTGTCCGCGTTGTACGTGATCTTGATCTGGCCGCCGGGGAGTCCGCCGCCCTCCTTGACGAGCTTCTTGGCCGCGGCGGGGTCGTAGTCGCAGGCGTCTCCGCACAGTCCGTCCTGGAAGCCGCCCTCCTTGCCGAGGACCGGGGAGGTCCAGTCGGTGGCGGGGGTACGGGTCTTCTGGAAGATCGTCTCGGTGATCTGCTCGCGGTCGATCGCCCGGGACAGGCCCGTGCGGACCTTCTCCATCCCGGCCTTGTTCCACTTCTTGTCGTAGAACGGGAAGGCGAGGGTCTGGATGATGCCGGCCGGGGTGTTGATGTAGCGGCCGCCGAGGTCGTTCTTGACGTTCTTGAGCTGGGCGGCCGGGACGTCGTCGACGAGGTCGAGGTTGCCTGCCATGAGGTCGGTGTAGGCGGTGTTGTTGTCGGTGTAGACCTTGAGGGTCACCCCGCCGTTCTGGGCCTTGTCGGGGCCGGGGTAGCCGTCCCACTTCTTCAGGGCCATCTGCGAGCCCTTGGTGTACGACTCGATGGTGTACGGCCCGTTGCCGACCGGCTTCTTCAGCCAGGCCGCGTGGTCGCTGAAGAAGGCCTGCGGGAGCGGGGCGTAGGCCGGGTAGCCGAGGGTGTCGGGGAAGGTCGAGAACTTCTGGTTGAGCTTGACGGTGAAGGTCCTCGTGCCGGTCACCTTCAGCCCGGAGAGGGTGTCGGCGGACTGCTTGCTGCCGTCGTCGGGGTGCGTCTTGTCGTAGCCGTCGATGTAGCCGAAGAAGTACGCGTTCTTCTGGTTGTTCTTGAGCGAGGCCCCGTAGTTCCAGGCGTCCACGAAGGACTGGGCGGTGACCTTCTCGCCGTTGCTGAAGGTCCAGCCGTCCTTGACGGTGATCGTGAAGTTCTGCGAGTCGCTCGTGTCGATCTTCTCGGCGAGCATGTCCTCGGCCTTGCCGGTCTCCGGGTTGTACTTCTTCAGGCTGCGGAAGATCATGTCGAGGACCTTGCCGCCCTGCACCTCGTTGGTGTTGGCCGGCTCCAGCGGGTTCTGCGGGTCGCCCCAGGAGGAGCTCAGCACGGCGCCGCCGTCGGCGCTGCCACCGCTGTCACTACCGCTGTCCCCACCACCGCAGGCCGTCACCGCGAGAGCTACCGCGACCGCGCAAGCGGCCCATGTGGCGTGCGTGGCTCCACGCATGGAGTGCCTCCTCAAGACTGATCCGTTACCGGCCAATATCGGATCAACGGAGACACTTCGCACGCCTGGGTAGGCCTTTGGGGGCGTGGGTGGGGTACGGGTGCGGGGAGGCCGGGGCCGGGAGGCGAGGGCCGGGAGTCGAGGGCCGGGGGCCGGGAGGCCGGGGCCGGGAGGCCGGGGCCGGGGGCCGGGGGCCAGAGCCCGGAGGCCGGGAGTTCGGAGGCCGGGAGTTCGGAGGCCGGGAGTTCGGAGGCCGGGAGTTCGGAGGCCGGGAGTTCGGAGGCCGGGAGTTCGGAGGCCGGGAGTTCGGAACCCCGGAGCCCGGGGGCCCCGGGCGTACGACGACCGGGGGCGGAGGTAGTTTGCCTCTGCCCCCGGGCGTGGGGTGTACGGGTGTGCGGGAGTCGTCAGTCCTTGACCGGTGCCTCCTGGGACGCCGCATCCTCCAGGGCCTTCAGCGCCGGGTCCAGGACGACGTCCTCGTCGCGGGCCTCCGTGGTCGGGTCCTCCGGGAAGTGGCAGGCCGTCAGGTGACCGCCCCGGTTCCCGGAGATCTGGACCAGCGGCGGCTCCTCGCTCGCGCACTTGTCCTGCGCCTTCCAGCACCGAGTGCGGAAACGGCAGCCGGACGGCGGGTGGATCGGCGAGGGCACGTCACCGTACAGCCGGATCCGCTCCCGGCCCTCGCCGTCGCCGTCGATGTCGACCTCGGGGACGGCGGAGAGCAGGGCATGGGTGTACGGGTGCCGCGGCCGGTTGTAGATCGAGTCCCGGTCGCCGACCTCGACGATCTTGCCGAGGTACATCACCGCGACGCGCTGCGAGAAGTGCCGTACGACGGCCAGGTCGTGGGCGATGAACAGGAAGGCGATGCCGAGCTCGTCCTGGACCTTCTTGAGCAGGTTGACCACCTGCGCCTGGATGGACACGTCCAGCGCCGAGACCGGCTCGTCGGCCACGATCAGCTTGGGGTTCAGGGCGAGCGCGCGGGCCACGCCGATGCGCTGGCGCTGACCGCCGGAGAACTCGTGCGGGAAGCGGTTGTAGTGCTCCGGGTTCAGGCCGACGAGCTCGAGGAGCTCCCGGACCTTCTTCTCCCGGCCGCCCTCGGGATCGATCCCGTTGACCTCCATCGGCGACTTGATGATCGTGCCGACGGTCTGGCGCGGGTTGAGCGAGGAGTACGGGTCCTGGAAGATCATCTGGATCTCGGACCGCACCGGCGCCAGCTGCCTGCGCGAGGCGTGGGTGATGTCATTGCCCGAGTAGGTGATCTTGCCGGCCGTGGGCTCCAGGAGCCGCGTGATGAGCCGGCCCGTCGTCGACTTGCCGCAGCCGGACTCGCCGACCAGGCCGACGCTTTCGGCGACACCGACCGAGAGGTCGATGCCGTCCACGGCCTGCACAGCGCCGACTTTCCGTCTGATCGGGAAGCCGCCGTAGATCGGGAAGTGCTTGGTCAGCCCTTCGACCTTCAGCAGGGTCTCGGGCACGGTGGTGTCGGCTGAGCCCTGCTGTGCGGGGAGGGTGAGGTTGTCGCTCATGTCTCGGTTCTCCCTAGCGCAGCCGGGGCTGGATCTTGTCGATGAAGATGGTCTGCTTCTGCTCCGCCGTCAGGTGGCACGCGGAGGCACGGCCCTCACCCAGCGGCGGCCGGGAGTCGGTGCACAGCGTGCCGGGCACCTGGTCCTTGAAGGTGCACCGCGGGTGGAAGGGGCAGCCCGAGGGCGGGTTGAGCAGGGAGGGCGGGGAGCCGGGGATCGGCACCAGTTCCTCGTTGACGTCGCTGTCGAGACGCGGCATCGAGCTGAGCAGACCCCAGGTGTAGGGGTGGCGGGGCGCGCGCATGACCTCGCGCACGCTGCCGCGCTCCACGGCCCGGCCGGCGTACATCACCAGGAGGTCGTCGGCCATGTTGGAGATGACGCCCAGATCGTGGGTGATGAAGATGATCGCGGAGCCGAACTCCTGCTGGAGATCCTTGAGCAGGTCCAGGATCTGGGCCTGCACGGTGACGTCCAGCGCGGTGGTCGGCTCGTCGGCGATCAGCAGCTCGGGGTCGCACATCAGCGCCATGGCGATCATCGCGCGCTGGCGCATACCGCCGGAGAACTGGTGCGGGTAGTCGTCGAAGCGCGTCTTGGGCTGCGGGATACCGACCTTCTCCAGCATCTGGATCGCCCGGTCCTTCGCCTCCTTCTTGGAGGCGCCGCGGTGCTTCATGAACGGCTCGGACAGCTGGCGGCCCACCGTGTAGAACGGCGACAGCGCGGTCAGCGGGTCCTGGAAGATCATCGCCATCTTGTTGCCGCGGAGCTGCTCCAGCTCGCGCTCGGTGGCGGTGACGAGTTCCTTGCCGTCCAGGACGATCTCGCCGTCGACGGTGGAGGTGCGCGGGTTGTGCAGGCCCAGGATCGTGAGGTTGGTGACGGACTTGCCGGAGCCGGACTCGCCGACGATGCCCAGGGTCTTGCCGCGCTCGACGTCGAAGGACAGGCCGTCGACGGCCTTGACGATGCCGTCCTCGGTGGAGAACTGCACCTTCAGATCGCGCACTGAGAGGAACTTGTCCGAGCCGGAAGGGGCCGGAGCGTCCTCGGTCTTGGTCAGTGTGGTCACGGGGGTTCGTTCTTCCTAGGAGAGGCGGACGCGCGGGTCGATGAGGGCGTACGCGATGTCCGTGAGGATGTTGATGATCAGGATGAAGAAGGCACCGAACAGCATGACGCCCATGGTCAGCGGGAGGTCCTTGGTCTGCGCGCCCTGGACGGCGAGACGGCCCACGCCCTGGAGGGAGAAGGTGATCTCGGTGACGACGGCACCGCCGAGCATGGAGCTGATGTCGATGCCGAGGACGGTGACGATCGGGATGAGCGAGCCGCGCCAGGCGTAGCGGAAGAAGACGTACGGCTTCGACATGCCCTTGGCCCGGGCGGTGCGCACGTGCTCCTCGGCGAGCTGCTCGATCATCGAGGAGCGCGCCATACGGGTGTACTGGGCGGTGAAGATGGTGGCCATCACCAGGACCGGCAGCAGCATGCCGACGAACCAGCCCCACGGGTCCTCGGTGATCGGGATGTACCTGGGGCTCTCCATCAGACCGGTGCTGTAGACGAGGACCCACAGGACGATGGGGCCGAGGAAGTAGATCTGGAACGAGCTGAGCACCATGGACGCGCCGGTGGCGACCTTGTCGATCATCGATCCCCGCCGGTAGGCGGCGACCATGCCGGCGCCCACACCCACGACCAGGAAGACGACGGCACCGCCCGCGGTGAGGGTCAGGGTCGTCGGGAAGCGGTCCATGATCGTGGACCAGACCATGTCCCCCTGGTTGAAGGAGACACCGAGGCAAGGGGCGCTGCAGTGGCCCTGGGGGAAGTCACGGCCGGTCACGATGCCGGACATGAAGTCCCAGAACTGCTGGGCGATGGGCAGGTTGAGGCCGAGCGCCTCGCGGATGTCCGACAGTCTCTGGGGAGAGCAGTCCTTGCCACAGGCCAGGGAGGCGTAGTCGGAGGGCGCGGCGACGAACAGGAAGAACGTGGCGGCGCCGATGAGGAAGAGGGTGACAAGGGCACCGACCGTGCGCCGGAGGATGAACTGAAACATGGCGGGAGGGCTGCTCTCTGCGGAGACGGTGGAAGGTTTCACGGAGGTGCGGGGGCGCGCTCCGCCTGGTGCGCGCCCCCGCGATCAGCCGTAGAGAGTTACGACTTCAGGTACAGACGGGTCATGTCGATGAGGCTGGACACGCTGCTGTAGCGGGCGCCACCGACGTTGGAACCGCTGAGCTGGAAGCTCTTCGTGTACCACAGCGGAGCACCGGGGAGGATCTTCTCCAGCAGGTAGTGCTGCGCTTCCTTCCAGGTCGCGGCGGCCTCGGTGGGCTGCTGGGTCAGCGCCTTCTGGATGAGGGCGTCGACCTTGGGGTCCTTGACGTGCGAGTAGTTCGGCGAACCGTCGGAGACGAGCGAACCGTCGTAGACCGGCGTGATGACCGTGGCGGCGGACGGCCAGTCCTGGCCCCAGCCCGTGATGTAGATGTCGTACGGGTTGTCGAGCTTGCCGATCTGCTCGTAGTAGCTCGCGGAGTCGACTTCCTTGGAGACGACCTTGAAGCCCGCCGAGGTCAGCGCGTCCTCGATGGCGACCTTGCGCTTCTGGCCGGGCTCGTTGTTGTTGTAGGCGTAGACCAGGGTCTTCTCGGAGTCCGGGACGCCCTTGAGGATCTCCTTGGCCTTGGCGATGTTGCCCTGCGGCGTCTTCAGACGGCCGTACGGGTCGTACTTCGCCTCGTAGCCGGGCAGGGTCGGGGCGAAGTAGTTCGGGGCCACGTCGCCGCCGTACACGCCACCCTCACCGGCGATGAGGGACTTGGAGTTGACCGCGTAGGTGACGGCCTGGCGGACCTTGAGGTCCTTGACCCGGTCGAGGTTGAAGGTCAGGGACATCACGTAGGGCTGGTAGCCCTTGATGGTGCGCTTGTTGACCGCCGGGTTGCCGATGACGTCCTGGATCTGGGTGGACTCGACGCCGCCGGTGAACTGGATGGCGTTCTTGTCGCCACCCTGGTCGGAGATCAGACGCTTGGTCTGGGTCGACTCGGTGATGCCGAACTGGAAGTCGAAGCTGTTGACGTACTGGTGACGCACGGAGTCGGTCTTCGGGTCCCAGTTCGCGTTCTTCGCGAGCACCAGGGACTTGCCGGCCTTGTACGACGCGATCTTGTACGGACCCGTGGCGACCGGGGCCGTGTCGTACTTCTCCTTCGTGTCGGTCTTCTCCGGCACGACCGCGTAGCCGGCCATGGCCAGCGTCTGCGGCAGGTCGGGACGCGCCTGGTCGAAGTGGAAGACGACGGTCTTGTCGTCCGGCGTGTCGAGGACCGAGGCAGGCAGGTGCTTGCCGTCGAAACCGCCGCCCGGCAGCAGCTTGCGGTAGTCGGCGGCGTACTTCTTGCCGGCCAGCCACTGCTGCAGGTAGGGCGGGCCGTCGAAGATGAACTTCGCGTACTGGCGCTCGACGGTGTGGCGGATGTCCTTGGACGTGATCGCGCTGCCGTTGGCGTCCTTGACACCGCTCTTCAGCGTGAACGTCCAGGTCTTGCCGCCGTCGGAGGACTTGCCCGAGTCGGTGGCGAGGTCACCCACGATCGTGACGTTGCCCTTGTCGTCCTCTTTGAACTGCGTCAGACGACGGAAGAGCAGGTTGGCGACCTGGCCGGCGTCGGAGACGTAGATCTGGCCCGGGTCAAGGTGCGTGAGGCCCGACTCCTGGTAGACCTGGATGGTGCCGCCGCTCTTGGCGCCGGCGACGTCCGGGGCGGGACCGGTGGAGGCGGCGGCGTCGGCGTAGGTGACCGCCTTCGACTGGGTGGCCGCTTCCTTCTGGTCCTTCTTGGAGTCGGCGCCGGAGTTCGAGCCCTTGTTCTCGGAGCAGCCGGTGAGCGCGAGTGAGCCGGCCGCTATGGCGACCACGATGCCACGCGCTCTGCGCGAGGTGAACGACTTCATGTGGCGAATGCACCTACCTGTCGGTTGTTATCCATGAGTACTGCCTGACGCGGCTGGTAGGCCGACGCGGGGGCGGCAGTCACCCCCCACCAATGGACGGTTACCGCCCGGACTTGGGGTCGAAGGCGTCCCGGACCGAGTCTCCGAGGAGGTTGAAGGCCAGGACGAAGATCACCAGCGCGATGCCCGGGAAGAAGATGAACGCCGGGTCCTGCTGGGTGTAGTTGGCACCCGCGGCGAACAACCGGCCCCAGTCGGGGGTCGGCTCGACGAAACCGACACCCGCAAAGGACAGGAACGCGATGGTGAGGATGGTGCTGGGCAGCTGGTACGTGAACTGGACCAGGATCGGCGTCACCACGTTCGGCAGGATCTCCTTGCGGACGATCCGCCAGGGCGAGGCACCGGAGACCATGGCGGCCTCGACGAACTCCCGGTCGCGCAGCGACAGTACGACGGACCGCACGATGCGGGCCATGCCCATCCAGCCGAGCACCCAGAGCACGATCAGGATCGCCAGCGCCCGGAAGTAGGTGGGCGTCTCCTCACGCGGGTCCACGAAGAACGAGGTGACCACGGGCATGAAGGCGATGAAGAACAGCTGCTGCGGGAACGCGAGGAAGAAGTCCGTGACCCGGCCCAGCCAGTAGTCCACCCTGCCGCCGAAGTAGCCGCCGAGCAGACCGATGATCACGCCCGTGACCATCAGCAGGACCGTCACGCCGAGCGCCATGAACAGCGAGGTCCGCATGCCGTACATCAGCATGGCGAACAGGTCACGGCCGAACTGCGGCTCCACACCGAACCAGTGGTCCCCGGAAATGCCGCCGAAGTAGCCGAGCGGGAGCCCGAACTCGTCCAGGATCGGCTTGTCCTGATAGGCCGGATCCTGGCCGTACAGCGAGTACGGGTTGGTCCCGCTGATCTTGGTCAGCAGCGGCGCCGCGAGGGCCACGACGAAGTAGAAAATCACTACCCAGGCACTGATGACCCCGGTACGGTCGCGCTTGAAGCGCTGCCACATCAACTGGCCGGGAGAACGACCCTCGAGCTTCTGCTCGGCCTTGACAGGCTCGGCGTTCGACTCGAGCTCGGGGTCCAAGGCGACTGGACTGGTCATGTGTGTACTTCCCCCGGGGGGTTGGAGAGTTGAGCGCAGCACAGATACCGGCAGGTTCTGTGGTTTGGGGGAACTTTCGCCAAAGTGTTCAACGCGCGTCAAGGGCGGAAGACATAGGGATCTCCCTACCGGCAATATTTTGAGGAAAAATTGCAAAGATTGACACCTGGTCGCGCTTGACACGTGAGCCGACAGACCGTCAAAACGGACATACCGCAATGGATTTCGGTTCACATGTCCGAAACACGATCGGCCGCTTACCGATATCCGAACGTTGTCTCATAGATCGCGGACAGGCTTTCGCGGGCACACCGAAGGCCCGGTTCCCCGAGTGCCGGAGAACCGGGCTGCCGACAGTCGCCGGCGGTGGCGTCAGGCGTTCTTGGCGCGGCTCGCGGCGCGGGCGCGCTCGCGGGCGTCCAGGTTCACCTTGCGGATGCGGACCGCCTCCGGGGTCACCTCGACGCACTCGTCGTCGCGGCAGAACTCCAGGGACTGCTCCAGGGAGAGCTTGCGCGGCGGGACGATCGCCTCGAACGAGTCGGCCGAGGACGACCGCATGTTCGTGAGCTTCTTCTCCTTGGTGATGTTCACGTCCATGTCGTCGGAGCGCGAGTTCTCGCCGACGATCATGCCCTCGTACACCTCGGTGCCGGGGTCGACGAACAGCACACCGCGCTCCTGGAGGTTCGTCATCGCGAAGGCGGTGACGGCACCGGCGCGGTCGGCGACCAGCGAGCCGTTGTTACGGGTGGTCAGCGTGCCGAACCACGGCTCGTGGCCCTCGTGGATGGAGTGGGCGATACCCGTGCCGCGCGTGCCGGTCAGGAACTCGGTCCGGAAGCCGATGAGGCCGCGGGAGGGAACGACGAACTCCATGCGCACCCAGCCGGAGCCGTGGTTGGACATGTTGTCCATCCGGCCCTTGCGGACACCCATGAGCTGCGTGACCGCGCCCATGTGCTCCTCGGGCACGTCGATGGTCATGCGCTCGACGGGCTCGTAGACCTTGCCCTCGACCTCCTTGGTGACCACCTGCGGCTTGCCGATGGTCAGCTCGAAGCCCTCACGGCGCATCTGCTCGACCAGGATCGCCAGGGCCAGCTCACCACGGCCCTGCACCTCCCAGGCGTCCGGGCGCTCGGTGTCGAGCACGCGGAGCGAGACGTTGCCGACCAGCTCGCGGTCCAGACGGTCCTTGACCTGACGGGCCGTGACCTTGCGGTCCTTGACCGCGGCCTTGTTCTCCGCGCCCTTGCCGGTGCCACCGCGGCCGACCAGCGGCGAGGTGTTGGTACCGATGGTCATCGAGATCGCCGGCTCGTCGACCGTGATGAGCGGCAGCGGGATCGGGTTCTCGGGGTCGGCGAGGGTCTCGCCGATCATGATGTCCGGGATACCGGCGACGGCACAGATGTCACCGGGGCCCGCCTTCTCGGCGGGCTTGCGGGTGAGCGCCTCGGTCATCAGCAGCTCGGTGATACGCACGTTGGACATGGTGCCGTCGCGCTTGATCCACGTGACGGTCTGGCCCTTGCGCAGCTCACCCTGCTCGACGCGCAGCAGCGCGATACGGCCGAGGAAGTTGTCGGCGTCCAGGTTGGTGACGTGCGCCTGGAGCGGGGCCTCGGTGTCGAACTCCGGGGCCGGGACGTGCGAGAGGATCGTGGAGAAGAACGGCTCCAGGCTGTCGCTGTCCTGCGGGACCGTGCCGTCCTCCGGCTTGGTCAGCGAGGCCACGCCGTCCCGCGCACACGCGTAGACGATCGGGAACTCGATCTGCTCCTCGTCGGCGTCGAGGTCGAGGAAGAGGTCGTACGCCTCGTTCACGACCTCGTCGATGCGCGAGTCGGGGCGGTCCGTCTTGTTGATGCACAGGATGACGGGCAGGCGGGCCTGCAGTGCCTTGCGCAGCACGAAGCGGGTCTGCGGCAGCGGGCCCTCGGAGGCGTCGACCAGCAGCACGACCGCGTCCACCATCGACAGACCGCGCTCGACCTCGCCACCGAAGTCGGCGTGGCCCGGGGTGTCGATGATGTTGATGGTGATGACGTCGCCGCCATCCTTGGGGTGGTACTTCACGGCCGTGTTCTTGGCCAGGATCGTGATGCCCTTCTCACGCTCCAGGTCGTTCGAGTCCATCATGCGGTCGTCGAGCGATTCGGCGGCGTGCGCGGCGAAGGCGCCTGCCTGCTTCAGCATGGCGTCGACAAGAGTCGTCTTGCCGTGGTCGACGTGGGCGACGATGGCGACATTGCGGATGTCGTGGCGCGTGGCCATATTGCGGCGTACTCCCAAGTGGTGAGAAGGCCCTGCTACGAACGTCCGTGTGACGCGGGCCTGCCGGGCTCAACATGCCACGGCCTCACCCCATCGTACGTTGCCTCCCGGGTAGGGGCTCGCCGGGCTCAGTGTCCGGTGGGCCCGGCCGCCGGCTTCGCGCCCTTCTTGAGGAAGCCCATGTCCTCGTAGACCGGTGTCTGGAATCCGAAGGAACCGGCGTTCACCAGGTTCTTCTTCGCGGCCGTCAGCTGGGGCCGCTGATACAGCGGGATGGATCCCGCGGCGGCCCAGATCCGGGAGTCGGCCTTGCGGATCAGGCTCCGGCTCCTGCCCTCGTCGAGCGTGGCCACGGCCTGGTCGAAGAGCTGGTCCACCTGGTCCGTGCCGACCCGGGTGTAGTTCTGCTCGACGTTCAGCGACCCGTCGGCGGCCGGCACCGGCTTCGCGAAGATCGGGCGGGCGTCGGTGGCGGGGAAGGCGGACGCGGGCCAGGAGTACAGCGCGAGGTCGTACTGCCCGGACGCGATGTGGTCCTTGAAGTAGCTCTCGTCGGAGACCTTGGAGATCTCGGTCCGGATGCCGACCTTCGCCAGCATCGCGGAGATCCGCCCGGCCACCGTGCGCAGCGTCTCGGAGCCCGCTCCCGACGGGAGCACGAACCGCAGGGCGAGCGCCTTGCCCTTCTTGGCCAGCACCTTCGTCGCCGCGTCCGCCGGAGCCGCGGTGCCCTTGGGGGCGTAGGCTCCCGGCGCGCCGCCCTGCTTCAGCCGGTTCGCGTACTGCCTGCCGTCCTGGGCGAGGTGGCGCGGGCCGTCGCCGCTGCGGTGGTCCTTGGGGTCCTTGTCGTCACTCTTGTCGTCACTGTCTTCGTCCTCGCCGACGATGTACGTCCCGTCGTCCCCGTGCGCGGAGTCCCGGCCGGCCTTTTTGCCCTTGGTCCCCGCCGCCTTCTCGCCCTTCTTCTTCTCCTTCTCGACCGGGCCCCCGGCCTCCCACCCGGCGTCCGCGAGCAGTGCCCGGGCCTCCTTGGTGTCCTGGCCGCCGAGTGCGCCGCTGTTGTCGGCGTAGGCGTCCTGGCCGGAGAGCGCGAGGTGACTGCCGACCGGCACAGCGGGCAGCCCGAGCGGGGAGAGGACGACGCCGGCCAGCGCCTTGCGGTCGATCGCGCGGGCCACGGCCCGGCGCACCCGCTCGTCGGCGAGCGGACCCGAGGCGCCGTTGAGGGCGAGCTGGGTGTAGGCGGGCTCCAGGGATCTGCGGACCTCGAAGCCCTTCAGCGCCGCCTGCTCACGCGCGTACGCGGCGAGCGCCCTGCGCTCCTTCTGCCGGGCGCTGAGCTCCTCGTCGGCGGCCTCCTCGTCGTCCCCGTGGGCGAGGGCCCAGGAGCGCAGCGCGTCGGCGGCTTTCAGGTTGCTGCCGGAGCGGTGGCCGTGGAGCCCGTCGGGGCCCGCGAGCGGGCTGCTGCCGGAGGTGGCTCCCGCGCGGGCGGCGAGACTGATGCGGCCGAGGGCCTCGGGGTCGACCTCGGCGAGCTCGATCGTGCCGGCGGCCAGCGCGGTGGCCCGCTTGTCGCGCGGTACGGCGCGCAGCACGATCTCGTCCAGCTTGGCGGGGTGGCCCCACCAGCGCGGATTGCGGGTGAGGGTGATCTCGTCGCCCTTGCGGTCGACCTTCTTCACCTGGAAGGGACCGGCGGTGGTCTTGAGTTTCTTGCGGGCGGAGTCGTTGAAGGAGTCCGGGGTGCCCATGACGTCCTTGGGGTACAGCGGCGAGAACAGCGAGCGCCAGTCGGCGTACGGCCGCGCGAAGGTGACCTTGACCTCCAGGTCGTTGGCCCCGCGCTCGATCCTGTCGATGCGCTCGTAGCCGGCGTTGCGGGCGGTCCAGTACGCGGAGTCCTTGCCGGACAGGGCGCGCCACTGGGCGGCGAAGTCGGCGGCGCCGATCTCCCGGCCGTCGCTCCACACGGCCTGCTGGTTCAGCTTGTACAGCACGACCTGCTTGGGCTCGGTCTCGACGACCTTGGCCGACTCCAGGTAGTCGGCGTCGGCCTGCGGCCGCCCGTTCGCGTCCAGCCGGTACATCGAGGGCAGGACCGCCTGGGCGACGGTGGTGGTGGTCGCGTCGGCGTCCGCCTGGAAGGTGTTCAGGGTCTCGGGGACGGCGTCCACCGCCCAGTGCAGGGTGCCGCCGTCGGCGACCTGGTCGCGGGCGGCGGGCGCGATGTCCTGCTCCGCGAGCGGCTTGCTCGCCTTGTCGTCGGAACTGCACCCGGACAGCGCGGTGACCGCGAGCGCGCCCGCGGTGAGGAAGCCGACCGAGCGCGTGACCGCGCGCAGGGCGACGCCGTTGTGGGACATCTCTGCTTACCTCCGGGAGCCGCGGGCGTTATGATCACTTTTGGCGGTATATGGAGCTGATCACATCTATTGCGGCCACTGAAGAGGAAAGGGTTCGGCAACGGACGGCGACACGGCGACAACGACCGGGAAGCCCACCCGTGCGGCGCAATCGACGGCGCACGAGGGGCGCGCACGGAGGGCTCACGATCCGCCAATCGGTGCACGTCCCTTCACACCGGCAGGTGTGACGCGCAACACTCGCAGGCGCATGACCGTTCCCGTCCAGGGCAACCCCGCCCACGGAAGTGAGGTCACGTCATGTCCGTGAACGACGAACTGGCAGCGGCCCAGCGCTCGCTCGACGAGGTGCTCAGGTACGTCAAGCGCCTGGAGCAGCAGCTGGGCAGCGGCGGTCTGGAGATGCGCCGGGTGCGGATCGACGCCGACCGCCTGCGCGAGAGCCTCGCCCTGCTGAGGGAGACCGACCCGGCGCTGGCCAAGGCCCGCCGCCCGGATCTCGTCTCCATCTCCGACACCCCGTACGACAACACCCTGTGGACGGACTCGGACGACGAGGGACTCGGCGCCCGCGACCGCCGAGCCCCCTGATCCCGACCGGAGTCAAGCGTTGGCCACTGGTACGGAACCCCCCGACACCGAATCCCATCCCGTGAGCGGCGGCGTACGCGCCGGTACGCGCGCCGCGATCGACGCCCCGCACCTGCGCACCGACCGCTGGTGGCTGGCACCGGCGGCCACGGCCGCCGGGCTGCTCGCCTTCATCGTGTACTCGACCTGGCGGGCGTTCGCCGACACGGACTACTACGCGGCCCCGTACGTCTCGCCGTTCTACTCCCCCTGCCTCGCCGAGCGCTGCGCGCCCATGCGCCACGGCCCCAACTGGGAGATCTTCGGCGGCTGGTGGGGCATCTCGCCCGCGATCATCATCCTGATCTTCCCGCTCGGCTTCCGGCTGACCTGCTACTACTACCGCAAGGCCTACTACCGGGGCTTCTGGGCGTCCCCGCCGGCCTGCGCGGTGGCCGAGCCGCACAAGAAGTACACCGGTGAGACCCGCTTCCCGCTGATCCTGCAGAACATCCACCGGTACTTCTTCTACGCCGCGATCGTGGTCGCCGGGATCCTGACCTACGACACCGTGCTCGCGTTCCGCGACGAGCACTACGCGTGGGGCCACATGGGCCTGGGCACCCTGGTGTTCCTGATCAACATCGCGCTGATCTGGGCGTACACGATCTCGTGCCACTCCTGCCGGCACATCGTCGGCGGCAAGCTGAAGCACTTCTCGAAGCATCCCGTGCGGTACCGGATGTGGCAGTGGGTCGGGAAGCTCAACGCCAGGCACATGCAGCTCGCCTGGGCGTCGTTGGTGAGCGTGGCGCTCGCCGACTTCTACGTGTATCTGGTCGCGTCCGGCGCTTTCGACGATCCGCGCCTCTTCTAGATTGAAGGTGCCTTCTGATGTCCGTGGTCGACCGGCAGGAATGGGACGTCGTCGTGGTCGGCGCCGGAGGGGCCGGGCTGCGGGCCGCCATCGAGGCCCGCGAGCGCGGTGCCCGTACGGCCGTGATCTGCAAGTCGCTGTTCGGCAAGGCGCACACGGTGATGGCCGAGGGCGGCATCGCGGCCAGCATGGGCAACGCCAACGCGAACGACAACTGGCAGGTCCACTTCCGCGACACCATGCGCGGCGGGAAGTTCCTCAACCAGTGGCGGATGGCCGAGCTGCACGCCCAGGAGGCCCCGGACCGGGTCTGGGAGCTGGAGACCTGGGGCGCCCTGTTCGACCGCACGAAGGACGGCCGGATCTCCCAGCGCAACTTCGGCGGTCACGAGTACCCGCGCCTGGCCCACGTCGGCGACCGCACGGGCCTCGAACTGATCCGCACGCTCCAGCAGAAGATCGTGTCGCTCCAGCAGGAGGACCACAAGGAGACCGGCGACTACGAGTCCCGGCTGAAGGTCTACCAGGAGTGCACGGTCACCAGGGTCCTGAAGGACGGGAGCCGCGTCTCCGGTGTCTTCGCCTACGACCGTGAGACCGGCCGTTTCTTCGTCCTGGAGGCCCCGGCCGTCGTGATCGCGACCGGTGGCATCGGCAAGTCCTTCAAGGTGACGTCGAACTCGTGGGAGTACACCGGCGACGGCCACGCGCTGGCCCTGCTCGCGGGCGCACCCCTGCTGAACATGGAGTTCGTGCAGTTCCACCCGACCGGCATGATCTGGCCGCCGTCGGTCAAGGGCCTCCTCGTCACCGAGTCGGTGCGCGGCGACGGCGGAGTGCTCAGGAACGCCGACGGCAAGCGGTTCATGTTCGACTACGTCCCGGACGTCTTCAAGGAGAAGTACGCCGAGTCGGAGGAGGAGGGCGACCGCTGGTACGAGGACCCGGACAACAACCGGCGTCCCCCGGAGCTGCTCCCCCGCGACGAGGTGGCCAGGGCCATCAACTCCGAGGTGAAGGCGGGCCGTGGCTCCCCGCACGGCGGGGTCTTCCTGGACGTGTCGACGCGGATGCCGGCGGAGGTCATCCGCCGGCGGCTCCCCTCGATGTACCACCAGTTCAAGGAGCTGGCGGACGTCGACATCACGGCCGAGCCGATGGAGGTCGGGCCGACCTGTCACTACGTGATGGGCGGCATCGCGGTCGAGTCGGACACGGCGGCGGCGCGCGGGGTGCCGGGGCTGTTCGCGGCCGGTGAGGTCGCGGGCGGCATGCACGGCTCGAACCGGCTCGGCGGCAACTCCCTCTCCGACCTGCTGGTGTTCGGGCGCCGGGCGGGCTGGCACGCGGCCGAGTACGCGACCGGGCTCGCGGCGGACCGTCCGCCGGTGGACGAGGTCCAGGTCGACGCGGCGGCGGCCGAGGCGCTCAGGCCGTTCTCGGCGGAGGGCGCCGAGCCCGCCGTAGGACCTCCGGAGAACCCCTACACCCTGCACCAGGAGCTCCAGCAGGCGATGAACGACCTGGTCGGCATCATCCGCCGCGAGGGCGAGATGGAGCATGCCCTGGAGAAGCTCGGGGATCTTCGGGTACGGGCCCGGCGGGCCGGGGTCGAGGGGCACCGGCAGTTCAACCCGGGCTGGCACCTCGCGCTGGACCTCAGGAACATGCTGCTGGTCAGCGAGTGTGTGGCGCGGGCCGCGCTGGAGCGGACCGAGTCGCGCGGCGGCCACACCCGCGAGGACCACCCGGGGATGGACCGCGAGTGGCGCAACGTCAACCTGCTGTGCCGACTGACCGACCCGACGGGCGGGTTGGCGGCGACCGACCCCGTCCGGGGCCAGATCGACCTCACCCGTGAGACCACCGACCCCATCCGCGCCGACCTGCTCGCTCTCTTCGACAAGGAGGAGCTGGTCAAGTACCTCGCCGAAGAGGAGCTGTACGAATGAGCGGCTACACGGCCCACTTCAAGGTGTGGCGGGGCGACGTGAAGGGCGGCGACCTGGAGGACTTCAAGGTCGAGGTCAACGACGGCGAGGTGGTGCTGGACATCATCCACCGCCTCCAGGCCACCCAGGCGCCCGATCTCGCCGTCCGATGGAACTGCAAGGCGGGCAAGTGCGGTTCGTGCTCGGCGGAGATCAACGGGCGGCCCCGGCTGATGTGCATGACCCGCACGTCGGTGTTCACACCGGAGGAGACGATCACCGTCACCCCGCTGCGGGCCTTCCCCGTGGTCCGGGACCTGGTCACGAACGTCGGCTTCAACTACCAGAAGGCGCGCGAGGTCCCGGCGTTCGTGCCGCCGCCGGATCTCGGGCCGGGCGAGTACCGGATGATGCAGGAGGACGTGGACCGCCCGCAGGAGTTCCGCAAGTGCATCGAGTGCTTCCTGTGCCAGGACACCTGCCATGTGGTGCGCGACCACGAGGAGAACAAGACGGCGTTCGCGGGTCCGCGCTTCCTGATGCGGGTCGCGGAGCTCGACATGCATCCCCTGGACGCGGCGGAGGAGTCCGGCCTGGACCGCAAGAAGGCGGCCCAGGACGAGCACGGTCTCGGCTACTGCAACATCACCAAGTGCTGCACGGAAGTGTGCCCCGAGGGCATCAAGATCACGGACAACGCGCTGATTCCGCTGAAGGAAAGGGCGGTCGACCGCAAGTACGACCCGCTGGTGTGGCTGGGATCGAAGATCAGGAGGAGGTCTTCCTAGCCGGTTTCATGGCCTGCCGTTGGATGTACAGGCCCGCGGCGAACACGGCCATTCCGCTCATCGCGACCGGGAAGTTGCCCATGTCCGGTCCCTGGAGCGGGCCGACGAACAGATACGTGCCGATCCCGGCCATGGCGACCAGGGTGCCGTAGCCCCACACGCGGGGCCGCAGCACCTTGGCCCGCCCGCGGCCCGGCGCGATCCACCCGTTGATGATCGCGGCCAGGGCGAGCACCGCCCCGGCCGTCAGGACCAGTACCGCGAGGAGCACCAGCGTCTCGTGCATGCCGATCATCGTCGCACGAGCCCCAACACCCTGACCAGGTTGTGCTCCGCGATCTCCCGCATGCGGTCCGGGTTCGGGAAGTCGCCCTCGATCAGGCGGAGGGGGCCGGCGACCAGGGACACGTGCATGGCGAGGCGGTACAGGTTCATCCGGTCCTCGTCCAGGCCGGGGGCGCGCAGGACGTCGTAGTACCGCGGTCCGAAGCGGATGCGCAGGAACACGTGCTCCCACTCGACGTCGAAGTACATGAGCCCTTCGACGTCGATGAGGGCGGGCCTGCCCCGGTCGTCCAACAGGACGTGGTCGGCGCCGAGTTCGCCGTGGACGAGGGTGTGCCGGGCGCGGGGCCGGACGGCTGCGGCGAGCTGTCGGACGGTCTCCTCGAGCTCTTCCCGTACGACGGCGATCCGTTCGTCCCGTACGGCGGCCTGCTCGATGTGGCGCAGGGCTCCCTCGGTGATGCGCCGGACGGCCGAACCCGACGACGAGGTACCGCCGTTGTCGACCAGGCCGACCTTGCCGAAGGCGGGGCCCTCCTGCGCGTGCAAAGACCCGAGTTCGGCGGCCAGCAGCTCCAGCGCGGCGCGACCGGCGACCGGGTCCCGCTCCAGGGCCTCCTCCAGACTGCCGCCCCGCAGGTCCTCGACGACCACGGCGTCCATGGCGGTGTCGGCGTACAGGAGGCGGGGGGTGCGCACGCCGGCCGCGACCAGCCGGTCGTGGGCGGCCGTGAACACGTCGGGACCGGTGCCGGCGGAGAAGGGGTCACGGGGGTCGGAGGGGCCGGCGTCCCAGTAGTCCTCGTCCGGCGACCAGACGTAGGCGACGACCGTCGTACCGTCGTCGAGGGCCAGCCGGTAGACACCCTTCTTGCTGCCACCGCGGAGCCGGGTGACGCCGGTGAGGGCGCGGCCGGTCGCGGCGCGGGCGAGGGGGGCGAGGTCGTCGCGGGTGAGGTGCCTGCGGGTGGTGGTCATCCGGCAGATCGTCGCAGCGGCGCACCGGACCGCAGGTGCTTTTCTAGTGGACCCAGTCCTTCTCGTACGCCGTCCAGTCCGCCTCCGTGGCCGCGAAGTCGACGTACAGCGCCACGCCGAAGTTCGCGCGGTCCGCGTCCGTGCGGGAGAGCCCGAGGCGGACGCCTCGGACGGCCGCGGGGACGGTCTCGGCGAAGGACCAGTGGTCGAAGTTGTCCTCCCGGTAGAAGGGCAGGCCCATCAGCAGGTCGGTGGAGTCGGGGGTGACCTCCAGGGCCAGTGAGGTCTGCTGGGCGACATAGCCGCCGTACAGGCTCTCCAGGGGCGTGGCCGTGTCGTACGACATCACCGCGATCTGGTCGACCCGGCGCGCGACCTGACCGAGGTAGGCCTGCGACCACCACTTGGGGTGCCCGGTGATCGTGCCCGCGACGGAGTGCAGTGCGGGGAGCGGGTCGATCTGGTGGGCGGCGACGGACAGGGGCACGCCGTGGGCGCGGGTGACCTCGTGGAGGGTGTCGAGCAGGTCGAGGTAGTCCTCGTCGCCGGAGTGCAGGGGTTCCAGGTCGAAGTGGGCGCCGTCGAACCCGGTGTCGAGGATCTGCCGGGTGGACCGTACGACGTTGGCGCGGGTGTCCTTCTCGGTGAGGCGCAGTCCGTCCGGGCTCTCGGTGGCGAGCTTGTCGCCGAGCCAGGCCTGCACCCGGATGCCGGGGGCCGCCTTGTGCACGGCACCGATCAGCCACGGCGCCTTCGGGTACGCCGACCCGGGCAGCGTCCCGTCGTGTTCCAGGGGTCCCGCGTGGACGTACAGGTCCCGGATCCCGGTGTCCCGCAGGCGCCGGGCGAGGGCGGTGACGTCGGCGTCGGTCTTGCGCCCGTCCACCCAGGCGTGCCCGAGCCAGATCGCGTCCTTGCCCCGGGTGCGGGTGCCGTCCGCGGGGTCACCGGCGTAGTTGAGGCGGAGGGCGACGGCGACGGTGAGCAGGGGGAGGAGGACGAGCGCGAGCCCGGTCAGGCCCCGGCGGATCCAGCGGCGACGTGTGCGCCTCGGCGCCGGCGCCTCCTTCTCCGCCTCGCCGTTCCCGTCCCCGCCCCCGTCCCCGTCGACCTGTATGTCCCGCACCTCTGACATCCGCTCCCCCACTCTCCTCGCGTACCCCCACCCGTCCCACCCCGCTCGCGCCCCCGCATTCCAGCCCATACGCTCCGAAACGTGACGCCATCCTTGATACGGGGCCGACCGCGGCGGGGCCGCTCGCACATATCCGCGCGGGTGGCACACGCCCTGCTGGGTGTGGTCGCCGGGGTCGTGTGGCTGGTGTTGCCGTGGATGACGATCAACGACGACGCTCCGGTTGCAGGCGCGCGCACGAGCGCCGCCGCCCCGGCCGAGGACACGTCCTCCGGCACCGACCTCGTCCTGCCGCTGGCCGCCCTCGCCGTGGTGCTGGTCCTCGCCGGATACGGCTCCGTCCGCCGGATGCGCCGCACCCGCAGCCGTACGACACCGGCAGCCGCCGGCACGACCCACGTCGGCGCGTACCCCGCCCCGGCGGCCACGCCCCCGCTCGCCGACCTCGACGAGCGCTCCCGGGCCGCCCTGGTCGACGCCGACAACCGGCTCCGCGCCTTCCGCGAGGAACTGACCTTCGCGGAACGCGAGTTGAGCCCCGAGATGCTTGCCCCTCTCGTCGCGGCGACCGAGGCGGCGGAGGCCGAACTGGCGGCCGCGTGCGCGATACGGCGGCGGTACGAGGCGGGCGTGCCGGAGGAGGCGGCCGCCCTCGCCGGAGTCGTGGGCCGCTGCGAGGAGGCCGGGCGGCGACTGACCGGGGCGGCGGAGAGCCTGGGCGCCCTGCGGGGGTTGGACCGCGACCCCGCCGCGGCCCTGGCGTCGGCCGAGGCCCGCTTCCGTGAGCTGACCGCCCGCACCGCCGGGGCGGAGACCACGCTCACGGACGACTCCGTCGCCGGGTATGTCGAACTGGCCAAGGACAGCCTGGTCACCGCGACCGTCCAGCTCAACGAGACCCACCAGGCCACCGCCTCCGGCCGGCCCGACGAGGCGGCCCACCACCTCCGTGCGGCGGAGACCGCGATCGCCCGGGCCGATGCGCTGGTGAGGGCCGTGACCCGGCTGCGCGAGACGCTCACCGAGGCCGCCCGGCTGATCCCGCCCGTCCTCACGGGCGCGGAGGCGGAACTGGCCCCCTTCCGTGACGGCACCGCGGACGAGGGCGAGACCCGTGCCCGGCTCCCGCACGCCGACGCGGTCCTGGCCGCCGTACGAGAGGAGACGACGTCCGGGCAGTCGTACGATCCGCTCGGTGTGCTGCGCCGGATCGTGCAGGTGACCGCGCCGCTGGTGACCGGCCGGTCCGGGGTGCTCGCGGTGGCCGCGCTGCTGGTCGCGCGGGAGTCCGTGGCCGCGGCGGACGACTACGTCACCGTCCACCGCGAGGCGGTCGGTGCCGCGCCCCGCGTGCTGCTGCAGGAGGCGCGGCTGACCGGTGATCTTCCGCGGGCGGACGTCCTGGCCCGCGAGGCGCGTGACCTCGCCGAGCGGGACGTACGGCTGCGCGGGCACCCCGCCTAGAAGGCCCTGTTCTCGTATCGGCGTGTCTTCGTGAGCCGCCACAACCTCCTGGTGCGAGCATCTTGAGCCGTCACCGCCGAACTCGATGGCCGCCCACGCAAAACGCTCGGCTGGGAAACCCCAGCCGAGAGCCTGCATGAACTGCGCGCGGCCTGATCGACACGACCACGTATTGCAGCGCCCCCTGAAACCGCCGTGGTAGCGGGCTTTACGCCCGTGGCGGGACGGCAGACGAGCTCAGAGCTGGGTTTCGCCGCCATCCACGGCCAGCTCGATGCCGGTGGTGTACGTGGCATCGAAGGCGAGGAATGCGGCCGCCTTGGCGAACTCTTGGACGGTGCCGTAGCGCTTCATGGGGTTGCTCGCGGTCCGCTCCGCCCTGAACTGGTCAGCGGCCTCTTTGGACAAGTTCATCGTTTCCAGAATCCCCGAGTCGATGGGACCCGGGCTGATCGCATTGACACGGATTCCCCGCGGAAGCAGCTCGCGGGAGAAGGAGCGGGCCATCGAGCGCAGCGCCGCCTTGCCGGCCGCATAGACGCTGGTGTCCACCATGCCGATGACGTTCGCGATCGAGGTGGTGAGGACGATGCCGGCATTCGCGCTCAGCAGCGGAGCGAGCTTCTGCACAGTGAAGAAGGCGCCCTTGACGTTGATCGCGAACAGCTCGTCGTACACGTCCTCGGTCGTCGACTCGAGGGGCGTGAGGGGTGAGATGCCGGCGTTGACGAACAAAGCCTCGATCGAGCCGAGCTCGCTCTTTACACGGCCGGCGAGCATATCCAAGTCGGACAGTGAGGCCACATCCGCCCGGACGGCCACGGCATTCTCGCCGAGCCGCTCGCGTGCCGCGTCGAGCTTGGCCGGAGAACGGCCGGTGATCATCACGCGGGCTCCGCCTTGCACCAGCAGCTCCGCCAGCGCGAGCCCCATGCCGCTGCTGCCACCCGTGATCACCACATTCTTGTCGCTGTACTTACCCATACCGACGTTGCTCCGTTCCCTCATCAAAAACATGTCGATATATCTGGATGTCGCTGTTCATGAAGCGAATCAGCCGAGGGTTTCGATCTTCATGGCGCCTGTGGTGACCGTGCGGATGTGATCGCTGGCGAGCAGGTCGTGCGGATTGCCGAGGTCGATGGCGCTGACCTCGTCGAGGCGGGCCAGCTGGGAAGGAGTGAGGTCGACCTGCAGAGCACCCAGGTTGTCCTCCAGCTGCGCGATGGTGCGGGCGCCGATGATGGGTGCCGTCACGCCCGGGGCGTTCAGGGTCCAGGCCAGTGCGACCTGGGCGGGCGTGCGGCCCAGCTCCGAGGCCACCTCCTTCACCGCATCCGCAATGGCAAGGTTGCGGTCGGTGACCCATCCCAGGGCGACGTTGAGGCTCTTGCGGTTGCCGGCGGTTTCGCCGACAACGGAACCCGCCGGGTTCTGGTCCTCCCGGCTGTACTTGCCGGTGAGCACCCCGCCGCCCAACGGGGAGAAGGGGACCACACCGAGTCCCATCTCGCGTGCCATCGGGATCAGGTCACGCTCCGCGGTGCGCCCGATCAGGCTGTACTCGGTCTCCAGGGCGGCCAGTGGCGACCAGCCGCGCAGGTCGGCGATCGCCTGCATGCGCGACACCTGCCAGGCCGGGGCGCTGGAGATCGCCACGTACAGCACCTTGCCCTGCCTCACCAGGTCGTCCAGGCCCCGCAGGATCTCCTCCACCGGCGTCCTGAAGTCCCATACGTTCACGTAGAGCAGATCGATGTAGTCGGTGTTCAGCTGCCGCAGACTGGCTTCCACCGACGCCAGCATGCTCTTGCGGTGGGTACCCCCGGAATTCGGGTCACCGGGCTGACGCAGCGTCGAGTACTTCGTCGCCAGCACCATCTTGTCGCGGTTGGTGCGGGCGAATTCGCCGAGCAGCCGCTCGGAGCTGCCGTCGGTGTAGGTGCTGGCGGTGTCGAAGAAGTTGCCGCCGAGCTCGGTGTAGCGGTCGAAGAGCTTGCGCGCCTCGTCGCGCTCGGCGCCCCAGCCCCACTCGGTGCCGAAGGTCGCCGTGCCCAGCGCCAGGGGTGAGACCCGGAGTCCGGAACGGCCCAGCAGCCGATAAGTGTCCAGAGTGAGTGCCATCGTGTCCTCCTGTGAGGTGCGGTTCGTGGCGTTCGAGAGGTGCGGATTGGTGGTCTGCTCGCCCGGGTTTCAGGCGCCGAGCCCGTAGCCGCCGGCCACGGTGATGTCCTGGCCGGTGATGTAGCCGGCGGCGTCCGAGGCGAGGAAGCCGACTGCTTCCGCGACCTCCTGGCTGGATCCGAAGCGCTCGAAGGGGATCTTCGAGCGCATGGCGTCCCGGCCGCTCTCGGGCACCCCCAGCTTGTTGAGCAGCGGGGTGTCGGTGGCCCCGGGGCTCACGGCGTTGACGCGAATCCTGCGCGGGGCCAGTTCGAGCGCGAGCGAGGGCAGCATGGCCAGCAGCGCGCCGCGTGTCGCCGCCCCCACCGTGGCGCCAGGGGTGCCGCGACGGGATCCGATGCCGACGGTCAGCACGATCGAGCCGCCGTCGTTCAGGAGGGGAAGGGCCTTCTGGGGGGTGAAGTACTGGCCCTTGAAGTTGAGGTCGGCGTGCTCGTCGAACGATTTCTCCGTCACCTCGGCAACCGGTGCCGGACGGAAGATCCCGGCGTTGAGGAAGAGCAGGTCCAGCGATCCGAACCGCGCCGACACCGCTGACATCAGGGCGTCGGTGTCGGAGAGCACGCGCCCGTCGGATCGGACGACGAGCACGTCGCCGGGGAGTTCGGACTGCGTCCGCGCGAGGGACTCGGGATTCTGTCCGGTGACCGCGACCTGGTAGCCGCGGGCGTGCAGCAGCTCGGCCGTCGCTCTGCCGATCCCGGTCGTCCCCCCGGTGATGAGAGCTGTAGGCATGGCAAACCTTTCGTCGCTGAAGGGATGGGTGAGACCACCCGTAATCGGGGAACTCCCCGGTTGTCTCGCCGTACACTGAACCGGGGACATCCCCGTATCGTTCCCGAGCCTCATCCGACACTCACGATCGCGAAGGTCATGACACCTCCACGCAGCACCCTGCGCGCCGACGCGCAGCGCAACCGCGAGCAGCTGATCGCCACGGCCGCCGAAGCCTTCGCGTCCGGACGCGCGATCTCTCTGGACGCGATCGCCAAACGCGCGGGCGTGGGGAACGCCACCCTGTACCGGCACTTCCCCACCCGAGAGGATCTGGTCGAAGAGGTCTACCGGGACCAGATCCGGCCCTTGCGCGAAGACGCGCGCACCCTGCTGGCTACCAAGCCGCCCGCGCAGGCCCTCCACGCGTGGATGCTCCGATTCGCCGACTGGGCCGGTGAACGACGCGGCATCTGCGAGGCCCTGGTCGCCATGAGCGCTACCGGCCGCTTCGGCACCGGACCGGTCTGCGACGAGGTCCAGCAGGTCTTGGCGATGGTGCTCGAGGCCGGCGCCACAGCAGGAGAACTGCGCAGCGACATCGACCCGGTCGAGGTAGGCGGCATCCTCGCCGGTTTGCTCTCCGTGGCCGGCGCACCCGAGCAGCGCCTCCAGCTGAACCGAATGCTGGACGTCGTCGTCGACGGACTCAGGCCCCGCTGAGCGATACTCCGGCGGTTCGGCGAGGCGTCGGCCCATGCCGGACGGCATGGCTGCGGCCGCGGCGGTCGTGGCGGCCCAGACCTTGGTGAGGACCGTCGGGATGGTTGCCTACGTTCGGCTCGTTCCCCGCCTCGTGACAGCGCCCGAACGGCTCGTCAGGTGTTCGTCGCCGCTCAAGGGGGACCACCGAGGTGGACCCAGGACAGGGCCTAGAAGAGGCTCAGCAGTGCCTCCGCCGGGTCCACCATGCCGCTCTGCCCGTCCGGCAGCGGGAGTTCGAACCACACCGTCTTGCCCCGCGGGGTGCGCCGGGAACCCCAGGCCGCACTGAGCAGGCCGACCAGTTGCAGGCCCCGGCCGCCCTCGTCGGTGTCGCGGGCACGGCGGCGGCGGGGCTGGACGAGACCGGAGTCCCAGACCTCGCAGACCAGGGTGCGGTCCAGGAGCAGACGCAGCCGGATGTCACCCTCGCCGTACCGCAGGGCGTTGGTGACCAGCTCGCTGACCAGGAGTTCCGTGGTGTCGACCAGGGGTTCCAGGTCCCAGCTGAGCAGCTGGCCGCGGGCGTACTCGCGGGCCCGGCCCACGCTGCGCGGCTCGCGCGGCAGGGTCCAGTCGCCGACCGAGTTCGCGGGCAGGCCCTGGACACGTGCCATCAGCAGCGCGATGTCGTCCTCGCCGTGGTGGGTGTCGAGGGTGTTCAGGACGTGGTCGCAGACGTCCTCCAGCGGGGCGGAGGGGTCGGTGAGCGCTCCGACGAACGCCTGGAGCCCTTCGTCGAGGGGGTGATCGCGGCTTTCGACCAGTCCATCCGTGTAGAGCGCGAGCAGGGCGCCTTCGGGTAGTTCGACCTCCACCTCCTCGAAGGGCTCGCCGCCGACACCGAGCGGCATGCCGGGCGGCACGTCCAGCATCAGCGCGTCCTCGCCGGGTTCGACCAGGACGGGCGGCAGGTGGCCCGCGTTGGCGAAGGTGCAGCGGCGGGTGACCGAGTCGTAGACGGCGTAGACGCAGGTCGCGAGGTACACCTCCAGGAGGTCCGCCTCGCGGGGGCGGCGGGCCGCGCGGGTGGCCTGCTGGACCCCGCCGGGGGCGCCGAGACCGCGGGCGATCTCGTCCAACGCGCTGAGCACCTCGGCCGGTTCGAGGTCCAGGAGGGCCAGGGTGCGGACGGCCGAGCGCAGTTCGCCCATGGCCACGGCCGCGCGCAGACCGCGGCCCATCACGTCCCCGACGACCAACGCCGTGCGGTGACCGGGCAGTTCGATGACGTCGAACCAGTCGCCGCCGACCTCGCTTGGCCGGTCCGCGGAGGAGTTGCCGGGCAGATAGCGGCAGGCGATGTCCAGGCCGGCGGCCACCGGGTCGCCGGGCGGCAGCAGGGACCGCTGCAGCATCAGGGCCCGCTCGTGCTCCCGCCGGTACAGGCGCGCGTTGTCGATACAGACCGCGGCCCGCGCCGCCAGCTCCACCGCGAGATCCCGGTCCCGGTCCCCGAACGGCTCGCTGCCCTTCGTGCGGGAGAACTGCGCGAGTCCTACGACGGTGTCGTGGGCGACCATCGGCACCGCGAGCGTGGACTGCACGAGGCCGCCCTCCTCGGCCGGGATGTACTGCGGGCGGGCGGTGCGCAGGGCGTCCGCGCAGGGCGAGTTGAAGGGGTAGTGGTGGACCGCGCCGACCGCGACGGGGTCGCCGGAGCCGGCGAAGGGGGCGTCGGAGACCGCGCTGGCGAAGGCGACCCGGCGCAGTTCGGCGCTGCCGTCGGCCAGGCCGGGCGGGGTCTCGTCGCCGGCCAGCAGGCCCTGGTAGAGGTCGACGGTGGCCAGGTCGCAGAAGCCGGGGACGACGACGTCGAGGAGTTCGCGGGCCGTGGTCTCCAGGTCGAGCGAGTTCCCTATGCGGGCGCCGGCCTCGTTGAGGAGGGCGAGATTGCGCCGGGCTGCCGCGGCCTCGCGGGCGGCGGCACGGCGGGCGGTGATGTCGGTTCCCAGCCAGGCGATGCCGATGGTCCGGCCGGACCCGCTGCGCACCCGGTACAGGTTGATGGACCAGTGGCGGCGCTCGTCGGAGCCCGGCAGGAAACCGGTGACGTGCATGTCCGTGATCGAGTCGCCGGTCTCCAGGACCCGGCGCAGAGTGGCGGTGACCCGCTCGGCCTCGGGGCGCGGCAGATAGTCGTGGACGCCCCTGCCGCGGTGGTCGTCGGGGCTGCCGCCGAAGAGAGAGGCGAAACGGTAGTTGACGCGGCGCACCCGCAGCTCGGGGTCGATCAGCACGAAACCGAAGGGGGATTGACCGAAAATCGCCTGCGAGGCGGCAAGGTCGGTCTCGATGCTGCGCAAGGTGCGCACGTCCACCACGATGCAGACGGCGGCCTTCTCGCCCTCCTCGGTCCGCGTCGGCATGACGTAGACCTCGGCGAGCCCCTCCCGTCCGCACTCGCCGTCGTCCGCCGACGCGGGCACCCGGAAGGGGACCACACCCGTCCACTCGCGGCCGTCCAGGATCTCCGCCATCTTGCGCTGGCCCTGTGCGCGCAGGTCGTCGTCGATGAACGCCTCGATGGGGTCCATGCCGACGGCGTGCTCGGCGGGGATGCCGAAGAGCTGCTCGGCGCGCAGACTCCACTGGTCGACCAGACCGTCGGGGCCTATGGAGAAGGACGCGACCTTGATGTAGTCGTAGATCGAGCCGGGCGGGCTGCTCTGCCACATGGCGTCACCGGACGGCGCGTCGCCGTGACGGGCATGGACCGCGACAGCATCCATGGCCTCAGCCCTCGCGCCCTCCGACGGGTCCTTCGACTCCGTGGCCTTCGCTGGTATCTCGCTCACGCGAACCGTCCCCTCCAGCTCACCGCGTCCGGTACCGGTCACCGGGGGCGGCTGCCCGCAGTATCCAGCACTACGGCGCCGCACAACACGGTGTTCACGATCACAGCACGATCCCGACGGTTTTCGGTCCGGGCTGCGACAACACTTCCAGTCTTCTAACCAGCAGGCACGGCGTCGAACCGCCGCGATCACGTCCTGTTCATCCTGGTACCGAGAGTTCGAACCAGACCGTCTTGCCGGTGACGCCGGGGCGGGTGCCCCAGCGGTGGGCGGCGTGGGCGACGAGTTGCAGTCCGCGGCCGCTCTCGTCGTCCAGTTCGGCGACGCGTTCCCGGGGCAGATCGGGCAGGGGGTCGGAGACCTCCACCAGGAGCACGCCGTCGACCCTCTCCGGGCGGACCAGACGGACGCCGATGGGGCCGGTGGCATGCCGTAGCGAGTTGGTCACCAGCTCACTGACCAGGAGGGCGGCGACATCGGCGAGACCGTCGAGGTTCCAGGCGGTCAGCCGGCTTCTGACAGCCGTGCGGGCAGCGCGTACGGCGCCCGGGTCCGCCGGGAAGATCCACTTGGCGCAGTCGCCTTCGGTGTCGATCACGCCGATCACATCCCGGGCCAGCCCATGTCCGCTTTCGTGGGGTTAAGGGGCACATACCCGATATCAACGGTGAAGTACCGCAGCGAATGGGGTAAGCGGGGGGCGTTCAAGGGGCCCTAGGGCCGCTGGAGCGCCTTTAGTGCGCCGATCGCTTCCACGTCCTGGTCGAGCCAGTTCACGTCCCCGAACTCCTGCGGGGTCAGCCAGCGCAGCGCGTCGTGGTCCTGCAGGGGCTGGGGATCGGCGGAACCCGGCAGCAGGCGGGCTCTCCATGCCTGCAGGACATACGGAGGTCTCAGCGGCCACTCACCCGGCACGCGCTCCAGCGCCTCCGCCTCGACCCCGAGTTCCTCGCGCAGTTCGCGTACCAGCGCCTGCTGCGGTGACTCCCCCGGCTCCACCTTGCCGCCCGGCAGCTCCCAGCGGCCGACCAGTTCGGGCGGTGCGCTGCGGCGGGCGGCGAGGAGGCGGTCGCCGTCACAGAGGGCGGCCGCCACCACCACGATCCGTTCCGTCATGCGCCGGAGCCTACGGGAGGCTCCGTCAGTCGGCCGAACTCGAGCCGTTCGGGCCGATGCGCTCGACCCAGTAGAGCTGTTTGTGGCCGCGGGCATCGAGACTGTCCGCGATCTTCTGGGCCTCGGCCCGGGTCGCGTACCTGCCCACGCGGTAGCGATTGCCGTTGTCGTCCTGTCGTATGACGAGCCAGGGGAGAGTGATCGTGCCGTCGTTCATTGCGCCCCACCGCTCCTTCCCGACCTGCGTCGAGCCCCACCCGATAAGGAAACCGCACTCCGCATATGCCCGAGCCTACGCCCAACCTTTACGCAGCGAACACGCGTTTTCACAAAGAGGTACGCAACCAGCCAGGACGGACTCCTCCGACAGGGGGCGCGCCGGTGAACACGCCCCCGGTGGACGGCACTGCCTGCGGCCGGAGGCGCCTTGGACACAGCGGTGTCGACCTGCGAGAACGGCCGAATTCGAACGGCGTTCGCCTACCGGCCGGTTCGGTGTTCGCCCCGGGCAACCTCCCCGGGGCGCGCGCTACTTCACCGGGAGGTGGTACGCGACCTGGTAGCGGTCGGCCGGAATGACCACGTCGGCCGTCTCCACCGGGCGACCCGAGGCGTAGTAGGTGCGGTGGACCACGAGGACGACATGCCCCGGGACACCGCCCAGCGCGAGCAGTTCCTCGGCGAGGCCGGGGCGGGCGCCGACCTCCTCGGTGACGTTGTCCACGACGACGTCGATGGCGGCCATGCGCTCGACCACGCCCATGCCGCCGAGGGGGCCCTCCTCGGGGAGCATCACGGGAGTGCGCCCGGTGACCGCGAGGGGCTCCCAGGAGGTGGAGAGCATCATCGGCTCACCGGCCTCCCGGAAGACGTACTTCGTGCACATCACCCGGTCGCCGGGCCGGATGCCGAGCCGCTCGGCGACGACCACCGAGGCCTCGGTCTGCCGGCTGCTGGACTCCCAGGTGCCGCGCCCCTCCCCGTCGGCCTGCTCCTGCCGGAAGGGGGTGGCCCCGGAGGCCGGGCGGTAGCCGGAGCGGGCGATCCGCCGGGGCACGGGCCGCTCGCGGACGTACGTCCCGGAGCCGGAGCGGCCCTCGACCAGACCCTCGGCCATCAGCACCTTGCGGGCCTCCAGCGCCACGGTGTCCGAGACGCCGTACTCCTCGCGGATCCTGGCCTGGGAGGGCAGGCGGGTGTGCGGTGGCAGCGAACCGTCGACGATCTTCTTGCGGAGATCACCCGCGACGCGCAGGTACGCCGGCTGCTCACCGAATGTCACTGGCCGCTCCCATCAGGTTGTACAGACAGCAACAGCCTGGCAACCGTGGGTTGGCCCATGCAAGCAAAGGCCAGAGAATCACTCGATGTGATGACATGTTCCGGTGGGGGGCTTTACGCAGGCACTTTCTCCCCGCTATGGCCAGCGCTCACACATTGAGCTCGCCGTCGCCCGAATCGCCGCCCTCGTCGCCGGAGTCCTCGTCGTACGTCGGCCGCTTGGTGGCCAGCCCCAGAGCCTTGCGTGCGGTGACCGTGCTGGGACCGTCGACGTACTCGTACCCCTTGTCGTAGTGGATGTAGAAGGCGTCCACGTCCTCGTCGTCGGCCGCGGTGACCGCCTTCGCCCACTCGCCGCGCGCCTGCTCCATGTCCTTCACCAGGGCCGCGACCTGCTTGTCGGCCTTGTCCGGCCAGGAGTGGGAACCGAGGGCCCTGATCTGCTCGCCGAGGCTGTCGTGGACGTCCCGCGACCAGTCCCGGTAGCCGGACAGGTCGTCCTCCGGGTAGTCCTCGGGCTCCTCCCACAGCACGGCGTCGAGGGCGTTGAGGGACTCGAGGAGGGAGATCTGGTACGTGTCGAGCGTGGTCTCGTCGGCGCGCAGTGAGCCCTTCAGGGTCCCGTTGTCGTCGGTGTTGCCGAAGATGCAGGTGACCTCGCGGTCGCCGAGTCGCCAGCTCTGCCGGGTCGGGCCGAAGTAGTACACGTCGACGTTCTTGGGCAGCGCCCAGGTGTCCATCGCGTAGGTGTCCTGGAGCGGGTAGCACTTGTCGTCGGCGGCGTCGGAGACCGCGCCGTCCCCCGGGAAGGCGGAGCCGCCGGCCATCGTGAACTCGCCGAACACCTCGCCGTCGTGCTCGCCCGCACAGGGCACCTCGTCGACGTCGTAGGTCAGGCCTTCGAGGGACTCCCCCGGCGCGTCGAAGCACTGGCCCTTCACCACCGAGAACGCCGTGCTCTCGGTCGCGCTCTTCTTGAACCCCTCCCAGGCGTCGGAGAGCCCGCCGGTGGCGAGCACCAGGACCCACAGGGCCAGACCCAGCGACGACAGGACCGACCCGGCGATCGCGAGCGCCTTGCCGGACTGGTCCTTCTTCTTGATCTGCACCAGCGCGATCACGCCGAGCACCAGTCCCACGGCCGGGAAGCAGCACAGGACGCCGAGCACCAGGGAGGCGACGGCGAGACCGTTGACGGAGGAGGGGCGGGCGTAGGGGCTGTAGCCCTGCCCCCAGGTCCGGTACGGCGGGCCATAGGGTTGCCCGTACGGCTGCTGGCCGTACGGCTGTGGTCCGTACGGCCCCTGCCCATACGGCTGTTGTCCCTGAGGCTGTTGCCCCTGTGGCGGCGGCCCGTACGGGTCCGGGGCCGGGGACGGTCCCTGGGCGGGGTCGGGCTGGTGGGGCCCAGGGGGCGGGGGTATGGACACGGGTACCGTGCTCCTGGTTCAGGCAGTGGTGGGGAACTGACGTACGACAGGGCGCATGGTATGCGCGGGGCGGGCGGGGTGGAATGCCGATCACGGGTGCGACGACCCAGGCGGTGAACGGGCTCACGGCACGGTGGGCGGGGACGGCTTCCGGGGGGACCGTGTTCTCGGCCGCCGGGGTGTGGCCGCTGCTGGCGTTCCTGGCCGACGGGGCACAGGGCACGGCACGGGCCGAGCTGGCGCGGGCGCTCGGAGTGCCCGCCGAGCAAGCGGCCGCAGCAGCACGGGAGTTGCTCGCGGAACTGGCCGACACCCGGGCGCTGGACTCGGCGCTCGGGCTGTGGACGAAGCAGACACTGGAGCTACGTGAGGAGTGGGAGGCCGGGCTGCCCACCGACGCGCACGGCGTCCTCACCGGCGATCCCGCCCTCGACCAGCGGGAACTGGACGCCTGGGCGGAGAAGCGGACGGGCGGGCTGATCGAGCGGATGCCGGCGGAGGTGCGGGACGACACCGCGCTGGTGCTGGCAAGCGCGCTGGCCCTGCGGACCACGTGGCTGCGGCCCTTCGAGGTGCGTCCGGTACGGCCGTCCGCGGGCCCCTGGCAGGGCCGGACCCTGCGCGGGCTGAACCGCCGGAGCGTGCGGCTGGACCGGGTCGGGGTGGCGACCGTGCCCGAGGGCCGGGTCACCGAGGTGAGGGTGCTCGGCGACAACGGCGTCGACGTCCATCTCCTGCTCGGGGACGAGCGCATGACGCCGGCTCAGGTGGTGGCGGCGGGGACGGCCGTGCTCGACGGCACGTGTCCGGTCGTACGGGGATCATCGCTTCCGTACGGGCCCGCGGGGCCGGGGCTGCGGGTGGAGGAGCGGCCGTGTGCCGGCCCTCAGCAGCCGACGCTGGAGATGACGACGGCGGCGTTCGAGGTGCGGGCGCACCACGATCTGCTGGACCTGCACGGGCTGTTCGGCCTCACCGCGGCCCGGGACACGCGGCAGGGCCACTTCCCCGGCATCAGTGCCTCACCCCTGGCCGTCGGCTCCGCCCGGCAGTCCGTCCTGGCCCGCTTCGACGCACTCGGCTTCGAGGCGGCAGCGGTGACGGCGGTCGCGGCGGCGCCCGGTGGGCCGCCGCCCACGCCCCGGTACACGGCGACCGTGGTCACGGCCGCCTTCGACCGCCCCTTCGGCTTCCTCGCCGTACACCGGGAGACGCGGCTGGTACTGACGGCGGGATGGGTCACGGAACCGGCGCCACTCCGGTAGCCGCCCTGCGGTCTCAGTCCTCGAAGGCGGTGGCCCGGGTGCTCTTCTCCCAGGCGGCGACATCGGCCCGTACGCCGTCGAGGTGGTCGAGTACGGCGGTCACCGCGTCCTCGCCGAGGGGCAGCCGCAGCGGGGTCTCCTCGGCGTCGAGGGCGGCGCGGATCAGGGCCGCCGCCTTCGCGGGGTCGCCGGCCTGGGTGCCGTCGCCGCCGGAGACGAACCCGCGGGTCTCGCTCACCTTGGCGTAGACCCCGCTGTCGGCACTGGCTCCCGCACGGCTCGCGTCGAACAGCGAGGTACGGAAGGCCCCCGGCTCCACGATCAGCACCTTGATGCCGAACTCCCGCACCTCGTCCGCGAGAGCCTCGGACATGCCCTCCAGCGCGAACTTCGTCCCGCTGTACGCCGAGAAGCCCGCGAAGGACAGCTGCCCGCCCATGCTGCTCATCTGCACGATCGCGCCCGAACGCCGCTCGCGCATGGCCGGCAGCACCGCCCTGGTGAGCGCCGCCGGCCCGAGGACATGCAGGTCGAACAGCTCGCGCAATTCGTCGTCGGTGGTCTCCTCGAAGGCGCCGACATGTGTGCGGCCCGCGTTGTTGACCAGCACGTCGATCCGCCCGTGCCGGGCCACGACGTCCCGTACGGCGGTCTCCGCGGCGGACGTGTCGGTCACGTCCAGACGCACCGCCTCCACCTGGTCGGGGTGGGCGGCCACGAGGTCGTCCAGCGCCTCGGGCCTGCGGACCGCGCCCACCACGACATCGCCGTCGGCCAGGGCCGCCTCGGCGATCGCCCGCCCGAACCCGCTGCTCGCGCCCGTGATCAGCCAGACCTTGTTCATCACAACTCCTCTTCTTGGCTTGTTCCACGAACCAGCCTGCTGCCGAAGTCGGTTGCCGGTCCAAGACCCACGGTGATAACCGATGGCTATGACGACCGACGTGCATGTACGGGATCTGCGCTACTTCCTGGCGGTGGCCGAGGAGCTGCACTTCACGCGTGCGGCCGAGCGGCTGTATGTGTCACAGCCCGCGCTGAGCAAGCAGATCCGGGCGCTGGAGCGGCAGTTGGGCGTGCGGCTGTTCCGGCGGGAGCCGCGGGGCGTGCTGCTCACCGAGGCGGGCGGGGCACTGCTGCCGCACGCCCGGCAGGTGCTGGCGGCCTGGGCGGCGGCGGACGCCGCGATGGCGACGGCCCGGGCCGCGGGGCGGGGCACGCTGGTGGTGGGCATGAGCACCAGCCCCGGGCGTGGTGGCCTGCTCCCGGCGATCCGCTCCCGCTTCACGGCCGCGCATCCGGAGGCGGTCGTACGGCTGCGGCAGATGGGCTGGCAGGACCCGACCGCGGGGCTGGCGGACGGCGAGACGGAGGTCGCGTTCGTCTGGCTGCCGCTGCCCGACGAGGAGCGCTACGGATGGACCGTGGTCGCCGAGGAGCCCCGCCTGGTCGCCCTCCCGGACACCCATCCGCTCGCCGCCCGCGCCGAGGTGGACTTCGCCGACCTGGCCGACGAACCGTTCCTCGCCCTGCCCCCGAGCGCCGGCCCCCTGCGCGACTTCTGGCTCGCCCTCGACGAACGGGCCGGACGCCCGCCCCGCGTCGGCGCGGAGATCGCGGGCACCGAGGAGACGTACGAGGCCCTCGTCGCCGGCCTGGGCATCTGCCTCGTGGCCGCCGGCAACGCCCCCCTGATCACCCTGGGCGGAGTGGTCACCCGCCCGGTACGCGGTATCGGCCCGAGCAGATACGCCCTTGCCTGGCGCAAGGAGGACGGGGGGCGGCCGCTGGTACGTGGGTACGCGCAGGCTTGCCGGTCGGTGGCGGGGGCGGGGGCGGCCTGACGAGGGCGACCATCCGCGCGGGGTGCGGTGGGCGTGTGCGGGCCGCTGCGCTGGGCTTGGCCGGGGCGCCTATAGGGGTGCCGGGTCCGGTTGTCGGGCGGCTACCGGCCGGTGGGGGCTGGTCGCTGCGCTGGGC
>NZ_JBVHLJ010000003.1:337132-337286 GCF_055559055.1 Streptomyces sp. NPDC024687 | reverse complement strand
GGGCTTGGCCGGGGCGCCTATGGGGGTGCCGGGTCCGGCTGTCGGGCGGCTACCGGCCGGTGGGGGCTGGTCGCTGCGCTGGGCTTGGCCGGGGCGCCTATGGGGGTGCCGGGTCCGGCTGTCGGGCGGCTACCGGCCGGTGGGGGCTGGTCGT
>NZ_JBVHLJ010000003.1:0-337036 GCF_055559055.1 Streptomyces sp. NPDC024687 | reverse complement strand
TCGCTGCGCTGGGCTTGGCCGGGGCGCTTATAGGGGTGCCGGGTGCGGTTGTCGGGCGGCTACCGGCCGGTGGGGGCTGGTCGCGCGGTTCCCCGCGGTGCCGCTGCGCTGGGCTTGGCCGGGGCGCTTATAGGGGTGCCGGGTGCGGTTGTCGGGCGGCTACCGGCCGGTGGGGGCTGGTCGCGCGGTTCCCCGCGCCCCTGGGGAGCTGCAGTCACCCTGCGCCAGGACGGTCTGCCAACCTCACGCGCTCCACGCGCCCCCACGTGGGGAGGGAGCGGGGTGGGTCGGCGGTCCTTGTGTGGCCGGCGGGAGGGCGGTTCACTCCGCTGTTGTGAGCCTGTCGTCCGTCATGCCCAGGCGGGCCTGTTCCTCCTCGACGATCCGGCGGGCCAGTTCGGTGTCCGACACGTCGATCGCGTCCGGGGATGCCTCGGCTACGGCGCTGCGGCGGGCGTACGCGTCAAAGAGGCGCGTCTTGGCCTCCAGCAGCTTCACCAGGCGTTCGTCGACGCCCCCGGTGGCGAGGAGCCGGTACACACGCACCGGCCTGACCTGACCCATACGGTGAGCCCGGGCCACCGCCTGGTGCTCGATGGTCGGCTTGATCTGCGGTTCGCAGATGACGACGACGGAGGCGGCCTGCATGTTGAGGCCGACGCCCGCTGCCTGGATCTGCGCCACGAGCACCGCGGGACCCTGAACACCGGCGAAGTCGTCGACGATCTGCTGCCGCCGCCCGGCCGGGACGCTGCCGGTGAGCGGACCGAACAGGGGCACGCCCTCGGTGTTCCGGGCCGTCAGCGCTTCCTTCACCACGGTCAGGACGTCCTTGAAATAGGAGAAGACCACCGTCTTCTGTCCGTTCTCCCCCGCCTCCTGAACGATCTCCCGGAGCCGGTCCAGCTTGGCCGACTTCTCGGGGCGCAGGTACGCGGCCCTGCGCATCGCCATGAAGTTGCCCGCGCGCACGGCTTCCCGGTACGCCTCCTCGTCCGACGCGCTCAGCTCCTCCCACTCGTCGGTCTGCTGCAGACTCGGGAGTTCCGTCAGTACGTCCTCCTGGTTGCGCCGCAGGTAGACCGGGGCCACGGCCTTGCGGAAGGCGACCGATCCGGCGAACGCGTCCCGTTCGCCGAGGGAGTCCGCGAGGTCGCCGTCGAGCATCCGGACCAGGTTGTGGAACTCCACGACCCGGTTCTCCATCGGCGTTCCGGTCATGAGGAGAGTGCGCCCGCAGCGCTCCGCCCACAGAGCGACCGCCTGGGACCGCTTGGCCTTCGGGTTCTTCACGGAGTGCGCTTCGTCCACCACGAGCACGCCGACCTCCCCGTCGCCCGGCGCAGGAAAACCGCGCAGCGCGTCGAAGGTGGTCACCCCGACCCCGCCCCGCCCCTTCCAGTCGGCGAACGCCTCGTGCCGGTCGGGGCCGTGGAGCACCATGACCCGCAGGGCGCTGCGGGCCTCGATCTCCCGCGTCCAGTTCACGAGGACGCTCGCCGGGCAGACGACCATGAAGTGGCTCTGTCCCTCGGCGGCCAGGTGTGCCAGCACGGCGATCGCCTGGATGGTCTTCCCGAGGCCCATCTCGTCGCCGAGAATCACCTTGCGCTGCGCGAGCGCGAACCGCGCGCCGAACGACTGGTACCCGCGCAGGGAGACCCGCCGGTGCGCGTCGTCGAGACGCTGGCCGCGTACCCTCTCGGCGATCTCGTCCGGCAGGAACCCCTCGGCGGCCGCCGCGTCCGGCGGCCGCCCGGAGATCTCGGCGAGCAGGCTGTAGTACTCGGCGGAGCGGAGTTCGAAGTCCACCCAGGCCGCGATGTCGGTCGAGGGCCCCCGGAGCAGGTCCACGGATGCCTGGGCGAACAGCCCGGCCAGGTCCGCCCGGTCCGCCTCGTCCACCAGTGACCGGATCCCGGTGACCGCGGCCGACGCGCGAGCCTTCTTCTCCGGGCCGGTCAGGAACATGCGGATGCGACTGGTGGCGGGCCCCGCGTCGGCGAGCAGTGGACCGAGCCGTTCCGACAGGAGGGCGGCCCGGTCCACGGCACGGCGGGCGTCGGGGCCGGCCTCGACCAGTACGTGCAGGGCCGTGACGAGCGCGGTCGTGGCCGGTTCCGGCCGGTCCACGTCGATGTGGACGGCCACGGTCTCGTGCACGGCCTCGGAGAGCCGGCGGGCGGCCGCGAGCATCTGGTCGACGGTGCGCTGCCCGACGCCGGAAATCTGCCGCAGCCGGTAGGGGCCCGCTTCGAGAACACTGCTCACGGTGCGCAGTCCGCTCTTCTCGACACTGCCCAGCCGCAGCCGCCCTTCGGTGACGTCCTGCAGTCGGGCGACGGGGATGGCGTCGAGTTCCCGCTTCACCGCCGCGTCGTGGATCGGCTGGAACGCCGCCCGTGCCGCCTCCACCGCCCTTCGGTGGTCACCGGCCACCGTCCGCGCCGCCTCGTACAGCCGCGCTCCCCTCGCGACCGTGTCCCGCTCGCCACGCCCCACGTTTCCCGCCCCTCCGTTGCCCTCCCGCATCCTCCCACCGCTCGGGCGGGCGGCGCGGACGGTGCTGTGGCGGTCCAGGGAGCGGGGTACCGACCGTAAGGTGGCCGTGAGACGGCACAGCTCTGTCGGCCTGTCGCGATCGCGGCAGGCCGACACAGTGGCGGACGCATTGAACGCAGGCTCATTGCCGAACCCGCATGCGACGCGGCCTCCGCCCTCCGTGTCCCCGGGGGCCTTGGCCCGAAACGCTCCCCACCGGCGAGATCACACCGCACCACTCGCGACCGGCCGCACGTGTTCGGGCCTCGGGTGTGGGCACCCGGCGCCCATGAAGATGCCGACCTCGCCTGTGATCGACCGTTCCCTTCCGGCGCTCGTCCAGGGCTACTCCTGGCTGCCCGGCCTCCTGGGTGAGCACCCCGACGGCGTGGCACGCACGCGTGTGATGGGCAAGCCCGCGCTCGTGGTGCGGGGGCCGGAGGCGGTGCGGTTCTTCTACGACGAAGACAACGTGCGCCGCGGCGGCGCACTGCCGGAGCCCGTCCTGAGCACCCTGTTCGGCCATGACGCCGTCCACACCCTCGACGGCGCCGCGCACCAGGCCCGCAAGGAGTTCTTCCTGCCGCTGCTGCAGCCCGACCGGATCGCCGGCCTCGTCGAGCACGTCACCACCGCCTGGGACGACGCCGTACGGGAATGGAGCGGTGGCGAACAGATCGTGCTCTTCGACGCGTCGAGCGTGGTGCTCACCCGCGGTGTGTGCCGCTGGGCGGGCATTCCGCTCGACGATGACAGCTCAGACGAGGACAGCGCGGTGGAGGACCTCGCCCGCGACCTGGTCGCGATGGTGGACGGTTTCGCCACCGCCGGACCACGGCACTGGCGGGCGCGGCGGGCCCGAAGCCGCCAGGAGGACCGCTTCGCCCGGCTGGTCGAGGACGTCCGCTCGGGCCGCGCCGGCGCCCCCGAGGGGTCGGTGCTCGCCGCTGTGTGCGAGCACCGCGAGGTCGGAGGCGAACTGCTCCACCCCCACACGGCCGCCGTCGAGCTGCTGAACGTCATCCGCCCCACCGTCGCGGTCTGCTGGTTCGCCTCCTATACGGCGCACGCCCTGCATCTGCGGCCCGAACAGCGCGAACGGCTGCGCGACGGCGACACCGCCCATGCCGCCGCGTTCGTGCACGAGGTTCGCCGTTTCTATCCGTTCGCGCCGTTCCTCGGCGGCCTCGCCACCCGTGACCTGACCTGGCGAGGCGTCTCGGTGCCGGCCGGCGGGATGGTGCTCCTCGACGTCTTCGGCCAGAACCACGACGAGAAGCTGTGGGGCGATCCGTACGCCTTCCGGCCGCAGCGGTTCCTCGAACACCCGGTCGAGCGCGACGAACTGATCCCGCAGGGCGGGGGCGAGCCGCGCACCGGACACCGCTGCCCCGGCGAGGGCCTCACCATCGGGCTGCTCGAAGCCCTCGCGATCCGCCTCGCCCGCCTCGACTACACCGTTCCCGACCAGGACCTGAGGATCTCCCTGCGGCGCATCCCGGCGAGGGTGCGAAGCGGCTTCGCCGTGCAGGACGTACGAGTGCCGAGTGAACGTCCGCTGGCAGTCGGGTGACACCCAACGATGATCACGCCGGTCCCCTGATCAGAGATGCACAGAAGCGGCGTCCCGGGGTAATAGTCGAAGTGTCGTCCTCACTGTTCGGCTCCGGCGTCGATGACCCGGGCGGGAGACCCGGGATCTGGGATGTGATCACGATGGATAACCCGCTGAACGGCACCCCCGTACGGACCGGTGTCCACTCTGTTCCGGGACGGGAAAGCCTCCTGAACAAGATCAGCGAGTTGCAGACGGAGATCGGCCAGCTGCAGGAGGCCATCGTCTCCCACGCCGTGATCGACCATGCGATCGGCGTGGTCATCGGACTGGGCGGCATGCGGTCCGACCAGGGTTTCGAAGTGCTGCGACAGGTGTCGCAGCACACCAACATCAAACTGCGGCAGGTCGCCGAAGAGATCGTGGACTGGGTCCACACCGGAAAGCTGTCCGACGAGGTCCGCGCCGCACTGGACCAGGCGCTGGCCGCCGCACGGTCCACCGACACGCGGCAGAGCGTCGAAGAGCGGGACGGGGACGGCGCTTAGCGAGCGCCGACTGGAGCCGCATCGCCGACGACGCGGCTCCAGCCAGGTCCTCCGGACGAGGAGAACTCACGGACTCACGGGTGCTCGGGCTGCTGGTCCGGCGGCACCCCGCCGCCTTCCCCGCCGCCCTTGTCTCCCTTGTCCGTGCCGTGGACGCGGCCGGTCTCCGTCTCGGGCCGGCCCGCCTTGAGTTCGCCGCTCTGCTGGGGCGTGCCGCCGCCCTTCTGGCTGCGTCGCTGTTCTGGTTGCTGCGGATTGGACATGCCAGGACACCTCGCTCACCTTGGAAATCCTTCGGACCGGCGAGTTCCCCGCAGAGTCCGGCCGAAGCGTGCCGACCGCCCGGATCCCGGTTCATGATCTGTCGTGCGGCACGTCCTGCAGCACAAGGACCGCGACATCGTCGGTGCGTTGCCCGGCGGTGCCGGACTTCCTGAGCAGGTCGTCGATGAGCAGGTCCAGGTCACGCTCGTCGGCCTGGGCGAGGTGCTGCGCGAGGTGGGCGATGGACTCGTCGAGATCGACCCCGGGTGTTTCGACCAGGCCGTCGGTGTAGAAGGCGAGCATCAGGCCCTCGGTCAGCGGGATCTCGGTCAGGGGAAAGTCGGCGTCGGGGTCGATGCCCAGGAGGGGTCCGGGCGGGACGACGGCGGGCCGGGTCGTGCGATCGGGCAGGCGCAGCAGGGGTGGCGGGTGTCCGGCGCTGGCCAGACAGACGCTTCGGCGGGCGAAGTCGAAGTGGGCGTACAGGCAGCTGCTGAAGAGTTCGGGGGCCAGGTCGGTCAGGAGCCGGTTGGTCCGGGCCAGAACCTGGTCCGGGGGCGTGCCGAGGGTCGCGTGCGCGTAGACGCCGGTGCGGACCTGGCCCATCAGGGCGGCGGCGGCGACGTTGTGTCCCTGGACGTCGCCGATCACGGCCGCGGCGGCGGTGTCACCGAGGCGGATCAGGTCGTAGAAGTCTCCGCCGATGTCCATGCCCCGGGTCGCGGGCAGGTAGCGGGCGGCCACGCGCAGACCGGTGACGTGGGGAAGGGCGCGCGGGAGCAGTGCCTGCTGAAGGCCGTGGGCGAGGTCGTGTTTGGCGTCGTAGAGGCGGGCCCGGTCGAGGGCCTGGGCGATGAGCCCGGCGAGCGAGGTCAGGACGGCGCGTTCCTCGGCGGGGAACGGGTGCGGCCGGTCGTAGGACAGGACACAGCAGCCGACGGGCCGGCCGGAGATGATCAGAGGCAGGAAGGCCCACGCCTGCTTCCCGCTGGCCCGCGGAGCCTGCGGATAGATGCGGCGCATCTCTTCCGGGTCGGCGAAGAACGCCGGGATGCCGCTGTCGAGGACATGCCCGGCCGGGGTGAAGTCGGTGTCGAGGGGCAGCCCGTCGAGGCGCTCGATGGCGTCGGGGTCGTAGCCGCGGTGTCCGGTGATCCGCAGCCGGCCGGCGTCGGCGGCGGACAGGACCAGGCCCTGGGCTCCGAAGGCGGGCATGACCTGGTCGGCGACCAGGTCGATGACGTCCTGGACTCCGACGACCTCGGTCAGTCCCGCGGCGAGGTGGGTGAGCTGGTACAGCCGGCCCGCGTCGGCCGGTGCGCCGGTACGGTGACTGCGGGCGGGCGCCGGGGAGGGCAGGGGCTCGGCACCGCTGGGAACGATGCGGACGCTGATGCCGCTGGCGTCCGGGTAGAGATGGAAGTCCAGCCATTGGTCCGGTGGGCGGCACGCGGTGAACGAGACGGGCTCGCGGCTGAGCACCGCGGCACGGTAGCGGTCCTCGTAGACGGGGTCGTCCAGCCAGCGCAAGGACTGCCACGGCAGGGTGCCCAGCAGTCGGCCGGCTTCGCAGCCCAGCAGCTCACAGGCGCCGGAACTGAGGTAGCTGAACTGCCCCTCGAGGTTCAGCGCGCAGCTTCCGCCGGGCAGTCGCTCCGCGAAGTCGGCGGCGGCCATCGCCGGGCTCTCGGGCCGGCGCCCGAGGGACACGACACGGGGCCGGCCCTCGCCGGAGGGGGCGTTTCCGTGCGCGACGGCGTCCTCCAGCAGCCGGGCCAGGCGCCGGCAACTGGACGTGATGTGCCCCTGCTCGCGTGCCGTCATGTACGGCGGTCGGGTGGCCGGCCACATGAGCAGCAGTGTCCCCCACGGCCGGACACCGACCACCGGTGCGGCGACCAGGGCCAACGGGTAGGGAAGCACCAACGCGGTACGGGGGTAGGCGCGGACCATCTCCTCCTGGCTGCCCACCCATACCAGGCGGTTCTCACGGACCGCGACAGCCACCGGGGCCGGAGAGGCCGTCGGCACCCTGGCCCACGGTGCGGCGAATTCGGGGGGCGCCCCGCACAGCACGTCCAGACTCAGCAGCCGCTCATCGGGGGTGAGCAGGTACAGGGCACCGATGGACGCGCCGGTTCGGCGCACCGTCTGCGCGAACACGGCGTCCAGATCGCCGTGGTCGCCGGCGGCCAGATCACCCGCGCTGGTCACGAGGCACCTCCAGCGTCTTGGTGTACCCGAACGTGTACCCGCACTTGCCCCTACGAGGACGCTACGCCCCTGAAAAGTGGTCGGCACGCCGTTCCCCGCGCGCGACAGCCCTTCGGCGCCGGCACCCTCGCTGCCTCACCTGGACCGGTTGTGGGCCGTAGCCACTTGCCTGTGCCAAGATCCGGTGGAACCGTTGCGCGCAGTGGACGGGAGGTGAGGGACTTGCCGGGTGACGACCTCCTGGGGGGCGGAGACGCCGAACAGGGGACCAACCTCGAGCGGTCTCGTATCACCGGCGAACTCATCGCCGGGATGAGCGGCCTGTCTCCGTCCGAGATGCCCGCCGCCCTGTGCCGTAACTGCGTCGCGCTGATCCCGGAAGTGTCGGGGCTGTCCATCTCGATGCTCGGCGACGACGCGGACACCGGCGTGGTGCTGTGTGCCAGCAACGACGTCTCCGCGCACCTGGCGGAGATCCAGTTCACCCTCGGCGAGGGACCGTGCCGGGAGGCGACCCGTCTGCGTGCCCCCGTGTTCGCGACGGATCTGACACGTGCTCCGGACAGCCGCCGCTGGCCGCTGTTCTGCCCGCAGGCCACCAAAGCCGGCGTCGAGGCGGTGTTCTCACTGCCGCTGGCGAGCACCGGGTCGGCACTGGGCACTCTTGATCTCTACCGGGACAGGCCGGGTTCGTTGAGCAGCGATCGTCTTCGCAGAGCACTGCTGGTCGCTGACGCGGTGACGTTGGCGGTGCTGGCACTGGACCGGGGAGCCGAGGATTTCGAAGGAGTCGTCGCATGGCTGTCAGGAGCCGAATCGGACCGGGAGGAGGTCCACCAGGCCACCGGAATGATCATGATGCAACTGGGCGTCAGCGCCGAAGAAGCACTCCTGCGCCTACGCGCCCGAGCCTTCACCCAGGGCCGCACCGCCACCCAGCTCGCCAAAGCCATCATCGCGCGCACCACGGACCTCCACGATGACTGAACGGCCCGCACCCCCTGCCGGCACCCCCAACCACAGCGCCGGGGAGGCACCCATGAACCGCGAGCGACAACTGACGCAGGCATTCCTCGCCCTCACGGACACCTACACCGCGGAATTCGACCCCCTGCACCTCTTCCACCACCTCGTCCACGCCTGCCACGACCTCCTCGACATCGACGCCGCAGCCGTCATGATCGCCGACGCCCGCGGCAGCCTGCGCACCATGGCCTCCACCAACGAGGAAGCCGCCTTCACCGAACTCCTGCAAACCCAGAGCGGCCACGGCCCCTGCATGGACAGCTACCGCATCGCCGAACCCGTCAGCGTCCCCGACATCACCACCGAACACACCCGCTGGCCCCACCTCGCCACCGCGATGACCCACACCGGCTACCACGCCCTTCAGGCCATCCCCCTGCGCCTGCAGAAACGCCCCGTGGGCACCCTCACCCTCCTGCGCCGAGCCCCCGGCCGTCTCCCCGACGACGACACCCACCTCGCCCAGGCCCTCGCCGACTCCGCGGCCCTCGCCCTCATGCACTGGACCACCGAACCCACCCCCACCCACGACGTCGTCACCCGCGTCCACAGCGCCCTCGCCGCAAAAGCCACCCTCGAAATCGCCAAGGGCATGATCGCCCAGCACGCCGACACCACCATCAGCGAAGCCGCCCACCTCCTCACCGCCTACGCCCACCACCACCACGTCCGCCTCACCGACACCGTCCAAGCCCTCGTCACCCGCACCCTCGCCCCCGACACCATCACCGAGGCGAAGCCCCGACGTGACTCGGACGGGACTCGGACGTGACCGCGCTGCTCAGGCGACGTCGCGGTCGAGCAACTCCTTGACGCCCTGAGCCGTCAGTGCCAGCTCCTCCGGTGTTCCGGCGTCGATGACCAGCGCGAGCTTCTCGGACGGCCAGCGGTGGGCGAGGACGCCGAGGGTCACCTGCTGGTGCTCGGTGATCTGCGGGAGGGCATGCTGCATGCGGGTCCGTGTGGTGAACACCGGCACCAGTTCGGTGCCGTCTTCCACCTGGTAGACGGGCAGGGTCACCTCTCCGGGAACCCCGTCCTGGGCGGCGGCGGCGTCGGCGGTGGGCACGAGGACCTCGCTGCCGGCAAGGGTGTCCAGCTCGGCTTCGTCCGCGTCGCCGGCCACGACGGCGCGCAGGGCCAGCTGCACGGCGGGGGCGGCGCCGTTGGAAGAGTGATCAGTCATGGCTGCTCCGATCGGCACGTCGAAGGCGCGGGGCAGCGCTGCTCCCGCTCGTGTTCCACGGCCCGACTACCCACGGGGTCATGGCCCATGTGTGGGGTGGTGACGCGACCGGGTCCCGGGGGGAGAAAAGCCGAGGGCCCGACTCCGGAGAGCCGAGCCCCTTTGACCTGCGGATTCGCTACACGTTGAAGCGGAACTCCACGACATCCCCGTCCTGCATGACGTAGTCCTTGCCCTCCATCCGCGCCTTCCCCTTCGCGCGGGCCTCGGCCACCGACCCCGTCTCGACCAGGTCGTCGAAGGAGATGACCTCCGCCTTGATGAAGCCCTTCTGGAAGTCGGTGTGGATGACTCCGGCGGCCTCGGGGGCGGTGGCGCCCTTCTTGATGGTCCAGGCGCGGGACTCCTTGGGGCCTGCCGTGAGGTAGGTCTGCAGGCCGAGGGTGTTGAAGCCGACGCGGGCGAGGGTGGCCAGGCCCGGCTCCTCGGCGCCGACCGACTCCAGGAGCTCCATCGCGTCCTCCTCGTCGAGCTCGGCGAGGTCCGCCTCCAGCTTGGCGTTGAGGAAGATCGCCTCCGCGGGGGCGACCAGGGCGCGCTGCTCTTCCTTGAACGACTCGTCGACCAGCTCGTCCTCGTCGACGTTGAAGACGTACAGGAAGGGCTTCGTGGTCAGCAGGTGCAGGTCGTGCAGCAGCTCCTCGTTGCCGGAGCCCTGGACGATGCCCGCGGAGAACAGGGTGTCGCCCTTCTCCAGGATCTCCTTCGCCGCCTCCACGGCCGCGACCTTCGGGACGATGTCCTTCTTGATCCGCGACTCCTTCTGGAGGCGGGGCAGGACCTTCTCGATGGTCTGGAGGTCGGCGAGGATCAGCTCGGTGTTGATCGTCTCGATGTCGTCCTTGGGCGAGACCTTGCCGTCGACATGGACGACGTTCTCGTCCTTGAAGGCGCGGATGACCTGGCAGATCGCGTCCGACTCACGGATGTTCGCGAGGAACTTGTTGCCCAGGCCCTCACCCTCGGAGGCGCCCTTCACGATGCCCGCGATGTCCACGAAGTCGACGGTGGCCGGAATGATCTTCTGGGAGGAGAAGATCTCGGCCAGTTTCGCCAGCCGCGCGTCCGGGACGCCGACCACGCCGACGTTCGGCTCGATCGTGGCGAACGGGTAGTTGGCCGCCAGCACGTCGTTCTTGGTCAGGGCGTTGAACAGGGTCGACTTGCCGACATTCGGCAGGCCGACGATTCCGATCGTGAGCGACACGTTGCGACTTCCCGTACGTGAGAGGAGACGTGAGGAGACTGGGCGGCCAGGGGGCCGATCCACCAGTCTACGGCGTGCGGCAGCACGCTCCGGCGGCCCTCTCGAACGCATGGCCAAGGTCTTTCCCACGGCGTGTCCGACGAGCGATTCCGCACATAAACAGACCTAGGTTGGTCCAGTGGAGCAACACAGGACACGACCCCCGCACAACGGAACGCGACGACCGGCCCAAGGAGCGCCGCTGCCCGCGCAGGCCCGCGGCGAGCGACGGCCACCGGTGGTCCGCAGACCCACGCCGCCGGTGGTCCGGACGCTGCGGCGGCTGCGGCGGCTGCCGAATCCCCGGCTCACCGGGCTCGGTGCCGGCCTGTTCTGCTGCGCGCTGATGTTCGTGCTGGGCTGCCTCGTCTCCCTGTTGTTCGGCTCGTCGCTCACGACGTACGGCTTCCTGTTCGTGCCGGTCAGTGTGCTGACGTCGGTCTGGTTGCGCCGGGGCGACCTGCTGACCGCTCCGATCGTCGTCCCGATCGCCTTCGCCGTGGGGCTCGTCCCGGTCGCCGACAGCGGCGGCGGCACCTCGGGACGCCTGATGGGCCTGTTCACCGCCCTGGCCACCCAGGCCGGCTGGCTCTACGCCGGCACCCTGGCCGCCGGCCTCATCGCACTGGCCCGCAGGATCCACCTGGTACGCGACCGCTCACGCTGACGCGCCGACTGGGGCCGAGGGTGCGAGGAACCACTCCGGGGCGGCCGACTCGGGCGGCACAGCCGGGGGCGGCACCGGCGACGCGTGGGGCTCTCGGGATGGCCCGGCCCGAGGCCCCTGCCTGCCGGTCACTCGGTGCCGACAGCCAGCCGCCGACCACACCGCGCCGGTCCACAGGATCCACCTGGTACGCGACCGCTCGCCCTGACGCCGGGGCGGCACCGGCGACGCGCGGGGCTCTCGGGATGCCCTCGGCCCGAGGCCCCTGACTGCCGGTCACTCGGTACCGACAGCCGACCGCACCGTGCCGGTCCACAGGAGGCGCCGGCTCAGCCGGGGGCGGGCCCCCTTACTCCTGCACCGCCCGCATCGCCGCCCCCACGATCCCCGCGTTGTTCTGCAGCTGGGCCGGGACGATCTCGGCCTTGATGCCCTCGATGTGGGGCAGGAACTTCTGGGACTTGCGGCTGACGCCGCCGCCGATGATGAACAGCTCGGGCGAGAAGAGCATTTCGACGTGGGCGAGGTACTTCTGTACGCGGTGGGCCCAGTGCTCCCAGGTGAGTTCCTCGACCTCGCGGGCCTTGCTGGAGGCCTTCGTCTCGGCGTCGTGGCCGTGCAGTTCGAGGTGGCCCAGCTCGGTGTTGGGGACGAGGACGCCGTCGACGAAGACCGCGCTGCCGATGCCGGTGCCCAGGGTGAGCAGGATGACGGTGCCCTTGCGGTCCTTGCCCGCGCCGAAGCTCATCTCGGCGACGCCCGCCGCGTCCGCGTCGTTGACCACGGTCACCGGCAGCCCGCCGAGCCGGTCGCTGAACAACGCGCGCGCGTCGGTGTCGATCCAGCTCTTGTCGACATTGGCCGCCGTACGGATGTGGGATCCGCCGGTGACCACGCCCGGGAAGGTCAGCCCCACCGGGCCGGTCCACCCGAAGTGGTCCACGATCTGCTTCACCCCGTCGGCCACGCCGTCGGGCGTTGCCGGGTGCGGGGTGAGCACCTTGTGACGCTCCTGGGCGAGGTCGCCCTTGTCCAGGTCCACAGGGGCGCCCTTGATCCCGGATCCGCCGATGTCCAAGCCGAAGATCTGCATGGCCCTACGTTACGACGGACGACTGACGGTCACGCCTGTGAGGTCCCCTTGCGCTCCGCGACCAGCGCCGCGGCCTCCTCGCGCAGGTCCCGACGCAGTTCCTTCGGCAGGGAGAAGGTGATGGACTCCTCGGCCGCCTTCACGAGTTCCACGTCGCCGTAGCCGCGCTGCGACAGCCACTCCAGGACCTCCTCGACAAGCACCTCCGGCACCGAGGCACCGGAGGTCACACCGACCGTGGTCACGCCCTCCAGCCAGGCCTCGTCGATCTCGCTCGCGTAGTCCACGAGGTAGGCCTCGCGCGAGCCGGCCAGCTTGGCGACCTCGACGAGCCGCTTGGAGTTGGAGGAGTTGCGAGAACCGACCACGATGACGAGCTCGGCCTCGGCACCCATCTGCTTGACCGCGAGCTGGCGGTTCTGCGTGGCGTAGCAGATGTCGTCGCTGGGCGGGGAGATGAGCTGGGGGAACTTCTCCTTGAGGGCGTCGACGGTCTCCATGGTCTCGTCGACGGAGAGCGTGGTCTGGGAGAGCCAGACGACCTTCGACTCGTCGCGGACCTCGACCTTGGCGACGTCCGAGGGGCCGTCGACGAGGGTGATGTGGTCGGGGGCCTCGCCGGAGGTGCCGATGACCTCCTCGTGGCCCTCGTGCCCGATCAGGAGGATGTCGTAGTCCTCGTTCGCGAACCGGACGGCTTCCTTGTGGACCTTGGTGACCAGCGGGCAGGTCGCGTCGATGGTGGCGAGCTTGCCGCGCGCGGCCTCCTCGTGGACGACGGGCGCGACGCCGTGCGCCGAGAACATGACGATGTTGCCCGGCGGGACCTCCTCCGTGCGCTCGACGAAGATGGCGCCCTTCTTCTCCAGGGTCTGTACGACGTACTTGTTGTGGACGATCTCGTGCCGGACGTACACCGGAGCGCCGTACTGCTCCAGGGCTTTCTCGACGGCGATCACGGCGCGGTCCACACCCGCGCAGTAACCACGGGGGGCGGCGAGCAGGACACGGCGGCCAGGCGAAGCGGTCATGCGTCCCATCGTAAGGCCGCGTTCGGCCGGTCGAAGATCGCGTGCCCGTGACCTTCCTTGGAAAACGGAGCAGGAGGGCGGGACGGGCGAGGCACAGGCGGAGGCGCGATGTCCGGTACGGGTACGGCGGACCGTACGGCCGAGGAGGAGCACGGCGGCCTGCGGCGCAGCCCGGGCTTTCGGGACCTCGTCGTCTACGGGCTGCTGATCATCGCTCCCATGGCCCCCGTCGGCGTCTACGGCACCCTGGACGCCAAGTCGCACGGTGCGGTCGCGCCTGGCTGCACGACCTGGTGGCCGTCAGCAAGGCGATCGGCGCGGCCTTCGCGGCGCTGGCGGGCCAGGCGGCGGCCGGGCGGCTGCTGTTCGCGATGGGCCGCGACCGGCGCCTGCCGCGCGTGCTGGCGAAGACGGACTCCGGCGTCCCGCGTGTGGCCCTGCTGTGCGCGGCCGGCGTCACCCTGGTCGCGGCGGTGTGGGCGGCCCGCCGGGACGACGGCATGGACCACCTGGTGTCCGTGGTCGACATCGGCGCCCTGACGGCCTTCACGCTGCTGCACGCGAGCGTGCCGGGCTGGTTCGCGATCCGGAGGCGCGGCGGCCCGGTGGTCTGGTGGCGGCATGTGCTGGTGCCGGTCGTGGGGGCGGTGATCACCATGGCGGTGATCGTGGAGGCGTCGGGGGCGGCGCAGGTGGTGGGCACGGTGTGGTTGCTGGTCGGGCTCGGGGTGCTGGTAGCCCAGCGCAGCCGGTAGTTCGCCGCCGGTGACGGTGCGTTGTCGTACCCGGCCGTTACGCTCGCGGCATGGCTGTGAACTCGACCCCCGAAACGCCTCTGCCCGTCGGCGAGGTGTCGCGCCTCATCGGCGGCTGGATCGACCGTCTCGGCGCCGTGTGGGTCGAGGGGCAGATCACCCAGCTCTCCCGGCGCCCGGGCGCGGGCGTGGTGTTCCTCACGCTGCGCGATCCGTCGTACGACATCTCGGTGAGCGTGACCTGTTTCCGCCAGGTCTTCGACGACGTCGCCGATGTCGTCGGCGAGGGTGCCCGGGTCGTCGTGCTGGCGAAGCCGGAGTGGTACGCGCCGCGGGGACAGCTCTCGCTGCGGGCCGCCGAGATAAGGCCGGTCGGCGTCGGTGAGCTGCTGGCGCGCCTTGAGCAGCTGAAGAAGTCCCTCGCCGCGGAGGGGCTGTTCGCGCAGGAGCGCAAGAAGCCGCTGCCGTTCCTGCCGCAGCTCGTCGGGCTGGTCTGCGGGCGCGCCTCGGCCGCCGAGCGGGACGTCCTGGAGAACGCGAGGCACCGCTGGCCGGCCGTCCGCTTCGAGGTGCGCAACGTGCCGGTGCAGGGGGTGCATGCCGTCCCGCAGGTCGTGCAGGCGGTCAAGGAACTCGACGCGCTGGACGACGTGGACGTGATCATCGTGGCGCGCGGCGGGGGCAGCGTGGAGGATCTGCTGCCGTTCTCCGACGAGCAGTTGGTGCGGGCGGTCGCCTCCTGCCGTACGCCGGTGGTGTCGGCGATCGGGCACGAACCGGACACCCCGCTGCTGGACTACGTCGCCGACCTGCGGGCCTCCACGCCGACGGACGCGGCCAAGAAGGTCGTACCGGATGTCGGCGAGGAGTACGAGCGGGTCCGCGCGCTGCGGGACCGTGCCCGGCGGTGTGTCGAGTCCTTCCTCCAGCGGGAGGAGCGGGGCCTCGCTCAGGCGCTCGCGCGGCCGTCGATAGAGGATCCGCACCGGATGATCGACGAGCGCGCCGACCATGTGGCCGCCCTCGCCGACCGCGGCCGCCGCACCCTGGGTCATCTGCTGGACCGCGCGGACTCCGAGCTGACGCACACCCACGCGCGCGTGGTGGCCCTCTCCCCCGCCGCGACCCTCCGGCGCGGGTACGCCGTGCTGCAGAAGTCCGACGGGCACGTGGTGCGGGCACCCGACGAGGTGACGGCGGCGGAGCCCCTGCGGGCGCGGGTCGCCGAGGGTGAGTTCACTGTCCGAGTCGATGCGTAGGGTGGGCGGATGACCAGCAAGGTGGCGGAAGAGGCGCTCGGGTACGAGCAGGCGCGGGACGAGCTGATCGAGGTCGTACGGCGGCTGGAGGCGGGCGGTACGACGCTGGAGGAGTCCCTCGCGCTCTGGGAGCGCGGCGAGGAGCTGGCCAAGGTGTGCCGGCGGTGGCTGGACGGGGCGCGGGCCCGGCTGGACGCGGCACTGGCCGAGGAGTCGGAAGACGGCGAGAGCGACTCCGAGTAGCCGCGGGCGGAAGAGCTGGTGTCTGTGAAGCGGATCACCACACCCCGAGTTTGATTGAAGGTTGAACTTCATTGGCGTACGGTCGGAGACGTCAACCGGTCCACGGTCCGTTTCCGGGGCCCACGTACCTCTTGAGAAGGTTTCTCCATGTCTCTCGTTCTTGACCCCGCCGCCCAGGACCTGCTGTTCCGCGAGGCCCGCACCGCGAACACCTTCACCGACGAGCCGGTGACCGACGAGCAGGTCCAGGCGATCTACGACCTGGTCAAGTACGGCCCGACCGCCTTCAACCAGAGCCCGCTGCGCATCACCCTGGTCCGCTCCGCCGAGGCCCGCGAGCGCCTGGTCCAGCACATGGCCGAGGGCAACCAGCCGAAGACCGCCACCGCCCCGCTGGTCGCGATCCTCTCCGCGGACAACGAGTTCCACCAGGAGCTGCCGGAGCTCTTCCCGCACTTCCCGCAGGCCAAGGACGTCTTCTTCAGCGAGCGCCCCGCCCGCGAGGGTGCCGCAGGGCTGAACGCCGCCCTGCAGGCCGCGTACTTCATCATCGGCGTCCGTGCCGCGGGCCTCGCCGCCGGCCCGATGACCGGTGTGGACTTCGAAGGTGTCCGCAAGGAGTTCCTGGACGACGACCACACCCCGCTGATGGTCGTCAACATCGGCAAGCCGGGCGCCGACGCCTGGTTCCCGCGCTCCCCGCGCCTGGCGTACGACGAGGTCGTCACCACCGTCTGAGACGGCTGACACACGACGAGAGGGGCCCGGCCGCCGAGCGGCCGGGCCCCTCTCGTGCGGTTCACGCCATCTCGAGGGACTTCGCCATCTCGGTCAGCTGGGTGAGCGATCCCGTGCCCGCTACCACCGTCGTCGCCCCGTCGCCCTGGTGCACGAGGGCGTCGTAACGGCCGCCCGTGTAGCGCGTCCAGGTCCGGCCCGCGATCTTCTGGGTCTGCTTCGTCGCCTCGGCGCCCTGGCTCGCCTCGTCGATGAACGCGGACGGCTTCTGAGTCGACTGCTCGATCTGCACGTACTGATCACCGGGGGCCTGGAAGCCCAGGTGCCAGGCGTCGAACTCGTCGCCCCGGAAGCGCACCGAGGTCGCCTTCCAGCCGGCCGGCAGGCCCTCGGGCGCGGCGACCGGGTAGGAGGCCGCGCGGCGGGCCGTGAGCAGCTCGACGCGGTAGTCGACCGTCTTGATGTCGGGAGCGGATTCGTCGTGCGGAATGAACACGTAGATGACCGCCGCCGCGATCCCGATCAGGCCCAGGGAGAGAATCATGTCCCGGACCGTCTTCTGCTTGCCGTTCGAACCTGCCACGCCCCCTATCGTCGCAGGTGCCCAGTCCGCTCATCCGTGGGGTCCCCTGCTCATTTTGTCGGACTGGGGATAGAGTCGACGGTCGAACCCTCATCCGGCCGTCGTCGTATCAGAAAGGTGCGCTCCGATGACCGAGCATCATCATCTGCCGTCCGAACTCGAAGTCCCCTCCGAGGCCCCCGACCGCAACCTCGCCCTGGAACTCGTCCGGGTGACCGAAGCCGCCGCGATGGCCGCGGGCCGCTGGGTCGGCCGGGGCGACAAGAACGGCGCCGACGGCGCCGCGGTGCGCGCCATGCGAGCCCTCGTCTCCACCGTGTCGATGAACGGCGTGGTCGTCATCGGCGAGGGCGAGAAGGACGAGGCCCCGATGCTCTTCAACGGGGAGCGCGTGGGCGACGGGACCGGGCCCGAGTGCGACATCGCCGTCGACCCGATCGACGGAACGACGCTGAACGCCAAGGGCATGCCGAACGCGATCGCGGTCCTGGCCGCGGCCGACCGGGGGTCGATGTTCGACCCGTCCGCCGTGTTCTACATGGACAAGCTGGTCACAGGCCCGGAGGCCGCGGACTTCGTCGACATCGACGCGCCGGTCTCCGTGAACATCCGGCGGGTCGCCAAGGCCAAGCGGGTCACTCCGGAGGACGTGACCGTGGTCGTCCTCGACCGGCCCCGGCACGATGGGATCATCAAGGAGATCCGGGAGGCCGGAGCGCGGATCAAACTGATCTCCGACGGTGACGTGGCGGGCTCGATCTACGCGCTGCGCGAGGGCACCGGCGTTGACATGCTGCTGGGCATCGGCGGTACGCCCGAGGGGATCATCTCGGCCTGCGCCGTGAAGTGCCTCGGCGGGACGATCCAGGGCAAGCTGTGGCCGAAGGACGACGAGGAGCGGGCGCGGGCGATCGACGCCGGGCACGATCTGGACCGGGTGCTGACGACCGACGACCTGGTGTCCGGGGAGAACGTGTTCTTCGTGGCCACGGGCATCACCGACGGGGAGCTGCTCCGGGGCGTCCGGTATCGCTCGGAGACTGCCACGACCGACTCGATCGTGATGCGGTCGAAGTCGGGGACGGTTCGGCGGATCGACTCGGAGCATCGGCTGAGCAAGCTGCGGGCCTACAGCGCGATTGATTTCGATCGCGCCAAATAGCCCGGGGGCTGTGCGGCGTTGGCGGCTGCGGGTGCGTCGTGGCTTGTCGCGCCCACGCGGCGGAGCCGCACATCGATACCGCCCCGCGCCCCCAGGTGAGTCCACTCGCCGTTGATCAAGAAGGCGCCCCCGGTGCGGTGGGGGCGCCTTCTTGCGCGAGTACTCAGCCCGCCTGGGCTATGCGGGCCGCCCGCGCCGCGTTCTTCAGTTCCATGTCGCGGCGACGCCTGCGGGCCAGCACGACCCGGCGTTCCGCTGCGGTGAGGCCGCCCCAGACGCCGTAGGGCTCGGGCTGGAGCAGGGCGTGTTCGCGGCACTCGACCATGACCGGACAGCGGGCACAGACGCGCTTGGCGGCCTCCTCGCGGGAAAGCCTGGCGGCAGTGGGTTCCTTGGACGGGGCGAAGAACAGGCCGGCCTCGTCGCGCCGGCACACCGCCTCGGTGTGCCATGGAGCGTCTTGGTCCCTGTCCCGCACTGGCACCCGCTGGGCAGGAACGGCAGCTACCTGCAGGGACGAATGCGGCGGTTGCAGCACGGTCTACTCCTGACGACGGCTTCGCGAGCGAGAGACGATGGAGCAAGCCCTACCCGCTGTACGCGCGCCTATGCACTGAGTCCCGAACCGCTGGATCCCGGGGGGTCGCGTGCGCCTCCGGGAGCCACCCTCGGACGGATCCTTCCGCTGCGGACGCACCCCGATTCACAAGCGTCAACGATCCAGGTGTTTGCGCAAACTCTTGTCGACCTTGCGATCGACCGCGCGCTGAACCCGATCGAGGATGTCCGCGACGAGCTTGCCCCGCTTCGGCTTCGCGTCGACACTGCCGAGGACGGCCCAGCCGTCGACGTACACCACGGGCGCGTCCGGCTCGGCCGAGTCCAGGGTGTCCACCTGGAAGTCACCGAGGACACCGACCCCCGTGCCGCGCAGCGAGATGTTCTCGGGGACCCGCACCTCGACACTGCCGCAGAGCGAGAACGCCTTGATGACGACCTGGCGGTACTCGAAGATCGCCTCGCTGAGGTCTATCTCGACACTGCCGAAGATCGCGTAGGCGTGGATACGGCGGCCCGCGCGCCAGCGGCCCTTGCGGACGGCGGCGCTGAAGACCGCCACCACGTTGTCGTCCGGGTCCGGGGGAATCGCGTCGGTCGGACGGTTGGGGGCCGGGGACCAGGCGGGGGCGGTACGGCGCCCATGGGCCGCCGGCAGGTCCCGTATGAAGACCTCCAGCTCGCCCACCGTCTTGGCGCTCAGCACCCCCTCGACCCGCTCGGCGTGCTCGTCCGCGCTGAGGCGGCCCTCGGCGAGGGCCTCGCGCAGCATGTCGGCGACACGGTCGCGGTCGGCGTCCGAGGCACGCAGGTCGGCCACCGCGGGTGCGGGGCCAGAGGGCGCGGGGCCCGAGGGTGCGGGGCCCGCGTGCCGGGCAAGGTCGGGCTTCTGAAGGTCCACGACAGCAGCGTACCCAAACGCGATAGATCGCGACTACCCCTGTGGACAACTCTTGGCCTGCGCACGGGACCTCACTGAGCCTTACCTCACAAACTTCCGTCCCTGGACAGGTTCTAGGCTGGTGGGGCCCGCCGACGGAGGCGGGTGGTCGACCCGCAGAGTGAGGAATGGGCTGAGATGCCTGAGTTCGCGTACACCGATCTGCTCCCCATGGGAGAGGACACCACCCCCTACCGGCTGGTGACCTCCGAGGGTGTCTCCACCTTCGAGGCCGACGGGCGGACCTTCCTCAAGGTGGAGCCGGAGGCGCTGCGCAAGCTCGCCGCCGAGGCCATCCACGACATCCAGCACTACCTGCGGCCCGCGCACCTCGCCCAGCTGCGGCGGATCATCGACGACCCCGAGGCGTCGAGCAACGACAAGTTCGTGGCGCTGGACCTGCTGAAGAACGCGAACATCGCGGCGGCGGGCGTCCTGCCGATGTGCCAGGACACCGGCACGGCGATCGTCATGGGCAAGCGCGGACAGAACGTCCTCACGGAGGGCGGTGACGAGGCGGCCCTGTCGAAGGGCATCTACGACGCGTACCTGAACCTCAACCTGCGCTACTCGCAGATGGCCCCGCTGACCATGTGGGACGAGAAGAACACCGGCTCCAACCTCCCCGCGCAGATCGAGCTGTACGCCACCGACGGCGGCGCGTACAAGTTCCTGTTCATGGCGAAGGGCGGCGGCTCGGCCAACAAGTCGTTCCTGTACCAGGAGACGAAGGCCGTCCTGAACGAGGCCTCCATGATGAAGTTCCTGGAGGAGAAGATCCGTTCGCTCGGTACGGCCGCCTGTCCGCCGTACCACCTGGCGATCGTCGTGGGCGGTACGTCGGCCGAGTACGCGCTGAAGACCGCGAAGTACGCCTCCGCGCACTACCTGGACGAGATCCCGGCGGAAGGCTCCGAGCTGGGCCACGGCTTCCGGGACAAGGAGCTGGAGGAGAAGGTCTTCGAGCTGACGCAGAAGATCGGGATCGGGGCGCAGTTCGGCGGCAAATACTTCTGCCACGACGTCCGCGTGGTCCGCCTCCCCCGGCACGGCGCCTCCTGCCCGGTCGCCATCGCCGTGTCCTGCTCGGCCGACCGCCAGGCCGTCGCGAAGATCACTGCCGAGGGCGTCTTCCTGGAGCAGTTGGAGACGGACCCGGCGCGGTTCCTGCCGGAGACGACGGACGAGCACCTCGAGTCCGACGGTGACGTCGTCAAGATCGACCTCAACCAGCCGATGGACTCGATCCTCGCCGAGCTCACCAAGTACCCGGTGAAGACGCGGCTTTCGCTCACCGGCCCGCTGGTCGTGGCCCGTGACATCGCGCACGCCAAGATCAAGGAGCGGCTGGACGCGGGTGAGGAGATGCCGCAGTACCTGAAGGACCACCCGGTGTACTACGCGGGTCCGGCGAAGACGCCCGCGGGCTATGCGTCCGGTTCCTTCGGCCCGACGACGGCCGGCCGCATGGACTCCTACGTCGAGCAGTTCCAGGCGGCGGGCGGCTCCAAGGTGATGCTGGCCAAGGGCAACCGCAGCAAGCAAGTCACCGACGCGTGCGGCACGCACGGCGGCTTCTACCTCGGCTCCATCGGCGGCCCGGCCGCCCGGCTCGCCCAGGACTGCATCAAGAAGGTCGAGGTCGTCGAGTACGAGGAGCTCGGCATGGAGGCGGTCTGGAAGATCGAGGTCGAGGACTTCCCTGCGTTCATCGTGGTCGACGACAAGGGCAACGACTTCTTCCAGGACCCGGCACCCGCACCGACGTTCACGACGATCCCGGTGCGCGGACCTGGCCTGGCGTAGCGCCCTTCGGCGGCGGCGGGGAGGGTTCTCGCCCCCGCCGCCCCTACCCGTCCCATCCCCAGGGGCAGCCGCCCCTTCGACCCCGCCGGGGGCTGCCGCGGGCGGCGGGGAGGGACGACGCCCCTCGAACCCCCCGCGCCTGCGCCCACGCCCCGTTCGGTGCAACGGCGTCGCCCCGTCGCCGAACGGGCTGAGCGGTGCCGCCGAGCGAGCACACGGGCAACGGCTCCTTCCAAAGCCCGGCCCGGCCGGCCCGGCCCCTCAGCATCCCCCTGCGAGCGCCGCAGCGAGCGCAGCTCCCGCAGGACGCCAGGGATGGATTGCGCCCCCTCCACCCCACCGGACCTGCGCCCCGCCCCGGTTCGGCCTGACCGGGTGGAACTGAACCGGCCCGGCCGGCGGGCAAGAGCAACGGCTGCGCTCAGAGTCCGCCGGACGGCGGGCGTCGGGGACGTGCCGGGTGGTGATGGGTGGGTCGGGTGCGGGTAGCCGCTGGGTTCCGGTGGTGTCCGCGCGCTCGGTGACGCGCCTTAGGTGGGCCTGCGGCGGTTTCCGGACCGGTGGGTGCGGCAGGAATAGGTGCCACGGGGGCAGACGCTGTCCAAGACGGAGGTGATCGGCAGTGGCCGACGAGCAGCAGGAACAGGCGTTTCGTATCGAGCACGACTCCATGGGCGAGGTCCGGGTCCCGGTGGACGCCAGGTGGCGGGCCCAGACCCAGCGGGCGGTCGAGAACTTCCCGATCTCCGGGCAGCGGATCGAGCGGGCGCACATCGAGGCGCTGGCCCGGATCAAGGGGGCGGCCGCGACGGTGAACGCGCGGCTGAACGTGCTCGACAAGGACATCGCGGAGGCCATCCAGGAGGCGGCCGACGAGGTGGCCCGCGGTGACTGGGACGCGCACTTCCCCGTCGACGTCTTCCAGACCGGGTCCGGCACCTCGTCCAACATGAACACCAACGAGGTCATCGCGACGCTGGCGACCGAGCGGCTCGGCCGTGACGTGCACCCCAACGACCACGTCAACGCCTCCCAGTCGTCCAACGACGTCTTTCCCTCCTCCATCCACATCGCCGCCACCGCCGCCGTCACCCGGGACCTGATCCCCGCGCTCCAGCACCTCGCCGACGCCCTCACCCGCAAGTCCGAGGAGTTCGCCGACGTCGTGAAGTCCGGGCGGACCCATCTCATGGACGCCACCCCGGTGACGCTGGGTCAGGAGTTCGGCGGATACGCGGCACAGGTGCGCTACGGGATCGAGCGGCTGCGGGCCTCTCTTCCCCGGCTCGCCGAACTGCCGCTCGGCGGTACCGCCGTCGGCACCGGCATCAACACCCCGCCCGGTTTCTCCGCCGCCGTCATCGAGGAGGTCGCCCGCACCACCGGGCTGCCGCTCACCGAGGCGCGGGACCACTTCGAGGCGCAGGGTGCCCGGGACGGCATCGTCGAGACCAGCGGGCAGCTCAGGACCATCGCGGTCGGCCTGACGAAGATCGCGAACGATCTGCGGTGGATGTCCTCCGGGCCCATGACCGGCCTCGCGGAGATCTCCCTGCCCGACCTCCAGCCCGGTTCGTCGATCATGCCCGGCAAGGTCAACCCCGTGATCCCGGAGGCCGTTCTGATGGTCGCCGCCCAGGTGATCGGCAACGACGCGACCGTCGCGACCGCCGGCGCGGCCGGCAACTTCGAGCTCAACGTCATGCTGCCGGTCATCGCGAAGAACGTCCTGGAGTCGGTCCGGCTGCTCGCCAACGTCTCCCGGCTGCTCGCCGACCGGACCGTCGACGGCATCGTGGCCCACCGCGAACGGGCCCGGAAGTACGCCGAGTCCTCGCCCTCCGTCGTCACCCCGCTCAACAAGTACATCGGGTACGAGGAGGCCGCGAAGGTCGCCAAGAAGGCCCTGGCCGAGCGGAAGACGATCCGGCAGGTCGTGGTGGAGAGCGGGTACGTCGAGCGCGGCGACCTGACGGAGCAGCAGCTCGACGAGGCGCTGGATGTCCTGCGGATGACACGGCCGTAACCTTTCCCGCCGTCGGCGTGAACCGTGACGCGCACCGCAGCGTCGTATGCCTATGGCACCTAATATCTGTGCATGGCAGACGGTGGAGCGGTGAGAGCGGTGGAAGCAGGTACGTCGGCGCACTTCTGGGAGCCGGGGAGTCACATCCTGTGGCGCTACCGGGAGAACGCGGGCGCGCACTTCCACATCGCCCGCCCGGTCACCGTCGTTCGCGACGACGAGGACCTGCTCGCCGTGTGGCTGGCGCCGGGCACCGAGTGTGTGCGGCCGGTGCTGGCCGACGGGACGCCGGTGCACGCCGAGCCGTTGGAGTCCCGTTACACCAAGCCGCGTGCCGTGCAGCGGGACCGCTGGTTCGGCACCGGGGTGCTGAAGCTGGCGCGGCCGGGACTGCCGTGGTCGGTGTGGCTGTTCTGGGAGCCGGGCTGGCGGTTCAAGAACTGGTACGTGAACCTCGAGGAGCCGCTGGCGCGCTGGGCCGGGGGTGTGGATTCCGAGGACCACTTCCTGGACATCACCGTGGATCCGGACCGCAGTTGGCAGTGGCGGGACGAGGACGAGTTCGCGCAGGCCCAGCGGGACGGGCTGATGGGCCCGGACCTGGCCGAACAGGTCAGGTCGGCGGGGCGCTCCGCGGTGGAGGTGATCCGCGCCTGGGGCCCGCCGTTCTCGGACGGCTGGCCCGACTGGCGGCCCGATCCGTCCTGGACTGTCCCGCTCCTTCCGGAAGACTGGGACCGTACTCCCGCGCACTTGTCCTCATGAGACCCTTGATGCGCCCCCGGGCTGCAAACGTAGGATCGTCCTCCGCAAGAGTGCGCAGTGGCAACTACCGGAGCGGGCACTGGGCTTGACCGATCGTCACCGAGGGGCGGCAGGACGTGAGCGTGGGGTACGAGGGCAACACCGGTACGGACCTCGGAAGGTTGACCAAAAACGCAGGAACAGCCCCTGACCACACGGGAATTCCGTTCCTGGGACACGTATTCCGGGTATCGGGATTTCGGCGGGACCCACTGCGCGTACGGCGCGCAGCCCCGGACGGACGGATTCGACACGCGTGACGGAGCACCCGACCTCCTTCGAACGCCCCCAGCCGGGCGTCGACCCCACGGACCCCCGCGGGGCGCTCCTGCGTTCCCCGGCGCCACCGCCCGCCCAGGGCGTCGAGGCACCGACCGTTCTACCGGTCCAGGCGCGCTCCGGTGACTCCGCTCCGGAGGCGGCACCCGTCGTCCAGGCAGGCAGCGGCACGACCGGCAGGACCGGCAACCACAAGGACATGGGCATGAACCCGGCCGGTACCGGCCCCGAGCACTCCCAGCCGGCCGCCGCGGAGCCGGACACGCACCGCCCGAGGCCCGTCCCCGAGGGGGTGCCGGTCCAGCCGGGCGGTGGGGACGAGCGGCCGCTCCCGAGCGGTGACGAACGCCGTACCGGGCAGGGGCTGGCCCCGGGCCGGCCCACGCCCATGCGGCGCGACGGCGACCGGCTGCGCTTCGTGGGCGCGGCGACCCGTCGGATCGCCCGCGGCATCGACCTGGACGAGATCGTGATGGGTCTGTGCCGGGCGACCGTGCCGACCTTCTCGGACGCGATCCTCGTCTATCTGCGCGATCCGCTGCCCGTCGGCGACGAGCGGCCCACCGGCCCCCTCGTGCTGCGGCTGCGGCGCAGCGACCGCATCCCGCAGCAGGAGCGGGACCTGGAGGACGGCATCCTGCCGGTGCCGGTGCCGGAGAATCCGACCGAGCTGGACGCGCTCGGCACCGAACTGTGCGAGGTGCAGCCGGGCAGCGCGCTCGCCGAGGTGCTGCGCGGGGTGCGGCCGGTCTTCACGGACACCCCCGCGGCCCATGCGGCGCTGCCGGAACTGCTCGGCGAAGGCTGCGAGTTCGCCGTACCGACCGGTCGGCGGGCGATTCTCGCCCCGCTGCGCGGCCGGCGGCGGGTCATCGGCGCCGCCCTGTTCCTGCGCCGCCCCGACCGGATCCCCTTCGACCCGGACGACCTGCTCGTCGCCGCCCAGCTGGCCACGCACAGCGCGCTGGGCATCGACAAGGCGGTCCTGTACGGCCGTGAGGCGTACATCGCCGACGAGCTGCAGCGCACCATGCTGCCCGAGACGCTCCCGCGGCCGACCGGCGTACGGCTGGCCTCGCGCTATCTGCCGGCCGCCGAGACGGCCCGGGTGGGCGGTGACTGGTACGACGCGATCCCGCTGCCCGGCAGCCGGGTCGCGCTGGTCGTGGGTGACGTGATGGGGCACTCCATGACGTCCGCGGCGATCATGGGCCAGCTGCGGACGACCGCGCAGACGCTCGCCGGGCTCGACCTGCCCCCGCAGGAGGTGCTGCACCACCTCGACGAGCAGGCCCAGCGGCTCGGTACGGACCGCATGGCGACCTGCCTCTACGCCGTGTACGACCCGGTGTCGCACCGGATCACCATCGCCAACGCCGGTCATCCGCCGCCGGTGCTGCTGCATCTGGGCGGCCGGGCCGAGGTGCTCCGGGTGCCGCCGGGCGCGCCGATCGGTGTCGGGGGCGTGGACTTCGAGGCCGTGGAGCTGGACGCGCCGGCCGGGGCGACGCTGCTGCTGTACACCGACGGGCTCGTCGAGTCCCGGCTGCGGGACGTGTGGACCGGGATAGAGCAGCTGCGCGAGAAGCTCGCCGCCACCGCGCAGCTCACCGGGCCGGATCATCCGCCGCCGCTGGAGGCACTGTGCGACGAGGTGCTGGACATGCTCGGTCCTGGCGACCGGGACGACGACATCGCGCTGCTCGCGGCCCGCTTCGACGGGATCGCGCCCAGCGATGTGGCGTACTGGTTCCTGGAGCCGGAGGACGCGGCCCCGGGCCGTGCGCGGCGGCTCGCGCGGCGGGCGTTGTCCCGCTGGGGCATGGAGGACATGACCGACTCCGTCGAGCTGCTGGTCAGTGAGGTCGTGACCAACGCGGTCCGGTACGCGACGCGGCCGGTGACGCTTCGGTTGTTGCGCACGGATGTGCTGCGGTGCGAGGTCGGGGACGACGTGCCGCAACTGCCGCGGCTGCGGCAGGCGCGGGCCACCGACGAGGGCGGCCGGGGCCTGTACCTCGTCAACCGGCTGGCCCGGCGGTGGGGAGCGACCCGGCTCAGCACCGGCAAGGTGGTGTGGTTCGAGCTCAACAGGAGCTAGGAAACGAGAGAGGGCGCCCGGTGATCACCGGGCGCCCTCTCTCGTTCGCTACTGGTCGTCGTTCGGGTCGAACGGGTTCAGTGGTGAGGTCGACGTCTCGACGGGAGTGCTCTGCTCACCGGTCGGCGCGCTCGGCGACGGCGTCTCCGACGGGGTTTCCGACGGGGTTTCCGACGGCGTCTCCGAGGGAGTCTCCGACGGGGTCTCCGAGGGCGTCTCCGAGGGAGTCTCCGACGGGGTCACCGAGGGCTTCGGTGTCCACGTCGGCTGGACCGCGGCGCCCTGGTCGGTGTCGAGGTCGAACTTGGTGTTCTCGGCCGCGACGCCGAAGGTGTACGCCGCCCAGATCTGCGCCGGGAAGCCACCGCCGTTGACGCGGTCGAGGCCGGCCGTGTTGTACAGCTTGCTCTGCCCGTGGGTCTTGTAGTCCTCGCCGAACAGACCGACCGAGGTGACCAGGTCCGGGGTGTAGCCGGTGAACCAGGCCGACTTGTTGTCGTCGGAGGTACCCGTCTTGCCGGCGACCTTGCGGCCGTCACGTGCGGGGTTCTGCTGGACGGCCTTCTTGGCCGTACCGTCGTCGACCACACCGGTCAGCACCGAGGTCACCGTGTCGGCGGCCTTCCGGCTGATGACCTGCTCGCCGATCGGGTCGGGCATCTGGAACTCGGTGCCGCCCTGCTCCGCCGACTTGATGATGGTCGGCGTGACCTGCTTGCCGTGGTTGTCGAGGGTGGCGTAGACAGCGGCCATCTGGATCGGGCTCGCGCCCATGGTGCCCAGGGTGTAGGCGGGCAGCGGCCTCAGCTTGCCGGTGTCCATGCCGAGCTTGGTGGCCGTCGCCAGCACCTTGTCCATGCCTACGTCCACGCCCATCTGCGCGAAGACGGAGTTGATGGACTTGTCCATCGCCGTCTGCACGGTGACCTTGCCGTAGTTCCCGTCGTCCTCGTTCTCGGGAGCGAATCCGACCTTGTCGCCGTTGCTGTCGACGACCTGACGCTTGCTGGTGCCGTCGTAGATCGTGTTCGCGCCGATCGTCTTGCCGCCCTGCGTCTCGGAGCCGTTCTCCAGCGCGGCGGCGAGGATGACCGGCTTGAAGGTCGACGCGGGCTGGTAGTCGGTGCGGTTGGCGTTGCTGTAGAAGTGCTTGGTGTAGTCGGTGCCGCCGTACAGGGCGACGATCTTCCCCGTCTTGGGGTCGACGGAGGCGGCACCGGCCTGGACGTTCTTGTCGACCGGCCGCTTCTTCGGGTTCAGCTGGCTGGTCAGCTGGGTCTTGACCGCCTTCTCCAGCTGGGCCTGCTTCTTCTTGTCGATGTTCAGGGTGAAGGTCCAACCCGAGTTCTCGACCCGGGCCTCCGCCTCGTCCTGGGTGATGCCCTCCTTGGCAACCAGCTGCTTCTCGAGCTGCTGCTTGGCGAGCTTGATGAAGTAGCCCTTCTGGCCCTCGAGGCCTGGGGCGGCCTTGGGCTCCTTGGGCACCGGGAACTTCATGCCCGCGCGCTCGGTCTTGTCCAGCCAGCCCTGCTCGACCATGTTGTTCAGGACGTAGTTCCAGCGCTCCTGAACCAGCTTCTTGGCGGTGGGCGTGGCGACCGCCCAGTCGTACTGGCTCGGGGCCTGGAGCAGCGCGGCCAGATAGGCGCCTTGCGCGACGCTGAGCTTCTGGGCGTCGACGCGGTAGTAGTCCTGGGCGGCGGCCTGGATGCCGTAGGCGCCGCGGCCGTAATAGCTGGTGTTGATGTAGCCCGCGAGGATCTTGTCCTTGGACGTCGTGCGGTCCACCTTCAACGAGATGACCAGTTCCTTCAGCTTGCGCGTGACGGTCTGGTCCTGGTCGAGGTAGTAGTTCTTGACGTACTGCTGGGTGATCGTGGAGCCACCCTGCTTGCCCTTGCCGGACAGGGTGTTGATGAGACCGCGCGCGGTGCCCTTGAGGTCGATGCCGACGTCCGTGTAGAAGGTCTTGTTCTCCGCCGCGACGAAGGTGCGCTGAACCGGCTTGGGCACTTCGGAGAGGTCGACGATCTCGCGGTTGGTGTCGCCCTCGCGGGCCATGACCGAGCCGTCGCTGTACTTGTAGATGTTGCTCTGTTCCTGAGCTTTCGCGTTGCCCTTGGGCACGGAGATCATCATGTACATCACGATGAAGGCGCCGATGCCGAGCAGGCAGAAGCCGAGGAAGGTGCCGAGGATCTTCTTCCAGGTGAAGAGCCGGCGTATGCCGCTCTTACCTTTTTTCGCGCCCTTCTTGCCCTGCGCCGCCCTGCGCGCCGCGGCCCTGCCGCCGGTCACGATGCCGTCGCTCGGCGTCCCGGACGAGCGCGTGGGCGGCGCCGCGCGGCGGCCACCGCGCTGACGTGCTCTTCTCTCTTCCGCTCGTCCCATGGGTCGACTCGCTCCGCTTCCTCATCGGCGGCCACACCGGTTCGTGGCTCAGGTCAGCTCAGAAAGCTAACACCGGTCTATATGACACAGCGCCTTCGATCAGGTCCCGGGCGGGCGTGAGAATCAGCACCCGCCTCCTCGGAACCAGACCTCCGAGAGGGTGTCAAGGTTGCCAGGACGGGGTAAAGTGCTATCACTTTGCTATAACCGAGCTAGACGGGGGACCCCTATGTCCGCGCAAGACTCCGCACCCATCGCCGACACACCCGACATGCCTGCCCCACGCGTACGCGAGGTGGCCGCGCACAGCATCGGCGGCGCGCTCGTGCTGCTGCTGGGCCTGGCCGGGCTGCTGATCGCCGTCTTCCTGTTCGCCGCGAGCGGGGAGAGCCCCGGCTTCGCCGTCGGCGGGGTCCTCGTGCTGATCGCCGCGCTCATCTCGCTGCGCGGCCTGAACACGGTGGCGCCGGGCGAGGCCCGGGTCGTCCAGCTCTTCGGGCGCTACAAGGGCACCATCCGCCAGGACGGCCTGCGCTGGGTGAACCCCTTCACCTCCCGGACCAAGGTCTCCACCCGGGTCCGCAACCACGAGACCGCCGTCCTCAAGGTCAACGACGCCTACGGCAACCCGATCGAGCTGGCCGCGGTCGTGGTGTGGAAGGTCGAGGACACCGCGCAGGCCACCTTCGAGGTCGACAACTTCGTGAAGTTCGTCGCCACCCAGACCGAGACGGCCGTACGGCACATCGCCATCGAGTACCCCTACGACGCCCACGAGGAGGACGGGCTCTCGCTGCGCGGCAACGCCGACGAGATCACCCAGAAGCTCGCCACCGAGCTGCACGCGCGCGTGGAGTCGGCCGGCGTACAGATCATCGAGTCCCGCTTCACCCACCTCGCCTACGCGCCGGAGATCGCCTCGGCGATGCTCCAGCGGCAGCAGGCCGGCGCGGTCGTCGCGGCCCGGCGGCAGATCGTGGAGGGCGCGGTCGGCATGGTCGAGGAGGCGCTCGCCCGGATCACCGAGCGGGACATCGTGGAACTGGACGAGGAGCGCAAGGCGGCGATGGTGTCCAACCTGATGGTGGTGCTGTGCGGCGACCGCGCCCCGCAGCCGGTCCTCAACACCGGGACGCTCTACCAGTGACGGCACCTTTCGAGGGGGACCCCCCCGAGCGGCGGCCTCAGCAGCGCAAGCAGGTGCTGCTGAGGCTGGACCCGCTGGTGTACGAGGCGCTGGCGCGGTGGGCCGGGGACGAACTGCGGTCGGCGAACGCGCAGATCGAGTTCCTGCTGCGCAGGGCCCTGAAGGAGGCCGGCCGCCTGCCCGGTGACGCCGGCCCGCTGCCGCGCCGGGGACGGCCACCCAAGGACGGCCGGGACGCCCGGGACGGCCGGGACACCCATGGCCCTTGAGCGCGTGTAGCAGAACCGTGACAATCGGCCCCCACCTGCGGCTCCACACGCCCCGGACGCGACTGCACACTGCGCGTATACACGAGGGGTATACACCGCATGTACAGTCCTCCTCATGTCCATCGGTCACACCCTCCTAGGGCTCCTGGAGTCCGGGCCCCGCCACGGTTACGACCTCAAGCGGGCCTTCGACGAGAAGTTTGGTCACGACCGGCCACTGCACTACGGCCAGGTCTACTCGACGATGTCGCGGCTGCTGAAGAACGGCCTCGTCGAGGTCGACGGGGTCGAACCCGGCGACGGCCCCGAGCGCAAGCGCTACGCCATCACGGAGGCCGGGGTCACCGACGTACAGCGGTGGCTCGCCACGCCCGAGAAGCCCGAGCCGTATCTCCAGTCCACGCTGTACACCAAGGTCGTCCTCGCGCTGCTCACGCACCGGGACGCCGGAGACATCCTCGACAACCAGCGCGCCGAGCATCTGCGGATGATGCGCATCCTCACCGACCGCAAGCGCAAGGGTGACCTCGCCGACCAGCTGATCTGCGACCACGCCCTGTTCCATCTCGAAGCAGACCTGCGCTGGCTGGAGCTGACCGCCGCACGTCTCGACAAGCTCGCGGAGGTGGTGGTCAAGTGACCCCGGCCGGTTCCCTGCTCGTCGCCGACGAGCTGCGCAAGACCTACGGTCCGACCGTCGCGCTCGACGGCGCCCAGTTCTCCATCCACCCCGGCGAGGTCGTCGCCGTCATGGGCCCCTCCGGGTCCGGCAAGTCGACCCTGCTGCACTGTCTCGCCGGGATCGTCACGCCCGACTCGGGCTCGATCATGTACAACGGCCGCGAGATGGCGACGATGAACGACACCGAGCGCAGCGCTCTGCGGCGCTCCGAGTTCGGGTTCGTCTTCCAGTTCGGGCAGCTCGTCCCCGAGCTGACCTGTGTGGAGAACGTGGCGCTGCCGCTGCGACTGAACGGCACCTCCCGCAAGGAGGCCGAGAAGGCGGCTCTGGGCTGGATGGAGCGCCTGGAGGTCGACGACCTGAGGAAGAAGCGGCCCGGTGAGGTCTCAGGCGGTCAGGGGCAGCGCGTGGCCGTGGCCCGGTCCCTGGTGACCAACCCGCGCGTGCTGTTCGCCGACGAGCCCACCGGCGCCCTCGACTCCCTCAACGGCGAGCGTGTCATGGACCTGCTCACCGAGGCCGCCCGCTCCACCAACGCGGCCGTCGTCCTCGTCACGCACGAGGCACGGGTGGCCGCCTACTCCGACCGCGAGATCGTCGTACGGGACGGGAAGTCCCGGGACATGGAGCGGGTCGTATGAGCGTGAGGCAGTGGTGGAGAGACCTCTCCATGGGGATTCGGTTCGCCTTCGCGGGCGGGCGCGAGGGGTGGGTCCGGGCGCTGCTGACCGCGGTCGGGGTCGGGCTCGGGGTGGCGTTGCTGCTGCTGACCACCGCGCTGCCGAACGCGCTGGCGGTCCGGCACGAACGGGGCGACGCCCGTGCGGACATCAACTACGGGCAAGACATGAAGAAGGCCGACAACACCCTGCTGTCGGGGAACGCGTCGACCACCTTCCGGGACACCGACATCCGCGGCCGGGACCTGGAGCCCGAGGGGCCGAAGGCGCCCCTGCCGCCCGGGGTCGCGAAGTTCCCCGCGGTCGGCGAGATGGTCGTCTCCCCCGCGCTGAAGAAACTGCTGGAATCCGAGGACGGCAAGCTGCTGCGAGAGCGGCTGCCGAACCGGATCGCCGGGACGATCGACGAGAGCGGGCTGATCGGCTCCCACGAACTCGCCTTCTACCGCGGGGCCGAGGGGCTCGCCGCCCAGGACATCAACGGCGCCGGGATCAGCCGGATCGACAAGTACGGGAACCCGAACCCGACCGAGTCGGACTCCGACCCGGTGCTGGTGCTGCTGGTCCTGGTCGTCTTCGTGGTGCTCCTGATGCCGGTCGCCGTGTTCATCACCGCGGCCGCGCGCTTCGGCGGCGAGCGGCGCGACCGGCGGCTCGCGGCCCTGCGTCTGGTGGGTGCCGACGGCCGCTCGACCCGGCGGATCGCCGCCGGCGAGGCGTTGGCGGGTTCGGTGCTCGGTCTCGTGCTCGGCACCGGGTTCTTCCTGATCGGCCGCGAAGTGGCGGGCTCCGTCGAGGTGTTCGGGCAGAGCGTGTTCCCGAGCTATCTCAACCCCTCGCCGCTGCTGGCCCTGCTGGTCGCGGTCGCGGTGCCCGCGGCGGCCGTGCTGGTGACGCTGCTCGCCCTGCGGGGCGTGGTGATCGAGCCGCTCGGCGTGGTGCGTACGGCGAAGCCCGCGCGACGCCGGCTGTGGTGGCGGCTGCTGCTGCCGCTGGCCGGGCTCGGGATGCTGTACCCGATGGTCGGACAGGGCCGGGACGGCGGCGACTTCAACCAGTACCTCGTCAGCGGCGGTGTCATCCTGCTCCTTGTCGGTGTGACCGCTCTGCTGCCGTGGATCGTCGAGGCGGTCGTGGCCCGGCTGGGCGCGGGCGCGGTGTCCTGGCAACTGGCCGTACGCAGGCTCCAGTTGAGCAGCGGCACGGCCGCCCGGATGGTCAACGGGATCGCGGTCGCGGTGGCCGGGGCGATCGCCCTGCAGATGCTGTTCGCGGGCACCTCGAGCGACTACACGAAGGACACCGGCTACGACATCTCGCGGGCGCAGATGCAGGTGACTGTCCCGAAGGGGAAGGCGCTCGCGGCGACCGCGAAGGAACTGGCCGCGACCAAGGGCGTCCGGAAGGTGTACGCGTTCGGCGAGGGTTTCGTCAACGACGGCTCGGGCGAGAACGCGAACTGGGCCCGGGTGACCGTCGCCGACTGCACGTCCCTGCGTGAGGTGGCCAAGCTGCCCTCCTGCCGCGACGGCGACATCTTCGTCTCGCATGTCGCGCCGGCGGCGGGCGAGGGCGACACCGACAGGCAGAACGCCGACGACGCGTCGAACGTGACGGCCCGGCCCGGCGAGAAGCTCTGGTTCGACATCTCCGAGGCCGCGGAGAAGCAGACCTCGGTCGCCTGGACGGTCCCGAAGGGCGTCAAGCAGGCGGAGTCCATCGCCGACCCGACGGGCTACCGGCGCGGCGGAATCCTGCTCACCCCGGGCGCCTTCCCGGCACAGGCCGCCGCGGGGGTGCGCGGAGAGATCTATGTGCGGGTGGACGACTCGCTGCCGGACGCGCGCGACCACGTCCGCAACACGGCCGTCCGGATCAACCCGTACGAGGAGCCCATGACCTGGGTGTCCACCGAGAGCAACGACCGCTACTCCTCCATCCGCACCGGCCTGTTCGTGGGCGCCGCCTGTGTCCTCGCGCTGATCGGGGCGAGCCTGCTGGTCTCCCAGCTGGAGCAGCTGCGGGAGCGCAAGAAGCTGCTGTCGGCGCTGGTCGCCTTCGGCACCCGGCGGCGCACCCTGAGTCTGTCGGTGCTGTGGCAGACGGCGATCCCGATCTCGCTGGGGCTGCTGCTGGCCTCGGTGGTGGGGCTGACGCTGGGCGCGGTCCTGCTGAAGATGACGGGCACGACGGTCCGCGTGGACTGGCCGAGTGTGCTGTCGATGACCGGTGTGGGTGCCGGGGTCGTCCTCGTGGTGACGCTGCTGAGTCTGCCGCCGCTGCTGAGGCTGATGCGGCCGGACGGGCTGCGGACGGAGTAACCGCCCGCAGCCGGGTGTCCGCTCAGAGGCTGTACTCCTTCACCACCCGCCGGACCTGGGCGAACAGCATGCCGACGTTGACCGACTTGCGGCAGACCACGACGGCCACGACGTCCTGCTGTTCGACCAGCCGCACGAACAGGTGCGTGAGGTTCTCGCTGTTGACGAGGATCTCCTGGAAGAAGTGGTTGTCGCTGCTGACCCCGCGGCGCTCCTTGAAGACGTCCTCGATCATCACGACCGTACGGCCCTGGAACAGGTCGAGCGTCGCACCCGCCAGGAGGTCCAGTACCTCCGGCGGGTGACTCTCGACGGTCTCGTACGACAGCAGCATGCCGGTGGACATGTCGACCACACCGGACGCGACGCAGTCGGGGGCATCGGTGCGAAGGGACTTGACCAGGCCCATCACCTGGTCGGAGAAACCTGGGGTCATACGCTTCGTCGCCATCCCTTCAGACTCCTTCTGGTGCTTTTCCGGACGCCTTGTCGGTGAGGATCGAGCCGATCCGGTTCAGGGTCGGCTGGGTCGCCCGGTGCAGGTGGTCCACGTCCAGGCCCTCGTCGCCGAGCACGACCATCAGGGCGGTGTCCCCGACGGCGTAGAAGGCGGCGCAGCCGTGGCTGCCGTATGTCACCGTCCGGCGCAGCGTGCCGCGGGCGGTCGCCCCGGCGGTGCGCCGGGCAAGGCCGAGGCCGGCCGCCGCGAGCGCGGCGAGGCCCTCCGGGTCGATCGAGTCGGCGGTGTCCGCGGCGATGAGCAGCCCGTCCGCGGCGGCCAGCGCGGTGTCCGTGATTCCGGTGACCTGTTCGCGCAGCCCGCGCATTTCGAGCGCCAGCGCTTGGTGATCCATGAATTCCACTCCCCTAATTCTGTTCGCGTCTGATCGGCTTTTTCATGTGGACGTCCCGTTTCTGAGCCGGAAGAAGCCGCCGGGTTTTCGTCGGGGCAGATCGGTTCTCGCCGGGGCCGGGGGCCGCTCCTCGGGCGGGGGCCTGCGGGGCCTCAGTTCGTCGCCCTCGGGGAGGGAACGGACCGCGACGGGTGCGGGCGGTCCCGCGCACACCAGGAGCCCTTCGTCGAGCATGCGGGCGATCTCGACCGTCACGGTGTAGACCCCACGCCCGACCCGGAAGGCGAGGTCGCGGGCCGTACTGCGGCCGTCGGCCTGCGTGAGCAGCTCGTGCCGCAGGGCCCCGGCCGCGCTGCCCGTGCCGGAGCGCACGGGACGCTCCCGGTCCGGGTGCACGGGGTGCGGCAGGGCGGCCAGGGCGGCGAGTCTGCGGACCGCGTCCTGGAGCAGCCTGAGGGGCGGCTCACCCAGCGGGACCTGCGCGAACGGCTCCGCGGTGGGGAGGCGTTCGCACTCCTCCACCCGGCCCGCGGCCATCGCGAACGCGGCGTCGTGCAGGGCCAGCGAGCACACCACCCGCAGCTGCGCGGCCCCCGCGTAGCCGTGCGCGATGAGCGCGGTGGCCGGCCAGCGCGAGCCGCCGGACTCGCGCACCAGCTCGGCCCACTCCTCGCCGCTGACCCGCCCCGAGCGCAGCAGCAGCGCCTCCGGGCCCGGTGCGCCGGGCGACTCCGCGGCGACCACCCGGCCGTCCCCGAAGTGGAAGGCGCCGCCGGGCGTGCCGGTGATCCGCAGCTCTCCGGTGAAGCCGTCACGGCCGCACGCGGCCAGGGCCTGTGCCAGGTGTTCGTGCCCCGACATCACACCCCCCGCCATTTCGCACACACGCCTGACGCGTAGCGCTGAGGAGGGAAGGTGTATCAGTCCGGGCGCATATTCCGAGGGCTGGTTTCCTACCTGCCCCTAGTTGACGGAAGTTGATTTCCCGGACTGTTCAAAACACTGTGTTCGGCGCTCAATTGACCGAATCAGGGGCAGGTTTTTCAGGTTCCGGAGGCGGTTCCGCCTGACCTTCTCCCGCTGTGACGACCTCGTCCTCGGCCTCGGCCTCGGGCGGCGCCGACTGTTCCTCGGCGTACGCCTTGAGGTAGCTCACCACCGTGTTCGTCACCGCGACCAGCGGTACGGCCACCACCGCGCCACCGATGCCGGCCACCATGCCGCCGGTCGCGACCGTGAGGACGACCGCGAGCGGGTGGACGCGCACCGCGCGGCCGAGGATGAACGGCTGCAGGATGTGGCCCTCGATCTGCTGGACGGCGAGGACCACCGCGAGGGTCATCACCGCCGTGAACACGCCCTGGGTGACCAGCGCGACGAGGACCGCCAGCGCGCCCGAGGCGACCGCGCCGACGAGCGGGATGAAGGAGAACAGGAAGATGAAGACGGCCAGCGGGACGGCCATGGGAACGTCGAGGAAGTAGATGCCGATGCCGATGAAGACGGCGTCGATGAGGGCCACCAGGACCGTGCCGCGGACGTAGGCGGTCAGGGTGCGCCAGGCGCGCGGGCCCGCGCCGGCCACGGCGGGACGGGCGGCCGCGGGGACCAGCTTCAGCGTCCACTCCCAGATGCGCCGGCCGTCGTAGAGCAGGAAGAGGGTGGAGAAGAAGGTCAGCAGGATGCCGGTGAGGGCCTCCACGACGACCTGGACGCCCTCCAGGCCCGCCGACGTGATCTGGTCGGTGTTGGCGCCGACCGCCTCCCGCAGGTTCTTGGCGATCTGGTTGATCTGCTTGTCGGTGACGTGGAAGGGGCTCTTCAGGAGCCAGTTGCGCAGATCGTCGATGCCGCTCTGGATCTGGTCGGAGAGGTCGTCGATGTTCTCCATGACCTGCCAGGTCACGAACCAGCCCATCAGCCCTATCACGACGAAGCCGAGGATGGCGGTGAGCGCCGTGGCGGGGCCGCGCGGGACGCCGTGCCGCATGAGGCGGGCCACCGTCGGCTGGAGCAGCGCGGTGATGAGCAGGGCGACGACGAAGGCGAAGACGACGAGCTGTACGGAGCTGATGACCCGCATCAGCACCCAGACGGTGCCCGCCAGGACCAGGAGCCGCCAGCCGGCCTCGGCGGCGACCCGTACGCCCCACGGCACGGCCTGCGCCGGGTCGGGGCGGGGGACCAGCACGACGGGCGGGCGGGAGGCGGTCCTGGCCGGTTTGCCCGGCGTGCGCCGGGGCGGCTCGGAAGAGTCGGCCTCGGCCTCCTCACGGGCCACTTCGGCGCGGCGCTCGTCCAGCCGCTCTCCCACATCGGTCAGTCGGGCACCGAGCCGACCGATCCACCCTGGCACTCGCGACATGATCCGTCCTCTTCCCCCGTCTCTCCCCACCACTCCCCCCGGGAGTCGTCCGGTCCGACCGTACAGGGCAAAAGCCCCTCCCCCTAGGACGGGGAGGGGCTTCGCGGGGTTGAGTGCCGGGCGCGCTCAGTACCAGTGGTTGGCCTGCCAGAACGACCAGGCCTCACAGGGGCTGCCGTACCGGCTGTCCATGTAGTTGAGGCCCCACTTGATCTGGGTGGCCGGGTTGGTCTGCCAGTCGGAGCCGACCGACGACATCTTGGAGCCCGGCAGGGCCTGGAAGAGACCGTAGGCACCGGAGGAGGCGTTGACGGCCCGGTAGTTCCAGCTGGACTCGTGGTCCACGATGTTGCTGAAGCACTGGAACTGCCCGCTCGGCACCATCGAGGCAGCCATCGCCTGGATCTGGTCGACCGTGTACGAGCTCTGCACGGGGAAGCTGGAGGAGCTCCGGCTGGCCTTCTCCTTGGCCTCGGCGCGCTCCTTGGCTTCCTTGGCCGCCTTCTCGGCGGCCTCCTTCTTCTCGATCGCGGACTTGGCGGCGGCCTTGCGCGCCGACTCCTCCGCGACCTTCTTGGCGCTCGCGTCCGCGGCGATGGCCTGAGTGTCGGCCTGCTGCGTGAGGGACGCGGTCTGCACCTGAGCCTGCTCACCCGCGGGGATGTCCGCCAGGAGCGTCGTCGTGTCGGCTGCCATCGCCTCGGCGTCGTTCGGCTGCGCGACACTGCCGGAGGCAACTCCGACAACGCTTCCGACAGCGGTGACCGCGGTGGCTGAGGCCACTGCGAATCCCCGGACCGAAATCGGGCTCACACGGTTTTCCTTCCAGCATCGCCCGCTTCGGTGACCCTGGCGGACGCAATCGTGCCCCTAGACACTGGCCTCCCAACTGCGGGGTCACGGGAGGCACGGGCCCGGTGGGCAACTCCCTCACGGGGAGCGCCGCATGGTGCGCGGGCGGCATACGACGACGCTGTGGAGTTGGTGGTGGTGCTGTGGTGCCGTACCGCTGGGGGTACAGATGTGTCGTATGCGGGGCCTGACAGGAGTGAGACTCTGCCGCAACTGGACACCGGGTGGCAATTCTGAGTTGCGTGTGAAAGCTCACATCCCGTTTGGCCCCAGGGATTTCGAGAAACGGCGACGCACGAAGGCGCCGCCCGGCTAGGCTCTTGGCCTTTCCGGACGGCGCCAACTGGGCCCGCTTTTCCCCTGGTTCTATCAGATCTGGCCGTCTTCCAGCATTTCGGTCACAAGCGCCGCGATCTGGGACCTCTCGGACCTCGTCAGCGTGACGTGGGCGAAGAGCGGGTGCCCCTTCAGCTTCTCCACCACGGCGACCACACCGTCGTAGCGACCGACCCGCAGATTGTCCCGCTGGGCCACGTCATGGGTCAGAACGACCCGTGAATTCGCGCCGATTCGGGACAGAACGGTGAGAAGCACATTCCGTTCCAGCGACTGCGCCTCGTCCACGATCACGAACGCGTCGTGGAGCGAGCGGCCGCGGATGTGGGTGAGCGGCAGGACCTCGAGCATGCCGCGCGCGGTGACCTCCTCGATGACCTCGCGGCTGGTGACCGCGGACAGCGTGTCGAAGACCGCCTGCGCCCAGGGGCCCATCTTCTCGGCCTCGGAGCCCGGCAGATAGCCGAGTTCCTGCCCGCCCACCGCGTACAGCGGACGGAAGACCATGACCTTCTGGTGCTGGCGGCGCTCCAGGACCGCCTCCAGACCCGCGCACAGCGCGAGCGCCGACTTTCCGGTGCCGGCCCGGCCGCCCATGGACACGATCCCGATGTCCGGGTCGAGCAGGATGTCCAGCGCGATGCGCTGCTCCGCGCTGCGGCCCTTGATGCCGAACGCCTCCCGGTCGCCGCGCACCAGACGGATGTTGCCGTCGGGCGACACCCGGCCGAGCGCCTTGCCGCGCTCGGAGTGGATGGTCAGCCCCGTGTGCACGGGCAGCTCGGCGGCCTCGGGGGCGTAGACGTGCCCCTCCTCGAAGAGGATGTCGACCTGTTCGCCGGGCAGCGTCAGCTCGGACATCCCGGTCCAGCCGGAGGAGCCCGTGATGGCGAGTTCGGCGCGGTACTCCTCGGCCAGCAGACCGACCGAGGACGCCTTGATCCTGAGCGGGAGGTCCTTCGAGACGACGGTGACGTCGAACCCCTCGGCCTGCAGGTTCCGGGCGACAGCGAGGATGCGGGAGTCGTTGTCCCCCAGCCGGTAGCCGCTGGGCAGCACACTGGGGTCCGAGTGGTTGAGCTCGACACGGACGGTTCCGCCGAGGTCCCCGATCGGGATGGGGGCGTCCAGACGACCGTGCCGGACCCGGAAGTCGTCGAGCAGGCGCAGGGCCTGCCGGGCGAAGTATCCGAGCTCGGGATGGTGCCTCTTGGCCTCCAGTTCCGTCACCACGACGATGGGGAGCACGACCTCGTGCTCGTCGAAGCGGCTCAGGGCGTTGGGGTCCGACAGCAGAACACTGGTGTCGAGGACATAAGTGCGCCGGTCTGGCTTGTGGCGCTTTGTGCTGGTCACCACGGAAGGACGTACCCCCTCGGATGAGGTCGGGGAGCGACGGAGTGGAGCTGGACCGGTCGACGGCCCGTTTGCACGGGCCGGGAACCGGCCCTCCACTGCTTCTTCCGTGCTGAGACCGCACGGTCGAGCTGGTGCAAAGGGCCTCCCGGGCGGACGGCCCCGTGCCGCCCGCTGAGATCCGACACCCGTGGTTCGGGCATCGACCTGACTGGGTTATGCCCTCGAACATGCGCTGCCATGCCAATGCGGACGACGGCGCGCTGGTGAACTCCTTGTTACTTGCGCCCCAAACGGGGTAGACGGGCGCTCTTCGGTGGGGCGCCTGTCAGCCGCCGTAGCGGCGGTGGCGTGCCGCGTAGTCGCGCAGCGCGCGCAGGAAGTCGACCTTGCGGAAGGCCGGCCAGAAGACCTCGCAGAAGTAGTACTCCGCATGGGCGGTCTGCCACAGCATGAATCCGGACAGCCGCTGCTCGCCGCTGGTGCGGATCACGAGGTCGGGGTCGGGCTGGTCGCCGGTGTAGAGATGACGGCCGATCATGTCGATGTCGACGGCCTCGGCGAGCTCCTCCATCGAGGTGCCCTTGTCGTGCGCGTCCAGCAGCATCGAACGCACGGCGTCGGCGATCTCCTGGCGGCCGCCGTAGCCGATGGCGACGTTGACCAGTATTCCGTCGACGTGGGCGGTGGACTCCTCCGCCTCCTTCAGCGCCGTCTGCATCGGGGAGGGCAGCAGGTCGGGGGTGCCGACGTGGTGGACGCGCCAGCGGCCGTCGGCGGCGAGGGTGCGCACGACGTCCTCGATGATGCCGAGGAGGGGGCCGAGCTCCTCCGGCGGGCGGTTGAAGTTGTCCGTCGACAGCAGCCAGAGGGTGACGACCTCGACGTCCGTCTCGCTGCACCAGCCGAGGAACTCCTCGATCTTCTCCGCGCCGGCGCGGTGACCGTCGACGGGGCTGGAACCGGCGGCCTTCGCCCAGCGCCGGCTGCCGTCCACGATGACGCCGATGTGCTTGGGCACCTGGGCGTGGTCCAGGTGGCCTTCCACCCGGCGTGCGTAGAGCCTGACCAGCAGGCCACGCAGCTTGTCGCGCAGGTTCACGTGAAAGTCAGCCCCTCTGAGATGGCGGTCCCCGCCGCTAGAGCGTACCGGTGGCTTCCGGTTGCCAACTGCACGGGGCCTTCTGGCGCGTGGGCGGTGGCAGGCCGTCGGGGACCGGTCGCGCCCGTGCCGCGAAGCCCCTGTCGGTGCAGCCGCGCCTTGGCGGGTACCCCGGCCGCCCGACTCATGCGCGTCTCGCAGGCATCTCTCGCGCGTCTCCCGACCGTGTCCCGGCCACAAAAAACGGGCCGGTCCGTGGGGGGGAGACGGACCGGCCCGAGGGGGGGTTTCCACCATAACCCTTCGTGAGGGATGGTGTGTGCATCGGCGTGCCACAACTACTCTCCGGAGTCGGACGGCGACGGCGCGGTGGTGGGTCGAAGCCCTGTTCATGGGGGTTTCGTGGCCGAATCGCGGCGGAATCATGGGGGCGTGGCGCATCGCCCGCGTGGGTGACTCCGGGTCGGAACGTTTCTTTGACGCCGGGAAGTGGGCGCGGCACCGCGCAGCCCCCTCCTCTGCGCGGTGCCACCGCGCAGCTTTGCTGACGCGAATTGCCTCTTCTTGAATTTACGTCAGTCATGGCCCGGACGCGAGCCGCCTGGGATAACGATGTGGAAACCTCGTGAAGACCATGGATATGCGGGGCGGACCGGCCGAGGATGCGCACATTGTCCGCTTTGCGGGGACTTGTTGCGGGCGGGGGCGTCTCAGCCGAGCGGTTTGCGGGCCTCGACGAGGTGGCGGCTGCTGTGGGCCACGAAGGGACCCTCGGTCTCGATCCGCTCGTGCAGGGACCGCAGTCGGGACTCGTACGGCGCCACGGTGAAACCGGGGACCATCCACACCACCTTGCGCAGGAAGTGGACGACGGCGGCGATGTCGTGGAACTCGATCCGCAGCCGCTCGGCGCGCAGGTCCACGATCTCCAGTCCGGCGGCCTCGGCGGCGGCGCGTTCGCGGTCGGGGTGGCGGTCCGAGCTCTGCGCCGCGGGCTGCGGGCCCAGGAAGTGCTCGACGAGCTCGAAGACGCTGCGCGGGCCGACGTGCTGGGCGAAGTACGTACCGCCGGGCTGCAGTACCCGCGCGATCTCCGCCCACTGGGGGTTGACCGGGTGCCGGCTGCTGACCAGGTCGAAGGTGTCGTCGGCGAAGGGCAGCGGCGCGTCCTCCGGTACGGCGACGACCACGACGCCGCGCGGGCGCAGCAGAGCGGTCGCCTTGGCGGCGTTCGGCGGCCAGCCCTCGGTGGCCGCGGCGAGCACGGGTGTCCTGACGCCCTGTCCGAGGGCGAAGTCCATGACCTCGCCGCCGCCCGTCTGGATGTCCAGCGACGCGGCGGCACCGGCCAGCCGTCCGGCCAGTGAGCGCGCGTACCCCCACGAGGGCCGCGCCTCCGTGGCCCGCCCCTCGAACCACGAGAAGTCCCAGCCCTCGGTGGGCACGGCGGCGCCCTCGGCGACGAGGTCCTCGAATGTGCGGGTGCGGTGGGAGGTCATGGGAGTGATCGTCGCAGGGGGGTGCGGGTGGGCGCCGCTCATTTTTTCGGCGCTCGTTCGGCCGGTGCGCCCAGGTGGAAGTCAAGGCACCAGGCGGGAGTCAGGACACCCGGTGGGAGTCAGGACACCAGCGGCCTGACTTCGCGCGCGGCGAACCGTAGGAAGCCCTCCGGGTCGGGTTCGTCCGCCGTCGGCTGGAGGACGACCGTGTCGGCGCCGGCGTCGGCGAGCCGCTGGACGGCCTTGGCGACGGCGTCCGCGTCCCCGGCGACACCGAGGTCGGGGACGTCGGCGACGCCCTCGTCGGTGAGTTCGGCGCGCAGCCGGGCGGCCGCGCCGGGTCCGGTGGCGGTGAGGAGATAGACGACGACCCGGTGCGGATCCGTCCGCCCCGCCTTCTCCCGTCCCTCGTCGATGAGCCGCCGGGCCCGGCGGACCCCCTCGGGCGGGGTGGCGGCGGTGAGCACCGTGCCGTCGGCGGCCTCGCCCGCGAGGCGCAGGGTGCGCGGGCCGGTGGCTCCGGTGAGCACCTCGACGGGGCCGTCGGGCGGCCAGTCGAGGGCGACGTCGTCCAGCGAGACGTACCGCCCCCGCGTGGTGACGCGCTCCCCCGCCAACAGGGCCCGCAGCGCGAGGAGATGCTCGCGCAACAGAGTGAGCGGCGACTCCGCCCTCGCTCCCACCTGCCCCATCCAGTCCTGCACACCGTGGCCGACGCCGAGGACCGCGCGTCCCGGGAACATCCGGTGCAGCGTGGCCGCCTCCATCGCGGTGATGGCGACGTTCCGCAGGGGCACGGGGAGCAGCCCGACGCCGATCCGCACCCGCTCGGTCCACGCGAGGGCGGCAGCGGCGGTGGAGATCCCGCCCTGCCGGAAGCAGTCCTCCCACAGCCAGAGCTCTTCGAGCCCCGAGTCGTCGGCGAGCCGGGCGAGGGCCCGCAGCCGCTCGGGAGGGAGTTGAGGACGGAACACAGCGCCGAGTCCGGTCATGCCGCCTTCCTACCCACCGCAGCGGGAACGGACAACTCCTTTACGGGGCCGTGCCGTCTGACGCTTTCTCGTGTTCCGGCTCGTACCGCAGCAGTACGACGCCGTTGCCGAAGGTGTGCGACTCGACGAGCCGCAGGGAGGTCAGCGTGTCGGCGTCCGGGAAGAGCGGCTTGCCCCGGCCGATGAGGACGGGGTGGACGTAGATCCGCAGCTCGTCGACGAGGCCGTACCGCAGAAAGGTCTCCGCCACGCCGGCCCCGCCCAGGGAGAGATCACCGCCCGGCTGCTCCTTCAGCGCCCGGACTTCTTCCGGTACGACCTCGCGGACGAGAGTGGAGTTCCAGTCGACGTGCGTGAGGGTCCGGGAGTAGACGACCTTGGGGAGGTCACGCCAGATCGGGGCGAACTCCCTGACGGATGCGGGGGCTTCGGGGTCGGCGTCGGCGGTGGGCCAGTAGTCGGCCATGAGCTCGTAGACGACCCGGCCGTGGAGCAGCCCGCCCATCCCGGCGACCGTGGCGTTCATGTGCGCGTGCAGCTCGTCGTCGACCCTGTGCCAGCTGATGTCGCGGTCGGGGCCCTCGATGTAGCCGTCGAGGGACATGGACATCATCAGGACGATTTTCCGCATCGGACACCTGACCTGGGAACGCGGTGGAGGATGGGCCGCCACGGTACAGCTGGGAGGTGCTCGGCGATGGGACGCTGGCGGGACGGGCGAGGCAGCCTGGTGGTGCACGGGGAGCGCGCCGGATTCTCCGTACCGCTGGAGATCGCGACCTCCTACCGGGCCCGCACCCGGGGGCTGCTCGGACGGGACTCCGTGGACGGCGCGCTCCTGCTCTCCCCCGCGGGCAGCGTGCACACCTTCCGGATGCGGATACCCATCGATGTCGCCTACCTCGACCGCGGCCTCCGGGTCATCGCCGTACGGACCATGAAGCCCGGACGACTGGGACTGCCGCGGGTGCGGTCACGGCATGTGCTGGAGGCGGGGGCGGGGGTGATGGAGGGGTGGGGGGTGCGGGTGGGGGTGCGGGTGGAGATCTCGGTGGAGTAGCGGCGGGCGGACGTGCTTGCTTCGCCTGCCCGACGTGCAGGGAGGGCTGTCCGCGGCGCAGCCGCGCGCCGTCCATCACGTCGTCATATCACCACGACGCCTCGGGGCTGGTCGGGCAGCCGATTGCGCTCGACCAGCCCCGACACGGCATTCGGTGTTGATTCAGCAGCCCGTCGCGTTGCAATTCCGGAACGCGGCCCTGTTCTGCGGTTCAGCGATTCCGGCGTTGCAGCTCCAGGCGTGGGAGATTCCGTCACAGAGTCCGTGGATTCCGGCCGGTACTCGCACCGAGACCGTGGAGGACGTTGACCACGGGGGACGGGTCCGCCGGGCCGAGATGGCCGGCGGTCGGGAAGTCGTGGACCGTGAAGCGGTTGTGCGGGGTGAGGGCGTCGGCTTCCGCGATCATGCGGTCCTGGAGTTGCGTGGCCACGGTCCTGTCCTTGCCGAAGCGGAGATAGGTGCGCGGGACCCGGCCCCAGGTGGCCGCCCGGCCGACCGCCCGGTTGCCGTACGCCGTCGTCGACTCGTCCGTCTGCATGCCTTCCAGTACGCGCAGGAACTCGACGTCCGAGTAGTCCGCGCAGATCATCTCCTTGAAGGTAGCTAGGGCACTGCGATCGGCCGTACGCCAGTTGAGGCGCAGTACGCCCAGCTTGTCCGGGTCGCCGATCATGTGGCCCACCGGGCTGATGGCGTGCTGCCCCTCCGGGGAGGCCGTGCAGGCGTCCATGGAGGGCATCGTGCGGCTCGGGCAGAAGGCGGCCATGTAGCAGATGTGGTCGAGGAGTTCGGGTACGGCGTCGGCGACCCGGCTCACCGAGGCACCGCCCATGCTGTGGCCGACCAGGATCACGGGGCCGCCGAGTCGTGCGGCCCGGCGGACCGCTCCGGTGACGCGCCGCTCGAAGTCGTCGAGGGTGAGGGCAGCGACCGGCGAGGGCTCGGTCGCGAGGGCGCGCAGGTCCTGTGCCTGGTACGCCTTCGGGATGAACTTCTCGGTGCCGTGCAGGGGTTGGTCCACGGCGATGACCCGGTGCCCGCGCAGCGCGAGCTCCCTGCCGATCGCCGTCCAGAACGCGCCGGCGCTGTGGGTGCCGTGGACGAGGACGTACGTCCGTACGCGAGACGGGCGAGGTGTGGCGTGCGCGGTTTCCGCACCTGTACCTGTGGCGAGTGCGGCGGCACCGGCCACACCGGCGAGGCCCCCTAAGGCCCGGCGCCGCGAAGTTCCTTCGGGATGAGGGTTCTTGTTGTCAGTCATACCGATGAGGCTAGGAATCACCTCGGTGTCACACGATGGCCCTGCACACCCGGTCGAGGGTGTACTTGCCGACACCGACGGCCCGTTTGAGTAGCCGTGGTCATGCCGGGGCTCCGGTTCCGGTTGTTGTCCTCGGGACACTGGATGCCTTCGACCCTGCCGCCTGATCGGGAGGTGATCGTGCGCGGGTCCAACCGGGTGGGACGGGCGTTGCCCATGCCGACAGCGCACCATGCGCTTGCCTTTGCCGACGGGGCGGGCGGTGCGCGCGCCGCCTTGAATCCTGCTTGTGGACAAGGTGGGTTGAGTTCATCGGGGTCTCGTGACGGAACGTTGTGATGTTCGTTCTGTCTGTGGTCGACAGTAGAGTTGGGGCAGGTCGGAGCGGGTGCGTCCGCCGTCCGTCGTGACGCGAGCATGACACGTACACCGACCCCGAGTGACGCAGCGAAGTAAACGGGGAGCTGGGCATGGCCGAAGAAGTGAGCGTCGATCTCGACGAACTCGAGAAGACCGTCACCGCGTTGAACCAAGTACTGAGCGATCTCGGCAAGGCGAACACGGATACGGCGACCAACACGTATCTCCCCGAAGGCGCCCTCGGAACCGGATTCGACGAGGCGCACAAACTCGCCGACGCCCACAACGAGATGAAGACGTACATCGAGGACGTCGTGAAGTATCTCAACACGGTCATGGACGAGTTCGGGCGCAAGACGAAGTACACGCACGGGGCGTACCAGGACTCGGACTACGCGGCGCAGGCGAGTTTCCCGAACGCGGGTACGCAGTGATCGAGGGGGCGCACAACCGTGGCTGACGGCGACAAGTACATCGACTACGACTACGTCGAGATGAACATGTGCTTCAACGAGAAGCACACGACACCCTTCTCCGGCGGCAAGAACATGGACGAGATGAAGGCCATGGTCCGCCACGCCAGACCGGACCTCGTGGAGGACGTCGTCACGGGCTGGAAGGGCGTACAGGCCCAACTGACCACGATCCAGCGCGACTTCGAGAAGGAGGTCGCCCGCATCCAGGAACACTGGAAGGGGGCCGCCGCCGACGGATTCGCCGCAAAGGCAAAGCAGGTCAGCAAGAGCATCGGCGACACCTCGAAGTACGCCGGGCACACGGCTCTGGCGATGGCGAATGCCGCCGCCATTCTTGGCAAGGTCCAGCCCGAGGTCATGGCGATGGAGAAGCCGGGCAGGGTCTCCAGTTTGTTCAACAGCGCGGGGGACGGGTTCACCCGCAGCGGGGAGGGCACGGACAAGGACATCGCCGCCGGAAAGGGCGCACAGGAGGTCCTTGACCGCAACGAAGACGACCTGTCGGCGGGGCGGGAGGCGCAGCTGGCCATGGCGGCGAAGATGGAGACGTTGGGGGCGTCTTACAACTCGCAGGCCAAGGCTATGGGGTCGTGGAACAAGCGGCAGTCTCCCCACGATGAGAGCGATGACTACCCGGGGGACCCCGGCGGCATCACACCGACACCAGTGGTCATGCCCCCAGCGCGCTCCTCCCGAAGTCTCCAAAGCGTGTCATCGGGCACAACTCAATCGGCCACAACGAGCACCATCAGCCGATCGAAGTCCGTTACTCCGCCTTCAGGGGTGACTGGCGGAGTGCATAAACCGGCAGAACCGACGCAGAATACCGGCACGGCGATTGACGGTTTTTCCGGTGGCCGCACCGGAACGTCCCCCATCGGAAGCACCGGTGCGGTCGGCGGTGGATCAGCTGGCAGCGGCGGCTCGGGCGGCGGTGCCGGCATGGTCGGTGGTGCGGTCGGCGGGGCGTTTGGAGCCGGTGCTGCTCGAGGGCTGGCCGGTCGGGCGGGCGCTGCGGGCATGGCGGGTCGCGCTGGTGCTGTCGGCGCAGGGGGTGCTGGCCGTGTCGGAGGCACGGCTCGTGGCGGCGTGGTTGGCGGCACACCCAAGACCGGTGCGGGCGCAGGCAGGGGCACTGCCGGAGGCTCGGGCCTGCACAGCAGTCGTGGTGCGGCAGGACGGTCTGTCAGCGCTGTCCGCAAGGGCGGCATCGCGGGCGCCCCCGGCGCTCGCGCCGGTCGCGGCAAGGATGAAGAGCGGCGCGAGGGCGAGCGCCCCGACTATCTCGTCGAGGACGAGGAGACCTGGGCCCCCAAGACCAACGCAGCGCCTCGCGTCATCGAGTAGTTGCCATGCGCCGAGTGCCCACTACCGGCACGTGACAGGATGCGTGGGCGTGGCTTCTGAGTCACGCCCACGTTCGGTATGGGAAGAGGACGGACGGAAGAATGGCCTTTACGCGAATGGCGCGTGCACTGAGCGTCACGGCACTGACTGGCGCACTCATCCTGACAGCGACTCCGGCCGCCTCTGCCGACCAGACCAGGCGTAACCAGTGGGCACTCGATGCCCTCAACGCTGAATCGGTATGGAAAATCACCAAGGGTCGTGGCGTAACCGTTGCCGTTATCGACAGCGGGGTCAACCCAGAGCACGTGGACTTGAAGGGCAACGTGCTCAAGGGCAGGGATTTCACGGACGGCGATGATGATCCCAGCCCCAATGCCGGTGACGGAGAGCCTGAACACGGCACGGCAATGGCCTCAGTGATCGCCGGCCATGGGCACGGTCAGAACGCAGCGGATGGCGTCATGGGACTCGCACCCGAATCCAAGATTCTTCCGATCCGAGACAGGAGTGGCGGGTTCGCCGATGAGATCCGGTATGCCGTAGACCAAGGCGCTTCAATCATCAACATGTCCATCTCGAGCGATCAGACTTTCCCTGAAGACCGTGAAGCTGTGACCTACGCTCTCGAACATGACGTGTTGATCGTGACGGCCTCGGGAAATGAAGGCAAGGGCGACACCGTCACCTATCCGAAGAATTACCCCGGCGTGCTGACCGTGGGCGGCGTGGATAACGGCGGAAACATCTGGAAAGGGTCCAATTACGGCCCTGAAGTTCTCTTGTCCGCCCCTGCGACTCATATCGTAAGCGCTGGCTGGCCCGGCAACGATACGATCCGTTCCGGAACCGGCACCTCCGATGCGACGGCATTTGTGTCCGCGGCTGCAGCATTGCTCAAGTCCAAGTTTCCTGATCTGACCGCAGGTCAGATCGCCAACCGCCTCGTAAAGACAGCGGCGCTGCCGAACGCCGAGAAGGGCCTGCCTCTCCCGGACGAGAAGTACGGCTATGGCATCATCCAGCCCCTCGCCGCCCTCAAGGACAACATCCCGGGCGGTTCGAAGTATGGTCCGCTGACCGTCCCCGAGTCCCTCAAAAAGAAGTCCGTCGCCCCCGCGCTCGGTGCGTCCGAGGATGAGCAGAAGAAGGCAGACCAGAAGGCCCTAATCATCTGGGCTGTCATCGGTGTCGCGACACTGGCCGTCGTCGGCCTGGTCACCCTCCTGATCGTGAAGCGATCCAGGCGCAGCAGGAACAGCGGCGGCGGACCCGCCGACCCTGGCACTTCCGCTGGCTACCCGCCGTACAGCCAGCAGCCCAACCCGCAGCAGAACCCGTACCACCAGCCGGTCTCACATCAGCAGCCCAATCCGTACCAGCAACAGCCCACCCCGCCCCAGGGGCAGTGGCCGCCCCAGGAGTAGCCGTCAGTGGAGAGTGATCGAACTCAGAACGGCGCGAAGTCGCTGGTAGCGCGAGCTTTCAAAGCGGCGACGAAGGGAGCGAAAGCACCGGCCGGGACAGCGATCGTCGCCCTGGCCGGGTCCTTGGAGTCTCGGATGGCAACGATTGTCGGCAAGTTCGCTATCTCCACGCAGTTGTTGCCGTCGCCGCCGCCTGAGTAGGACGACCTACGCCAGTTGCCAAAGGGTGCCATGCGGTACCTCACAGTTCCTTGGCCAGTCCGTGAATGAAGTCACGGGACCGTTCGGGGTCGAGTGACGCACCCTTCATTCTACGGAAAAGCGTTCGAAAGACGTGGAGTTGCGCTTCGGAATCAACGAACGCGGTACCGTGCGGCGCATCGCGAACAGCGGTATCAAGTCTGGGCACGGCTCCGCCGGCCAGCATCACGGTGGACCACGTCCCACCGAAGCCGTCCAAGTCGAACGGGATCACCCGCACAGTGATGTGATCGGCTTCGGAGCGCTCCAGCACATGAGCGAGTTGGTGGCGTGAGGCGGCACGATCACCCAGCCTGATACGCAGTGCCGCCTCGTGCACCACCGCTTCGTAGGGCACGGTGATCCGTTGCCGCTCCAGTCGGTGCTGTACGCGCAGTTCCAGTTCTGTTTGGGGAAGCTCAGGAACCCTGGAGGAGAACGCGGCACGGGCGTAGTGAGGTGTCTGGAGCAGGCCCGGGATGAAAAGGAACTCGACGTCACGCCGATAGGTGGCGTGATGCTCCAACTCGGCGATGTCCAGGAACGACGAGGGAAGCCGACCTCGGTACTCCTCCCACCAGCCGCGAGTCCGGTCGACGGCCATCACAACCAGGCCATCGATCAAGTCCCCGTCCGTACAGGCGTAGTGAGATGCCAGTCGGCGCAGTCGTTGCTCACTCACACCCGTGAGCCCCGACTCGATGTGGCTCATCTGGACTCTGTTCACTCCAAGCAGCGCTGCGGCTTCAGTGGCGGAGAGCCCTGCGGCTTCACGGAGCCTGCGCAGCTCGGCCGCCAGGCGCAGGTGACGTGCGGTGGGTTCCCGCCTCAGGACCATGGCTCACTCCTCGTTTCAATGCACCTGCTGTACAGACCCGTTCGAGTCCGGATCACGCAATCACCTTGTCGCGGATGACATCTTAGGTCTACTTTCGGTGACGCGACGCACACACTGCGGAATCACCGGATCCCGGAAGCGCACCGCTCCGTCCTGCCACGACGGCTGCGGCAATGCCACCGCCGGACACTCCGCAGCTCTCCGACCCTCCTGGCGCGAAAGCGGAGTTGCCGCATGTCTGAAAACACCCCTTGGGAATACACGCTGTACATCCCGAACGACCCCAGAGCGGTCACCATCAGCCGCCGTACCCTTCGCCTGATCCTGACGATGCACGGCCTGATCCGTCTGGTCGACACCGCTGAGCTGCTCGCAGCGGAGCTGGTCTCCAACGCCGTACGCCATACGAAGGGGCCGGCTGCCCTCCGGATCACCTGGTCGACGGGCGTCCTGAGGATCGGCGCTTGGGACACCGACCCCGAACCGCCCGAGCCACCGGGCGCATTGAACCTCTCCGAGGAAGCAGAAGAAGGGCGGGGGCTGGCGCTGGTACGGGCTTGCGCCGACCTGTGGGGATGGCAGCCACTGTCCTGACACGGCAACCGAGGCAAACTCGTGTGGTGTGAACTCGCCACGGCGTAGCAGTCCGTACGGGGCTTGGTCGCGCAGCCCGTCCGTGACCAAGTCAGTGGTGAAGAGCACCTTCTGACAAAGCGGGGCCGCCGTCACGTGGAGGGGGCCGAACGCCGCAGATCCACGTACGCACGTTTCCGAATCAGCAGCTGTTGGCCTTGGCCACGACCGGAACGAGCTTTCTCACCAACTGCGTGAGCGTCTTGTCCGCCTTGGAGAGATCCGGGCAAGGATATGTCGGACCAGGAGCTGACCGAGCTCAACGCACTCCTCAAGGAGCACAGCAAGGACGACAGGTTCGCCGAGAAGTTCGCCACCAGCCTCGGGCTGGCCTTCTGGTCCGAGATGGCCGACCCATACGGCGGCGCCTACAACCGCAGCGACGAACGCGAAAAACTCCTCAAGGACCTCCAGCACCAGCTCGGCACCACCCTCGGCACCGCAACCCACTCCGACAGCAAGGCCATGACGGAATGGAAACGGGACATGATCGAACTCGGGCCACAGCGGCTCGAGATCGACGACGCGGGCAACCCGTACGGCTTCCAGGTCATGAGCAATCTGATGCGTCACGGGGAGTACGACAACGCATTCCTGCAGAGCTACGGCGATGCCCTGATCAAGACCGAGAAGCCCTGGAACGACGGGGACGCGAACCACGGCCTGGGTCTGGACAGGCTCTGGACCGGAAACTTCAACAGCGGTGACCTCAACTTCGGTTCCGAGAACGACCGCGGCAACGACCCGATGACCGGCTTCCTCGAAGCCCTCGGCCACAACCCCGAGGCATCGGCCAAGTTCCTCTCCGACGATAAGCACTTCGACTATCTGGTCGGCGGTGGCGAGGACACCAAAGCCCGAGCCTGGCCCCATGACACAGCGTTCGGCGGCGACCGCGACAAGATTGGCGGCTACGACTCCCTCGGACACGCGCTGGAATCCGCGACGCTGGGTGAGCCGTACGGCACCCACCCCTCGCATCCGAACCGCGGCATGGACGGCGCGACCGAGGTCATGGAGCAGGTGGTCAAGCGCTACGGCGCGGACTCAGATCTGGTGAACGACCGCGACGGCCTCCAGGACAGCGTCACCAGGATGGGCGCCGCGTACATGGACGACCTCAACTACGAGGTCGCGGACATCGGGGACGCGGGCGGACTCATCGACAAGGACGAACGGTTCCCGGCTCAGGGGCGGGACCGCCTGGACATCACCTCGCGGGAAGCCGGTAACTTCCTCTACGGTTTGGCTCAGGACAAGGAAAGCCACGCGGCACTCTCCGTGGCCCAGCAGGCTTACACCTCAGGCCAGCTCGCCGCCCCCAACACGTCAAGCACGGACGCGAGCATCGTGGGAAGCGTCGGGGCCACCGTGCACGGCATCCTGGACCAGGGGCGTATGGATGCGATCGATGAGAAGTACGGCGACGACCTGGACGCCAAGAACAAGGAGATCGCGGAGTCCACAGCCTGGAAGACAGCCGCCACGAGCATGGCCGTGGGCGCCGGCGTGGGACTCGTCGCGGTCCCCACCATGGGAGCCGGCGCGATCGCGGTACCCCTGGTGATGGGTGTGGCCGAGGAGAGCGCGAACACCTACTTCGGGAACTCCTTCAACGCGTCCGCCGAGGAGGAAGCGAAGCGGTACGAGGACCAGAAGGACGGCGAGCGCCGGATGGAGAGGCAGGAGTACATGGATGCCGGCCTTACGACATCCCTTGTGCCGGTGAAAACTTACGCTACCGAACATGCGACGACGGAGAGCGAGAAAGCCGAAATGTGGAACAACGTGAAGGGCTCGTACTATGACGGCGCCCAGTACGCGAAGAGTTGAGATTCACATGGGACACAAATGGGCTCTGAAGTTCTCCTCTTCGCCCATTAAGGCGTTGAGTCTTCCGATCGTTGCAGTGCTGACCCTGACGGCTACCGGGTGCTCGAGTGGCTCAAATAAAGAAGAATCTGCGAAAGCCGAGAAACTCTGCGATGGTGCCGTCAGCCCCTCAGCAGAAACGGCCCTTGAAAAGCTGACCGGAACTTCAGCCATTTCCTCCAGTATGGGATCCGCTTCCCGCACCCCCCAGGAGTTGAGGAAGAGAGCATTGGAGTGGGGAGGCGAGAAGGACGGGGGCGCCTGGAAGAGCAACACTGAGCGCTGGTTCTGTTCCGTTGGCGACCGCAGCGAAGAGAAAACACTGGGTATCGGTTCGTCCTGGTCCCTGGTGGAATTTTCATATGTGGCAGCGGAAATCAATAAAGGATCGAAAAAGTATATCAAACTTTCTCCCGATGTGATCATCGAGAAGGGGCGTAGCGGTCGCGTTGACGTTTACTTTCCATGTCGGGTAAGCGATGGAGGGAAGGAGAGTGCGAACTACACGCTGGAAGTCGACGTCTCTACGGAACTTTCCGATGTCACGGATGCGTCGACCGAAGTCAACGAAGTCATTCTTTCGGTTGCCCGCTGGATGTCCAGCGAGGTGAACTGTGCAAACGCACCTGACATCCCGACCTCGGCTCAGTCCCCAGGGTGATGGCAGCCTCTTGATCACGGATCCCGGAGCACTCACTCCCCCGGATTGCCACACCGTTTGCTACCCTCCCCTCATGGGCGACAAGGAGCGGTACGGCCAGGACGATGGGCCCGCGCAGAAGGTCAGTGTCTCCATGCCCGCCGGTCGAATCGCGGCGGTGAAGGCTCGCGTGGGGGCCCGGGGCTTCTCCGCCTATGTGAGCGCGGCTGTCGAGCGGCAGATACAGCGTGATCTGCTGGAGGAGCTGCTCCAGGCCAAGGAGACGGAGATCGGCCCGCCCTCTCCTGAGGTCCGTGAATGGGCCGCTGAGATCTTTCGTGAGGCCGAGACCATGGCGGCGAACGAGCGGGACGCCGAGGATGACGAGAGGGAAACCGGTCCGCAGTGGCGCGCCCCCAAAGCCAGTTGAGCCATGGCGTACTGCTTCTCGACAGCGAGGGGCTCAGCAGGTTCATGGACAACGACCCGTACGTCACCGGGCTGATCCGGGCAGCGCAGGCCAAGGACACGCTCGTAGCGCTGAGTAACCTCACACTGATCGAAGCATGGCGTCCCAAGATCCGCATGGATCGCCTCCGGTGGCACGTGTCGCGGCTGGAGATCCTGCCGGTCACGGACTCCATCACGTGGCGTGCCGTTGACCTACTGCGTAATGCCAACCTGCACGGCCACAAATACGCGATCGACTCGGTGGTGGCCGCTACCGCGCTCGGGTACTCCGGCCCTCGTGTCGTCGTGACCTCGGACGTGGATGACATGAACAGGTTGTGCGGGAACAAGGTCCGATGCGTAGGCGTGTGACCAGGTTCGACGAGGCGGCCCCGCCTCTCCGTGTCTTCTGGGCACAGGCACCTCTCCGGATCCGGCCAATCAGCCGGCCGTCAGCCGTCTGACGGGGAGTTGTCAGGTTGGCGGGGTTCGATGTCCTCGGCTTCCTCCTCCCCCCCCGCCGAGGAGTGTCATGACCCACACCCCTGCCGACACGCAGGACGAGGCCGTTCCCGATTTCCCGATGCCCCGGGCGGCCGGGTGTCCGTTCGCTCCGCCCGCGGCGATGATGAGACTGCACGCCGAGGAGCCGGTCTCCCGGGTCCGGCTGTGGGACGGCAGCGTGCACTGGCTCGTCACCCGCTACGAGGACCAGCGGGCCCTGTACGGCGACCCGCGCCTCAGCGTCGACACCACCCGGCCGGGTTTCCCGTACCTGAACGAGGCCTTCCGGGAGACCGCGGCCAAGAACCCGCCGTCCTTCCTCAACATGGACGACCCCGACCACGCGCGCATCCGCCGGATGGTCACCGGCTCGTTCGCCGTCAAACGTGTCGAGGCCCTGCGCCCGGCCGTCCAGCGGATGACCGACGACCTGATCGACCGGATGCTGGCCGGGCCCAGGCCGGTCGACCTGGTCGAGGCACTCACGCTCCCGCTGCCGTCGCTGGTGATCTGCGAGCTGCTCGGTGACCCGTACGAGGACCACGACTTCTTCCAGGCCAACAGCAAGGTGGCGCTCCGCCGGGACGTGACCGCCGAAGCGGTTCGGGCCGCCTTCGGCGAGATCTACCAGTACCTGGGCGGGCAGATCGACGCGAAACTCGCCGACCCCGCCGACGACATGCTCTCCGAGCTGGCCTCCCGGGTGCGCACCGGTGATCTCACCCACCACGACGCGACCATGCTGGGTGTCCTGCTGCTCGGTGCCGGGCACGAGACCAGCGCCAACATGCTGGCCCTGGGCATCCTCGCGTTCCTGGAACACCCCGACCAGCTCGCCGTCGTCCGGGACAGCGACGACCCGAAGGTCCTGGCGTCCGCCGCCGACGAGATGCTGCGCTATCTGACCGTCGTCCACAACGGCCAGCGCCGACTCGCCCTGGAGGATCTGGAGGTCGGCGGCCGGTCCATCCGCGCCGGTGAAGGCGTCATCATGCCGGGCGCCACCGGCAATTGGCAGGCCGACGTCTTCCCGGACCCCGAACGGCTCGACGTCCGTCGCGACGCCCGCCGCCACATGGCCTTCGGCTTCGGCATCCACCAGTGCCTGGGCCAACCCCTGGCCCGCCTGGAACTCCAGGTCGTCTACCAGACCGTCTTCCGCCGCATCCCCACCCTGCGCCGGGCCACCGACCTCGACAAGATCCCCTTCAAGGACGACGGCATCGTGTACGGCGTCTACGAGCTGCCGGTGACCTGGTGAGTAGTGGCCCACCATCCCGGTCGGTCAGTTCTCCCCTCGGGGGAAGGACACCTCGACCCGTCGGTTCTTCTTGCGGCCCGACTCCGTCGAGTTGGAGGCGATCGGGTAGTCCTCGGAATAGCCGCGGACCTCGTAGGTGATCCCCGAGTCCTTCAACTCCTGGTCCAGGACGTCCTGTACGGCGTTGGCGCGCTGACGGGAGAGGGTGCGGCCGTGGGCGTAGCTGCCGAGGTCGTCGGTGAAGCCGAAGACGCGGATCCGGGTGGCGTGCTGGTTCTTGATCTCCGCGGCGATCGCGGAGATACGGGCCTTCGCCTCGCCGTTCAGCTTCGCGCTGTCCTTGCCGAACAGGACCTCTGCCTGGAGTGCGAACTTCACGTCCGCGTTGGTGTCTTCACGTCGTTCGTCGCCGCTCTGGTCCTCCACGACCTGCTTGATGTCCAGGACCTTCGGCTCGGCGAGGGTGGCGCCCTCGGGGAGCTTCAGGTCCGGGTCGTTGGGGTCCACCTCGACGGGTGCGGTGGCGGAGGGCTCGGTGCCCGGCGGCACGCTGGGGCCGTCGTCGGCCTGCGCGGCGGGGAGGAACACGGCCGTGAGGAGCGTGGCCGTGGTCAGGGTGAGGGCGAGGCGGGGAGCGGTGGTCATGGGGTGCCTCACCCGGAGATCTGGATGGTGGCGGAGGCGAAGGTGGGGAGTTGGAAGGTGACGTCGGTGGTGTTCGTCGGGGGGGCCGGGAACTGCATGAACACCGGGATGGACGCGCCCGCCTCGATCCTCGGCATGCCCGTCGTCGTCAGGGGCCGGCCGTCGGTGTCGCGCAGGACGTAGTAGCGCTTCTTGGACTTGGAGTCGACCAGGGTCGCTCCGCCCAGTGACGAGCCGTGCCTGATGATCTCGGTTTCGTCGCCCGCCGTCCGTACCGAGACGCGGGCCGCCTTGTCGCCGTCGTTCTTCATCTCGCCGCTCACCGTGAGGAATCCGCCGGAGTCCCGTTGCACGGAAGCGATCTGGAGGACCAGCCCGTCCTCGCCCTTGAGTTCGGCGACGGGCTCGTCCGTGCCCTCCTGGGTGCTCGCGCCGGGCCTGCCGCTCTTGGATGCGGACGCGGACGCCTCCGGCTTCTTGTCGTCGCCTCCACCGCCGCAGCCGGCCACGCCGACGGCCAGACCGGCCGCGATCGTCAGCGCGACCATCCCCCTGCGGGCCTTCGCCGTGAACCGAATGCTCATCACTGCGCTTCCTTCACCACTCGTGGTTGGTTTGTCAGTCGGCCAGATGCACGTCGAAGAGATCCTCGGGCTTCGGGAGATCCTTGAGATCCGTCGGGTCCAGAGTCCAGTCGCGTTCGTCGCACTTGAGCGTCGGCAGCACGTCCGCGTCGGCGTCCGCATCCGCGTCGGCGTCCACTCCCGGCAGTTCGAATGTGCAGGCCGATTCGATCACGGCAGTGGCCTGCTGTACCGACCTCTTGTTCTCGGTGCCGGGGACGATGGAATCACCGACGGTCTTGTTGGTCGTCGCTTCGACCTCGTAGCCCGGGGGCATCCCCGACAGCGCCGTGCAGGTGACCGTGGCGTCGTTCTGCGCAGCCAGTTGGTCCGCGCGTCCACAGCCGTCGAACGGCACCCCCAGGCCGTCGAAGATGTCCCGCCACTTGGTCGGATCGAGGACGTTCTCCACCCACTTGTCGGTGAGCTTGTCCCGCGTGTCCAGGGCCGCCGCCAGCGCCGCCGCGTCGGCCGCCGTCTGGGCGCCGTTCCGGTTCGCCCCGGCCTGACCGACCGCCAGGAAGGCGAACGCGAGAAAGAGCAGGCCCGCCACCACCGTGATGTAGATGGGGAAAGCCTGCCCTGCGTCGTCGTGCCGAGGGGTCCGCGTCAGGCGCCGATGACCTCGTCGATCTTGTCCACGATCGCGTCGTAGATGGCCTGGCCGATGTCCGTCCCCGTGATCGCCAGCACGATCGCCACCACCACCGCGATGATGCCCAGGTACTCGACCGCGGTCTGACCATTGTCGTCGTTGAACCGGTTGCTCATCGTGAGACCCTTCGGTGTCGCCGCCATCGACCACCGGAACGTAGACCTTCGGATCCCGGTCGGCGCAGGGTCCCTGGGCCCAAATCCGGGCCCAAGCTCGCATGGACACGGCTCACCCCACCCCTCGGCTCGAACTCGGGGCCGTGCCCAGCCACTTCGCGGCGGCCTCGGAGCGGCTCGTGCTGTGGAGCTTGGCGAAGATGCGGTTGATGTGGTTCTTGACCGTCTTCTCGCTGATGAAGCAGGCGGCGGCGATCTGCTGGTTGGTCATGCCGGATGCGATGAGGTCCATGATCTCCGCCTCCCTCGCGCTGAGTTGGAAACGCGACCTGTCCGATGACGACTGTCCCACAGATGGTTGCAGTTGCGAAAGGGCTTTTATGGCAATCGGCTTTGCGGGGAAGGGAAGATGGGCATCTACGTGTGCATTCGCATTGCGTAGTTGCGCCAGCAGGGCGCTCGCCGCGGTGGGCGTGAGGTGGGTGCGGCCCCGCGCGGTGTCCCGTACGGCCAGGACGAGCTGGTCCGCCGTGAACTCGCCGTGCACGAGGTAGCCGTCGGCTCCCCGGCGCAGCGCCTCCTGGACGGTCTCCGGTTCTCCGCTGTACGTCAGCATCAGCACCGGGGCGATCGGTACGAGGTACGGGAGGGCCGAGATGCCGTCCACGCCCGGCATCCGGACGTCCAGGAGGACGACGTCCGGGCGGTGCCGGCTCGCGGCCTCGTACGCCTCGCGGCCGTCCGCCGCCTCCGCCACGACCGTGATGTCCGGGCGGCCCGTGAGGAGGGCGGTGAGGCCCGCTCGAACCACCGGGTTGTCGTCGGCGACGACGATCCGGACGGGGGTGGCCGGGGCCGTCGGGAACAGCGCGATCGGTGGGGTGGGATGCTGAGGGTCGTCGTCCGGCATGTCACGGCCTCCTCTCGGGGTGGGGTGCGGGGGTCGTCGGTCCGGCAGTCACCGGTCCGGCTGTCACCGGTCTAGCCGTCACCGGCCCGGCTGTCATCGGCCCGGCAGTCACCGGTCCAACCGTCACCGGCCCGGCAGTCACCGGTCCAACCGTCACCGGCCCGGCAGTCACCGGTCCAACCGTCACCGGCCCGGCTGTCATCGGTCCAACCGTCACCGGTCCGGCTGTCATCGGTCCGCCCCCGGGGGTGGCAAGGGCAGTTGCAGGAGCACTTCCGTGCCCTTCGCGTCCGTGCCCCCGCCGATGTGGATACGGGCGCCCACCGACTCGGCGCGTTCCACCATGCCGACCAGGCCGAAGTGGCCGGAGCGGCGCAGTGCGTCGAGGGTGGTGTCCGGGGGAAGGCCGCGGCCGTCGTCCTGGACGCTGATGCTGAGCAGTTCGTGGTCGGGGTCCACGTCCGCCGTGACGTCGACGCGCGTGGCCTCGGCGTGCCGGTGGGCGTTCTCCATCGCCTCCTCGGTGATGGTGAGGAGCTGGCGGGCCACGGGGTGCGGGACGGCGAGCGCGGGGTGGGAGTGGGTGGGGGCCCGGTAGGTCGCCTGGAGGGTCGTACGGGCGCTGAAGTTCCTTGTGCGGGTGGCGAGTTCTTCGAGTACGTCCGTCGTGGGGGCCGGGTCCCGGCGCAGGTCGGTGAGGAGTTCGCGGGACTCCGTCGCCGCTCTGCGGGCCGCTCGGGCCACCAGCTCGGCCTGCTGTCTGAGCAGGGCCGGGTCCGGGGCTGGGGCGGCCGCCGACGCCGCCAGGCCCTCCGCCGCCAGGGCCACGCCGTGCAGGGTCTTCGCCACCGAGTCGTGCATCTCCCGTGCCAGCCGGGCCCGTTCCTCGCCGACCGCCTCCGTCACCGCCAGGCGGGCCTTCATCGCGGTGAGCGCCTGGGTCGCGGTGCCGAAGCGGAGCAGGAGGTTGCGCAGGGTGGAGCCGACCGCGCCCGTGATCACGCAGAAACCCGGGAGCAGAAGGACGTCGGCGGGAGTCGTGTTCGGGTGTGGGAGGGCTGTCTGGGCCAGGAGCAGGATCAGGGACTGCAGGGACGCGAAGACCGCCGCGCCCCGCCAGCTGTAGGCGATGCCGGCGAGAAGGGGAGTGCAGACACTGACGTACGCGAGGGTGGTGTCCGGGCCCGCGGAGATCAGCAGGAGGCTGCCGAAGAGGGTGTCCGCGGCCAGGAGGGTGGGGTGGCGCAGGAGGAGGGGGCCGAAGCGTTCCCAGTCCCTGAAAAGGGCGTACGACACCATGAAGGTGACGACGACCGCCGCGCCGACCAGGCGGGTGCCTAGGCCGGGGCCGGCGTTGAGGAGGGCGGCGGGGGCGGCCAGGGCGATCATCGCCAGGCGGAAGCCGAAGACCTGGCGGCACATGGCCTGCAGGGCGTTGACCTGGATGTCCAGTGCGGGCACGTCGGAAGGCCCCACCCGGCCTTCGGCGGGGTCGGTGCTCCTGTGCGCACCCGTCGTCGACATCGCTCGGTCCCCTACTTCCCCGTGATCGTGCCGAAGTCGGTGCCCGAGCCGAGCAGCAGCCCCGCGGCCAGCAGGAGCATCGTGGCCGGGACCATGAAGGTGGTGATCATCATGGTGGCCTTGGGGACGGCGCGGGCGGCCTTGCGGCGGGCGTTCTGGGCGTCCGTGCGGCGCATGTCCTTGGCCAGGGAGACCAGGGTGTCCACGATGGGAGCGCCCAGCTCCTCGCCCTGCTGGAGCGCCGTCACGAACATCGCGACCTGTTCGGAGTCGTTGCGGCGGCGCAGCTCCGCGAAGGCCTGGCGGCGGCTCATGCCCAGGTCCATCTGGCGCAGCGTGATGCGCAGTTCGTCGGCCCAGGGACCCTCGTACTTGGAGGCCACCCGGTCCAGCGCCTGGCGGAAGCCCAGACCCGCGCTCACCACCACCGCCAGCACGTCCAGGAAGTCGGGGAGCGTGCGCTCGATGACGTCCTTCCTGACCCGGATCGCAGACCAGATGCCGACCTCCGTCCAGAACGCCCCGAAGGCCAGCAGGAGCAGGGCCACCAGGATCTGGCCGCGGAGGAGGAAGACCAGGAAACCCAGGGCGCCGAGGAAGCCGTAGACCGCCCTGCGGGCCGCGTAGCGGTGGATGGTCAGGCCGCCCGGGTTGCCCGCCAGGTCGATCTTGCGGCGGTACTTCGCCACCTGCTTGGGGCCCATCAGCCGCAGGACCGCGGGCGCGTACCGCATGCCCATGCGGTCGATGAGGGAGTCGACCGCGCCGGTGCGGGTCGATCCGACCTCCAGCGCCAGCACCAGGTCGCTCGGCAGTTTCGCCTCCGCCCGGTACATGCGGATGCCGGCGAAGACGCCCCACACGCTCACGGCCATCAACAGGGCCAGTCCGAGACCGATCACAGCCGCCCCCTCCTCAGACGTCGATCCGCGACAGGCGGCGGATCAGGATGAATCCCACCGCGTACAGGGCGAACGCGATGATCACCGCGCCCTGGCCCAGCGGTGAGCCCGTCATCCGTTCCAGCGCGCCGTCCTTGACGCCGTTCATCAGGAACAGCGAGCCGACGCCGAGGACCGGGACCGCGTACGACGTCATGCTCACCTGGGAGAGCTGGGTGCGGACCTCGCGCCGGGTCTCCTTGCGTTCCTCCAGTGTCTCGGTCAGGTTCCTGAGGGCGCTGACCACTTGGCCGCCCGCCCGGCTCGACAGCACCAGGGTCGTCACCAGGACCACCAGCTCCCTGGACGGCAGTCGCTTCGCCATCTCGTCGAGCGCGTCCTCCATCGGCACGCCCACCGCCAACTGGTTGGCCACATTGGCCAGTTCCTCCCCGGCCGGTGCCTCCAGTTCCTCCGCCGCCATGCCGATCGCGGTGCGCAGGGCGAGACCGGCGTGGGTGGCGTTGGCCAGAATGCGGGCCAGTTCGGGGAGTTGGTTGATGAACTTCTCGATGCGTTTCTGGCGCTGCCAGTTGAGGAACTGCACCGCAGCCCAGACGCCCGCGAGGCCGGCCAGCGGGCCGAAGAAGGGCGCCAGGGCCGCCTGCCCGACCAGCCACAGGCCCCCGACGAGCCCGATCATCGCAGCGAAGAACTCGCCCGGCGTCACGTCAAGACCCGTCGCCGCCAGCCGCAGTTCCAGCTGCCGGCCGAGCCGGGTGCGGCGCAACCTGCGGTCCAGGTCGCGGAAGTGCCGGCGGCGGCCGGTGTACGGCACCTGACCCGCGGCCGACAGCCGGTCGACCAGTGCCGCCCGCTGCGCCCGCCCCTTGGCGTAGAAGTGGAGGCCCACGACGGCGAGGGCGCACGTCAGCAGGGTGGCGCCGATGGTGAGCGTGACGAGGGTCTGCAGGTCCATGGGGGTGGGTCCTACCTGGCTTCTCGGATGGCCAACTGGGCCGCGGACTGGGCCACCCCGAAGGCCTGGGGGGTGGGCTGGCTCGCCATGTAGAGGCGGTCGACGGTACGGCGCGGAAGGGGGAAGTACTCGAACCGGCCGTAGATCTTGCCGTCCGCCGCCATGGGCTGGGCATTGAAGCGGGCCACCGTGACCAGCCGGTACGGCTCGCTGCCGTGGCTGTCGAGCAGCGCGATCTCGGTGATCCGGCGGGCGCCGTCGGCGAACCGGGTGAGCTGGATGATCACGTCGACCGCGCTGTTGATCTGGTCGTGCAGCGCCTCGAAGGGGATCTCCACCTCCGACATCGAGGCCAGGGTCTTCAGCCGCATCAGCGCGTCCTCCGCGTTGTTGGCGTGGACCGTGGCGAGGGAGCCGTCGTGGCCCGTCGACATCGCCTGGAGCATGTCCAGGGACTCGCCGCCGCGCACCTCGCCGACCACGATCCGGTCGGGGCGCATGCGCAGCGAGTTGCGGACCAGGTCGCGGATGGTGACCCGGCCCTGGCCCTCCACGTTCGGCGGCCGCGACTCCAGCCGGACCACGTGCCGTTGCTGGAGCTGGAGTTCGGCCGAGTCCTCGATGGTGATGATTCGGTCGCCCTCGGGAATGAGCCCGGACAGCGCGTTGAGCAGGGTCGTCTTTCCGGTGCCCGTCGCGCCCGACACGATGATGTTGAAGCGCGCCTGCACCAGGGCCGCCAGCAGGTACAGCATGTTCTCGTCGAGGGAGCCGAAGCCGGCCAGTTCCTGCAGCGTGTAGGAACGGGGGAAGCGGCGGATCGTGAGGATGGCACCGGTCAGGGAGAGCGGCGGGATGATGACGTTGACGCGCTCGCCGGACGGCAGGCGCGCGTCGACCATCGGGTTCGTCTCGTCCACGCGCCGGTTGACCGTGGAGACGATGCGCTCGATGGTCTGCATCAGCTGGTCGTGGGAGGGGAAGCGCAGCGGCAACTGCTCGACGCGGCCGCCGCGTTCGACGAAGATCGAGTCCGGGCCGTTGACCATGATCTCGGTGATGGAGGCGTCTTCGAGCAGCGGTTCCAGGATCCCGAGGCCGAGCGCCTCGTCGACCACCCGCCGGATCAGCTGCGAGCGTTCGACGGTCGACAGGACCGGACCCTCACGGCTGATGATGTGCCCGAGCACCCGCTCCAGGCGGGCCCGGCGCTCGGCCGCCGCCAGCGCACTCATCTCCGCGAGGTCGATCTCCTCGAGGAGCTTGGCCCGGTAGGAGGAGACCAGGTGGCCGTCCTCGCCCCGACTGCCGTTCTCCTCGGGGGTGTTGATACGGGACCGCAGACTCATGGGGTACCTCGTTCAGTGGTCGAGCGGCATGGTGGCGGTCTTGACGGCGGGGTCGAAGCTCCAGCCGGGGACGATCGACGGGATCTGGACGGTGGCGGTGACGGTGACCGAGTCGCCGCCCCCGCCCTCGGCGCAGTCGACGGACAGCCAGTCGCTGATCGCGTTCACACAGCCGTCCTGCGCGCTCAGGTCCAGCGAGGCGGCCCGCGCCCCGGCCCTGGCCGCCGTACCGGCCTGCTGGGCGGTGTAGGCGATCAGCCCGATCTGGACGCCCGCCATGGCGACGAGGACCAGGATCGGGATGAAGCCGAGGTATTCGAGGGCCACTTGGCCTCGGTCGCGAGTGCTCTTGCGGGAGTACGACATCTCAGTCCCTGTCCTCCTCCACCGCGCCCGCGTGTCCGTCGACCTGGAAGGGGAAGGCGATCGCACCCGGGAACAGGACGGGGACGTCGAGGTGGACATCGGCCGTGACATAGCCGCCGCCGGTGCTGCAGTTCACCCGGCCGCTCCAGGCGCCCGGCAGCTTGTCCAGTCCCGCCTGCTCGCACGCGGCCTCCCGCTCCCCCGGCGCCGCCGCCGTCGCGGCCCGTACCGCCTCGTCCGCAGCATTCCCCGCGAGCGAGAACGTGTACCCCAGCAGTACGAACTGCCACATCAGGACCAGCGTGATCAGGATCAGCGGGGTCATCCCGAGGAACTCGATCGTCACCTGCCCCTCGTCCCGGCGCGGGCTCATCTGCCGAGCTCCTTGCGTCGCCGGAAGGTCAGCGCGCCGCGCTCCCGGCCGCCGTTGCGATGGGAGTTCGTCTCCGTGCCCTTGACCAGGCCCAGTTCACCGGCGAGCGTCCACAGGGCCTGCTTGACCGTGCCCTTGGCGTCGAGTTCGTGCACCCGGCCCGCGTCCACCGCGCCCTGGAGCTCCTTGAAGTTCGCCGGGATCACGGTCGCCGCGACGCCCGTGCCGGTGATCTTCTGGATGAGCGGGGGCTGGATCTCCGTACCGCGGCTGTGGCGGTTGACGACGACGGTGGTCTCCTCGGCCTTGCGGACCTGGAGGCGGTCCCACATGCGCACGGCACGCTTGGCACCGCGTACGGCGACCACGTCCGGGGTGGTGACCAGCAGGGCCGTGTCGGCCATCTCCACGACCGCCGCGCCGGCCCCGCTGAGCTGGGCCCCGCAGTCGACGACGACGACCTCGTAGCGGGAGCGCAGGGCGCTCACGATCTGGCGGGCGGCGCGCTCGGTGACCTCCTCGCCGCGTTCGCCCTCACCGGGGGCGAGCAGCAGGGCGAGGCCGGTGTCGTGGGGGAAGACGGCGTCGGCGAGGACGCGCGGGGAGATGTCGGTGATGGTGGCCAGGTCCACGACCGAGCGGCGGAACTGGACGTCCAGGTAGGAGGCGATGTCGCCGGTCTGGAGGTCCAGGTCGAGCAGGGCGGTGGTGCGGCCGGAGGCCTGGGCGGCGAGGGCGAGCTGGATGGCGGTGGTGGTGGCGCCGACGCCGCCCTTCGCGCCGCTGACCGTGACGACGGTGCCGCCGACGCCGGTGAACACGTCGGTGACGGCGCCCAGGTGCCGCCGTACGCCCGTGGACCACTGGGCGACCGCCTGCACCCGGGTGGCGAGCTCCTCGTAGCCGAGCGGGAGGGCGATGAGGCCGCGGGCGCCGTAGTCCATGGCGGCCTGGAAGAGGCCGGGGCTGACGTCGGAGGTGACGAGGATGACGCCGACGGCCGGGAAGCGCAGGGCGACCTCACGGATCAGCTCCAGGGCCGGCACGGGACCGATGCGCTCGTGGACGACCACGACCTCGGGCAGCTCGTCGATCGACTCGGAGGCCAGGCGCGCGAGGGTGTCGATGAGCTGCGTGGAGTCGGTGACCGGGGCGACGGGCTCGGCGTCCGGGAGCTGGCTGAGCAGCGTGGTGAGGGAGCGGACCGCGTCCGCGTCGCCGACGGCCGGAAGGATCCTCGTGGGCATGGCGGCCTCTCACTTGTCCTTCGCGAGTTCGTACGTGCGGTCCTGCTCCGGGATGGTGCCGGTCTCGCCCGGTGCCACCAGGGCGAGCCGGACGCGCTTGGCGAAGGACTCGGCGTACGTGATGCGCTGGGCGTCGAGGGCGGAGAGCGCGAAGGTGATGGGGACGGCGTCGGTGGCCTCGCGGGTGCGGCTGTCGGCGTCGGGTTCCAGGGCGGTGATCTCCCCGACGTCGAGGACCCGCGCGTTCGTCACGATGACCTTGGACAGGTCGGGGTCACCCTCGCGCTGGCCCTCGAAGGTGGCGTAGACGTTGACCGCGGAGCCTGCCGTGATCTTGCCGGCGACGCCGGTCGCCGCGTCGATCATGATGGCCACCTCCTGCTGCCCGGGCTGCAGGGCCGGCTGATCGACGATCATGTCGCTCTGCAGCAGCGAGCCCGCTTTGAGGGTGGTCACGGCGATCTTGTCGCGGATGTCCGCGAGATCGGTGACCGCGTTCGCCGACAGCCAGCGCTCGGGCATCTCCGTCTTCTTGAACTGGTCCGCGGTGAGCCGGGTGTACGGCGGGATGCTCTTGCGGACCTCGTACGCCGTGACCTCGGGGCCGACCTTGGACTTCACGTCGTCGATGACGGAGAGCACGCCGGCGAAGGCCGCGAGGGCGCCCAGGACCGACAGGAGCAGGAGTATCACGCCGCGGCGCTGACGGGAGTTCATTGAACCGTACAACCTCGTTGGGGGGCTCGGTCGAGCGGAATCGGGGACGGGGCGATCCGGTGCGGCTCACCCGGCGGGCAGTTGGTGCTGGGCGTGCTGTTGCTGCTGTTGCTGCGCGGAGGCGGGCGTCACGGGTGCGGTGGCCGAGCAGAAGACGCAGCGGTCGCCGATGACGTCGATGCCGCACCAGTGACAGATGTTCTGCCGTACCGAGGTGACGAGTTGGTAGAGGACGGACAGGTCGGGCAGGAAGGTGCAGAACTCGATCAGCTTGCAGGTGCCCCACCACGTGGCGGACTCGGCGGGCAGCGGGGTCTCGCGCAGCCCCTGGATCCGCCAGGACGTGGCGAGGCTCCCGGAGACCCAGTCGGACTGGAGCTGGCCGCGGGCGACGAGCATCGAGGTGGCGAACTCCGGGCCGGCGAGCGCGGCGTCCGGGGCGAGCCTGACGAGCTGCGGCTGCGGGTGGGCGAGCACGGCGAACTGGCTGCCCGGCACCCAGGACTTGGCGTGCGACTTGAGCCCGACGGGGACCCGGTCGAGCTTGGCCACGGAGCCGAGGAGCGCGCCCGCGTGGAGGTAGTGGGTGAGCAGCCGGCCCGCCGAGGCGAGCACGCCGGGGCTGAGGTCGCAGGAGGCGAGCTGCCTCAACTGGCGGGCCAGGGCTGCGGTCGCGAGGGGTGGCAGGTCGGGCTGGAACAGGGCGATCCGGTCGCTCTCCAGGAGGGACCGCACGGTGCGCAGCCGCTGGTCCACCGCCGGGGGCACGGCACGGGAGTACACGACGACGACATGGCCGTGCTGGTCGATCAGCGTCTGGAGGGCGGCGAGCGAGTGGTCGAGCGGCTGCCGGTCCAGGCCGTCGAGCACGACGGCGGGCAGGGTCCGCTCGTCCTGCGCCGGCAGCGCCATGTCGGCGCCGGTCACTGCGATGGCAGTTGGCACGCGCAGCTCCCCGTATCCCATGCCCGTGGGTCCGACGGATCACTCCGGCGCACCCGGTCGACTTCACTGCGTGACTACCTGAGCACTTTGACATCCTCCCCCCCTTTAAGAGAAGGGGATTCCAACCCAGATGAGTTGAGGTTCACGGACGCTCGACCGACGGTTTGGCCGTGTCGTCCCCCCGGCACGGGCTGAGCGCCCGGGTCTTTCGACCTGTCCTGCCGCGACGTTGACTGCTGCGTTGGTGTCTGCGTTGCAGGTGAACCCACAGGACACACAGACGAACTCGGCTTGGCTCTTGCGCGAGTTCTTCTCGATCCAGCCGCAGGCACTGCACCGCAGAGACGTGTACGGGGCCGGTACGTCCTCCACCCGGCCAGGTGCCTTGTCTTCCGTGCGCCGACGGAGGAGGCCCCAGCCCTGGGCGAGGATCGCCCGATTCATTCCGGCCTTCTGCCTCACATTCTCGCCAGGCTGATCGACCGTTCCCCTGGCGGAGGCGGTCATGTTCTTGATGTTCAGCTTCTCGAACCGCACAAGGCCATAGGTACGGGCCAGCGCGGTACTGGTCTTCTCGCACCAGTCCTTACGCCGGTTCGCTTCACGAGCCTTGAGCTTGGCGACCTTGGCGTACTCGCCGGCCTTCCGATCGCTTCCTTTGGGAGCGCGGGCCGCCCGCCGTTGGCACTTGCGGATCTGCGCCCTCTCCTTGACGGTGAGCTGCGGGCAGTTGAGCCTCCGGCCGTCCGACAGGGCGGCGGTGATCTTGACCCCCCGGTCGATACCGATGACCTCACCCGTGCCGGGCGCCTCGACCGGTTCCGGGATGACCGCGAAGGCGGCATGCCACTGGCCATTACGGGAGGTGACCCGGAAGCTCTTCACCTGCGGCACCTCAGCGCGGCTCAAGCGGAAGCGCACCCAGCCGCAGCCCGGCACCTTCACTTGTGCCCAGCGCCGGTTGAGCCTCTGCACCACCACGGCGCGGGACACCACCAGCTCGTCCCGTGCGTTCAACTGCGCGTTCTCATCCCCGCACGGGGCTGGTACACGGTCGGCTCCGATTACCCGGAATCCCTCGTGCTTGAACTTCTTGCGCCAGGTCGGCTCACCGAAACCGGAAGTGAATCGAGCCTGCTTGGCTTTGGCGAAATCCTTGAGTGCCTGTTGCTGGACTCGGGCGTTCCCGGCCCCCAGCCACTCGTTCTCGTGCCGCGCCATCGTCAACTGTCGACACTGTTCGGCGAAACCGGGAGCGGCTCTCCTGCCCCTGCGCCAGTGAGAGTGCTGCTCGACTGCGAGGTTCCACACGTACCGGGCGTGCGCACAGTGGTCGAGCATCACATGCTCCTGCTGTGGCGTCGGGTACATGCGGAAGCGTGACATGACCTCAATGTAGCCTCATACTGAGGTCATCATGGTCAATTTCACCTTTCGCATCCCTGATGATCTCTACGCCGATCTCAAAGAGTTGGCCGCAGCAGACGATCGCTCCGTCAACTCCGAGTTGATTCACCTCGTGCGTCGCGCGATTGGAGAGCGTGAACTCCGTGCTGCAGAGGAGTCGTAGCAGCGCCTCGCCTTCCGTCGTGAACAACGCCCCGGACTGCCTGACAGAGGCCAGTAATCGGCGCTCAACTCAGCCCATGGGCCGGTAATACCCCAGCACCGGAGCCAGTTGGGCGAACCACCGGCCCAGCGGGTCCCGGCCCTTCGCGTCGACGACGCACTCGTAGAAGCGGCCGTCGAGGTGGACGACGGCCATCATCAAGGTCTTGCCGTTCGGGCCGGCCTTGTAGTGCACGCTGCGGATCTCGTGCCAGGAGAACTCGACCGAGTGGCCGTGGTCCTCGAAGGCGACGCCCGCGGAGTCGACGACGATGGAGTTGTGGCGGTCGACGGCCATGAACTCCGGTCCCGCGGACACCTCTTGGGGCGGCGGAGAGGCGAAGGCCGAGGGGGGCGGTGGCGGGCCGAAGCCCGGCGGCGGCGGGGTCGTCATCGGCATCCGTTCCCTTGCGTCGTGGACTGCTCGCAGGTCATGTGAAACATTCTCCCCGCCCCACCGCGTCGGTGAAGTGAGGACCTCTTTACAGCCGGGCGCACAGCACCAGGGGGAAACACATGAGACAGGCCCGCGCGGACGAGTACGCGGAGTTCGCCGCCGCCCGGGCCGGACATCTGTACCGGTCGGCGTGTCTGCTGACCGCGGGTGACACTCATCTCGCCGAGGACCTGGTGCAGGAGGCGCTCGGGCGGATCTACGTCCGCTGGAGCCGGATCTCCCACGTCGGCAACCCGGCGGCGTACGCGCAGACCGTCCTGGTCCGGGTGTTCCTGACCCATCGGCGCCGCCGCAGCAGCGGTGAACGCGCGACCGACGTCCTGCCGGAGGTGGCCGCCGTCGGTGTGGACACGCCCCTGCGGCTGACGCTGCTCGACGCCCTCGCCCGGCTGCCCGCCAAGGACCGGGCCGTGGTCGTCCTGCGCTACTGGGAGGACCGCTCCATCGAGGAGACCGCCGGTGTCCTCAACTCCAGTGCCGCAGCCGTCCGCACGCGCTGTACCCGAGCCCTCAAGCAGTTGCGCGGGCTCCTCGGCGAGGACATCGGCGCCTACGCCCGGCCCTGACCGGACGGCCCTCCGACTTCGCTTTCGTCCGACCGATTCGTCCAACCGATTCGTCCGACCCGGAACGGTGGTTTCCCATGCCCGCAGACCAGCACACAGACCCCTTCGAGGAGCGGTTCTCCGCCGCCCTGCACGAGACCGGCGGCGGGTTCGACACCGACCGCACGGCCCTGGCCGCACGCGGCGCGGTGCTCGGCCGGCGCAAGCGGTTCGTGCGGCGGGCCGCCGTCGCGGGGGGTGCCGCGAGCGTCGTGCTCGCCTGCGTGGGCGGCGCGCTGGTCCTGCGGCCGGGCGGTACGGCGACGGAGGCCGTGCCGTCGTCCATGACGGCCTCCGCCAAGCCGAAGCCGAGCGTGACGGCCACGCCCGCGACCGGCGAGCAGATGATCAAGACCCTCAAGAGCCTGTTGCCGAAGGGCGACTTCAGCGAGGAGCGAGGGCGGGGCACCGAGCCGACCGACGGCCTGAAGGTGCCGGCGCCGTACGCCGGGCTCGTCCTCGACGACGGCAGGGGCGCCGCGGCCATCGAGGTCGGCGTGGGCCGGGTGCAGCCGGGCGGTACGCAGGCCCGGCAAGCGGTCCAGTGCCCCGACCGGGCGTACATCCCGTACGACGCCTGCAAGACGAGTCGGCTCGCCGACGGCTCCGTGGTCACCGTGCTCCAGAGGTACGAGTATCCCGACCGCCGGGTGGACACCAAGCTCTGGACCGCCGAGCTGGTCACCCCGACCGGGCAGCTCATCGCCGTGAGCGAGTGGAACGCGGCCGCCGAGAAGGACAAGCCCGTCACCCGGACCGATCCCCCGCTGGACCCGGCCCGGTTGACGCGGCTGGCGGCGGCGAAGGAGTGGCGTCCCATCGCCAATGCTCTCCCCGCGCCCCTCCCCGAGCCGGAACTCCCCGGCTCCGACCTGCACGCCCGCACCCATCTCCTGGCCCTGCTGCCCAAGGGACTGAAGGTGACCGGCAGGAGCAGCGACGACGGCGACTACGCCTACGCCGTGGTCGACGACGGCAAGGGCAAAAGCATGGTCCAGGTCAATGTGCAGCCCGACATGCTGGACTCGGCCGGTGACCTCTTCGGCTCGGACTCCGAGACCCTGCCCGACGGCACCCGGGTCGCCGTCAAGCAGGGCCCCGGAGACCGGGGTCACCAGGTGATGTGGACCGTCGACACCATGCGCGCCGACGGCAAGCGCGTGGTGATCAGCGCTTTCAACGCCGGCACCCAGAACGAGTCCGCGACCCGTGAGACCCCCGCGCTGACCATCGCCCAGATGCGGAAGATGGCGCTCGACGCCCTGTGGTGGAGCGGCAGTTAGAAGAACTCCGACCAGGGCTGGTCCCAGATCTGCTTGACGCACAGGATCAGGAACAGCAGGCCCGCGATCGCCAGCATCGCGTTGCTGAGGGAGCCGTTGCGCCACTCCCTGGGCGTGCGGGAGGTGTTCAGCAGCCACATCAGCGTGCCGGCCAGGAAGGGCAGGAAGGCCGCGCCGAGGACGCCGTAGAGGATGACCAGGCGGAAGGGCTGGCCCTGGAAGAGCAGGACCATCGGGGGGAAGGTCAGCCAGAGCAGATACGCCCGGAAGGGCCAGGAGCGCTCGCGGGAGCCGGAGGCGACCTCCTGGCCGGAGCCCGACGCGCCCTCGCGGCCGCGGTAGCGCGCCACGAAGTCCGCGAACATCAGGCTCACGCCGTGCCAGACGCCGATCAGCGAGGTGAAGGACGTGGCGAAGAAGCCGATCAGGAAGAACTTGGCGGTCGCCGAGCCGTACTCGTCCTCCAGGATGTCGCTCAGCTGGACGAGCCCCTTGTCGCCGCTCGCGATCGCCACGTTGGAGCTGTGCAGCAGTTCCGCGCCGACGAAGAGCATGGCGACGACGAAGATGCCGGTGGTGATGTAGGCGACCCGGTTGTCCAGGCGCATCACCTTCATCCAGCCGGTGTTGGTCCATCCCTTGGCGTTGACCCAGTAGCCGTACGCCGCGAGGGTGATCGTGCCGCCGACGCCGCCGATCAGGCCGAGGGTGTTGAGGACGGAGTCCTTCTCGTCGGGCAGGACGGGCAGCAGGCCCGCGAAGGCGTCGCCCAGGTTCGGGGTGACCCTGATCGCCAGGTACACCGTCACCACGAACATGACGCCCACCAGGACCGTCATGACCTTCTCGAAGACGGCGTACTTGTTGAACCAGACGAAGACCAGGCCGACGAGACCGCAGGCGATGGCCCACCATTCGAGGTCCATCACGTCCGGGAACAGCGCCTGGAGCGGCAGCGCGCTCGACGACATGGCCGCCGCGCCGTACACGAAGCCCCAGATCACCACGTAGGCGGCGAAGAACCAGGTGGTCCAGCGGCCCAGGCTCGCCCAGCCGTCGAACAGGGTCCGGCCGGTGGACAGATGCCAGCGGCCCGCCGCCTCCGCGAGGGAGATCTTGACCAGGCAGCCGATCACCGCGGCCCACAGCAGGGTGTAGCCGAAGTTGCTGCCCGCGATGAGCGTGGCGACCAGGTCACCGGCGCCGACGCCGGTCGCGGCGACGACGATCCCTGGGCCGATGTACCGCCAACTGGACTTGCGGAGTTGCGGGTTCGCCTCACCGGCACCGGTCACTGTGTTGTCCGTGGTGTCCGCCATGAAGGTCAAGAAACCCTAAAGATCGCGGCACGGCAAGAGGGCGTGCGGTGAAGGACCGGCGCACAGTTCACGCCATCGCGCCCTTATTGACTCTTGACCTGCTCATGCCACAAGCCCACGATGAGCACGCCCGCGATGAGCGGCACACCCGCACCGGCAGCACGTCGCTGAACCAACCCAGCTCCACTCCCCCACTTCCGGAGATCCCGGAAACCCCGGAGAACACAGGAGACTTCATGCGACTTCGCATACGCGGTTCCGGCGCCCGCGGCGGCACCCGCCACGCCGCCCTCGCCGCCGTTCTGGCCCTCGCCCTCGCGGCCCCGCTCTCCGCGAGCGCCGACAGCGCCCCGAAGGCGGCACCGAGCACCGAGGACGTCCGCCAGTACGAGATCCACCAGCACTCGACACCCGTGACCCGTACGGCGATCCAGCAGACGGGCGTGACCGTGGACGAGGCCGACGAGGAGACCGTAGTGGTCTCCGGAAGAGCCGACCAGATCAAGCAGCTGCGCCGACTCGGGTACGAGGTCTCCGAGTCGGGGTCTGTTCCGTCACGGACCGCGGAGGGCGAGGCCCGGCTCTACGACTTCCCCTCGGCCGACTCGCGCTACCACAACTACGCCGAGATGAACGCCGAGATCGACCAGCGCCTCGCCGCCTACCCGAACATCATGAGCAAGCGGGTCATCGGCACCTCGTACCAGGGCCGGAACATCGTCGCCATCAAGATCAGCGACAACGTGGGGACCGACGAGGCCGAGCCCGAGGTGCTGTTCACCCACCACCAGCACGCCCGCGAGCACCTCACGGTGGAGATGGCCCTGTACCTGCTGCGCGAACTGGGCGCGGGGTACGGGAGCGACTCACGGGTGACGAACATGGTCAACAACCGGGAGATCTGGATCGTCCCCGACCTCAACCCGGACGGCGGCGAGTACGACGTCGCCACCGGCTCGTACCGCTCGTGGCGCAAGAACCGGCAGCCCAACTCCGGTTCGTCGGCCGTCGGTACGGACCTCAACCGCAACTGGGCCTACCGCTGGGGCTGCTGCGGCGGCTCGTCCGGGTCGACGTCGTCCGAGACCTACCGGGGTCCGGCCGCCGAGTCGGCGCCCGAGGTCAAGGTGGTCGCCGACTTCGTGCGCAGCCGGGTCGTCGGCGGCGTCCAGCAGATCAAGTCGAACATCGACTTCCACACGTACAGCGAACTGGTGCTGTGGCCCTACGGGTACACGTACTCCGACACGGCGACCGGGATGACGGCGGACGACAACGCCGTGTTCAGGACCATCGGGCAGAAGCTGGCCGCGAGCAACGGGTACACGGCGGAGCAGGCCAGCGACCTGTACATCACCGACGGGTCGATCGACGACTACCTCTGGGGCACGCACAAGATCTTCTCGTACACCTTCGAGATGTATCCGTCGTCGAGTTCCGGTGGCGGTTTCTACCCGCCCGACGAGGTGATCGAGCGGGAGACGTCCAGGAACCGGGACGCGGTCCTGCAACTGCTGGAGAACTCGGACTGCATGTACCGGTCCATCGGGAAGCAGGCCCAGTACTGCTAGGGGCCCCTAGTCGGTCTCCTCGGCCTCTTCTTTCTCCGGCTCCGGGGTCTCGTCCTCGAAGTACGCGTCCAGGACGGCGTCCAGCTGCTCGTCCCACTCGGTGAACCGCGCCCTCGACCCGGCCTCGATCTCGATCGGGTACCAGCGCCGGTCGGGGGTGTGCACCGTGATGGTGAACCGCTTGCCGAAGCGCGGGGACTCCGTCTCGACGGCGCCGATCTCGTCCCAGCGGAACTCGCAGGCCTGGTCGTCGAGAGAGAGCCGTACGCCCTTGTGGTCGGCGACGATTCTCGCGCGCCGGTCGGAGGCCTCGAAGACGGGCCCGTCGGCGGCGTCCTCCTCGGCTTCGGTCTCCTCGGGGGCCGAAGCCGGAGAGGACGCCGCCTCCGCCGCGGGTTCGTCGGCCTCCACGGCCTCCTCCGCCTCGGTCTCCTCCGCCTCGCCGGACGCGGGTGGGGTGAGCCCGGGGATGAAGGCCGGGTCGAATCCGGCGCCTTCCAGGGGCTGGCTGCTCGAACCTATGCGCTGCTCCACAGCGGGCAGTATGGTCGACGATCCTGTGGCGGACACAGTCGGCCCCTACATCGTTATCGGACGCCTACATGGGGCCGGACCGCCTACATGAACACACTCAGGACCGCGGCCACCGCGAACCCCGCCACCGACAGCACCGTCTCCAGCACGGTCCACGTCTTCAACGTGTCCCGCTCGCTGATGCCGAAGTACTTGGCCACCATCCAGAAGCCGCCGTCGTTCACATGGGAGGCGAAGATGGAGCCGGCCGAGATGGCCATGATGACGAGGGCGACGAAGGCCTGGGAGTGGTGGCCCTCCGACAGCAGGGGTGCCACGATGCCCGCCGTGGTGACGATGGCGACCGTCGCCGAGCCCTGGGCGACCCGCAGCACCACCGAGATCAGGTACGACAGCACGAGCACGGGCAGGCCGACGTCGTTGAAGGTGTCGGAGAGCGCCTGGGCGACCCCGCTGGCCTTGAGGACCGCGCCGAAGACACCGCCCGCGCCGACGACCAGCAGGATGTTGCCGACCGGCTTGAGGGACGCGGTCGACACCGTCTCCAGGGACCTGCGGGACCAGCCGCGGCGGATGCCGAGCAGGTAGTAGGCGAGGAGCAGGGCGATGGTCAGCGCCACGAAGGGGCTGCCGAAGAACTCGATGACCGAGCGGCCGGTGGAGGGGTCGAGCGCGATCGAGGAGAACGTGGCGGCGAGGATCAGAACCAGGGGCGTACCGATGATGCCGAGGACCGTGCCGAGCGGTACGGGGTCCTCGCGCGGTACGACGCCCTGCGACCGCTGCTCCTCGATCACCGCCTGCTTCGCCTCCGCGGCCGCCTCCACCATGTCCTGCGGCACGGCGACGAAGATGCGGCGGCCGACCCACGCCGAGTAGGCCCACGCGGCCAGCACCGCGGGGATGCCGCAGACGATGCCCATGAGGATGACCCAGCCGAGATCCACGTGCAGCAGACCGGCGGCGGCGACCGGGCCGGGGTGCGGGGGCAGGAAGGCGTGGGTCATCGACAGGCCCGCCAGCAGCGGCAGACAGTAGAGCAGGATCGACCTGCCGCTGCGCTTGGCCGCCGCGTACACGATCGGTGCGAGAACGAAGATGCCGACGTCGAAGAAGACCGGGATGCCGAAGATCAGGCCGGTGAGGCCCATGGCGAGCGGGGCGCGCTTCTCGCCGAACAGGCTGAGCAGCCGGGACGCCAACACCTCGGCGCCGCCGCTGACTTCGAGGATCGCCCCGAGCATCGTGCCCAGGCCGATGATGATCGCGACATGGCCGAGGATGCCGCCCATCCCGGACTCGATGGTGGACACCGCGTCCGATCTCTGGACCGTGCCGAAGAGCTCGGTGACCGAGAGACCGGCGAGCAGGCCGACGGTTATGGAGACGCCGAGCAGGGCGACGAAGGGCTGGAGTCTCACCTTGATGATCAGGAAGAGCAGCAGGGCGATACCGAGGGCGGCGACCGTGAGGAGGCCCGCGGTGCCGTCGATGAGGAGGAGCAGGCCACCGGTGTGCGGGGGTGTCTCGGTGGCCGCGGCGAGCGGTAGTGACATGGGGGTCCTCTTCGTAAGTACATGGAGCTTTCGGGCAGGGGGGATCGCGGCACGGCACCCCGAGGGGTGCCGTGCCGTGCAGGACGTGCGGGAGGTGCGGGAGGTGCGGAAGTCGAGGGACCGTCAGTCGAGGACGGCGAGCGCGTCGATCTCGATGAGGAGCCCGGCGGGCAGACCGACGTAGACGGTGGTCCGGGCGGCGGGCGGGGCGGTGAGGCTCTGCTCCTCGAAGTAGGTGTTGTAGATCGAGTTCATCTCGGCGAAGTGGTCCACGTCCGTCAGGTAGACGCGGATCATCATCACGTCGTCCCAGGAGGCGCCGCCCTCCTCCAGGATCGCCTTGACGTTGGCGAGGGTCTGGAGGGTCTGCTCGCGCAGGGTGGGCCCGGCGGGCGTGGGCGGCTTGCCCTCCTCGGCGGGCAGGAAGCCGACCTGCCCGGCGACCTGGAGGATGTTGCCCTTCCGTACTCCGTGGGAGAACTTCGCGGGCGGGGTGGTGTGGGTACGGGGGGTGAGCGCGATCTTGTCCGTCATCCGGGTTCCTTGGCTGTCGTTCTGCCCGAGTACTCGCCGCTGATGGCATCGGCCGTACGGCGGACCTGGGGGAGGAGGGTGAGGAGTTCCTCGGCGGTGACGACGACGTTGGGCGCGGAGACCGACATCGCCGCGACGACCCTGCCGTCGGCGCCGCGGACGGGGGCCGCGACGCAGTTGATGGACTCCTCGTGGCCACCGAGGTCGGTGGCCCAGCCCTGTTCGCGCACCCGCTCCAACTCCTTGAGGAAAGCGGGGGCGTTGGGTGTCGAACGGGCCGTGTACAGGGGGTATTCCAGTGTGTCCGCGAGGGTGCGCCGCTCGGCCTCGGGCAGATCGGCGAGCAGCAGCTTGGCGACCGCGGCGACGGTGATGGCGACGGGCTTGCCGATCCGCGAGTACATCCGCACCGGATACCGGCTCTCTACCTTGTCGATGTACAGCACCTCGGCCTCCTCGTATACGGCGAGGTGGACGGTGTGACCGCACTGCTCGTTCAGCCGTACGAGGTGGGGGTGGGCGATCTCGCGGATGTCGAGGTTCTCCATCGCCTCCTGGGCGAGGGCGATGAGGCGGGCACCGAGACGGTAGCGCTGGTCGGACTGCCGGTAGACCATGCCGTGTTCGTGGAGGGTGCGCAGGAGTCGCAGCGCGGTGGACTTGTGGACGCCGAGGCGGTCGGCGACCTGCCCGAGGTCGGCGGGGCCCTCGGCGAGCAGCGGCAGGATGCTCAGTGCTCGGTCGACGGTCTGGCTCATGGGGTGCGTACCTCCTCCGGGGCCCTGTCGGCCTGCGTCCGGCCGGGGCCGAGTCGAAGTGTCCCCCACGTGTCGTCGTCGAGGGCGGCCAGCCGGTCGGTGGTGTCGCGGTCGGGGGGTGTCGCGAGGTCACCGGGGGTGGTGAGGGCGGCGGCGGCCCACAGGTGACCGTGGCGCAGGCGGCTCTTCAGGGGGAGTTCGCGCAGGGTGGCGGAGAGGAAGCCCGCCGCGAAGGCATCGCCGGCACCGGTGGTGGCCACGATGTCCACGGCGAGGGCCGGCACGAAGACACCCGGCGCTGCGGCCGGCCGGGGGCGAGTGTCGCCGGCCCGCGCCTGGGGGGTGCCGCTCCGAGTGGACCGGGAGCCGCCCCTGACGGCACGGCCGCCCGGGGTCAGGGCGAAGGGACGGCTGTCGGCGGGCTGCGAATGATCCGGGGAAGGTCCGTGATCCTGCGACCCCGGGCCGGTGGCCGCCGCCAGGGGTGCGGACCCGTGTCGGTGTGTGGCCCCGCCGCAGGCCGCGGCGCCCTGCCCCCACCCACCCGAGGACGACACGAACGCCGTGACCCCCAGACCCCCTTGCTTCACCACCAGCACCCCCGGCTCGGGCAGCACCGCCCGAATCCCCGACGGCCCGCCCGTCACCCCCCACGCCTCCTCGGCCTCGTCCTCCCCCACGAACACGAGGTCGGCCCGGCGTGCCAGCTCCAGCAGCACCCGGGGCCCGTCGGCGTCACGCCACAACCCGGCCCGGTGATTGACGTCGAAGGACACGAGCGGCCGGTCCGCCCCCGGTGCCGTCAGCTCACGCAGCAACTCCAGGCACTCGGACGACAGCGCGGCCGTGATCCCCGAAAGGTGCAGCACCCGAGCCGCCCGCACCACCGACAGATCCACGTTCGCCGCGGACATCGCCGAAGCAGCCGACCCCGCCCGGTAGTAGGCGACCTCATGCGCATCGGTCGCCCGGTCCCCCGCCGTACGGAAGTACACCCCCGTGGGCCGGGAGGCATCCCTGCCGACCGCGGAGGTGTCGACCCCGTACCCTCCGATCGTCTCGACCAGGTGATCCCCGAAGCCGTCCGCCCCGACCCGGCTGACCCACCGCACCGCGTGACCGGCGGCGGCCAGCCCGCAGGCGACGTTCGACTCCGCGCCCCCGATCGCCCGGTCGAAGGACGGCACGTCGGCGAGTCGTCCGGGCCGGCTGGGCAGGAACGTGACCATGGACTCGCCGAGCGCGACGACGTCCACGGCGTCGGGGGCATTCACGATGGTCGTAGCTCCTTCATTGACCCGGGATTCGCCTGGATGTTAGACAGCGGTGAGCGATATACGCAATGAACGTTGCAGAGAGTGCAACGCACCCCTTCAGGGAGGCCTCGTGTCCGGTACCGAAGCGCTCGCCCGTCTCGCGGAGGACCGCGTCGACCACCGCTTCAAGGGCCTCCCGCCGGACGCGGACGGTCTGACCGTCGCCGAACTGACCGCCCAGCGCCGCAACCTCTTCACCGACGGCTTCACGACCCCCGTACTCGCCCTGTCCGCCGAGCGCCTGAAGCACAACCTCGCGCTCATTCAGACGTACGCCGTCCGTCACGGCCTCGCCTTCGCCCCGCACGGCAAGACGACCATGGCCCCCCAGCTCTTCCGGCGTCAGATCGAGCACGGCGCCTGGGGCATCACCCTGGCCGTGCCCCACCAGGTGCGGGTCGCGCGGGCGTACGGCGTCCAGCGGGTCTTCCTCGCGAACGAACTGGTGGACCCGGCGGCCCTGAGGTGGATCGCCGGCGAGCTGGCGGACGACGAGACCTTCCGCTTCATCTGCTACGTCGACTCCGTCCGCGGAGTCGAGCTGATGGACGCGGCCCTGCGGGGCACCGGCCGCCCCCTGGACGTCGTCGTCGAACTCGCCGCCGGCGAGGGTGCCCGCACCGGCGTCCGCACGGAGGCGGAGTGCGCGGCCGTCGCCGACGCGGTCGCGGCCACCGGGACACTGCGGCTCGTCGGCGTCGCCGGATACGAGGGCGAGGTCCCCGACGCGGACCCGGAGCGCGTCCACGCCTGGCTGCGCCGACTCGTGGCGCTGGCCGTCGACTTCGACAAGGCGGGCCGGTTCGACGCGGCGGCACCCGACGGGATCGTGATCAGCGCCGGCGGCAGCGCCTGGTTCGACGCGGTCGCCGACGTCTTCGCCGGGATCCCCGAACTCTCCTTCCCGGTACTGAAGTTGCTGCGCTCCGGGGCCTACGTCTCGCACGACGACGGCCACTACCGCAAGGTGACCCCCTTCAACCGGATCCCCGAGGAGGGCGCCCTGGAGCCCGCGTTCCGGCTGTGGACGCAGATCGTCTCCCGCCCCTCCCCCGGCCAGGCCTTCGCCAACGCGGGCAAGCGGGACGCGGCCCACGACCTCGACCTGCCCTTCCCGCAGGTGGTCCGCCGGGACGGCACCGAGCGCCCGGCCACCGGCATCGAGGTGACCGCCCTCTCCGACCAGCACGCCTGGCTGGCCACCGCCCCGGGGACCGACCTGAAGGTCGGCGACTGGCTGGGCCTCGGCCTCTCCCACCCGTGCACGTCCTTCGACAAGTGGCAGCTGATCCCGGTGGCGGAGACCGACGGCACGGTTGTCGAATACATCCGCACGTTCTTCTGAGACGCGAAGGGAGCCCGGCGATGGAAGAGCTCGTCATCCGGGACGCGGACGTCGTCGACGGCAGCGGCGCCCCGTCGTACCGCGCCGACGTGGTCGTCGACGGCGGCCGGATCGTGTCGATCCTCAAGGAGGCCGCCGCCGCGGGCTGCCAACGCCCCAAGGCCCGGCGCGAGGTGGAGGCCGAGGGACTCGTCCTCTCCCCCGGCTTCATCGACATGCACGCCCACAGCGACCTGGCCCTGCTGCGCGACCCCGACCACAGCGCCAAGGCCGCGCAGGGCGTCACGCTCGAAGTCCTGGGCCAGGACGGGTTGTCGTACGCCCCGGTCGACGACCGCACCCTGGAGGAGGTCCGCCGCGCCATCGCCGGGTGGAACGGCCACGGCGACGACATCGACTTCGACTGGCGGTCGGTGGGCGAGTACCTGGACCGCCTCGACCGCGGGATCGCCGTCAACGCGGCCTATCTGATCCCCCAGGGCACGGTCCGCGCGCTCGTCGTCGGCTGGGAGGACCGCGAGGCGACGCCCCAGGAGCTGGACCGGATGCGCCGGCTGGTCGCGGAGGGCATGGAACAGGGCGCGGTCGGCATGTCGTCGGGCCTGACCTACACGCCCGGCATGTACGCCAAGGACGCCGAACTCACCGAACTGTGCCGGGTGGTGGCCGAGTACGGCGGCTACTACTGCCCGCACCACCGCTCGTACGGCGCGGGAGCCCTGCAGGCGTACGAGGAGATGGTCGCCCTGACCCGGGAGGCCGGCTGTTCGCTCCACCTGGCCCACGCCACCATGAACTTCGGCGTGAACAAGGGCCGGGCGCCCGAGCTCGTGGCCCTCCTGGACGAGGCGCTGGCGTCGGGCGCCGACATCAGCCTGGACACCTACCCCTACACACCCGGCGCCACGACCCTCGCGGCCCTGCTGCCGAGCTGGGCGGGCGAGGGCGGGCCCGAGGCGGTCCTGAAGCGGCTGGCGGACGACGACACGGCCGAGCGGATCCGGCACCACATGGAGGTCGTCGGGGCGGACGGCTGCCACGGGGTGCCCATCGAGTGGGACACCATCGAGATCTCGGGCGTCGGCGACCCGGCCCTCGCGGACTTCGTCGGCCGTACGGTCGCGCAGTCGGCCCGCGCTCGCGGCGAGAGCCCCTGGGCGACCGCCCGCCGGCTCCTGCTCGCCGACCGGCTGGCCCCGTCGATCCTCCAGCACGTCGGCCACGAGGAGAACGTCCGCACGATCATGCGGCACCCGGGCCACACCGGCGGCTCGGACGGCATCCTTCAGGGCGCCAAGCCGCATCCGCGGGCGTACGGCACGTTCCCGCGGTATCTCGGCACGTACGTGCGGGAGTTGGGCGTCCTCTCCCTGGAGGAGTGCGTGGCCCACCTCACCTCGCGCCCGGCGTCCCGGCTGCGCCTGCCGGACCGAGGGCTGATCAAGGAGGGCTACCGGGCCGACCTGGTCCTCTTCGACGCGGAGACGGTGGCCCCGGGCTCGACCTTCGAGGACCCGCGCAGGCTCCCTGTCGGCATCCCGCACGTCCTGGTCGACGGACGGTTCGTGATCGAGGACGGCCGGCGCACGGACGTACTGGCGGGGCGGGCGGTCCGTCGCAGTCCCATGTGACGGAACGCCTCGCGCCCTACCGGCCGGGGCTTACGGCTTGGGCAGGGTGCAGCCGCTCGCGCTCAGGTTGAGCTGGTTGCCGGTCGTGAAGCAGGCCGGGATGTTGTAGATCTCCTGGGCGTAGTTGATGCCCTCGCGGACGGTGACGTTGCCGTTCGCGTCGACCTCGCACGGGTTGTTCTCCGTGCAGCGCTCGCCGTCCTCGTTGCCGGTGTTGTTGACGGCGACGACCTTGCCGGTGGCCTGGTCGATGACGGGCGAGCCCGAGGTGCCGCCGATGGTCTGGCAGGCGGAGGTGTAACGGACCGAGTCCTTCCAGGTCCAGTCGCCCTCCTTCAGCCGGTACGCGAACCCGTCGATGTTGCAGCTGTAGAGCCGCTTCCAGTACCCGGAGGCCACCGTGATGGCGGTCCCGGCGGTCGGGTGCGTGTCCTGCACGGTGAGCGGGGAGATGCCGTACGCGCTCTTGATCGACGCGTACGTGCTGGTGAGCTGGTAGATCGAGACGTCCGTGTCGGTCATGGTGCCGTAGGCGAGCTTGCTGGCGCGCAGGGTGGCGACCTTGGTACCGGACGAGTTGAGCAGTCCGAAGGTCCGGCTGGACGCCTGGTTGGTGAGCACTTCGCCGGGCTCGGGGAAGCCGGTGGTGAGGCAGTGCCCGTTGCTGAGCACCAGTGCCGGAGCGGTGTCCAGGGAGTTCGGGAACCGGATGACCGAGCCGGAACAGTTGCTGAGCGAGACGGTCCCGGCGAGGGTCACGGCCTTGAGCTGGGGCGACGGTGCCGTGACCTGGGACAGGGTGTCGGTGGCGGACGTGACCAGGTTCTGGACCACGGAGACGGGGGTGTCGGTGTCCACGCTCTTGCCCACGCTCCGGGCCGTGGGTTCGGCGGCGACGGCGGGTGCCGCGCCTATCCCGGCCAGGGCCAGGGCGCTGAGCGCGGCGACGAGAGGCTTTCTCATGTGGGGGTCCCCTCTTGCGACTTGGGCGACCGGAAATCTTCCGGCCGCCCGTGAGTTTGTCATGGACATTGTGAAGAAGGGTGGTCACTTGGACAAGAACCTGTGCCGAGCCCGCGCCCCTCGACGGACGACACCTGCACATCCGGGACAGGGCGAACACCCCGCTGCCCGTGCAACGGGATCAACTTACCCAGTCGTACGGCTACTTGGGCTTTTTCGTACTGCCCTGTCCGCGTCCCTTGCCGTCGGAGTTCCCCGGGCCGTCGGCGCCGGCCGTGGCAGAGCTGGCCGAAGGGGTGGGCGAGGCGCTGGAGGAGGCCCGGGCCGACGGGCTCCCGCTCGTCCGCGGGCCCTCGGACGCGTCCGAGGACGGGCTCGCGTCCGGTGCGCCGGCGCCGGTTGCCACCCCGCCGGAGGCCGTGGCACCCGGAGCCGCCGGTGGGGTGGAGGAGGCCGGGTCCGTGGCGCCGTCCGTCTGTGCGGAGGCCGACGCGGTACCTCGCGCCGGGTCCGCCCCGGACTCGGCGGAGGAGCCCGACAGGGACAGCCCAGCGACCAGCGCCGCCGCCCCCACTGCTCCGACGGCCAGGACCACCCGGCGCGAGCGCCGGCCGCCGCCGCGGGCGGCCCGTCGCCGGGCGGCCCGGCCGGCGGAATGCGGACCGCTCGGCTGCCGGTCGGCGAGCTCCGGGCCGGGGCGCTCGATCCGAGGGAGCTCGGCCGTCGCGTCGTACGCGTTCTGCCAGCCGTGCGCGGCCGCGGGATCCGTGTACTCCTCGTACGCCGGGGCCTCCGCGGGCCGCGGCTGATAGACGTTCGGCGCCCCGGACTCGTATTCGACTGGCCTCGACATGGCGACGGATTGTAGAGACGGATGTGGCAGCTGCGACAGCTACCGGCGATAACAGTCCAAATCGCCGCGTCTCGCGTGGCGGAAAACACGACGCGTCAAGCGTTACCGGGCCGTAAGCTCCCAGACATGCAGGTGATCCAGTCGACCAAGCTCGCCAATGTCTGTTACGAGATCCGGGGCCCGGTTCTCGAGGAGGCGATGCGCCTGGAAGCGGCCGGGCACCGCATCCTCAAGCTGAACACGGGCAACCCCGCCGCCTTCGGGTTCGAGGCGCCGCCCGAGATCCTGGAGGACGTCCTCCGGAACGTGTCCACGGCCCACGGGTACGGCGACGCCAAGGGCCTGCTCGCCGCGCGCCGGGCCGTCGTCATGCACAACCAGATCATCGGCATCGAGACCGACGTCGAACACGTCTTCATCGGCAACGGCGTCTCCGAACTGATCGTGATGGCGATGCAGGGCCTGCTCGACGACGGCGACGAGGTCCTCGTACCGGCCCCCGACTACCCGCTGTGGACGGCCGCCGTGTCGCTGTCCGGCGGTACGGCCGTCCACTACCGCTGCGACGAGCAGTCGGACTGGATGCCCGATCTCGCGGACGTGGAGCGCAAGGTCACCGACCGCACCAAGGCGATCGTCATCATCAACCCCAACAACCCCACGGGCGCGGTCTACGACGAGACCATGCTCAAGGGACTGACGGACATCGCCCGCCGGCACAACCTGCTGGTCTGCTCGGACGAGATCTACGACAAGATCCTCTACGACGGCGCCACGCACACCCCGACGGCGTCGATCGCCCCGGACCTGCTCACCCTCACCTTCAACGGCATGTCCAAGGCCTACCGGGTGGCGGGCTACCGGGTGGGCTGGATGTCGATCTCCGGCCCGCGCGCGCACGCCGACTCCTACATCGAGGGCCTGACCGTCCTGGCCAACATGCGTCTGTGCGCGAACATGCCAGGACAGCACGGGGTGGTCGCCGCGCTCAGCGGACGGCAGTCGATCAAGGACCTGGTGCTGCCGGGTGGGCGGCTGGTCGAGCAGCGGGACGTGGCGTACGAGCTGCTGACCCAGATCCCCGGCGTGAGCTGCGTGAAGCCGAAGGGGGCGCTGTACCTCTTCCCGCGGCTCGACCCCAAGGTCTTCAAGATCAAGGACGACCGGCGGATGGTCCTGGACCTGCTGCGCCAGGAGAAGATCATGGTCGTCCAGGGCTCCGGCTTCAACTGGCCCGAGCCCGACCACTTCCGGGTGGTGACCCTGCCGACGGTCGGGGACCTGCGGGACGCGGTGGGACGGATCGGGAACTTCCTGGACGGGTACGGGCAGCCGTAAACCGAGGACCCGATCTTTACACTCACTCAACTCAACTTTAGACGAAATCTAAGCTAGGATGGTTTCCTGACTGCACAGGAGGCCATCCCATGTACGAACCGATCCGCACCAAGTCGGTCCACTCCACGATGGCCGGCCCCACCTCCGACTTTCCCCACCGTTCCCGCGAGGAAGAGCTGGACATCCAGCTCGCGGGCCATCTCGCCGCACTCCTCGCCGTCACGGACGAGCTGCGTGCGCTGGCACCCTCCGCCGACCTGGACACCGCGGCCGAGCGGCTCGCCGAGCAGGTGACCCGGCTGCGGGGCGGAGGCGCACCGGCTCGCGCGTCGCTGACCTCGGTCGGCTCGGAACCGCACCTCACCGACCTGCACCACCGCGCCCACGCGGTGGCCGGGCGCGCGCTGCTGGTGGCGGCGTCCCGCGCGGACACGGCGGCGGCGATCCTGGCGGCGGAGCGGATGGACGCACACACCGCCGCCTTGGCCGGCCCACGCGAACTCGCCCCCCACTGAGCCCTACGGCTCCCTGATCGGCCCCGGTCCGCGCGCTCCCGCAGTGACGTGCGGACCGGGTGCCACGCACTTCGTCGGCTTGACCGGGGCGCCTGTTCGCCGTAGGGGTTCCTGTCGGCTTGCGGGTGCGGGGTTCGTCGTGGCTCGTCGCGCCGTTCCCCGCGCCCCTGCGGGGGCGCATTCACCGGCCCGTGCCGAGTCGGGACCGGTGCTACACCTTCCGTTCACCCTGTTCGCCGGGGAATGTTGGGTTCCGCGAGCACGCTCCCCGTGTGAGACGAATCGCAGGGATCGTCCTCGCGGTCCTGCTGATCGGCGGCGTGGTGGCAGCCGTCGTAGCGGGCCGGGAAGCGGACGACAAGGGCACGGCAACGAAGACCGTGCAGGGAGTGATCGGATCGGAGAAGGCCGAGTTCTTCGCCGATCCCGACGTGGTGAAGGCCCTCGCCGCCAGGGGCTACACCGTGAAGGCCGAGACCTCCGGGTCCTGGGCCATGGAGGGCCTCGACCTCGACGGGTACGACCTCGCCTTCCCGTCCAGCCAGGCCCCGGCCACCGAGCTCGCCGCGAAGTACAAGGTACGGGGGACCCTCCCCCGCCCCTTCTACTCGCCCCTCGTCGTCGTGGCGCACAAGAGCGCCGCCGAGGTCCTCGCGGGCAACGGCCTGGCCACGCTGGACGCGGAGCACCGCGGCACACTCAAGATGGCCGCCTACCTCGATGCGGCACGCAAGGACCGCACCTGGCAGCAGCTCAAGGGGGCGGACAGGTACGGGGAGCTCACCGGCACCCTCTACCTCTCCAGCACCGACCCGGAGACCTCCAGCTCCGGCGCCCTCTACCTCGCCGCCGCCTCCTGTGTGGCGAACGGCGGCAAGGTCGTCGTGAGCGAGGCGGAGGTCAAAAGGACAACTCCCCTGCTGCACAGGCTCGTCAGTGTGCAGGGCGCCCAGCAGTCCAGCACGGACGCGGCGTTCCGGGACTTCGTCAGCGGCGCCGGCAACCCGCTCGTCCTGGTCTACGAGTCCCAGGTCGCCTCGCTCCTCGCGGACGGGCAGCGCCCCGACGACCTGGTCGTCCTCTACCCGGACACCACGGCCAACAGCGACCACACGGTCGTACCGCTGACCGAGAAGGGCCAGGCCCTCGCCGGGCTCCTCTCCACCGACCGGCGGTTGCGCGAGCTGGAGGTCCGGCACGGGTTCCGGCCACAGGGCGAGGCCACCGGGTTCGCCGCGGCCGCCACCTACCTCAAGCAGGAACTGACCGGCGTCCGCCAGGCGCCCGTGCCCACCTCCGCGGTGCTGCACGAGCTGGCGCGACGGGCGCGCGGATGACGGGGGAACCAGCCATGACATCCATGAACGACGACACTTTCGTCCTGACGCCTCCCGAGGCCGTCGCACCAGTGCCCCGTGAGAAGGCCGGCGGGCTCGTCCCCGTCGACGACTCCGTGCGCACGGACATGGCCGAGAAGGCCTCCGCGTACGTCGAGGGGCTCGCGGCGCTCGACGCCCGCTCGCCCGAGTTCGCCGGCAAGGTCGGTGAGATCACCGGGCTCGGTGCCGGCGAGATGCGCAGCGCCGCCGCGCAGTCCAACCGGATGCTGGAGCGGACCGTGCGCAGCCTGCCGGACAAGGGCGGGGACGCGCAGTCCCTGGTGGCGGGCTCGCTCGTCGAACTGCGGCGTGTGGTCGAGGACCTGGACCCCCGGGACCTGTCCGCTGCCAAGGGCCGCAGGTTCCTGTCCCGGCTCCCCGGCGGCAACAGGCTGCGCGATCACGTGGCCAAGTACGCCTCTGCACAAGGCACCTTGAACAGAATCGTGGGCTCGCTGCGCGGCGGCCAGGACGAACTCCGCCGTGACAACGCCGCGTTGGAGACCGAGCGGATCCGCCTGTGGGAGACCATGGGCAAGCTCCAGGAGTACGTCGTGCTGACCGAGGCCCTGGACACGGCCGTCGAGCGGCACATCGCCGCCGCAGGAGATCCGGAGGCGGCCGACTCGCTCCGCGCCGACGTCCTCTTCCCCGTCCGGCAGAAGCACCAGGACCTGCTCACCCAGCTCGCCGTCTGCGCGCAGGGCTACCTCGCCATGGACGTCGTACGCCGCAACAACGAGGAGCTGATCAAGGGCGTCGACCGGGCGGCCACGACCACCGTGTCGGCGCTGCGCATCTCCGTGATGCTGGCCTCCGCGCTCGAGAACCAGAAGAAGGTCGTCGAGCAGGTCAACGCGCTGCGCGGGACCACCGAGGACCTGATCCGGGGCAACGCCGAGATGCTCGCGACCCAGAGCGGGGAGATCCAGCGCATCGCCGCCGACCCGGCGGTCGGCGCCGAGACCCTGCGCTCCGCCTTCCAGCAGATCTACCGGACCCTCGACGCGATCGACACGTACAAGGTGCAGGCGACCGAGGTGATGGCGGCGACCGTGGAGTCACTGACCTCCGAACTCCAGCACGCCAGCGGGTACCTGGAGCGCAGCCGGTCGCAGGGCGCGCTGGAGGGGGGCCTCGGATGAGACGGCACGCACTGGCCGCCTGCCTAGCGGCGCTCGGCCTGCTCACCGCCTGCACGGCACAGGAGGACGGGATCAGCGGCCTCTCGACGCCCGGTGTCCCCGGGCCCGCCGAGCCGGGCACCCTCCGTGTCCTCGCCTCCAGCGAACTGAGCGACATGGCCCCGGTTCTGGCCCGGGTCGAGAAGGACACCGGTATCAAGGTCCGGCCGACGTACATCGGCACCCTGGACGCCGTGGACATGCTGGCCAAGGGCACGACCGACGGACAGTACGACGCCCTGTGGCTGTCCTCGAGCGACTACCTCCGGCTGCGCCCCGAGGCGGCCGCGAAGGTGGTCTCCGAGACGCCCGTCATGTCGAGCCCGGTCGCGATCGGGGTGAAGTCGGCGACGGCGAGGACGCTCGGCTGGAAGCCCGCGGACGTCACCTGGGCGCAGGTCGAGCAGGCCGTCCAGGACGGAAAACTGACGTACGGCATGACCGATCCGGCCCGCTCCAACTCCGGCTTCGCCACCCTGGTTTCGGTGGCCTCCGCGCTCTCCGGCGCCCAGTCGGCGCTCACCGACGCCGATGTCGACAAGGCCACGCCCCGGCTGAAGGAGTTCTTCAAGGGCCAGAAGCTGACCTCGGGATCTTCGGGCTGGCTGGCCGCAACGTACGACCGGCGCGGCGACGTCGACGCCCTGCTCAACTACGAGTCCGTCCTCAAGGGCATCCCGGGCCTGACCGTGATCCGCCCCCGCGACGGCGTGATCACCGCCGACTATCCGCTCACCACGCTCAAGTCCACGAGCACACGGACCCGCGAGGACGTCCGCCGGGTGACGGAGGACCTGCGCACCGAGAAGGTCCAGCGGCTGATCACCGAGCGCACCCACCGCCGCCCGGTCGTCGCCTCGGTCCCGCCGGCGAGCGGCCTGGACACCACCCGTCGCCGCGAACTGCCCTTCCCGGGCACCCGTTCCGTCGCCGACGGCCTGCTCGACTCCTACGAGAACGAGCTGCGCCGCCCGTCGAGGACCGTGTACGTCCTGGACACCTCGGGCTCGATGGAGGGCGACCGCCTGGACCGCCTCAAGACGGCCCTCACCGACCTCACCGGCGACTTCCGCGAACGCGAGGAGGTCACGCTGATGCCGTTCGGCTCGGAGGTGAAGAGCGTACGGACGCATGTGGTCGAGCCGTCGGATCCGCAGACCGGCCTGGACGCGATCCGCGAGGACACCTCGGCGCTCTCCGCCGACGGCGACACCGCGATCTACACCTCGCTGGAGAAGGCGTACGGCCATCTCGACGCCGACCGCGACACGTTCACGTCGATCGTGCTGATGACGGACGGCGAGAACACGGCGGGCGTCGACGCCGGGGACTTCGACGACTTCTACCGGGACAACCTGACCCCCGCCGGGCGGCGGATCCCGGTCTTCCCCATCCTCTTCGGCGACTCCGACCGGTCCGAGCTGGCCCACATCGCCGACCTGACCGGCGGCCGCCTCTTCGACGCCCGGCAGGGCTCACTGGACGGTGCCTTCGAGGAGATCCGTGGCTATCAGTAGGTATCTGGAGTCCCGCAAGAACATCGCGGGAAGCGCGTGCGGCCTGGCCGGCCTGGTGCTGACCTTCGCGGGGGTGGCGGGTCCCTACTGGCCCGTGGTCGTGGCCGGGCTCTACGGCGCGGGCGCGTTGATCGCCCCGCCGGAACGCCCCGCGCCGCCCGGCCTGCCGGACCCGTCGGCCCAACTGGACGAGGTGCGGGGGGACTTCGAGAAGGTCCGCGCCTATCTGACCGACATCGACCTGTCGGTCACGGCGGCGGCCCGGCTGCGTGAACTGACGGAACTCCTGGCCGCGCTGCTGGACCACAACTGGTCCAGGGAACTCCTGGCCCACGATCCGGAGGGCGTCCACGCGTTGTCCCGGATCGTGCGCCGAGACCTTCCGGAGGCCGTGGACAGCTTCGCCCGGACCCGCTGGTGGACGAGGATGACCCCGGGAACGGAGTCCCCGGAACTCCATCTGGAGCAGCAGCTCGGCCTCATGAAGAAGGACGCGGACCGCCTGGCGGCGGCCTTGCGCGACACGGAGGCCCGCCGCCAGGAAACCCACACCAGGTACCTGGAGGACCGGGGCGGCCACAACGGGATCAGCGCGTGACGTGGGTGGGGTGGGGGCCGGGGGCGGCGGTGTCGGGGGGAGAGCGTGGAGTGGGGGCGGCGGCCGGCGTCGGCGGGGGTCGGGGCGGGAGCCGCCCTCGACGGTGCTGACGCCGGCGACGCCGACGCCGGGGCGGACGCCGAAGTCCGGGGCTGGCGGTGCCTGTACCGGGGCCGCCACCCGCCATGTCGGAGTCCGAGCCGCCGTCGGCGGTGCCGGGCCACGTCCAGCGATATCCGAACCCGGGCGGCCGTCGGCAAGGTCGCTCTCGGGCTGCGGCCGGCGGTGCCGGAGTCGGAGCTGACGTCAACCGTGCCGGAGTCGAGCTGACTCCGGCGATGTCTGTGGCCGGGCGGACGCCGACCGTGCCGTGGCTGACGGTGCCTGGCCGGAGCCGCCGCCCGCGACATCCGGGCCGGAGGTGTTGGACTCGGGCGCCCCCACGGGGTGTAGCCGGCAGCACGCCCCGCACGCCGTTGTGCGGGGCTGTTTCGTGACTCAGGGCCTGCACGGCCCTCGTGCCGCCACCCGCGGCCGGCCCGTGACGATCACGGGTCAGGGCTCCCATCGGGGGCCGGCCGCGGGGGTTTACGGGGGATCAGCCCAGGCGCTGCACCAGCGCCCGGTACTCGTCCCACAGCTCCTTCGGGGTGTGGTCGCCGAAGGTGTTGAGGTGCTCGGGAATCAGGGACGCCTCCTCCCGCCACACCTCCTTGTCGACCGTGAGCAGGAACTCCAGGTCGGAGTCGGCCAGTTCGAGGCCCTTGGTGTCGAGCGCGTCCTTGGCCGGCAGGATGCCGATCGGGGTCTCGACGCCCTCGGCCTTGCCCTCCAGACGCTCCACGATCCACTTCAGGACACGGCTGTTCTCGCCGAAGCCGGGCCAGACGAACTTGCCCTCGTCGTTCTTGCGGAACCAGTTGACGTAGTAGATCTTCGGGAGCTTCGACTGGTCCTTGTCCTTGGCCACGTCGACCCAGTGCCCCATGTAGTCGCCCATGTTGTAGCCGCAGAACGGCAGCATGGCGAAGGGGTCGCGGCGCAGCTCGCCGACCTTGCCCTCGGCGGCGGCGGTCTTCTCGGAGGCCACGTTTGCGCCGAGGAAGACGCCGTGGTTCCAGTCGAAGGACTCCGTCACCAGCGGCACCGCGCTCGCGCGCCGTCCGCCGAAGAGGATCGCCGAGATCGGCACGCCCTTGGGGTCCTCCCACTCGGGCGCGATGATCGGGCACTGCGCGGCGGGGGTGGTGAAGCGCGCGTTGGGGTGGGCGGCCGGGACGTCCGAGGAAGGCGTCCAGTCGTTGCCCTTCCAGTCCGTCAGGTGGGCCGGGGTCTCCTCCGTCATGCCCTCCCACCAGACGTCGTTGTCGTCCGTCAACGCCACGTTGGTGAAGACCGAGTTGCCCCACAGGGTCTTCATCGCGTTGGCGTTGGTGTGCTCACCGGTGCCGGGCGCGACGCCGAAGAAGCCGGCCTCGGGGTTGATGGCGTAGAGGCGGCCGTCCTCGCCGAACCGCATCCAGGCGATGTCGTCGCCGATGGTCTCGACGGTCCAGCCGGAGATCGTGGGCTCCAGCATGGCGAGGTTGGTCTTGCCGCAGGCGCTCGGGAAGGCGGCGGCGACGTACTTGGACTCGCCCTGCGGCGGGGTGAGCTTGAGGATGAGCATGTGCTCGGCGAGCCAGCCCTCGTCGCGGGCCATCACCGACGCGATGCGCAGGGCGTAGCACTTCTTGCCGAGCAGGGCGTTGCCGCCGTAGCCCGAGCCGTAGGACCAGATCTCGCGGGACTCCGGGAAGTGCGAGATGTACTTGGTGGAGTTGCACGGCCAGGGAACGTCCTCCTGGCCCTCCTCCAGCGGCGCCCCGAGGGTGTGGACGGCCTTCACGAAGAAGCCGTCCTCGCCGAGTTCGTCGAGGACCGGCTGTCCCATGCGGGTCATCGTGCGCATGGAGACCGCGACGTAGGCGGAGTCGGTGATCTCGACGCCGATCGCGGAGAGGTCGGAGCCGAGCGGGCCCATGCAGAAGGGGACGACGTACATCGTCCGGCCCTTCATCGAACCGCGGAAGACGCCCTTGTCCCCGGTGAAGATGTCCCGCATCTCCGCCGGTGCCTTCCAGTGGTTCGTCGGGCCCGCGTCCTCCTCCTTCTCCGAGCAGATGAAGGTGCGGTCCTCGACGCGCGCGACGTCGGTCGGGTCGGAGGCCGCGTAGTAGGAGTTGGGGCGTTTGATCGGGTCGAGCTTCTTGAAGGTGCCCTTCGCGACGAGCTCCTCGCACAGGCGCTCGTACTCCGCTTCGGATCCGTCACACCAGACCACGCTGTCCGGCTGGGTCAGTTCGGCGATCTCGTTCACCCACGAGATCAGTTCCTTGTGCTGGGTGGGGATGACGGGGGGAGCCGCGATGTCGCGCGCCACGATTGCTCCTAGATGAGGGATTTTTTGTTTGGAGGCCCCGTGGGGGCTGCGACCCGGATGCTTCTCGTGCCTTCAGGTGGTGACCTTGGCGCTCATCCGGTGCCGACCGCACTCATTTGATCATCCGACTGAAGCGCCCATCTGTCCAGAGGGCATCACAGGTGAGCGGAGTGAGGATCGCCACGCTTTCTCTGGGCACAGCGCGTTTATTTGCGCACACGTAGCGTTCATTCGACCGTTTCTTTACTGGTCAACTCCCGTGAGACGATGGCCACTCTTGGCCGGTGTCAGGCCGTACTCACGCGTAACCTACGGTCCCGTAGGTACGATGCCGGGCATGACGCCGCCCGCCCACGACGCCGAAACGCCCTCCCTGCCCCACCAGATCAAGCAGCACGCCCAGCACCTGGCCGAGCCCATCAAGCCGAAGCTGCGCGGCTGGCTGCACCTCGGCATGTTCCCGGCCGCACTGGTCGCGGGGCTGGCGCTCACCGCCCTCGCCGACTCCACCAGAGGCCGGATCGCCTGCGGGATCTTCGCCCTGACCGCCTGCCTGCTGTTCGGCGTGAGCGCGCTGTACCACCGGGGCACCTGGAGCCCCCGCATGGACGGCGTCCTGCGACGGCTGGATCACGCCAACATCTTCCTGATCATCGCGGGCACCTACACCCCGCTGACCATGCTGCTCCTGCCCGGCAGCAAGGGGCGGCTGCTGCTGTGGGGCATCTGGGGTGCCGCCGTGGCCGGCATCCTCTTCCGGGTCTTCTGGGTCGGCGCCCCGCGCTGGCTCTACACCCCCTGCTACATCGCGATGGGCTGGGCCGCCGTCTTCTTCCTGCCCGACTTCATGCGCGCCGGCGGCGTCGCGGTCCTGGTCCTGGTCGTCATCGGCGGCCTGCTCTACAGCGCGGGCGGTGTGATCTACGGCCTGAAGCGGCCGAACCCCTCACCGCGCTGGTTCGGCTTCCACGAGGTCTTCCACTCCCTCACCGTGGCCGCCTTCGCCGTCCACTACATCGGCATCTCGCTGGTGGCGTACCAGCACCCGTAGACCGTTCCGCGCCCTTCGAGGGTCACGGCTTCCGAGCCGTGGCCCTTTTTGCATGCCGATTTTGCATGCCGAACCCGATTGACAGTGTCTAACTTTTGAGAGTTACTCTCATTTCATGGAAACCTTCACTCCGGACCCCCGTCGCTGGTGGGCCCTGGCCGCCCTCGTCGCGAGCATGCTGACGCTCGGCTTCGACCTCACGATCCTCAATGTGGCGCTGCCGACCATGGCCGCCGACCTCGACGCGAGCACCGGCGCGCAGCAGTGGATGGCGGACGCCTACGTCGTCGTCTTCGCGGCCCTGATGCTCCCCGCGGGCCTGCTCGGCGACCGGTTCGGACGGCGCCGCATGCTGATCACCGGACTCGCGATCTTCCTCGCCGGATCACTGGTCGGCGCACTGGCCGGCGATGTGAACGCGGTGATCGCCGCCCGCGCGGTGATGGGCGTCGGCGGCGCCCTCGTCACCCCGCTCGCGCTCTCCGTGCTGCCCACGCTCTTCGCCCCCGACGAACGCACCAAGGCCGTCGGCATCGTCTCCGCCGCCTCCGCGCTCGGCCTGCCGCTCGGCCCGATCATCGGCGGCTGGCTGCTGAACCACTTCTGGTGGGGCTCGGTCTTCCTGGTCAACGTCCCGATGGCCGCGATCGGCATCGCCGCCTGCGTCTTCCTCCTCCCCGAGACCCGCGACCCGTCCTCCCCCAAGGTCGACGCCCCCTCCGCCGCGCTCACCGTCAGCGGCCTCGGCGCCCTCGTCTACGCGATCATCGAGGCCCCCACCCGCGGCTGGGGCGACCCGCTGGTCCTCGGCATCCTCGCGGCGTCCGTCGTCCTGATCGCCGGGCTGGTCGTACGCGAACGGCGCGTCCGGCGCCCCATGCTCGACATGACCCTGCTCACCCACCGCGGCTTCCTCTTCAACACCGTCGCCGCGACCCTGGTGAACTTCATCCTGACCGGCCTGCTGTTCGTCCTCCCGCCCTTCCTCCAGGCCGTCCTCGGCCACGACGCCCTCGGCACCGGCGTCCGGCTGCTGCCGATGATGGGCGGACTGCTGCTCGCCTCCCGCCTCGCCCCCAAGATCGTCGCCCGCTTCGGCGCACGCCCCACGGTGAGCGCCGGCCTGGTGGTACTGGCCTTCGCCGGGCTCCTCGGCAGCCGTACGACCGTCGACTCCGGCTACGGATTCGTCGCGCTGTGGCTCGCCCTCACCGGCTTCGGCTTCGGCCTCTCCCTCATCCCCGCCATGAACGGCGGCCTCAGCGCCCTGCCCCGCAACCGCGCCGGCAGCGGCTCCGGACTCCTGATGACCATGCGCCAGGTCGGCGGCGCGATCGGCATCGCCCTCCTCGGCAGCCTCCTCGCCGGCACCTTCCGGGACCGCCTCGACGTCACCGGACTGCCCGCCGGGGCCGCCGACACCGCCGGGGAGTCCGTGGTCGCGGCACACATGGTCGCCCAGAACACCGGCTCGGCCGATCTGCTGGCCTCCGCGAACAGCGCCTACGTCCACGGCATGGACGTCGTCCTCCTGGTCTGCGGGATCGCGGCCCTCGTCGCCGCACTGCTCGCCGCGGCCTTCCTGCCGGGCACCCCCCGCCCCGCCGAGGCCCCCACCACCCCGGACATGGCTGCCGAGGAGGCCGATGCCCGACAATGAACCCCATGACGGCCGCACGCTCCCCTCTCTCCCCCGCCGACCGCCCCCAACTGGGTCTCCGTGAGCGCAAGAAGATCAAGACCCGCGAGGCGATCCGCACCGCGACCTACGCGCTGATCAAGGAACAGGGCTACGACGCCACGACCGTCGAGCAGATCGCCGAGCGGGCCGAGGTCTCACCGTCGACCGTCTTCCGCTACTTCCCGACCAAGGAGGACATCGTCCTCACGGACGAGTACGACCCTCTGCTGGCCGAGGAACTGCGCGCCCGGCCCGCTGACGAGCCGTGGATGGACTCGCTGCGGCACGTGATGCGCCTGGCCATCGACGGCACCATGGCCGAGGACCCGGAGGCGATCCGCGTCCGCGCCCACCTCGGGGTCCAGGTCCCCGCGGTCCGCGCCCGGATGCTCGAGAGCATGTCGCAGACCGGGCGCCTGCTCCGCGAGGCCCTCGCCGAACGCTCCGGCCTGTCCGCGGACAGCCTCCAGATCCGCGTCTACGCGATGTCCCTCATCGGCGGCCTCATGGAGGTCTCCATGTACTGGGCGGAGAACGGCTTCGAGGGCGACATGCGCGACCTCGTGGACCAGGCCCTGGACGTCCTGGACCAGGGCCTGCCGACGAAAAAGCCCTGAAGCCGCACTGCCCCGCCGTGGCATCCTGACCGGGTGAACGGTCCCGAGATCCACGTCGAGTTCGCCCCCGGCCTGGCCGTGTTCGTCGCGAGCGGCCGCCGCCGGGGGCCCACCGCCCTCACCACCGACGGCGTCTCCTCCCTCGGCCACGTCGTCGAGTCCACCGGCGTCCCGCTCACCGAGGTCGGGGCCCTCAGGGTCAACGGCCGCGAGGTCCCGCGGTCCTACGTCCCCGCCGCGGGCGACCGCGTGGAGATCACGGCCGTCACCCGCCCCCAGCAGATCCCCGGCGCTCCCCTGCGCTTCCTCCTCGACGTCCACCTCGGCACCCTCGCCCGCCGCCTGCGCCTGCTCGGCGTGGACACGGCGTACGAGTCACTGGACATCGGCGACCCCGCCCTCGCCACCCGCTCGGCGACCGAGAAACGGGTCCTGCTCAGCCGCGACCGGGGCTTGCTGCACCGCAGGGAACTCTGGGCGGGCGCCTTCGTCTACAGCACCCGCCCCGAGGACCAACTCCGCGACGTCCTGGACCGCTTCCGCCCCGAACTACGCCCCTGGACCCGCTGCACAGCCTGCAACGGCCTGCTCCGCGAGGCCACCAAGGAGCAGGTGGCGGACCGGCTGGAGGGCGGCACGGAACGGTCGTACGACGTCTTCGCACAGTGCCAGGAGTGCGGCCGCGCCTACTGGAAGGGCGCACACCACGAACAACTGGAGGCGATCGTGGCGAACGCCCTGGCGGAGGCTAGCCGCCCAACGCCGCCCGCAACGCCTCCGCGTCGGTCGTAGGCGCCTCACAGGTGAAGTGCCGGCAGACGTAGGCGGTGGGCTCGCCGTTGACGAGGATCCGGTCGGCGAGGAGCGGGAGTTCGTCGCTGTCCGGAGTCCCCACCGCGACCACGGCACCGGGGGCGGTCCCCAGAAGTGCCGTACGGTGCAGTGCCTTTGTGGCGTCGTCGGTCAGCGCCGGCCCCACGATCGCGACCTCCTTCGGCCCGTCGAGGTATGCCTCCGCCACCGCGAGCCCCCACCCGATGAACCGCGGCACCCGGGGACCGAGCGCCTTCACCACCCCGAGTGCCTTCTCCGCGGCCGCGCGATGCGGCTCGGACCCGGTCTGCGCGGCGTAGGACAACAGCGCCCCCGCCGCGGCCGTCCACCCGGAGGGCACCGCGTTGTCGGTCGGGTCCTGCGGCCGGCGAATCAGCCGCTCGGCGTCGTCGGCGGTGTCGAACAGCGCCCCTTCGGCCCCGGTGAACCGCGTCAGCACGTGGTCGAGCAGGAACCCGGCGAAGTCGAGCCAGACCCCCTCCCCGGTCACCGACGCGAGCGCGAGGAAGCCCTCGGCGACATCGGCGTAGTCCTCCAGCACTCCGTCGTTCGCCCCGACCTGACCGTCCTTGCTGGTACGGGACAGCCGGGCCTGCTCGTCCAGATGCACCCGCACGAGAAGATCGGCGGCCGATACGGCGGCCTCGACCAGGTCGGGCCGGTCGAAGTAGGCGCCCGTCTCGGCGAGCGCGGCGATCGCGAGCCCGTTCCACGCGGCGACGACCTTGTCGTCCCGGCCGGGCGCGGGGCGCTCCGCACGCGCGTCCAGGAGCCGCCGCCTGATCGACTCGATCGCCTCGGCGTCGAACACGGTGTCCTGCTGCGGAAGTTGCAGAACGGACTGCCCGTGCTCGAAGGTGCCCTCCTCGGTGACGCCGAAGTACTGCGCCGCGACCTCGGCGTCCTGCTCCCCGAGCACCTCGCGCAACTGCTCCGGCGTCCACACGTAGTACGCGCCCTCGACGTGCCTGCCGGTCCCGTCGTCACTGTCGGCGTCCAGGGCGGACGCGAACCCGCCCTCGTTCGTGCGCAGTTCCCGCACCATGAAGTCGGCGGTGTCGAGCGCGACCCGGCGGGCGAGGTCGCTGCATTCATCAGCGACTCCGTCGCGGGCGGTGGACCGCCACAGGTGGGCGTAGACGCGGCACAGCAGGGCGTTGTCGTACAGCATCTTCTCGAAGTGCGGCACGATCCAGTCGCGGTCGACGGAGTAGCGGGCGAAGCCGCCGCCGAGCTGGTCGTGGATACCGCCGCGGGCCATCCGCTCACAGGTGTCCCGGGCCATCTGCAGAGCGCCCTCGGCGCCGGTGCGGGCGTGGTGCCGCAGCAGGAACTCCACGACCATGGACGGCGGGAACTTCGGCGCCCCGCCGAACCCGCCGCGCTGCTCGTCGTACTCCCGCGTCAGCCCGAGCAGCGCCGCGGCGAGCTGCTCCTCGCCGGGGGCCTGCGAGTCGCCGTAGGAGATCTCCCGCCCGGCGAGGTCCCGCACGATCTTCCCGGCGACCTCGGCGACCTCGTCCCGCCGGTCGGTCCAGGCGGCCCGGACCCCTTCCAGGACCTGCCGGAAGGAGGGCATGCCCTGACGGGGGGAGGGCGGGAAGTAGGTGCCGAAGTAGAAGGGCTCGGCGTCCGGGGTCAGAAACACGGTCATGGGCCAGCCACCCTGCCCGGTGGCGGCCTGCACGGCCTCCATGTAGACGGCGTCGACGTCGGGGCGTTCCTCGCGGTCGACCTTGATGTTGACGAAGTGCGCGTTGAGGAAGTCGGCGGTCTCCCGGTCCTCGAAGGACTCGTGGGCCATGACATGACACCAGTGGCAACTCGCGTACCCGACGCTCAGCAGGACGGGTTTGTCGGCCTTCCGGGCCTCCTCGAAGGCCTCGGCCGACCAGGGCCACCAGTCGACGGGGTTGTCCGCGTGCTGGAGAAGGTAGGGGGACGTCTCGTGGGCCAGTCGGTTCGGCATGGTGTCCATCCTGCCGCAGTACCCCGGAGTCAGGCGTCAGGCGTCTCCCACACCGTGACGTCGAGCTTTCCCGTGCCGCTGCTCGGTGCGGTGACGACGCGGAGGTAGGCGACCCGGCCCCCGTCGGTCAGCAGGCAGAAACGGTCACCGCGCTTCACCTCCGCGGTGTAGGTGCCGTTGCGGTCGACGCTCTCGGCGCACTCCTCGGCCGTCGGCGCGGCCCCCGAGCCGGGCAGGGGCGCCAGGTTGGAGGCGGAACCGGGCACGAACAGGTTCGGGTCGCCGATGGACGCCCCGAAGATGATGTCGCCGCCCTTGATGTCCGTGCCCGACACGATCGGCGGGGACGTGTCGAGTTCGATGTACGACCCCGAGTTGGTGGTGTCGGCCTCCACGACGGCCGGGCCGAACCGCACCCGGTCGGCCGGCGCGCTCTTCGCGGGCCCCTCCTCGGCGGAGTCGGACGACGGCGAGCTGCCGGACTGCGGCGTGGTGGGCGCCGACTGCACGCTCCCGGCTCCGCCGGCACCGGTGTCGCCCTTGTCGTCGTTCGACGAACCCTGGCGGCTCAACAGCACCGTGACGAGGATTCCCACGACCGGTACGACGATCCCGACAACCCACCAGGCCCAGCGCGGCTGTTGGTGGGGCCCCTGCGGCGGGCCCGTCGGCGCGTTGTTCTCCGCAGTCATGTGATCCCCGTCTTTCCCCGTGATGTCTGTGATCACGATAGCCATACAGGCAGCCCACAGCCTCGATTCACCAACCCTTCACGACGACGGGGCGCCTTTGCCCTCTCGCCCCCGTGCCCCGTCCGCAGCACACTTGACCAAGAAAGCCGTTGTCCGCCGGAGGGGGAAGTGACATGCGGGACAGTCATCGGGCGGAAGCCGAACGGCTGTTGGGGCGGGCCGTCGAGGAGGAGGTGCGGCGGTCGGGCGGGCGGGTCGACGGGGCCGTGCTGCTCGCGCGGGCCCGGGGATCGCTGGACGCGATGGCGCAGACGTCCGCCGAGGAGTACGAGGCCTACACCCGCGCGCTGGACGAGGCGCAGGCCGGTCAGCTCAGCTTCGGGCAGCGGTACGCGAAGGAGGCGTCCGGGACTCCGCTGCTGGTGGCCGCGGTCGCCGCGCTGGCCGCCGCCGTGGCCGACCTGGCGCTCGGCACCGACGCGGGCACCGCGCTGGGCGCGGGCGTGGTCGTAGGGGTGGTGGGTGCGGCGGCGACCGTGGTGAAGGTGGCCGGCTCGCATCTGCCGGCCGCGCACCACCGGGCGGGCGCCCTCGGCCAGCCCGGCGGCCCGGAACAGCTGCGGCTGCAGTGGCTGACGGCCCTGGAGGTACGGGGAATCCGGCCCTTCCTCGACCAGCAGCGGGTGCTGAGCGCGTCGACCGGTCCGAAGAAGGCGGGCCCGCGGCTGCGCGGCACCGACAAGAGCGCGGCGGCCCGCGGGAGGAGTGTGCTGGAGCAGTCGTTCGGTCACCTTCCCGAGCGGATGGGCGAGTTCGCGGACCGGCGGACGGAGATGGGCCGTATCCGGCAGTGGGTGCAGGCCTCGCGCGCGACCACCGAGACCCGGCCCACGGTGGTCGTGCTGCACGGACCGCCCGGCAGCGGCCGTACGGCACTGGCCGTGCGGGCGGCGCACGATCTCAAGGACTACTTCCGCGGCGCCTGCGTCGTGGACCTGCGCGGCGACAACCCGGACGAGTCCCCGCTCTCCACCCGGGACGCGCTGCTGCATCTGCTGAACCGGCTCGGCGCCCCGCGCGAACAGCTGCTGTTCCGTGAACGTTCCTCCCCGGACCAGCAGGTCAAGCGGCTGAGCGAGCTGTACCACCAGCATCTGACCGGCCTGCCCGTGACGATCGTGCTGGACGACGCCTCGGACCCCGAGCAGGTCCGCACGCTCGTCCCGGAGCGTTCCGACAGCCTGGTCCTGGTCACCGCGCGCGAGCCGCTCGGCCTGCCGTCGGACCTCGCCGCCCAGGTGCACGAGCTTACGGTCGAGGCCATGGACGCGGCGGGCGCCGAGGAGCTCCTGGGCGCGGCCGCGCAGTCCGCCACCGGCCCCTACGACGCCCAGTCCGCCGACCGGATCAGGGAGCTGTGCGGCGGCCTGCCCCTGGCCCTGCGCATCGCGGGCTCGTCCCTGGGCCCCCGCTCCCCGCGCCAACTCGCCGCGGATCTGGGCGCGTACGGCCCGGTCGGGCCCGTGGAACGCGCTCTGTGGCTGCGCTACACGGACCAGTCGGAGCCGGCCCGCCGGCTGCTGCGGCGGCTCGCGCTGGCCGGCCGGTCCTCGCTCGGCGCCGCCGCGGCCGCCGCGCTGCTGGCCACCGACGAGACGGAGGCGACCCGGCATCTGACGGCGCTGGCCCGGGCGGGGCTGATCGACCACGTCCGCGGCAGCCGTTACCGCGTCCACGACTCGGTCCGCGCGTTCGCCCAGGCCAGACTGGTGGACGAGGAGGAGCCGGCCGAGCGCACGGCCGCGCAGGAACGCCTCATCGTCAACTACGCCGATCTCGCCGACTCTGTGCTGCGCCTGGTCGACGGCAACATGTCGACCCGCTCGGACCGTTTCAGCCCGCACGGTTTCACCTCCCTCGACGAGGCACTGCGCTGGCTGGACGACGAGTCGAGCTTCATCACGGCGGCGCTCAGGCACGCGGAGGGCGTCAACCAGGGGGCGGTTCTCAACCTTCTGGGCGCGCTGTGCGACTACTGCCTGCTGCGCGGCGACCTCTACCGGCTCGGCGAGATCAGCGAGTTGGCGCAGGCGGTGGACCAGGGGCTGCTGGTGCGCTCGGTGCAGTGGCGCACCGGTATCGCCGCCCGCCAGCTGGGTGAGCTGGACAAGGCCCGTACCACCCTGACCTCGGTGGTCGATCTCTACATGGAGGCCCATCACGACGCGGGGGCAGCGCGTGCCCTGTGCTCCCTGGGCATCACCCTGCACCACCAGGGCCAGCTGACCGAGGCGGCGGCGAGGCTCCAGGAGGCGCTGGCCCTGCAGTCGCCTCCCGAACTGGCCACGGACCGTGCCTGGACCATGCACGCCCTGGCAGCCGTCGAACGCGACCGCGGGCGGGTGGCCGAGTCCCTGGACCTCCTCACCCGTTCCCTGGTCCTGCACCGCGCGGGCGAGTCCGTCCACGGCGAGGCCTGGGCCCACTTCCAGCTCGGCCAGCTGGCCCTGCGCATGGGCGACGTACCGCGCGCGGAGTCGGAACTCAGAACCGCCCTCGACCTGTACGGCCGCACCCGCGACGCGCGAGGCGAGGCGTGGGCGCTGACCCAGCTGGCGCGGGCCCGCCTGGTCGCCGGGGATCCGTCGGCGGCGGTGGACGGGCTGCGCCAGGCGGCCTCCCGGCACCGCGACAACGAGGACGCGCGGGGCGAGGCGTGGACGGTGTACTACCTGGGCCAGGCGCTGGAGGAGACAGGCAGCCTGGACCTCGCGGTCCGCGAGCTGGAGCGCTCGCGCACGATGTTCTCCCGGATGCGGGACGTCTACGGCCTGGCCTGCGCCCGGCACCACTCGGCCCGTGCCACCCGTGACCAACGGGCCGCGCAGACCGGCTCGTTGCGCAACTCGGGCTTCGCCCGCCAGCTTCTGGTGGATGCCCGCGCCGACTTCCAGCGCATCGGCGTCGCCCATGGCGAGGCGTGGACCTGCCTGGAACTGGCGGTGGTGGACGCGGGTAACGGCCGTACCCCGCAGGCCCTCGCGCTGTGCGACGAGGCGGTGGCCCTGTTCGCCTCCTACGGCGACCAGCGGGGCGAGGACTGGGCCCGCTTCCTGCGCTGCACCCTGCTGCCGTACGCGGCACCGGGCGGCGTGGAGATCGGCGCGGCGGTCGCCCAGGAGGAGCTGGCGGAACTGAGCCGCCGGGAGCACGGCGCCCGGGACGAGAAGCTGGACGACTACGTGGGGGCGTACGGGCTGCTGCTGGAGCGCGGGGTGAACCTGGACACGGGGTGGCAGGCATGGCGTCTGGGAATGGTCCCGAACCGTCATGCACGGGAGGTGATGGGGGTGGAGGTGGCCCCAGCGCGGGGGTGAGGCGCAGGGGGTCTGCCCTGCGGGCCCGGCGGGGGGTGAGGCGCACGGTGGGCCTGCCCTGCGGGCCCCGCGGGGGGTGACGCGCACGGTGGGTCTGCCCTGCGGGCCCCGCGGGGGCCGGTGCCGGACCGGCCCTGGAGTGGTAACCACGCCCCCAGGGGGTCACGCGCGCGCCACACCCGTCGTACACCCGCCTCGCACAGCTCCTGGACGGCCATCGACCTGCTGTCGCCGGGCCGGGCACGGCCGATGACGGGAGGGGCCTCGGTCGTCCCCTCCCGTCGCCGCCGCGTGGGTCAGCCCTTGGCCGGTGAGGCCTTGCCGGACGGGCTCTCGGCGGTCTCCTTGGCGGAGGCCTCGTCCGGGGACTCCTTGAAGTCGACCTTGTTCATGTGCTTGCTCATGGACTTCATCAGGGCCCACACCGCCAGGGCCATCGCCGCGAAGACGATGAAGCCGAGGACGCCGGGGGTGACCTTGTCCTCGTCGACCTCCTTGGCGAAGGTCACGAGGTGCGTCATTGCCAGGCTTGCGCTTGCGCTCATGTCAGGCATTGTCGCGGATGCCCGCAAAGAGGTCGTCCTCGGGGAGGGAGGTATCGACGAGGGACTTCGCGAGCTCGTACTCCTCCGTCGGCCAGACCTCCTTCTGGATCTCCATCGGCACCCGGAACCAACCGCCGTCGGGGTCGATCTGGGTGGCGTGCGCGATCAGCGCCTTGTCGCGGATCTCGAAGAACTCCGCGCACGGGATGTGCGTGGTCAGAGTGCGGTCGCGCATCGGCGACTCGTCCCAGCGCTTGAGCCAGTCCCCGTACGGCGACTCCATGCCGCGCTCGATCAGCGCGTGGTGCAGCGCCTCGGTGCGGGGACGGTTGAAGCCCTGGTTGTAGTAGAGCTTGAGCGGCTGGTACGCCGGGCCGAACTCGGACTCGGGAAACTTCTCGGTGTCCGCCGCACCCTCGAACGCCACCATCGAGATCTTGTGGGTCATGATGTGGTCGGGGTGCGGGTAGCCGCCGTTCTCGTCGTAGGTGGTGATCACCTGGGGACGGAAGGCGCGGATCTGCTTCACCAGCTCACCGGCCGCCTTGTCGACGTCCTCCAGGGCGAAGCAGCCCTCGGGCAGCGGCGGCAGCGGGTCGCCCTCGGGCAGGCCGGAGTCGACGAAGCCGAGCCACTCCTGCCGGACGCCGAGGATCTCGCGGGCCTCGTCCATCTCCTTCTTGCGTACCTCGTGGATGTGCTCCTCGATGTACGTGTCGCCCTGGAGCTTCGGATTGAGGATGGAGCCGCGCTCCCCACCCGTGCAGGTCACGACCAGCACGTCCACCCCCTCGGACACGTACTTCGCCATGGTGGCCGCGCCCTTGCTCGACTCGTCGTCGGGGTGGGCGTGCACGGCCATCAGTCGCAGCTGGTCAGTCAAGACTCAATCCTCGTAAGTCAGCGCCCCCGGTGTCTTCGGGTGCGAACGGCGGCTTCTATAGTGACCGAATCGGGGGGCGATTAATTCCGCGGCCCGGTTTCCAGGGAGACGATCATGAGTACGGCGAGCACACGGCTGCCCGAGGGTCGCTACGGCCGCTCCTCGGACGAGCGTGCCGACCGCAAGCTCAAGATCGCCGGCGCCGTGCTCGGAGCCCTGCTGCTCGCGTTGATCGGTTACTTCGCGTACCACTACGTCGGCCAGAACAAGATCAGCGGCGAGGTGATCGCCTTCGACGCGACGAACTCCGCGGTCCAGGTGCATCTGGAGGTCCGCAAGGACTCCGGCGCCTCCGGCTACTGCACGGTCCGCTCCCAGGCGGCGGACGGCACCGAGGTGGGCCGGGCCGACTTCCGTTTCGACGGTGACGCCACCCGCATCGACAAGGTCGTCACGCTCCGCACGACGGCCCCGGGCACCACGGCCGAGCTGCTGGGCTGTCACGCCGACTGAGGTCACCCTCGATACCTGGACGCTGACCTGCGTCGACGTATTTCTGATGGCTTATGTCCTCCCCCTTCGGCTCCTGAATTGTTAGGCTCGTGGTTTCGCCCATCCGTGAAGGACCATTCTTCTGGGTAGGGCGATGCTTTGTATTCCCAGTACCTACGAGGAGCACCTGTGACCCAGACCAGCGAAGACGTCACCTGGCTTACGCAGGAGGCGTACACCAAGCTCAAGGAAGAGCTGGCGTACCTGTCTGGTCCCGCGCGCGAGGAAGTCACCGCGAAGATCGCGGCAGCGCGCGAGGAGGGCGACCTGCGCGAGAACGGCGGGTATCACGCGGCCAAGGAAGAGCAGGGCAAGCAGGAGCTCCGCATCCGGCAGCTGACCCAGCTCCTGGAGAAGGCCAAGGTCGGCGAGGCCCCGGCGTCCGCGGACGGCACGGTGGCGCCCGGGATGGTCGTGACGATCGCCTTCGACGGCGACGAGGACGACACCATGACCTTCCTGCTCGCCTCGCGCGAGTACGCGAGCTCGGACGTCGAGACCTACTCGCCGCAGTCCCCGCTGGGCTCCGGCGTGATCGGCCACAAGGTCGGTGAGAACGCGGAGTACGAACTGCCCAACGGCAAGAAGGCCTCCGTGACCATCCTCAAGGCCGAGCCCTACAACGCCTGACCCCGGCCGACCGTCTGCCTTTGACGGGCCCCCGGCGCCCTGGCGGCGCCGGGGGCTTTGTCATGCGGTGGCCGAGCGGTACTTGCGGACCGCCAGGGTTCTGAAGATGACGATGATCAGGACCGAGTAGATCAGCGAGGCCCAGACCGGGTGCTGCATGGGCCAGGCCTCGGACTGGGACAGACCGGGGTCGCCGAAGAGCAGACGGCAGGCCTGCACGGTGGCGCTGAACGGATTCCACTCGGCGATGTGACGCAGCCACGGCGTCATCTGGGCGGAGTCCACGAAGGCGCTCGAGATGAACGTCACCGGGAAGAGCCAGATCAGTCCTCCGGACGTGGCCGCCTCCGGGGTCCGCACGGACAGGCCGATCAGGGCCCCGATCCAGGTGAAGGCGTACCCCAGCAGGAGGAGCAGGCCGAAGCCGCCGAGGATCTTGCCCAGGTTCGTCGGGTCCACGGAGCCGGGACACCAGCCGACGACCAGGGCGACCAGCGCCAGGACCAGCAGGGTCAGGGCGGTCTGCACGAGGTCGGCGACGGTACGGCCGGTCAGCACCGCGCCGCGCGCCATCGGCAGCGAGCGGAAGCGGTCGATGAGCCCCTTGTGCATGTCGTCGGCGATGCCCGCGCCGGCGCCCGCGGTCGCGAACGTGACGGTCTGCGCGAAGATGCCGGCCATCAGGAAGTTCTTGTAGACGTCCGGGTCGGTGCTGTCGCCGATCTTCATCGAGCCGCCGAATACGTACGTGAAGAGGACGACGAACATGATGGGCTGGATCAGCCCGAAGAGGATCATCTCGGGGATCCGGGTCATGCGGATCAGGTTCCGTCGGGCGATGACCAGGGAGTCGTTCATCATGCTCACTTGGCGGTCTCCTTGTCGCTCGCCTCGTCCTTGACCTCGGCCGCGTGTCCCGTCAGTGACAGGAAGACGTCGTCGAGGGTGGGCCTGCGCAGGCCGATGTCGTCTATCTCGATGCCCCGGGTGTCGAGCTCGCGGATGACCTCGGCGAGCAGCTTGGCGCCGCCGGTGACGGGCACGGTGAGCTTGCGCATGTGGTCCTCGACCGTGGTGTCACCCTTGCCGAAGCCGCGCAGGATCTCGGAAGCGGCCTGGATGTGCTCGCGCTCGTGCACGACGACCTCGACGCGTTCGCCGCCGGTGCGGGCCTTGAGCTGGTCGGAGGTCCCGGTGGCGATGACACGGCCCTGGTCGACGACGGCGATCTCGTGGGCGAGGTGGTCGGCCTCCTCCAGGTACTGGGTGGTCAGCAGCAGGGTCGTCCCCCCGGAGACCAGCTGTTTGATGACCTCCCACAGCAGTTGGCGGTTGCGCGGGTCGAGGCCGGTAGTCGGCTCGTCCATGAACATGACGGGCGGTGAGACCACCAGGGCGGCCGCGAGGTCGAGGCGGCGGCGCATACCGCCGGAGTAGGTCTTGGTGGGGCGGTCGGCCGCGTCGGCGAGGTCGAACTGCTCCAGCAGTTCGGTCGCGCGGGCCTTCGCCGGCTTGGCCTTCATCTGGTAGAGCTGGCCGACCATCTGGAGGTTCTCGCGGCCGGTGAGGTATTCGTCGACCGCCGCGAACTGGCCGGAGAGTCCGATGGAGCGTCGTACGTCGTCGGGGTGCTTGAGGACGTCGATGCCGGCGACGACCGCCGAGCCGCGGTCGGGCTTGAGCAGGGTCGTCAGGCAGCGGACGGCCGTCGTCTTGCCCGCGCCGTTCGGTCCGAGGAGGCCCAGGACGGTGCCTTCCGGGACATCGAGGTCGACGCCGTCCAGAGCCTTTACGTCTCCGAAGGTCTTGACCAGGCCTTCGGCATAGATGGCGTCTGGCATATCAGTCTCCACGTCGTCGGGGATTCTTGGGAAAGCCTAGGTTTGTGCGGTTTCCTGCGCCCGTTCTTTTTCTTCCGCGGGCGGTGTGAGCGGTCGCACGAGACACACCATAACGCGATGTATCGCGTCTCTCAATGGACTTGCCCGAAAGAGTGAATCGGGTGTCCTGAAGGGGGGTGAAGGGGTCCCGACCTCAGTCGATGGCCTCGGTCAACGACCTCAGTCGATGACCGTGTAGCCCGACTCGCGCAGGGCTCGGCCGACCTCGGCGCAGTGCTCGGGGCCCTTCGTCTCCAGGTGCAGCTCGACCTCCGCCTCCGCGAGCCCGAGCCGTGGATCGGTCCGGACGTGGCTCACGTCCAGGACATTAGCGTCGACCACTGACAACACCCCGAGAAGCGTCGCGAGGGCTCCGGGCCGGTCCGTCAGCCGCAGCCGGACGGCCAGGTAGCGGCCCTGCGCGGACATGCCGTGCCGCAGGACCCGCTGGAGCAGCACCGGGTCGACGTTGCCGCCGGACAGCACGGCGACGACCGGCCCCTCGAAGGCGCCGGGATCGCTCAGCAGGGCGGCGACCGGGCTCGCCCCGGCGGGCTCGACGACCAGCTTGGCCCGCTCCAGACACAGCAGCAGCGCGGCGGACAGCTCGTCCTCGGTCACCGTGCGGACCTCGTCCACGAGTTCGCCCACGATCCCGAACGGCACGTCCCCGGGCCGCCCCACCTTCATGCCGTCGGCCATCGTCGCCGGGTTCTCGATCGACACCGGGTGCCCGGCCGCCAGTGAGGGCGGATACGCCGCTGCGCCCGCCGCCTGCACGCCCACGATCCGCACGTCGGGCCTGAGCGCCTTCACCGCGATCGCGACCCCGGCCGCGAGTCCGCCGCCGCCGATCCCGAGGACGATCGTGCGCACCTCCGGGCACTGCTCCAGGATCTCCAGGCCGACCGTGCCCTGCCCGGCGATGACGTCCGGGTGGTCGAAGGGGTGGATGAACACCGCGCCCGTCTCGGCCGCGTACTCCTGCGCGGCGGCCATGGTCTCGTCGACCACCTGGCCGTGCAGGCGCACCTCGGCGCCGTAGTGCCGGGTGGCGCTGATCTTCGGCAGCGGGGCGCCCTTGGGCATGAACACTGTGGAGCTCACACCGAGCAGCGTGGACGCCAGCGCGACGCCCTGCGCGTGGTTCCCGGCGCTCGCGGCCACGACGCCCGCGGCCCGCTCCTCGGGCAGCAGTCCGGCGATCCGGACGTAGGCGCCGCGGAGTTTGAACGACCCCGTCCGCTGGAGGTTCTCGCACTTGAAGTGCACCGGCGCGCCCACCAGCCGGCTCAGATGGCGGCTGCCCTCCATCGCGGTCGTCCGCGCCACGCCCGACAGCATCTTCTGCGCGCCGCGCACGTCGTCGAGCGTCACCGGCGGCACGGGGTGGGCCTTGCGGTAGTTCATGACTCAAGTCTCGCAGTTCACACGCGCCTGTTCGCGCTGTGACCAACGTCCGAGACGGGTTTGCGCAGCGCTGGTACGGCCTGCCTCCCGGCCGCGTACTCTGTCCCCCAATTCAGCTGCCCCTTCATGAAGTGAGCCTCCGGCCATGCCCACAACACCTGGAATGTCGATGGACATGACGACCGTCGGTGACACCGGTCTTCTCGACACCCTGCAGCACGAGGTGGCGGTCTTCGCCCGTCGTGCCGAACAGACCCGGCTCGGCGGGGTGGGGCAGGTGCGCAACTCCATGGACCGCGCCGCGTACCTGCTGCTCAACCGGCTCGACAAGGAAGGTCCGATGGGCGTCAAGGCGCTCGCGGCCAGCATGGGCATCGACTCGTCGACGGTCACCCGGCAGGTGGCGCCGCTCGTCGACACCGGCCTGGTCAAGCGCACCTCGCACCCCGAGGACGGACGCGCGGTGGTTCTCCAGCTGTCCCCGCGCGGGCAGTCCCGGCTGGAGGAAGTGCGCTCCTCCCGGCGTCAGTTGATGGCCGAGCTGACACACGACTGGGCGCCGGAGGAGCGCGAGGCGTTCTGCACGCTCCTCACGCGCTTCAACACCGCGCTGTCCTCCCGGATGGCGGCCCAGGGCGTTCCGGGACCGGAGGCGCAGTCCTCTTAGACACGCGTGAGGCACGCACGCGCGTGTGGAGCGCCCCGCCTCTTGACCGGACGGCCGCGCCGGGCCTCATATGAGACCGGGTCCTTCGAGACCGGGTCAGGCGGGGAGGTGCGGTGCGGCAACGGCAGGTGGTCCAGAGCACGCGGCGGGCCCGGGAGTTCGAGGCGTTCGTGGCGGGCGCGGCCGGGCGGCTGCTGCACACCGCGACGCTCCTGACGGCGGAGTCGCCGCACGACAACCCGCGCGCGCGACGTCTGCTGACGCTGGCGCTCGCCCACACGTACGCGTGCTGGGACCGGCTGCGCGGCGAGGATCCCTACGACCGGGCCCGCCAGTATCTCGCCCTGCGCTTCGCACACGGGGCGTGGCGCCGCCACGGCGTTCTGCTCGGCAGCCGCACGCACCCGTCCAGCCCGTTGTCCCGGCTGGCTCCCCAGGAGCGGCTGGTCCTGGTGCTGCGCCTCTACGAGGGTGTGGCCGAGGAACAGGCGGCGGCCCTGCTCGGCCTGCCGGCGGAACGCATCCGCACGATCTGCGACCGGGCGACGGCGACCCTGCTGCACCCACCGCGTGGGCCCGCACCGGCGGTGGTGGGGGCGAAGGTGGCGGCGTCATGAGGCGGACGTCCTGGCCCGGGAGGTGCCCGTGAACCGGACCCAGCGCGAGGCCGCCGTGCGGCAGCTCATGGAGCGCGGGGCGCCACAGGTGCCGGCGGATCTGTGCGGGGACGCCGTGCGGCGGGGATCACGCATGCTGCGGCGCAGGTCCGCGGCGCGCCGGATCATGTGGCTGCTGCTGCTCGCCGCCAGTGTGGCCTTCGTGGTGTGGGCGCTGACCGCGCGCCCCTGGGTGGAGCCGCCGTCCACGACGACTCCACCGATGACGGGCTGGTGAGACGGGCCTACTTGGCCAGCGCCTGCTGGAGGTCGTCCAGCAGGTCGTCGACGTTCTCGATGCCCACCGAGAGGCGTACGAGGTCGGCGGGCACCTCGAGGGCCGAGCCCGCCACGGACGCGTGCGTCATCCGGCCGGGGTGCTCGATCAGCGACTCGACGCCGCCCAGGGACTCTCCCAGCGTGAAGATCCTGGCGCGGTTGCAGACCTCGACGGCCGCCTCCTCGCCGCCCTCGACCCGGAAGGAGACCATGCCGCCGAAGGACCGCATCTGCTTGGCCGCGACCTCGTGGCCGGGGTGTTCCTCCAGGCCCGGGTAGAGCACCTGCGTCACGCGCGCGTGCCGGGTCAGCATGTCGGCGACCTTTGTGGCGTTGTCGCTGTGCCGGTCCATGCGCACCGACAGCGTCTTGGCGCCGCGCAGCACCAGCCAGGAGTCGAAGGGCCCGGCGACCGCGCCCATCGCGTTCTGGTGGTACGCCAGCTCCTCGCCGAGCGTCTCGTCGGCGCAGACCAGCGCGCCGCCCACGACGTCGGAGTGACCGCCCATGTACTTGGTCAGGGAGTGCACGACGACATCGGCGCCGAGCGCCAGCGGCTGCTGGAGGTAGGGCGTCGCGAAGGTGTTGTCGACGACGAGCTTGGCGCCCGCGTCCCGGGAGACCTGGGCGACGGCGGCGATGTCGGTGATGCCGAGCAGCGGGTTGGAGGGGGTCTCCACCCACACGGCCTTGGTCTTCGGGGTGATCGCGGCCCGTACGGCGGCCGGGTCGCTGGTGTCGGCGACCGACCACTCGACGCCCCAGCGGGCGACGACCTTCGCGAAGAGGCGGAACGTGCCGCCGTACGCGTCGTTGGGGATGACCACGTGGTCGCCGGGGCTGAGCAGCGTACGCAGCAGGCAGTCCTCGGCCGCCAGTCCGGACGCGAACGCGAGGCCCCGGCGGCCGCCTTCGAGGGCGGCGAGGTTCTCCTCCAGGGCGGTACGGGTCGGGTTGGCGCTGCGGCTGTACTCGTAGCCGCCGCGCAGACCGCCCACGCCGTCCTGCTTGTAGGTCGAGACCTGGTAGATCGGCGGGACCACCGCGCCGGTGAGGGGGTCCGCGGTGTTGCCCGCGTGGATCGCGAGGGTCTCGAAGTGCTGACTGATGTGCCTGTCGCTCATGGGCTCCGAGGGTAGTCCGCCCGGAGCACCGATGACGGACGGCGGGCTCGGCACAGCCGTACGGCAGGGTTTTCCCCAGGCGCCCGGCCTGCTCACGGAGAGTTTTCCACAGGGCGTCCGGGCCGGTCCGTGGAGTTTTCCACAGGGCACCGACCGGGTTGGGCAATTGTCGGCGGCGTCTGGAACTCTTGGGGCATGGAGATTCTCTGGGTCCTGATGGCGGCGGTCCTGCTGGGCTTCGTGCTGCTTCCGTTCCTGCGGCGCGGGCGGGGCGGGATCGAGCAGGTCCCGGCCGGCCACCCGGACGCCGCGGACCCGGCGGACTACGGCTTCGTACGGCAGGAGGAGCTGGACATCCGCATGCCCGGCCCCGACCAGGATCTGCTGGACGTCCTGGACCTGGTGCAGCGCACGCAGGACTACAAGGCCGCCGCACAGCTCCTGGCGGGCACCGAGCGGGAGGGCGAGCTGCGCTGGCAGCGCGTGCAGGCCTTCGCCGGGGCCGCCTCGCTGGAGCTGCGGCAGCGGCCGGGCGGGGTCAGCGAGGCGCCGGGCGGGCAGTGGCTGCGGGTGTGGCGGGCCGAGCAGCCCAAGGACGCGGGCGGCGCGGCCGTGCACGCGGAGTTCCTGGTGCAGCAGGCGTGGCGGACCTCGACCCCGGGCACGGACGACTTCCGGATCATCATGGAGGAGGCGAAGGCGGCCTGCGGCGAGGCGGCGCTGCTCGCTCCCGGCGATCCGGTCCCGTACATCGTCGAGCTCTCCGTCGCGCGCGGACTGGGCTACTCCCGGGCCGAGTTCGAGCAGCTGTGGCTGAAGATCCTGGACCGCGCGCCGACCCACATGGGGGCGCATCTGGCCGCGCTGCACTACTGGTGCGAGAAGTGGCACGGCTCGCGGGAGCTGGCGTACAGCTTCGCGGAGGCGGCGGCCGCCCGCGCCCCGCACGGCTCGCTGCTCGCCGCGATGCCGTTGTTCGCGGTCTTCGAGCACCTGCCCGAGGTCAATCTGGTCAGCGGTTTCTACCAGAGCGAGGTCGTGACCAAGGCGATCCACGGCGCGCTGCACGCCGTCCACTCCGCCCGCGCCGACGACCCGATGCTGGCCCATGTCCGCCACCTGCTGGTCTTCTTCCTGGTGCGCGGCGAACGCTGGGCGGAGGCCATGAACCAACTGGTCCACATCGACGGCCACGTCGGCGCCCTGCCCTGGACCCTGTCCGCCGACCCGGCCGCGGAGTTCGCGATATACCGGGCGCTGGCGGTGGCGGGGTACGAGGCGAACGGCGGGAGTCCGGCGACGCTGACGCAGTGACCGCGCCGCCGTGGCGGTACCGGGGTGATCCGGCGGGCGCGACGCCTTCGGACCGACGCCGGGCTTGTCGGAATGCCGCCCGGCACGGAAACGTTCCCGGTGCGGACACCCCTGTGTGACGCGCACCGACGAAGGAGCCCACGCCATGCTGTTCGGCCGTACGCCCGTCCTGCCCACCCGCGAGCAGGCGCTGCAGGGCCGCTCCGAGCCGGCGTACACGGTCCCCGACCGCCACACCGTCCTCGGCACCCCACTGCTCGGCCCCTACCCCGAGGGCTACGGGATCGCCGACTTCGGCCTGGGCTGCTTCTGGGGCGCCGAGCGCACGTTCTGGAAGCTCCCGGTGGGAGTGTGGACGACGCTGGTCGGCTACCAGGGCGGCCACACCGAGAACCCCATGTACGAGGAGGTCTGCTCGGGCCTCACCGGCCACACCGAGGCGGTCCGCGTGGTCTTCGACCCCGCCCTCATCTCGTACGAGCGCCTCCTCAAGACCTTCTGGGAGTCCCACGACCCCACCCAGGGCTTCCGCCAGGGCAACGACGTCGGCACCCAGTACCGCTCGGCGATCCACACCCACACCCCCGAACAGGCAGCGGCGGCCGAGGCCTCCCGCGCCGCCTACCAGCGGGCCCTCACAGCCTCGGGCCACCACCGCACGATCGCCACGGAGATCCTCCCCGCGGCGGGCCGACCCTTCTATCCGGCGGAGGGCTACCACCAGCAGTACCTGGACAAGAATCCGGGGGGCTACTGCGGGATCGGCGGGACGGGTGTCTCTTGCCCGATCGGTGTGGCCAAGGCTGAGTCGTAAATCAGTGGCCGAGTGGACCGGCCGACTCCACGCTGTACGCCATGGAAGAACCGCAACACAGGATCCGTGCGGCCTACTCGGAATCCACGATCACCGTCTACCAGGCGTACTCCCCGGAAATCGGCCTGCCCGCCGTCCAGGAGGGTCGTTTCCCCGCCGCATGGAAGCGCGACAGGATGACGTGGATCAAACCGTCGTTCCTGTGGATGATGTACCGCTGCGGCTGGGGCACCAAGGAGGGGCAGGAGACCGTTCTCGCGGTCGAGATCAGCCGTGCCGGGTTCGAGTGGGCGCTGACCAACGCGTGCCTGTCGGGCTACGTTCGCGGCACACATCCCGACCGGGCCACCTGGCAGCGTCAGTTGAAGCGCGCGCCGGCTCGCGTGCAGTGGGACCCGGAGCGAGATCTGCAGCTCCAGCCCCGGCCGTACCGTTCCCTGCAACTGGGCCTCTCCGGCGAGGCCTCACGGCGCTATGCGGACGAGTGGACGATCGCCATCCGCGACGTGACCCCACTCGCCCACGACATCCACGCCATGGTCAAACGCGGCGAGTTGGATTCCGCCACCCGGCTGCTGCCCGAGGAACGCCCCTATCATCCCGTCGAGGACGAACTTCTGACCCACCTACGCCATTGACCTTGACACCGTGACAAGGCCTTCACTGCTTGTCGAGGAGGTGGTCTCGGTGGCCATGACGGAGCAGGGGCAGGAAGCGGTGCGGGCGGTCCAGGGGCTGGAGGACCCTCGTTCGTCCGTGCGGCTGCGGGCGGCGCTGGCGGTCGGGACGGCGCCGGATCCGCGGTTCGTCGACACGCTCGTCGAGCGGTGCGCGGTCGAGCCCGAGTTCTTCGTCCGGGACATGCTCACCTGGGCCCTCACCCGCCACCCCGTGTCCGTGACGCTCCCCGCGCTCCTGCGCGAAGTCGGCTCGCAGCGGGCACAGGCGCGGAGCCAGGCGTTGCACACGCTGTCGAAGATCGGGGACCGGCGGGCGTGGCCGGCGATCACGAGGGCGCTCCTGTCCGACGGCGACGACGAGGTGGCGCGCAGTGCCTGGCGGACCGCGGTCGTGCTGGTGCCGGAAGGCGAGAAGTCCGCTTTGGCCGCCGTACTGGCGACGCAGTTGGGCCGTGGCGAGCGGGAGACGCAGCTGAGTCTCAGCAGGGCGCTGGTCGCGCTGGGTGAGGTCGTGCTGCCGGTTCTGCGTGCGGCGGCGACGGCCTCCGACCGGCGTGTGCGCACGCACGCGTTCGCCACGGAACGGCTGCTGCGCGACCCTGATGCCGGGTTCGAGTTCGCGATCGAGGAGGCGAAGCGCGCAGTGGCCCTCGGCGGGGACGGCGAGAAGGGATGACAGGGCGTGTTGATCGGTGAGGTGGCGCGACGGTCCCGGGTCAGTGCCCGCATGCTCAGGCACTACGAGTCGCTCGGCCTGCTGCGCCCTTCGGGTCGTACGGGTTCCGGCTACCGGGAGTACTCCGGCGACGACATCCGCCGGATCTTCCACATCGAGAGCCTCAGGTCGCTGGGACTGTCGCTGCGCGAGATCGGGCGCGCACTCGACGATCCCGGCTTCGCCCCCTCGGCGCTCGTCGACGACCTCATCCGTCAGACGCGCGAACGCATCGCCGCCGAGACCGAGTTGCTCACGCGGCTGCGCCGGATCGATGCCGCGGAACCCGCGGGCTGGGAGGACGTACTCCAGGTCGTCGTGATGCTTCGGGCGCTGGGGTCGAAGAGCGCCGCCGCCCGTCAGCGTGCCGCCCTGTCCTCGGTCGACGAGATCCGCGTGCCGGTGGAGGCCCTGGTCGAGGCGGTTCTCGGGGAGAGCGATCCGAACGTCGCCGGAGCCCTTCGATGGGCGCTGGCACGATCCGGCGACGGCGGCACGGCACTGCTGGTGGAGGGCCTCGGCTCACCGTCGGCCGCGGTACGGGACCGTGCCGCCCGGTCCCTGGCCGAGATTCCCGGCGAGGAGTCCACCGCCGGGCTGCGTGAGGCTCTCGCGGACCCCGACGCCCTGGTCCGCGGCCAGGCGGCACTGGCACTCGGGACACGCGGCGTGGCCGATGCCGTTCCCGCGCTCATCGACATGATCGTGGCGGGGCCGAACGACACCGACGCGGCCGACGCGTTGAGTGTGCTGGCGAGCGACACCGCGACCGCGGACCGGATCGCCACCGGGCTCGTCGACCGCCTCTCCCACGAGGCCACCGAGGCGCCCGCCCGCGCCCGGCTGACCCAGGCGCTGGCGGACATCCCGGGCGCTACGGCCGTACGCGCCCTCGTGGAGCTGTCGTACGACGGGGACCGTGCCGTCGCGCTGACCGCGACGTATCTTCTTCGGCGGCGCGAGGCACGGTGACAGCGCGGTGACGGTGTCTCGGCCGCGGAGCAGCGCCGCCGACCCGCCTCGCGGTCAGCCCTCCGCGCGGGCGGGCAGCCGCCATCCCGGCCGCGGGAAGTGGCAGGTGTAACCGTCCGGGTAGCGCTGGAGGTAGTCCTGGTGCTCGGGCTCGGCCTCCCAGAAGGGGCCCACCGGCTCCACCTCGGTGACGACCTTGCCCGGCCACAGACCGGAGGCGTCGACGTCCGCGATCGTGTCCTCGGCGATCCGCTTCTGCTCGTCGTCCACGTAGTAGATCGCCGAGCGGTAGCTGAGGCCGATGTCGTTGCCCTGGCGGTTCTTGGTGCTCGGGTCGTGGATCTGGAAGAAGAACTCCAGGAGCGTGCGGTAGTCGGTCTGCTCGGGGTCGAAGAGGATCTCGATGGCCTCCGCGTGCGTGCCGTGGTTGCGGTACGTGGCGTTCGGCACGTCGCCGCCGGTGTATCCCACCCGGGTCGCCGTGACACCCGGAAGCCGGCGGATCAGTTCCTCCATGCCCCAGAAGCATCCGCCCGCCAGCACGGCCCTCTGTGTCTGCGCAGCCATCGCTGTCCTCCCATATCTGCTCGCTCGGGCCGCTCGGCCGGCCGACCGCCGGCATCCCCTGCCCACTCCCCCTCAACGCGCGAGGGTGCCGGGCGATTCCACGGCCGGCCGCTGACGCAGCCATGGTGCCGGTGTGGCGTGAGTACCCATAGGGTGCCCCCGTGACTGCGAACTTGAGTTCTACGAGAACCCGCGCAGCGCTGCGCACGTCGGCGCGGGCCTCCGCGGAGCTGCTGCTCATACTGCTGATGCTCGCGGTGAGCCTGTGGGTGCTGGGCCGGATGTGGTCGGTGGTGTGGCCGCTCGTGATCGGTCTGCTGCTGACCACGCTGACCTGGCCGCCGACCCGCTTCCTGCTGCGCCGCGGGTGGAAGCCCGCTGTGGCCGCGTCGACGGTGACCGTGCTGTTCCTGCTGGTCGCCGCGGGGATCGTGGCACTGATCGCGGTGCCGGTGGCGTCCCAGTCCGGCCAGTTGACCGACGGGGTGGTCGACGGCGTCCAGAAGGTGCGCGAGTGGGCCGCCGGGCCGCCGTTGAACATCGGTGACGCCCAGATCGACAAGGCCTTCGACTCCGCGGTCTCCCGAGCGCAGGACGGTCTCGGCAGCATGGTCGGCGCTGTCGTCACGGGCGTGAGCACCGTGGTGAACGGCCTGGTCACCGCCGTGCTGGCGCTGTTCTTGATGTTCTTCTTCCTCAAGGACGGCCCGCGGTTCCTGCCGTGGCTCGCCCGTCAGCTGCCCGGCCGGCTCTCCACCGACGTCCCGACCGTGGCCGCGCGCGGCTGGGACACGCTGGGCTCCTTCGTGCGTTCCCAGGCGGCCGTCGGCCTGATCGACGCCGTCCTGATCGGCCTGGGTCTGTGGATCCTGGGGGTACCGCTGGTGCTCCCGCTGGCGGTGCTGACCTTCGTCTCCGCGTTCGTGCCGATCATCGGTGCCTTCTTCGCCGGTTTCGTCGCGGTTCTCATCGCGCTCGTGTCCAACGGTCTGACGGACGCGCTGATCGTGCTGGCCATCATCGTGGTGGTGCAGCAGCTCGAGGGCAATGTGTTCCAGCCCATGATCCAGAGCCGGGGGCTCGGCCTGCACGCGGCGGTGGTCCTGCTGACGGTGACGTTGGGCGGCAACCTCGCCGGAATCGTGGGGAGTCTGCTCGCGGTACCGGTCTCCGCGCTGATCGCGGTGATCTGGGACTACGTGCGCGAGCAGCTCCAGGAGCCGTCACAGGATCCGGGCGGCGACGAGCCGGAGACCGGTATCGCCGCCCCGTCCTGACGAGGGGTCCCGTCCACCACCTCGCCGAACCCCGGATCTGTCAAGCATTTCGGCCCTGTTGGAAAAGAACCGCGCCCGCCGCCTTCCCGACCTACGATCGCCCGCATGATGATTCCGCGGATATTACGGATGATCGTCGTGCTCGCTGTGGCCCTCGCCGGAGCGATGGGGGGTGCTGTGGGGACGGCACAGGCCGAGGACAGCCCGTCCTCGTCCGACCGGCAGCTGTTGTTCTACAACCATTCCTACGGGGTTTTCGACCGGGAGACCGCCGACGCCATCGAACACTCCGACTACCTCAGGGACTTCGCCAACTTGCAGGTCCGCACCACGACCGGGACCGGCGGACAGACCTGGACCGGCCGCTACCTGATGGGCCGCGAGACCTATCTCGAACTGTTCGGAGTCGGTGACATCGCCGGCCAGGACGGCACCCTCGGCTCCGCCGGGCTGGGCCTGTCGACCGAACGGGACGGCGACCTGGCGACGGTCACCGAACGACTGAAGAGCGAGGGGGTCGCCGACCCCATCGAGTTCCTGCAGACCCGGGACCTGGGTGACGGTGTGCCCGTGCCGTGGTTCGACGCCATCCTCACCACCACCGAGTACGACGCCTTCGGTGCCTGGGCGATGGAGTACCGGCCGGAGTACTTCGCCGATCCCCGCAGCAACACCGAGCCGGCGAGCTTCCCCGGTGACGTCGGCCGGGAGCGCGTCCTGTCCGACGACTACCGCACCCACCTGATGCGTGACGTGACCTCCGTGCGCATCGCGGTCACCGAGGGCGACCTCGCCGACACCGTGCCGCTGTTGCGGGCGGGCGGGTTCGCCGTCAAGACCGTGCCGGGCGGCGGCGTCATCGCGCAGGGCGGCGGCACCACGATCCGGCTCGACGCCGTCCCGCGCGAACAAGCGGGCTTCCAGCGGGTGGAGATGTCGCTCAACCGGCCCGTGAAGGACCAGCACGTGGAGCGGCTCGGCCACTCGACCCTCACGGTCGGCCCCGGCAGCCGCGCGGTGTGGACGTTCGCGGCCAACGGCACTCCGTAAGGCAAACAGGCAGCGGGTGCGCCACCGGCTAGGGGGCGCACCCCTGGCGCGGCGCAGGGCAGATCCACGCCCGGCCTTTCCGGCGACTCCACTCGTGCGTCACGCCAACGAGTGGAGTCGCGGTTCCGGCCCACCCGGCCGAGGCCGGCCTCCCGGCCCACCTGTGCCGATGACGCCCGCTGTCGACGCCGAGCACCTCTCCGCGCTGTGGCAACGGCAGTGGCCCGGGGCCTGGCCCGGAAACGTCAGCCCCCGCTGCCGTACGGCCGCGTCAGGATTTCCAGTCGGTGGCCGTCCGGATCGTCGAAGTAGGCGCCCCGGCCCCCGTCGTTGTGGTTGATCTCGCCGGGGCGGTGGTGGAAGGGGTCCGCCCAGTACGTCAGGCCCGCGTTCCGGATCCGGGCGAGGATCGTGTCGAACTCGTCCTCGGAGACGAGGAACGCGTAGTGCTGCGGCGTGATTTCGTCGGTCGTGTCCAGGTAGTCGAGGGTCACGCCGTTGGGGATCTCCACCGGGACGAAGGGCCCGTAGCGGGGGCCCACCCTCAGTCCCAGGATGTCGGCGAGGAAGCGGGCCGAGGCGTGCTTGTCGCGTGCGGTGACGATGGTGTGGTTCAGCTGAACGGTCATCGCTACCTCCTCGTTCAGACCATACTCCGGGAACAGTTAAGGTAAGGCTTGCCTTAGCCCGGACCCTGCTGCCGCCCTTGGAGATCCCGGTCGGCGCACTGACCTCGCTGGTCGGGGGACCGTACCTGCTGTGGCTGCTGGGGAGACGGACGGCTGTACGCTGACGGGCGGCCGCCGGGGGGCGCACGTCGGCCTGCCCTCACGGAGGACCACCCACTGACGGGCGTCCGCGTCCTCTCCCACCAGGAGTGAACCCCCGATGGACCACCGACTCTCCCCCGCTGCGGCGGGAATCGCACGCTGATCCACCCCGGCGGAAGACCGCACGCCCGATCCGCCCCGGCGGAGGACCGGGTCGCGCACTGATCCGCCCCGGCGGAGGGCGCACCCTGACTCCGGCGGAAGCCCTCTCCCACGTTCCGTGGGACAACGGCACGCTGAAGTGCCCCGGGCGGACGGAGGGCCGCACGCCGACGGGTTCCAGCAGGCGGCCGCACGCTGAAAGACCCCGCCGCCCCACCGAACAACCGCACACCGAAGGGCCCCGGCACAAGACCGGGGCCCTTCGTTAACACCGTCGTTCACACCGTGCGGGTCAGATCGTCGACGTGTCGATCACGAAGCGGTAGCGGACGTCGCTGTTGACGACTCGCTCGTACGCCTCGTTGATCTCCGACGCGGCGATCAGCTCGATCTCCGCGCCGAGGCTGTGCTCCGCGCAGAAGTCCAGCATCTCCTGGGTCTCGGCGATGCCGCCGATCATCGAACCGGCGAGGGTCTTGTTGCCGCCGATGAGGGAGAAGAGGTTGAGAGCGATCGGCTCCTCGGGGGCGCCGACGTTGACCAGCGCGCCGCCCGTCTTGAGCAGGCTCAGGTAGGCGCCGAAGTCGAGAGGCGCCGAGACCGTGGAGAGGATGATGTCGAAGGAGCCGGCCAGCTCCTTGAAGGTGTTCTCGTCACTGGTCGCGTAGTAGTGGTCGGCGCCCAGCTTCACGCCGTCGTCCTTCTTGCGCAGGGACTGGGAGAGGACGGTCACCTCGGCGCCCAGCGCGTGCGCGATCTTGACGCCCATGTGGCCGAGGCCGCCCAGGCCGATCACGGCGACCTTCTTGCCGGGACCCGCGCCCCACTGCTTGAGCGGGGAGTAGGTGGTGATGCCGGCGCACAGCAGCGGCGCGGCCTCGTCGAGGGCCAGGCCTTCGGGGATGCGGACGACGTAGTTCTCGTCGACGACGACCTTCTCGGAGTAGCCGCCGTAGGTGGGCTCGCCGTCCTTGCCGATGCCGTTGTACGTGGGGACGTTGCCCTGGGTGCAGTGCTGCTCGATGCCGGCCTTGCAGTTCTCGCACTCACCGCACGAGTCGACCATGCAGCCGACGCCCACACGGTCGCCGACCTGGTACTTGGTGACGCCAGGGCCGACCTCGGAGACGACGCCCGCGATCTCGTGGCCCGGGACCATCGGGAAGATGGCCTCGCCCCAGCCCTCACGGGCCTGGTGGATGTCGGAGTGGCAGATACCGGCGAACTTGATGTCGATCAGGACGTCGTGTTCGCGGACCGCCCGGCGCTCGATGGTGGTGCGCTCCAGGGGAGCCTTCGCGGCGGGGGCGGCGTATGCGGCGACAGTGGTCATGCCGGGGGTTCTCCTAGCGAGGGGGTTCGTGCCCGGCTGCCTTCTGTCCATCCGTCCGGGCACGCTGTACAGAGTGCCCCACGCATCACGGTCCACCCAGGCCACAGCTTTGCGTACGTCCACTGGTCCTACTACTGGCGGGGACAGGATGGTGAGCGTACGACCGTGAATACTTGAAGCCATGGACGACATGGCCGACACGGCCGAGGAACTGCCCGGAAGCGGCTCACTGGACCGGCGTGCCGAGCTCAGCGAGTTTCTGCGCACCCGGCGGGCCCGGCTGAAGCCGGAGGACGTGGGGCTGCCGGACTTCGGGCGGCACCGCAGGGTGCCGGGACTGCGCCGCGAGGAGCTGGCCCAGCTGGCGGGCGTCTCCGTGGCGTACTACACCCGCCTGGAGCAGGGCAACGGGCGCAATGTCTCGACGGAGGTCCTCGGCTCCATCGCCCGCGCGCTGCGGCTGACCGACGCCGAACACGCGCACCTCACGCATCTGGCGAAGCCCAAGCAGCACAAGAAGAAGCCGACCGCGCGGACCGAGCAGGTGCGCGGGTCGATCCGTCAGCTGCTGGACTCGGTGGACGTCCCGGCGTACGTCTCGGGGCGGCGCTCGGACATCCTGGCCTGGAACCGGATGGCGGCGGCGGTCTTCGGGGACTGGTCGGAGCTGCCGGTGCAGGAGCGCAACTGGGCCCGGCTGGTGTTCCTGCGGCCGGAGTACCGCGAGCTGTTCGTGCCGTGGGAGCAGAAGGCGACCGACGTGGTCAGCTATCTGCGCATGGACGCGGGCTGCCATCCGGACGATCCGCAGCTGTCCGCCCTCGTGGGTGAACTCTCCGTCAAGAGCGAGGAGTTCAGGCGTCTGTGGGCCACGCACGACGTCAAGGAGAAGAACTTCGGCGTCAAGCAGCTCCGCCACCCGCTGGTCGGCGAACTGACCCTGAACTTCGAGTCGTTTCCCCTGTCCGACGGCACCGAGCAGGCCCTGATCACCTACCACGCGGAACCGGGCTCACCCTCCGCGGAGGCGCTGCGGCTGCTGGCGAGCTGGGGCGCGGACGCGACCCGGGCGGGCGAGTCCGCGCGCTCCTGACCCCGGCCCCTCAGCCCTGGTACGGCGGTGCCGCCCCCCAGTTCCACTGCGGCACCGGCTGCTCCGCGGGCGGCTTGGCGTCCGGTCCGGAGAAGTGGACCGCGAGCCGGGTGCCCCACTCCACGTAGGCGAGGAACGCCGAGCGGAACTCCGGGTCGGTGGGCAGGCCGGCCTCGTCGGCGGCGTCCTGGATGAGGTTCACCCAGCGGCGGCGCTGCGGCTCGGTGATGTCGCGGCCCAGGTGTTTGGCGACCATGTGTCCGTGGCCGCCCTGGGTCTCCGAGTAGGCGGTCGGCCCGCCGAAGACCTCCGCGAGCCACAGGGCGACGTGCTCGGCGTGCTCGGGGGCCAGGCCCTCGAACACCGGGGCCAGGAGGTCGTCGGCCAGGACCTTCTCGTAGAACACCGTGGTGAGCCGGCCGAAGGCCTCCGCACCGCCCGCCCACGCGAACAGGGTGGGGACGGCGGCGCCCCGGCCGCGGACCGTCGTCGGTGTGTAGTGGCGCATCTCCTCGATGTTCTCGATGTACGGCCGGATCTCGGCGAGGAAGTCCGGGAACAGCTCCGACTTGCGGAAGCCCTCCAGGTGGTCCTCGGTGGAGGTCCAGGTGATACGCAGAACGAAGTGCTCGAAGTCCTCCTCGCAGCGCGCCAGTTCGTAGTCGACACACTGCGGGGCCGCCGCCAGCTGCACCGAGGCGTGCGTGTAGGCGGACAGGAACTCCGCCGAGCGGTCTTCCGGGATGCGGTAGCGGATGTACTCGACGGTCTGTGTGGTCATACGGCCACTCAAACACGGGCGGCCCCCGGAAGCTGCTCTTCCGGGGAGCCGGATCAGGGTCGGAGGTCGCCGCCGCGCAGACCGACGGTCGTCACCGCCCGGACGCGGGAAGGGGCACGGTCAGTCCTGGCTCCGGTGGGGCGCCCGTGAGCGCGGTGGTGTCGAGGTAGCGGATCTCGTAGGAGCGCTCGGTGAACCGCCAGCCGTCCGGGGTGCGCCGGTAGCGGTCGTGGTACAGGGCGTGGTTGCCGTGCGAGCTGCCGTCGCGCATCCGCCCGAATTCCGCGATGTACGCCCGCCCGTACGCGCTGTCGCCCTCGACCCGGACCACTCCCGGATGCACGGTCTGCACGAAGTACTCCCACACGCCCCGCAGCCGCTCGATCCCCTCGCGAATCTCCCCGGGGCCGGTGAACTCGACGTCGGCGGCGGGTATCCGCAGCACGCCGTCCTCGGCGAACAGGGCCGCCAGGCGGTCGTAGTCCCGCATCATGCCCGCGTCGGTGAACTCGCCCGGCAGTGCCTGGATCTCGACACGGTCGGCGATGGTCCTCAGGTCGCTCATGGTGCTCCTCCCTCGTCGGGTTGTTCACCGGTAGGACGGGATGGCCGCGTGGAATGTGAGGACGTCACATTCCGGGGCGCTGTCCCGTCGTACCGGCAAAGGAGGGAATCGCCATGAACACACCGTCCGAGCCGGCCCTGCGCGCGATCATGGGTGAGCGGCGTCGGCTGATCCATCTCGCGTACCGGCTCCTCGGGTCCCTGGCGGACGCCGAGGACGTCGTGCAGGAGACGTACGCCCGCTGGTACGCCATGTCACCCGAGCAGCAGCGGGCGATCAGGTCGCCGGCCGGCTGGCTGACCACGGTCGCCGGGCGCATCTGCCTGGACGTGCTCGGCTCGGCGCGGGCACGGCGGGAGAGATACGTCGGTGAGTGGCTCCCGGAGCCGCTGCCGGACAGCGTGGAGTGGGCCGGCACCCCGGCGGATCCGGCCGACCGGGTCACCCTCGACGAGTCGGTCGGCATGGCCTTCCTCGTGCTGCTGGAGTCGATGACTCCGGCCGAGCGGGTGGCGTTCGTCCTGCACGACGTCTTCCGCTACCCGTTCGCCGACGTGGCCGAGATCGTGGGCCGTACCCCGGCGGCCTGCCGGCAACTGGCGGTCTCGGCCCGCCGGCGCGTGCGCGAGGGGCGGCCCCCCGTGGCCCCGCCGACCCGTCATGCGGGCGTGGTGAGGAATTTCAAGGAGGCCTGGCAGGCCAGGGACATCGCCGCCCTCGTCCGGCTCCTCGACCCGAACGCCGTGGCGACCAGCGACGGCGGCGGCGTCGTCACCGCCCTGCCCGTGCCGCTGCACGGTGGTGAGCCGATCGCCCGCTTCCTGGCCGGCCTCGTCACCGGCGCCCCCGAACTGGCCCTCCTGGAACGCACGGTCAACGGCCGGCCGGGCCTGGTGGTCCAGGTGGACGACACCGTCGAGGCGGTCCTCGCCCTCGATGTCGAGGACGACCGGGTCACCCGGATCTGGGCGGTACGCAACCCGGAGAAGCTGCGGCCCTGGACGGCGGGCTGAAGGCGGGCTGACGGTACGCGGAAGGCCCGCCGGAAGCAGTGCTTCCGACGGGCCCTTCACCTACCGCCTGCTACAGGTCACTTCCCGTAGTACGCGTTGTAGATCGAGATCGTCGACTTGTTGCCCTTCTTGTCGGCGATCTTGGCGTGGAAGGAGATGGCCTTCCCCTTCGCCGGGTTCTTCACGGTGATCTTGCCGCCCGAGACCGTGACCTTCTTCCAGGTCTGGCCGTAGTCGTACGACACATACACCGCGAGGGACTTCAGGTTCGAGCCCTTGGCGGCGCCCTCGACGGTCACCGGGATCTTGACCGTCTTGCCGGCCTCGACCTTGCTGTCCAGACCCGTGGCCGCGTTGAAGCGGGCCGTGGAGGCGGGCAGCTTGGTGAGGTTGCCCGTCTTCTTGGACGCGAAGGTCCAGCTGGCGTCGATCCGGGTGGAGGCCGCCGCGACCTTGACACTGCGCTTGACCGAGGTCGTCAGCTTGTAGTTGGCCTGGCCGGCCGGGACCTTGAAGGTCTTCTCGCCGAACAGCGGGTCGTCGTTCGAGCCGACCTTGACGCCGTTCTTGTACAGCGTGGTGTTGACCGAGGTGAACACCGAGGAACCGGCGTGGCCCTGACCGTCCGCGAACAGCGGGAGGAAGCCGAAGATCTCGTTGCCGTCGCGGTACAGACCGAAGTCGGCGTTGAGATGCGGACCGAAGACCGCGGTGTTGAAGGTCTTCCCGTACGACTTGCCGCCCTTGTAGGACTGCGCGGCACCGAGGGTGTAGTACGCCTCGGAGACCGGGAAGCCGTCCTGGTCGACGCCACCGGACTGCTCGAAGTCCATCTCCCACTTGACACCGCTGAGAGTGGACAGGTGCAGGGTGCGGGTGCCCGGCAGGGTCTGCTGGATACCGATCGAGGAGGCGGAGAAGGAGCCGGGCAGCCAGCCCGTGGCGTTGATCGAGCCCTTCTTGCCGCTGGCGGCAGCGCCCAGGCCGACCTTCACCTTGGCCAGCTCGCTCGCCTTGTAGTGCTTGGTGTAACCGGTGGCGAACTGCTTGACCTTGCCGCCGGCGACGGTGTCGTACTGCTCGGTGGCGCCCTTGCTCCAGTGGCCGTCGAACTGCTCGGTGAGCGAGCCGTCGGTCACCTGCGGACCGAAGTGCGCGGTACGGAAGCCCGCGTACGAGTCCAGGAACCAGCCGAAGCCGTAACCGCCGTCGGGCGTGTCGATCTGGAAGCCGGGGGAGGCGAACTCGGACTTGGCGGCCGTGTCCGGCACGGTGATGTCGACCGGCTTGGCCTTGCGCGCGTCCAGCGTGACCGTCGTGTTCTTCGTGACGTTCAGCTTCGGCTGGACCAGCCAGTCGGCGCCCTTGCTGAAGTCCTCCGGGTCCACGAAGTACGCGGAGTTGAGGACGTAACCGCCCTTGGGCACGCGCACGGTGGCCGAGCCGTCCTCGTCGTACGGCGAGTACCACTTGCCGTTGGCGAGGCCCGAGATGCCGTACAGGTCCGCGCTGTAGTTCTTGGCCGGCTTGCCGTCGCGGTCGAGGACGTTCAGCGTGACGTCGTAGGACTCGACCTCCCGCTGCACCGCCGCCGCCGTACGCACGGTCTGGCCGCCGCCCGTCGCCGTCACATACGCCGAGTAGGCGCCGTCGAGCGTGCCGCCCAGCTTGGTGTTGACGGTGAGGGGGACGGATGCCGTGCCGCCGTTCGCCGGGACCGTCACCGTGGTGGCGCCCAGCTTGAAGAAGCCGGCCGGAGCGGCCTGGCCCTTCGGGTTGATGGCCGTCGACGACAGCTTCAGCGTGACGTCCTTCGTACCGAGGTTGCGGTACGTCACCTGCTTGGTGTCCGGCTTGTCGTCGGTGTGCGGCCACTGCTGGTTGCCGAAGCTCACCGAGACGGGGTCGGCGATCACGGACTGCGTGATGGCCTTGTCGACCTGGATGCGGCCCGAACCCTGCTGGAACGGGGTGTACTTGCCGCCCTTGGCGGAGCCCGTCAGGGCGCCCTTCAGCTCGGCGTAGCCCCAGTTCGGGTGCTCCTGCTTGAGGATCGCCGCCGCGCCCGCGACATGCGGGGTCGCCATCGACGTACCGGAGATGGTGAGGTAGCCGGGCGGCTTCTCGCCGACCTCCTGGTCGATGAGGCTGCCCTTGGCCGCGGCTGCGGTGATGTCGACGCCGGGCGCGGTGACGTCCGGCTTGATCGCACCGTCGCCGGTGCGTGGGCCGGTGCTGGAGAAGTCGGCCAGCTTGTCCTTGTCGTCGACGGCGCCGACGGTGAGCGCGGCGTCCGCGCTGCCCGGCGAACCGACGGATTCCGGACCCGAGTTGCCGGCGGCGATGGCGAAGAGGATGCCCTTCTCGGCGGAGAGCTTGTTGACCTCCGCCTCCAACGGGTCGATCTCCGGGGTGTCGCCGCCGCCCAGGCTGAGGTTGACCACGTTGGCGCCCTGCTCGGCGGCCCACTCCATGCCGGCCAGGATCTGCGAGTCGTCGCCGTAGCCGTCGTCGCTGAGCACCTTGCCGTTGAGCAGCTTGGCGCCCGGCGCCACACCCTTGTACTTGCCGTTCGACTTCGCGCCGGTACCGGCCGCGATGGAGGCGACGTGGGTGCCGTGGCCGAACTTGTCGGTCGCGTCGGCGGAGGTGGAGAAGTTCTTGGCCGCGATCACCTGGTCCTTGAGGTCCGGGTGGGTCGCGTCGACGCCGGTGTCCAGGACGGCGATCTTGACGCCCTTGCCGTCGTAGCCCTTGGCCCAGGCGGTCGGCGCGCCGATCTGCGGCACGGACTTGTCGAGGCTGGCCTTGCGGACGCCGTCGAGCCAGACGTGCGCGATACCGGAGGCGGTCTTGTCGCCGTTGGTGACCGCGTCCCACAGCTCGGGCGCGTCCTCCTTCGGCGTCTGCACCGCGTCGGCGTTCAGGGAGGTCAGGGAGTGGCGGAGCGTGCCCGCGTCCCGGACGTCGTTCTTGGCCGCGCTCGCCGCGCCCTTGTAGCCGACGATCACCTTCAGTCCCTTGCTCTGGGACTTGCGGGTGGCGGCCTTGTTGAGCTCGGTGATGTCGAAAAGCCGCTGGTCGAGCTTGCCACTCGACACCAGGCGGACGACGTCGGACGGCAGCACGTAGGTGTGGCCGTCGGCCTTGCGGAGCTGAACCGGTATGTGCTCGCGGCCCTTGGCGGGCTCCAGGCCCACGACGCGGCCCTTGGCGTCCACGACGACGCGGTCACCGGTGATCAGGGTGATGCGGTGCTGGGGCGAGAGCTGTGCCTTGTTGGCCTGTGCGACGTTCGCCGTCTGCTGCGCGTCCGCCGACGCCGGGCTGGTCATGCCCGCCGCGAGCGCTACCGCGGCCGCCGTGGCGATCGTGGCGGCGCATGCCTTTTTCACTTGTCTGCGCAAGTTTCCCCCTTGCAGAAGGACCGGGTGAATTCCCCGTTCACCCGGGCGGGGGGAGACTCGCACGCGTATACGTGCACCCCCCGGTGCTCGAAGTATGCCGAGGGGTGATCACGACCTCAATAGACAAGTCCCCGACAGCAAAGTCTGTTACAAGACTGCCGGATTCAGGGGGAGTTGAGGCTGCTCGCGCTCGCTCGCCCGGTCAGGGGGCGGCGTTCTCCTTCACGGTGATCCTGCCCTTGCGGATCGTGGCGAGGCGGGGGGCCTTCTTCGCGATGGCGGAGTCGTGGGTGACCATGATGAAGGTCAGCCCCAGCTCCTTCCACATGCGTTCGAGTACGTCCATGATCTCGTCGCGCATCGACTCGTCGAGGTTGCCGGTGGGTTCGTCGGCGAGGAGCACCTTCGGCTGCTTGACGAGGGCACGGGCGATGGCGACGCGCTGCTGCTGCCCGCCGGACAACTCGGAGGGCAGGTGCCTCAGGCGCTCCCCGAGCCCGACGGAGGTGAGCGCCTCGGCCGCCCGCTCCCGCCGCTCCTTCGCCTTCACACCGAGGGGTACGAGGGCGGTCTCCACGTTCTCCTGGGCGGTGAGGGTGGGGATGAGGTTGAAGGACTGGAAGACGAAGCCGATGTTCTCGCTGCGGACCTTGGTGAGTCTGGCCTCCGACAGTTTGGCCAGGTCGGTGCCGTCCAGGACGACTTCGCCCGCCGTGGGCTTGTCCAGTGCGCCGAGCATCTGGAGCAGGGTGGACTTGCCACCGCCGGTAGGGCCCTGGATGACGAGCCGGTCCCCGTCGGCGATGGTGAGGTCCACACCGGCGAGCGCGTCGACGGTGTCCTTGCCTCGGGAGTAGCGCTTGGTGACGCTTCTGAGTTCGTACATGGTGGGCTCCTGGGGTGGTGGGGTTCGGGGTTCTGCGGGTTGGTGTCGGTGCGGGTCGGTGGGGGCTGGTCGCGCCCGCGCGGCGGAGCCGCACATCGACACAGCCCCGCGCCCCCGGGTGGGTGCGGTCGCGTCGCCCGTATGCGGGAACCGGCGGCGAGGCCGCGGTGCGGCAGAACCCGCGTGACCGCGGGCAGCCCCTCCCACCACAGCAGGCGTCCACCCGGCAGCAGGCAGGCACGGCTCGGGTGGGGTGACCTCGCCCAACTGCGCCGCGGCCGAGAGGCCACAGCCGACGTCCGCTACTCGACGCGGCGCAACGCGTCCGCCGGCCGCAGCCGGGACGCACGCCAGCCGCCGAACGCCCCGGCGATGAGACCGCCGGCCACGGCCAGCGCGACCGCGATCGACACCGTCGTGAGGCTGACCGGAGCGGTCAGAGAGACGTCCAGCGTCTTGGCGGCCGCCTGCCGGCCGAACCCACCGCCGAAGCCGCCGCCTCCGCCACCGGGAGCACCCGTGCCACCACCGCCACCGCCCAACTGCGCCTGAAGCGTGGGGCTGACGGCCGTCACGACGTACGCGCCCGCCAGGCCCAGCGCGATGCCCAGCGCCCCGCCCAGCAGCCCGTTCACCATCGCCTCACCGACGACCTGCCGGGTCACCCGTCCCGACTTCCACCCCAGCGCCTTGAGCGTGCCGAACTCCCGCACCCGGCGAGAGACAGCGGAGGAAGTCAGCAGACCGGCCACCAGGAACGCGGCCACCAGCACGGCGATCGACAGCCACTTGCCGACGTTCGTGGCGAGCGAGGACGCCGTCGACAGCGACCCCGACACCGTGTCCGCCAGATCCGCCGAGGTCGTCACCGTCGTACCCGAGATGTTCTTCTGGATCGTCGACTTGACGGCGTCGATCTTCTGGGAGTCGGTCGCCTTGACGTAGATCGTGGTGACCTTGTTCTTCGAGTCGCTGAGGGTCTGCGCCTGGGTGAGCGGGATGTAGACGTTGGCCGCCGCGTCCCCGCTGTCCGCGGTGGCGATGCCGATCACCTTGAACTTGACGCTCTTGATGGTGACGGTGGAACCGACCTTGAGCTTCTTCTCCTTGGCGTACGCGGAGTCGAGCACGGCGACCTTGGCATCGGCCTCGGTCGCCTTGAACGTACGGCCGCTGGTGATCTTGGAGGAGGTCAGCGGGCCGAGGGCCGCCTTGGTGACGTCGGTGCCGAAGACGGAGTAGTTGTTGACGTCGAAGTCGGCGCCGCCGCCCCGCACTTCACCCTGCGGCTGGCCGGTGCCGCCGCCGTTCCGGCCGAAGCCGCCTTCACCGCCCCCGTTGCCGTTCTGCTGGAACTGGCCGCGCGTGAACTGGCCGTTGATCTTGATGACCTGGAGACTCAGCCCGCCGACCGCGTCCGAGACACCGGTCTGCCCGTCGACCTTGGTGACCGTGGCGGCGGACAGGGTCTGGAACCCCTGCACCATCACGCGGTCGCTGCTCTGCTCCGCGTCGGACCCGTTGTCCTGCGCGTCGAACCGGAAGCGCGGCCGGTCCGAGGAACTGGCCTGCGGCTGGGCGGCCTTGGTGACGGTCATGTCGGTGCCCAGCCCGTACAGCGACTGCAGGACCTTGTCCTGGGCCTTCCCCATGCCGGACGACACGGAACTGACCACGATGACCAGCGCGATCCCGAGCGCGAGCCCGGAGGCGACGACGAGGGCCGCCTTTCTGCGGCGGCGCAGTTCGCGCCTCAGGTAGGTGAAGAACATGGCCGCAAGCTAGGTACGGCGCGTGATGACTCCATAAGCCCCGAATAAGAGCTGCATGAGAAGGCTGTCCGGGAGCCAGGAACGACCCTGGACGAACCTGTCATCAGCCCTGGAAAAGCCGAGAGCGGCCACCCCGTCGGGTGAGCGCCCTCGAACGATCCGTGTCAGCAGTCGGACGTCAGACCGCCGACCCCGCCTTCCAGTCCGCCCAGCTCAGGTTCCAGCCGTTGAGACCGTTGTCCGGGGCCACCGTCTTGTCGCCGGTGTTCTTCACGACCACCACGTCACCGACGATCGAGTTCGTGTAGAACCAGTAGCCCGGCGTGCCCTTGTCGTTGGCGCCCTTGGTGTCGGACAGGCCCACGCAGCCGTGGCTGGTGTTCACGTTGCCGAAGACGGACTTCGCGCCCCAGTAGTTGCCGTGCACGAAGGTGCCGGAGTTGGTGAGCCGGATGGCGTGCGGCACGTCCTTGATGTCGTACTCGCCCTTGCCGTCGTCGTCGGTGAAGCCCACGGTCGCGCCGTTCATGCGCGTCTCCTTGAACTTCTCGGACATCACCATGACGCCTTCGTACGTCTTGTTCTCCGGCGAGCCGGCCGAGATCGGGATGGTCTTGATGACCGTGCCGTTGTGCGTGATCTTCATCTGCTTGGTCTTCGCGTCGACGTACGAGACCTGGTTGCGGCCGATCTTGAAGGTGACCGTCTTCTGCTGGACGCCGTAGACACCGGAGGCTCCCTCGACACCGTCGAGCGCGAGCTTCAGCGTGACGGTGGAGTTCTCCTTCCAGTACTCGTCGGGACGGCAGTCCATGCGGACGGTGGAGAACCAGTGGCAGACGACCTCCTGGCCGCTGCTGGAGGAGACCGTGACGCCCTTCTGCACGGCCGCCTTGTTGGTGATCTCCTTGTTGAAGTTGATCGACACCGGCATGCCCACGCCGACGGTCGAGCCGTCCTCCGGCGTGAAGTTGCCTATGAAGCTGTTGGCCGGGGAGACCGTCGTGAACGAGGCGTTCTCGTGGGCGACGAGCCCGTCGGTGTCCTTGGCCTCGGCCGCGACCTTGTAGGTCGTGGAGCGCTCCAGCTGGGTGTCGGGCTTCCAGCTGGTCTTGTCCGCGGACAGCTGGCCGGCGACCTTCGTGCCGTCGGTGGTCGTCATCGTCACGTCGGTGAGCGTGCCCTTGCTCACGGTGACGGTGGCGGAGTTGTTGATGGAGGCGTTGTCCGTGCCGTCCTTGGGTGTGATCTTGATCTCGGCCTGGGAGCTCTTCTTGGCCGCCGCCTCGTCGGCCTTGGCCTGCGAGGTGTCGCTGCCGCCGCCCGACGAGGAATCATCGCCACCGGAACAGGCAGAGAGCATCAGCACCCCGCCGAGCAGAGCGGACGCGACCGTCAGGCCCCTGCGCCGCTTACTGACCGTCATCACACGCTTCTCCATCGTTGCCGAATCCCAGAAACCCAGAAACCCCGAGAGTCCCCGTTAATAAAACCTAAACGCTACGACCGGTTCGTCCCGTTCCACCTTCCCCGAAGGTGTGGGGCACACCACGTCCGCTGTGACGGAAGGTGCGTCTGTCGGTTCGTGCGACTCCTGAGACGACGAAACCCCGGGCGGCGGTTGCCACCCGGGGTCACGAATTTCCCGGGCGCACTCAGCCGACGACCTCTTCTTCCTCGTCTTCCTCCACATCATCGTCGTCGAGGTCCCAGTCCGGCGAATCCGGGTCGTAGTCGATGTGCTCGCTGCTCCAGGAGGCCTGGGCGAGTTCGACCCCCGGCACCTCTCCGACCAGGTCGAACGGGTCCACGAGGTACGCGAGGGCCTCCGCAGTGTCTTCCGTCACAGCGCTCTCGGCATGTGCCCGCTCGTCGCCCGGCATGTCCGAATCCCCGGCGATCCGCGCCAGCGCGGCCCGGGTCACGGCCTCCCGGTCGTCGACCTCGACGACGAGTTCCACCCGAAGCCGTACAAAACGTGATGTCTCTTCAGTGCTCATGCCCGGAGCGTAAAGCCCATGGCTCCCGTGACTTTCCCGTGACCCGCGCCTTTCACTAACATCGCCCCACACGGCCAATTCGCCAGCACCACAAGGGGATCGATATTCCGTGTCATCCGTTCGACGTCCGTTGCTGACCGCCACCGCCGCGGGGACCCTCCTGGGCGCCCTGTGGTTCGTCCCGTCCGCCAACGCGTCCCAGGACACCCCGGCGAGAACAGAGCCGTCCGTGCAGGCCACGACGCAGGCACGGGTCACGACCGCGAACACGGAGACGTCCACGGACGACACCCGGCTCGCCGACACCGGCAGCTTCGACACCACGCCGTACGTCGCCGGCGGGACCCTGTTCCTCACGCTGGGTGCGGGCTTCGTCGTCTATTCGGTACGGCGGGAACGGCTGGGTTTTTGAACTGGCTTGACGGTTTCTTGGCACGCCCTTCATAGTCCGCTCATGAAGAGATCATCGAGGGTGCGCATAGGCGCCACGGCGACCGTGAGCGTGCTGTCGCTCGCCCTCGTCACCGGATGCGGCGGAGGCTCGGACGACGACTCGAAGGGGTCCGGTACGTCCAAGGAGGCCGGCGCCTCCGTCTCACCGAGCACGACCACGGCCGCGAAGGCGCTCAGCCCGGCCGCGCTGAAGAAACTGTTCCTCGCCAAGGGCGATGTCGCCGGGTACGAGGTCGACACCGCCGACGACGGCTCCCTGCCGAAGTCCAAGAGCGAGGTGAAGACCGACAAGACCGAGTGCGCCCCGCTGGCCCACGCCATGGCGGGCCTCGCGCCGGGCGACACGGACGCGAGCGCGAGCTACACCGTCACGAAGACTCCCACGGCCACCGCGTCCCCGGACAAGACCTCGCTCGAGGACGCCCTCGACGTCGAGATCACCTTCGTGGGCCTGTCCTCCTACGACGGCGACGGCGCCGAGAAGGCCGTCAAGTCCGTCTCCGACGCCATCGCCGCCTGCTCCGGCGGCTTCACGATCACCGCGGAGGGCGAGAAGCAGAAGGTCACCAAGGTCGCCCCGGTGAAGGCCTCCGGCAAGGGCGACGAGTCCGTCGCCTTCTCCGCCGCCTCCGACATGGACGGCGAGGGCACGGCCACCCTCAACACCGAGGTGGTCCGCGTCGGCAACACCGTCTCCTCGTACTACACGGTGAACTTCGCCTCGTTCGACAGCGGCAAGCCGGCTCCGGTGCCGACAGCCGTGATCGACGCCCAGCTGGCCAAGCTCAAGTAACCACCAGAAGGGCCCTGTTCGCTCGTACGCCGAACAGGGCCCGCCCCCTTACAACAGCGGCCCGGTGACGGCCTCCACCGCCGACACCAGCCGTCCCTCCCGCACGAACACGTCGGCCGCGGCGAGATCGGGCGACAGGAACCGGTCCGGGCCGGGACCCTCGACACCCGCCTTGCGTACGGCACTGATGGCGGCCTGCGTCGCCGGCGCCGGACTCAGGCCCTCGCGCAGCTCGACGGCGCGCGAGGCGGCGTAGAGCTCGACGGCGAGGACCCGGGTGAGGTTGTCGACGGCGGTGCGCAGCTTGCGCGCGGCCGACCACCCCATCGAGACGTGGTCCTCCTGCATCGCGGACGAGGGGATCGAGTCCGCGGACGCCGGTACGGCCAGCCGCTTCAACTCGCTGACCAGCGCGGCCTGGGTGTACTGGGCGATCATCAGCCCGGAGTCCACTCCGGCGTCGTCGGCGAGGAACGGCGGCAGCCCGTGGGACCGGTTCTTGTCGAGCAGCCGGTCGGTGCGCCGCTCGGCGATCGACGCGAGGTCGGCGACGGCGATGGCGAGGAAGTCGAGCACGTAAGCCACCGGCGCGCCATGGAAGTTGCCGTTGGACTCAACGCGACCGTCCGGCAGGACAACGGGGTTGTCGACCGCGGACGCCAACTCCCTCTCCGCCACCAGCCGCGCATGCGCCATGGTGTCCCGCCCGGCCCCGGCGACCTGTGGGGCACAGCGCACGGAGTAGGCGTCCTGGACGCGGGGCGCGTCGTCCTGGTGATGCCCGGTGAGCTCCGAACCCTTCAGCACGGCCAGCATGTTGGCGGCGGAGGCGCCCTGTCCCGGATGCGGCCGGATGGCGTGCAGTTCGGGAGCGAGCACCTTGTCGGTACCGAGCAGGGCCTCCAGCGACAGGGCGGCGGTGATGTCGGCGGACTTGTAGAGCATGTCCAGGTCGGCGAGCGCCATGACCAGCATCCCGAGCATGCCGTCGGTGCCGTTGAGAAGGGCGAGGCCCTCCTTCTCCCGCAGCTCGACGGGCGCGATCCCGTGCTCGGCCAGCAGTTCCCCGGCAGGCCTCACGACCCCGTCCGGCCCCTCGGCGTCCCCCTCTCCCATGAGGGTGAGGGCGCAGTGCGAGAGCGGCGCGAGATCACCGGAGCAACCGAGGGAACCGTACTCGTGGACGACTGGCGTGATCCCGGCGTTGAGCACGTCGGCCATGGTCTGCGCGACCTCGGGCCGCACGCCCGTACGCCCCGAGCAGACGGTCTTCAGCCGCAGGAACATCAGCGCCCGTACGACCTCCCGCTCCACCCGCGGTCCCATTCCCGCGGCGTGCGAACGGACGATGTTGCGCTGCAACTGCGCCCGGAGCTCCGGGCTGATGTGCCGGGTCGCGAGGGCGCCGAAGCCGGTGCTGACGCCGTAGACGGGCTCGGGCCTGGCCGCGAGGGCATCGACGATCCCGCGGGCCGCGGCCAGGGCGGCGACCGCCTCCTCGGAGAGCTCGATACGGGCACCGTCCCGCGCCACGGCAAGGACGTCGGACGCGGTGACCCCGGACGTCCCCACCACCACAGTGTGCATATCCATATTCAGGAGCGTACGCAGTGAATTCCAGGATGTCACTACTGGGTAGGGGGTACGCCCCTTACCGGGCCGACCGGCCTCAGGGCTGCCGCCCCCGGAACGTCCGCCGCTCGGGCGTCTGCCCCGACGGAGCCGCATCGGCCAGCCGTACGACGGGATCGTCGGGCCCGCCCCGCCCCGCGACGACGGGTCTTTCGGCACGCTCGGCCTTCGCCCGGTACTGCGCGGCATCGGCGAGCCGGAAGAGCCGCCGGGCGGACCGGACCGGCCCGATGGGATCGGCGGTGGAGGCCACCCCGCACGCCACCCCCTCCCCCAGCTCCAGCTCACCGGCCCGCCGGCAGAGTTCGTCCGCGGCCCTGACGACGTCGTCGGCGGACGGCCCGACGACGAGCAGACAGAACTCGTCCCCACCGAGCCGCGCGGCCAGCGCACCCGGCAGCATGGCCCCGCACAGCGACAGCACCGACCCGAAACGTTCGAGCAGCCGGTCGCCCACGGCGTGCCCACGGGTGTCGTTGACCCGCTTCAGCCCGTTGAGATCGCAGACGACGAGACTGACGACGACACCGTCCCTGTTGTGCCGGTCGATGGCCTCGTCGAGCCGCGCGTCGACGGCACGGCGATTGGCGAGCCCGGTCAGCGCGTCCGTGAACGCCAGCCGTCTCGCCTCCTCCAGCCGCTCCGCCTGGGCGATTCCGGCGGCGACGACGGCGGCCAGTACGGTGGCGAAGTCGGCGTCCTCCCGCCCGAAGACGGGGGCACCGGTGGGCCGGGCGACATACAGCTCCCCCCAGGCCCGCCCGTTCAGCACGATGGGGGCGACGACACAGCTCCCGCGCCCTCTCCTGCGGAGCGCGGCGACCCGCTGGTGCACATACCCCGGCGGTCCCCCGGCCGCGGGGCCCTCCGCCGTCTCCACCCACGCGTTGGGCTCGCCGCCCCCGGCCCACCGCTCGTGCAGAAACTCGGTGATCTCCGGGAACTGGTGCACGGGGTAGGCCTCACCCTCGGGGAACTCCTCCTCACCGGCGGTCCGCTCCCCCACGTTCACCAGCACCCTGAGCCGTCCGAGCTCCCGCTCCCACACGGACAAGGCGGCGAAACTCCCGCCGAGCGCACGGCACGCCCCAGCGGCGGCGGCCCGCCACGCCTCCCGCGAGCCGTGAGCCGCCGCCATGCCCTGAGCCAACGCGACGACCGCAGCCAGCCGGATGTCCTCACCCATCACTCCAGGCTAGGGAGGATTGGGGCGGAGGCCCGGGTGTGGTTGGGCCGTTAGAGAACGGGGCGCCCAATGAGGTGCCGGGTGGGGTTGTCGGGCGGGTGCCGGCCGGTGGGGGCTGGTCGCGCAGTTCCCCGCGGTGCCGCTGCGCTGGGCTTGAGCGGGGCGCCTACGGGGGTGCCGGGTGAGGTAGTGGGGCGGGTGCGGATGAGTCGTGGCTGGTCGCGCAGTTCCCCGCGCCCCTGAGGGGTTGCAGTCGCCTGCGCCAGGACGGACCGTCGGCCGATCTCGCGCGCCACACACCCCCACCGGAGCCGCACGGGCCGCCGCAGGCACTCAGGGGCGCGGGGAACTGCGCAAAGACGCCCGCCCCCACCGGACCCGCAGACACCCCCGTCAAACCGCCGGAGGCCACCGCGGGGCGCGGTGCTCGTTGAACGCCGCCACCCCCTCCGCCCGGTCCGCCGAGAACGCCACCGCTCGCCACGCCGCGTCCTCCACCTCGAGCCCGGTCCGCAGCTCCAGCCCCTGCCCGAGCCGCAGCGCCCGCTTCGCCGCCCGCAGCCCCACAGGCGAGTTCGCGGCGATGCGAGTCGCCAGCGACAAGGCCGACGCCCGGTCCTCCCCCGGCTCCACCAGCTGATCCACCAGCCCCAGCCGGTACGCCTCCTCCGCCTCCACCCGCCGCGCAGTGAAGATCAGCTCCGCGGCCCTGGCCGCCCCCACCCGCCGCGGCAACAGCTGCGTCCCCCCACCCCCGGGGATCACCCCCACCGACACCTCCGGCAGCCCCACCACCGCCGTACGGTCGGCCACGATCAGGTCGCAGGACAGCGCGAGCTCGTACCCCCCGCCCAACGCGAACCCGTGCACCGCGGCGATCGTCGGCACGGGCAGCTCCAGGACCCCCGTGTACGCCCCCTGGGCCACCGGCCGCTGCCGTACGAGATCCGCGTCGCTGAAGGAGTTCCGTTCCTTCAGATCGGCCCCCACACAGAAGGCCCGCTCATGCGTGGAGCTCACCACGACAACCCGCACCCCCTGATCACCCCCCAGTGCGTCGCAGGCGGCGGCGACGGACCGGGCCATCTCCGTGGAGACCGCGTTCATCGCCTTGGGCCGGTCGAGGACCAGCTCGGCGACATACCCCTCCTCATGCCGTCTCACCAGCACGAACTCCCCGAACCGCTCCTCACCCATGACACCCTCCCGGTTAACGCGGGTTAACAAGAACGCTCCGATCATCGCAGCCCCGCTCCCACCGCGAAAGGTTCCCGCCGGCCCGCCCGACACCCCGTTCGAGTGACATCCCGCCCAACTCCTCCCCCATCGCCCACGGCAGCGCATAACGTGCGCCCCGCCTGGCGCACAGGGGGCGCGGGCACCCAGGGGAGGAAGCATGACGGCGACGATGACGACGACAGGCATGGCGGAGGACGGCGGTACCCGCCTGTTCGGACCGCGCGGCCGCCACCGCAAGCCCCGCCCCCGCAAGGTCCTGCTCGCAGCGGGCGGCCTCGCCCTGGCCGCCGGCGCCCTGAGCCTCGTACGGCTGACCCCCGACGCGGGAATGGGCGCTTTCGGCGCGGCGGAGCCGGACCCCCAGGCCGCCCCCGGCACGGACACGGACCTCGACACGGGCACAGGCACAGGCACCGGCTCCGGCTCCGGCTCCGGCTCCGGCTCCGGCAAGGACCGGACGACGTACGCCGCCGCGGCCGTGGGCTCCGTCCCGCAGGCGAGCCCTTCGTCGACCACGGCGATGGGCGGGATCTCCGCGACTCCGACACGCGCTGTGTCCCCGGCCCCGGCAGGGTCCGCGACCGCCGTACCCCTGCCCCTCGCAGCGGCCCCGACGACGATCCCGGTCGCCCTGAACACCCAGGCACCGGCACCAGCACCGGTACCTACGGCGAGCAGCACACCGCCGCCCCACGCACCCCCGACAGCCGCGACCACGCCCCCACCCGCGTCGACACCCACGCCCCGGCCCACGCACTCGGCCCAGCCCGCGCCCGCGCCGGGCCTGTGCGTGCCGATCGTCGGCCTGTGCGTGCGGCAGGGCGGCTAGGAGGGGGCCACGTCCCGGCGGGTCAGCAGCCAGGGCTCGACGACGCCGAGTCCACGCACCGGTCGCTGCCACATCGGCTGGAGCGCGAAGCGGTACGTCGGCGGCTCCTCGCCCTCCTTCTCGGCGGTGGCCGCGGCCTCGGCCGCCTCCGCCTCGGAGGCGGGCGCCTCGCCGTGCCGGATCAGCTCCTCGGCGAAGGCGCTGTCGACGAGGACTGCGTCCCGGGGAGCTATCGAGGTCAGCCGGGAGGCGAGGTTCACCGTCGTACCGAAGACATCACCCATACGGGTGGTCACCGTGCCGAAGGCGATGCCGACGCGCAGCTCGGGCATGGTCTCGTCGTTCGCCATGGTCTCGATCAGCCGCAGCGCGATCTCGGCGGCCACGGCCGCGTCGTCGGCCGCGTACAGCACCTCGTCACCGAGGGTCTTGATGAGCCGTCCGCCGCGCGCGGCGACGAGGTCGGCGGCGGTGGTCTCGAAGGCCTCGACGAGTTCGCCGAGTTCCTCCTCCTCCATCCGGCGGGTCAGCCGGGTGAACCCGACGAGGTCGGCGAAGCCGACGCACAGCCGCCGGTCGACCATCTCCTCGTCGTCGGCGGCCTGCACGACCCGGCCCGCCGAGGCGGAGAGCTGGCGGCGCCAGACGTAGACGAGGAACTCCTCCAGCTCGGGCAGGAGCAGCTCGATGATCGGGTACGTCACCTCGGTGCGGGTCATGCCCGGTTCCGGGGGGTCGGTCAGGCCCTCCAGGAAGGAGTCGATCTGCCACTCGGCGAGCCGGGCGGTGGTCTGCCCGGTGGACCGCGCCACCTGTACGGCCATGGCCTCGCTCAGCAGCCCCGCCTCGACGAGACCGGCGAGCCGGCGCAGCGCGAGGACGTCCGCCTCGGTGAACGCCTTGGCCTGGCCGACGTCGGCGAAGCCCATCGCCCGCCAGAAGCGGGTAGCCAGCTCCATGGAGACGCCGGCGGTGCGGGCCGCCTGAAAGGGGGTGTAGCGCCGCTCGGCGCCGAGGATGAGCTGTTCGAGACGCACGGCGAGCGGGTGCGGGGTCGCGTCCGCGCCGGAGCCCGTGTCGTCTGCGGTCACGCCTGCTGCCCTTCCGATCTGTCACGGTCAGGTATCGACCGGCCTCAACTGTACGGCAGGTGTGCGCCAGCTCACGTCCTCGCTCCGCCAGGTGGAACCGATGGTCCGTGAGTGGCTTGCCTCTCCGGTCGGCCGCCGGGGCGTCGTGGCTGGTCGCGCAGTTCCCCGCGCCCCTGGCTGAGCCATGTCTACGCCGGTCGCAGGTGCACGATGTCTCCCGCACCCACCGGCTGCTGCACCCCTTCCTCCGTCGCGATCACCAAGCGGCCGTCGCCATCCACCGCCACCGCCTCCCCCACCAGCGAACGATCTCCTGGCAGCTCAGCCCGCACCCTTCTTCCCAGCGTCGCGCACCCCGCCGCATACGTCTCCTGGAGGCCGCTCACCGTCGGGTCGCCCGCCGCCGCGCGCCAGCGGTCGTACCACTCCTCCAGGGAGCGCAGGACGGCCCGCAGCAGGGGGTCCCGGTCGGTGCTGACCGCTCCGGCCAGCGCCAGCGAACCCGCGGTGGGGACGGGCAGCTCGTCCTCCCGGAGGGTGACGTTGATGCCGACGCCCACGACGACTCCGCCCTCGCCCGCCCGTTCGGCGAGGATCCCGCCGGCCTTGCGTTCCTCGCCGCCCACGGTCACCAGGAGGTCGTTGGGCCACTTGAGGGCCGTGTCCACGCCCGCCGCCCGCGACAGGCCCGTCGCGACCGCCACCCCGGTCAGCAGCGGCAGCCAGCCCCAGCGGGCCACCGGCACGTCCCCGGGTGTCAGCAGAACGGAGAAGAACAGCCCCGACCTCGGCGGCGCGGTCCACTGCCGGTCCAGCCGGCCCCGCCCCGCGGTCTGCTCCTCGGCGACGAGGACCGCGCCCTGGGCCGCCTTGCCCGCGGTGGCGAGGGCGACCAGGTCGGAGTTGGTGGAGCCGGTACCTGCCACCACCTCGATCCCGGACCACAGGCCGCCCTCCCGCACCAGCCCGCGTCGCAGTGCGGCGGCGTTGAGGGGCGGCCGGTCGAGGTCCGACCAACGGCTGTCGTCTCCTGAAACATCTCGCGGCGTCATGCAAGCCACCCTAGGTGTGTGAAACGCCGCACTGCTGTTTCGTAGGGGCACCACTACTCTACGGATGAGTAACCGTCCCCCCTTTTGAGCAGGCAGGGAGCCACATCCCGATGTCCGAGCCGGAAGAGATCGACATCCACACCACCGCGGGCAAACTCGCGGATCTCCAGCGCCGCATCCAGGAGGCGACGCACGCCGGCTCCGAACGTGCCGTCGAGAAGCAGCACGCCAAGGGCAAGTTGACGGCCCGTGAGCGCATCGACCTGCTCCTCGACGAGGGCTCCTTCGTCGAGCTGGACGAGTTCGCCCGCCACCGCTCCACCAACTTCGGCCTGGAGAACAACCGCCCGTACGGCGACGGTGTCGTCACCGGGTACGGCACCGTCGACGGCCGCCCCGTCGCCGTGTTCTCCCAGGACTTCACCGTCTTCGGCGGCGCGCTGGGCGAGGTCTACGGCCAGAAGATCGTCAAGGTGATGGACTTCGCGCTGAAGACCGGCTGTCCGGTCATCGGCATCAACGACTCCGGCGGCGCCCGCATCCAGGAGGGTGTGGCCTCGCTGGGCGCGTACGGCGAGATCTTCCGCCGCAACACCCACGCGAGCGGTGTCATCCCGCAGATCAGCCTGGTCGTCGGTCCCTGCGCGGGCGGGGCCGTGTACTCCCCGGCGATCACCGACTTCACGGTGATGGTCGACCAGACCTCGCACATGTTCATCACCGGCCCCGACGTCATCAAGACGGTCACCGGTGAGGACGTCGGCTTCGAGGAGCTGGGCGGCGCCCGCACCCACAACGCGGTGTCCGGCGTGGCCCATCACATGGCCGGGGACGAGAAGGACGCCGTCGAGTACGTCAAGCAGCTGCTGTCGTACCTGCCGTCCAACAACCTGTCCGAGCCGCCGGTCTACCCGGAGGAGGCGGACCTCGCGATCACCGACGAGGACCGCGAGCTGGACACGCTCGTCCCGGACAGCGCGAACCAGCCGTACGACATGCACACGGTGATCGAGCACATCCTGGACGACGCCGAGTTCTTCGAGACGCAGCCGCTGTACGCGCCGAACATCCTCACCGGCTACGGCCGGGTCGAGGGCCACCCGGTCGGCATCGTCGCCAACCAGCCGATGCAGTTCGCCGGCTGCCTGGACATCACCGCGTCCGAGAAGGCGGCCCGCTTCGTCCGCACCTGCGACGCCTTCAACATCCCGGTGATCACCTTCGTGGACGTCCCCGGCTTCCTCCCGGGCGTCGGCCAGGAGCACGACGGCATCATCCGCCGCGGCGCCAAGCTCATCTACGCCTACGCGGAAGCGACCGTCCCGCTCATCACAGTGATCACCCGCAAGGCCTTCGGCGGCGCCTACGACGTCATGGGCTCCAAGCACCTCGGCGCGGACCTCAACCTGGCCTGGCCCACCGCGCAGATCGCCGTGATGGGCGCCCAGGGCGCGGTCAACATCCTGCACCGCCGCACGATCTCGGAGGCCGAGGCCGCCGGGGACGCGGAGGCGACCCGGGCCCGGCTGATCCAGGAGTACGAGGACGCCCTCCTCAACCCCTACATCGCGGCCGAGCGCGGCTACATCGACTCCGTGATCATGCCGTCGGACACCCGCCGCCATGTCGTCAGGGGCCTGCGCCAGCTCCGCACCAAGCGCGAGACCCTGCCTCCGAAGAAGCACGGCAACATTCCCCTCTAGCCCTGCCGGGAGCCGTCATGAACATCAAGGTCGTACGGGGAAACCCCACCCCGGAGGAGCTCGCCGCCGCCCTGGCGGTGGTCCGGGCCCGCGCCGCGGCGGCGACGGAGACGCCGTCGGGCGCGGAGGAGACCAGGGCCGCGTGGTCCGACCCGTCGAGGATCGCGGGCCGCCGCCTGCCCCAGCCGGGTCCGACGGCGTGGACCCGCACCTACTGGCCGTCCTAGAGGACGGGTGCGGCCGGTCCGGGTCCCCCGGACCGGCCGCAGCCCGGGAAGTTGAGTACGCGTACTCAGGCGCCTCCCGCGAAATCGCCGCACGCTGGAACCATGCTGTGGTCCGACCCCGAGAACGAACCGCCGAAGGAACTGCGCGACACGCAGGACATGCTTCGGCGACTGAGCGTCTTCCTGGCGCTGGCCATGGTGCTCGCGATGATCGTGATCGGGTTGCGCTGATCGGACTACGCTGACCGCATGACCGACCAGCCGCGCCGCCGACTCGTGCTCGCCTCCCAGTCACCCGCTCGTCTGAACCTGCTGCGGCAGGCCGGCCTCACCCCCGAGGTGCTCGTGAGCGGGGTCGACGAGGACGCCGTCTCCGCCCCCACCCCCGCCGAACTCGCCCTCGCCCTCGCCGAGGCGAAGGCCTCCGTCGTAGCCGCGAAGCCCGAGGTCAAGGGTGCGCTGGTGATCGGCTGCGACTCGGTGCTCGACCTGGACGGCGAGGCACTGGGCAAGCCTGCCGACGCCGAGGAGGCGACGGCCCGCTGGAAGGCCATGCGCGGGCGCGCGGGCACCCTCCAGACCGGCCACTGCGTCTACGACACGACGAGCGGCCGGTACGTCTCCGCGGTCGCCTCCACCGTCGTCCACTTCGGCGAGCCGACCGACGAGGAGATCGCCGCGTACGTCGCCTCCGGCGAACCCCTCTACGTCGCGGGGGCGTTCACGCTGGACGGCCGTTCGGCCCCGTTCATCGAGGGCATCGACGGCGACCACGGCAATGTGATCGGCCTCAGCCTGCCGCTGCTGCGCCGGCTGCTGGCCGAGCTGGGCGTCGGCATCACGGAGTTGTGGGCGCCGCCGGAGGCGTGAGCGGCTGCGTGTCGTGCGGCTCCGCCGCGGCCGGCTCCCGCCCTCCGTCGTAGGTCACCAGCACGAGCACGATCAGCCCGAGCATCACGAGCATGAAGAGGAACGACGACCAGCCGATCAGCGCCCAGGCGACCGCGGCCAGCAGGCCGTGCACCACGGCGGCGCTGATCAGCAGGATCCGGCCGAGCCCGGCGGGCTGCCGGTCGCGGACCGCCACCAGCAGGGCGACCAGCGCGCACAGTGCGAAGTAGAGGCCGAAGACGATCCCGCCGATCTTCGAGGACATCGACATCGCGTCCGGGTCCAGACCGGCCAGCGACATGTTCTGCGCGTCGACGAGCGTGCCCATGATCCAGTTGAGCGCCGCCACGCCGAGAGCCTCGGCGAGGAGGACCACCGCCACGACCCACGCCACCGGTCTGCGTATCACCCGGTCCCCACCCACTTTCGAGCCGCGCTCCTGATACCCGACGTACGTTCAATACAGCGCGAACGCTACTAACGGGTAAACCGTGGGACAAGGGTTGGGCCGGGGGCAAAGAATCATTGGGCCATTCGTAGGGACTCCACAAAGAATCGGAGTGGTCCGCAGCACGCTCTCACAGAGACCTTGACCACAGAGGAGGGCTAGGGTTTCCGGGAGGAGTCCTGCGTACCGAGGTGCGACAAGGGATTTCGCGGGTCGTGCATGCTCGTATCACGCTCCGTGTGGGGAAGGTCACCACAGGGGACGGGTCGAAGAGCCGTGTCGGCAGTCCCTAAACTCGGCTTGTTTCAAGGAGGGAGCCTCAATCGTGCGCAAGGTGCTCATCGCCAACCGTGGCGAAATCGCTGTCCGCGTTGCCCGGGCCTGCCGGGATGCCGGTATCGCGAGCGTGGCCGTGTACGCCGACCCGGACCGGGACGCTCTGCATGTCCGCGCCGCGGATGAGGCGTTCGCCCTGGGCGGTGACACCCCGGCCACCAGCTACCTGGACATCGGCAAGGTCCTGGGCGCCGCGCGGGAGTCGGGCGCGGACGCCATCCATCCGGGTTACGGCTTCCTCTCCGAGAACGCCGAGTTCGCGCAGGCGGTCCTGGACGCGGGCCTGATCTGGATCGGCCCGCCCCCGCAGGCCATCCGCGACCTGGGTGACAAGGTCGCCGCCCGGCACATCGCCCAGCGCGCCGGTGCCCCCCTGGTGGCCGGCACCTCCGACCCGGTCTCCGGTGCCGACGAGGTCGTGGCCTTCGCCGAGGAGCACGGCCTGCCGATCGCCATCAAGGCCGCCTTCGGCGGTGGCGGCCGCGGCCTGAAGGTCGCCCGCACCCTCGAAGAGGTCCCCGAGCTGTACGACTCCGCGGTGCGCGAGGCGGTGGCCGCCTTCGGCCGCGGCGAGTGCTTCGTCGAGCGGTACCTGGACCGGCCCCGGCACGTGGAGACCCAGTGCCTGGCCGACAAGCACGGCAACGTGGTCGTCGTCTCCACCCGTGACTGCTCCCTGCAGCGCCGCCACCAGAAGCTGGTCGAGGAGGCGCCGGCGCCCTTCCTGTCCGAGGAGCAGGTCGCCGAGCTGTACCGGGCCTCCAAGGCGATCCTGAAGGAGGCCGCCTACGAGGGCGCGGGCACCTGCGAGTTCCTCGTCGGCCAGGACGGCACCATCTCCTTCCTGGAGGTCAACACCCGTCTGCAGGTCGAGCACCCGGTCACCGAGGAGGTCGCCGGCATCGACCTGGTGCGCGAGATGTTCCGCATCGCCGACGGCGAGGAACTGGGCTACGGCGACCCCGAACTGCGCGGTCACTCCTTCGAGTTCCGCATCAACGGCGAGGACCCGGGCCGCAACTTCCTGCCCGCCCCCGGCACCGTCACCAGGTTCGAGGCACCCTCCGGTCCCGGCGTGCGCCTGGACGCGGGCGTGGAGTCCGGCTCGGTCATCGGCCCGGCCTGGGACTCCCTGCTGGCCAAGCTGATCGTCACCGGCGCCACCCGCGCACAGGCCCTGCAGCGCGCCGCCCGCGCCCTGGAGGAGTTCCAGGTCGAGGGCATGGCCACCGCCATCCCCTTCCACCGCAAGGTGGTCACCGACCCGGCGTTCGCCCCCGAGCTCACCGGCAGCGAGGACCCCTTCACGGTCCACACCCGCTGGATCGAGACCGAGTTCGTCAACGACATCAAGCCCTTCGCGGCCCCGGCCGACACCGACGCCGAGGACGACATCGACCGCGAGACGATCGTCGTCGAGGTCGGCGGCAAGCGCCTGGAGGTCTCCCTGCCCTCCTCCCTGGGCATGTCCCTGGCCCGCACCGGCCTCGCGGCGGGCGCCAAGCCCAAGCGCCGGGCGGCCAAGAAGTCCGGTCCGGTGGCCTCCGGTGACACCCTCGCCTCCCCGATGCAGGGCACGATCGTCAAGATCGCCGTCGAGGAGGGCCAGGAGGTCAAGGAGGGCGACCTGATCGTCGTCCTCGAAGCGATGAAGATGGAGCAGCCGCTCAACGCGCACAAGGCCGGCACCGTCAAGGGCCTGTCCGCGGAGGTCGGGACCTCGATCACCTCGGGCTCCGCGATCTGCGAGATCAAGGACTGAGCAGCCGTACGACTCCCGAGGCGCCCCGCGAACCGAAGCAGTCGGTCCGCGGGGCGCCTCGCTTCCCCGTCCCCCGAGACGGTGGTACGACATGGCCCCCGACGGACCGGAACGGGCCGCCACAGGCATTCAGGGGCGCGGGACTGTGTCCATATGCGGCTCCGCCGCGTGGGCGCACAACGCCCGCCCCCACCGAACCCGCACGGCACCCACCCCGCTCAGCCGCCGGGCCCGCCCCTCAAGCCGCCTCAGCGGCGCCGTAGATCCGCCACCTGAGCCCGCTCCGCACCCGCAGTCGGGTCGCTGAGGGCCGTGGCCGTTCGCAGGCCGGCATCCGGGGGCGCGGGACTGTGTCCATATGCGGCTCCGCCGCGTGGGCGCACAACACCCGCCCCCACCGAACCCGCACGGCACCCACCCACACAGCCGCCGCAGGCCACGGCCCCGTCCCTCAAGCCGCCCCGAAACGCCTCAGCGGCGCCGTAGATCCGCCACCCGGGCCCGCTCCGCGCCCGAGGTCGGGTCGCTCAGGGCCGTGGCCGTTCGGAGGCCGGGGCCCGTCGACGGGAGCTGGCCGCGGCGGGGGCCCGGTACGGGCACGTCCCGGCGCTGTTGCTGCCGCGCCGGGACCTGATCACCCCCCGGTGCTCCCGACGCGCCGGCCACGGCGATCTGCACCCCCTGGTCGGCGAGTGCCTGGAGTTCCGTGCCGGCCCGGTCGTCGTGGGCCGGGGGCTCGTCCGTGACCAGGCGGGTGATGATGTCCGTGGGCACGGTCTGGAACATGGTGTCGGTGCCGAGCTTGGTGTGGTCGGCGAGGACCACGACCTCCGCCGCGGCCTGCACCAGCGCCCGGTCCACGGACGCGGAGAGCATGTTGGACGTGGAAAGACCGCGCTCGGCGGTGAGCCCGCTCCCGGAGAGGAAGGCGCGCGAGACCCTGAGTCCCTGGAGCGACTGTTCCGCCCCCGAACCCACCAGGGCGTAATTGGAACCGCGCAGGGTGCCGCCGGTCATCACGACCTCCACCCGGTTGGCGTGGGCCAATGCCTGGGCCACCAGGAGGGAATTGGTCACCACCGTCAGCCCGGGAACCCGGGCGAGCCGGCGGGCCAGTTCCTGTGTGGTGGTTCCCGCCCCCACCACAATGGCCTCGCCTTCTTCGACGAGACCCGCGGCGAGATCGGCGATGGCCGTCTTCTCGGCGGTCGCGAGATGCGATTTCTGCGGAAAGCCGGACTCTCGCGTGAACCCGCCCGGCAATACCGCACCGCCATGCCGGCGGTCGAGGAGTCCTTCTGCCTCCAGTGCGCGCACGTCCCGCCGTACGGTCACTTCGGAGGTCTGGACGACGCGGGCGAGCTCACGGAGCGACACGGCCCCATTGGCTCGCACCATTTCGAGGATCAATTGGCGACGTTCTGCAGCGAACACGAAACTGACAGTAACCCCAACGACCGTCTGGTTTCAGCAGTATGCGCCGAATTACCGAAGTTGTTCGCACAGTAGGACGGGGAGTGGTATAGGGCCTAATCTCCCCGCCTATGCCGCACGAATGGTCGACGACTCCCTGTGACCAGGCAGGAATCGCTTTCGGCCGTCAGGCTCCCTCGGTCTCCTTGCGCGTGTGCAACTGCCGTGCCACCTCGGCGATCGACCCGGAAAGGGAGGGGTAGACGGTGAACGCGTTCGCGATCTGCTCGACCGTCAGATTGTTGTCGACCGCGAGCGAGATGGGATGGATCAGTTCCGAGGCGCGCGGCGCGACGACGACACCGCCGACGACGATCCCGGTGCCCGGCCGGCAGAAGATCTTGACGAAGCCGTCGCGGATGCCCTGCATCTTGGCGCGCGGGTTGCGCAGCAGCGGCAGCTTCACGGACCGGGCGTCGATCTTGCCGCTGTCCACGTCGGACTGCGAGTACCCGACCGTGGCGATCTCGGGGTCGGTGAAGACGTTCGACGAGACCGTCTTCAGGTTCAGCGGGGCCACCGCGTCGCCGAGGAAGTGGTACATGGCGATACGGCCCTGCATGGCGGCGACGGAGGCCAGCGCGAACACTCCGGTCACGTCACCGGCGGCATACACACCCGGAGCGGTCGTCCTGGACACCTTGTCGGTCCAGATGTGCCCGGACTCGCGCAGCTTGACGCCCGCTTCCTCGAGGCCCATCCCGGCGCTGTTGGGAATGGCACCGACGGCCATCAGACAGTGCGAGCCGGTGATGACCCGGCCGTCCGCCAGCGTGACCTCGACCCGGTCCCCGACCCGCTTGGCGGACTGGGCACGGGAGCGCGCCATGACGTTCATGCCCCGACGGCGGAAGACGTCCTCGAGCACCGCGGCCGCGTCCGGGTCCTCACCCGGCAGCACGCGGTCCCGCGACGACACGAGCGTGACCTTCGACCCGAGCGCCTGGTAGGCCCCGGCGAACTCGGCACCGGTGACACCGGACCCGACCACGATGAGCTCTTCCGGCAGCTCGTCGAGGTCGTAGACCTGGGTCCAGTTGAGAATGCGCTCGCCGTCGGGCTGGGCGTCGGGCAGCTCACGGGGATGCCCACCCGTGGCGATCAGCACGGCGTCCGCGACGAGCGTCTCCTCGCTCCCGTCCACGGCCCGCACCACGACCTTGCGCGACCCGTCGAGGGCCTGCATGCCCTCCAGACGGCCACGCCCGCGCAGCACCCGGGCCCCGGCACGCGTCACGGAGGCCGTGATGTCGTGCGACTGGGCAAGGGCGAGCCGCTTCACACGCCGGTTGACCTTGCCGAGGTCGACGCCCACCACCCGGGCGGCCTGCTCCAGAGGTGGGGTGTCATCGGCGACGATGATCCCCAACTCCTCGTACGACGAATCGAAGGTCGTCATGACCTCGGCCGTAGCGATAAGGGTCTTCGACGGCACGCAGTCGGTCAGCACCGACGCTCCGCCCAGACCGTCGCAGTCGACGACGGTCACCTCCGCGCCGAGCTGGGCGGCCACCAGGGCCGCCTCGTATCCGCCGGGTCCGCCACCGATGATCACGATCCGAGTCACGTACTCCATTGTCCCGTACGACGCGGGGTGCCACGGCCTGGGGGGCACCCCGAGACGCCACTGTTACGGGAGAGACACCGGGGAAGGCTTACCTGTTGCCTTCGGCATCCGTAGGTATGCATCGCCCGCCGGTGTCGTGTTGTGCGTGTGGGACCCGGTCTCGACGTCGCATGAGAGTGCGTGGATCGAATGCGTGACCTTTTCGCGTGAGTGTCGTTGATCGGATGACAGCACCACGGGCAGGAAAGGGGGGACCGGTGAGTCGGAAGCTGCCGTTGGGCGAGGGCGAAACGGCCCGGACCGCCTGTGCCCGTGGACTGCTGCGTACAGGCGTGGTGGAGAAGAAGGGCGAGGTGTTACCGGCCGCTGTACTGGCTCAGCGGGTCGGCTGGGCCGCCGATCTGGTGTCCGGCATGGCCGCCGAACTGCTGGCCGAGCACTGGAATGCCGCCGATGTACAGAAGCTGGCCTCGGGTGAGGATGCGGGCGGGCGGAAGCTGCCGTCGAACGCGTGGATGGCGCTGCGCAGGCTGGGCTGGACGGCCGCCCCGGCCCGGGGTGTGAGGGTCAACGACCGGATCGTACGCATGGCCCAGGAGCAAGCCGGGCGCGCTCTGCGCTCGGTCCACTGGCGGGCCGAGCTGACTTCCGCTGTCCTTCGCGATCACCAAACTGATCAGAGACGCTGCCGTACCCTCGACCCATGTCGCTCTACGCCGCCTATGCCGGCAACCTCGACGCGCGGCTGATGACCCGCCGCGCCCCGCACTCGCCGATGCACGCCACGGGGTGGCTGAACGGGTGGCGGCTGACCTTCGGGGGCGAGCACATGGGCTGGGAGGGCGCCCTGGCGACGATCGTCGAGGACCCCCTCTCCCAGGTGTTCGTAGCGCTCTACGAGATCGCCCCCGCCGACGACGAGTCGATGGACCGCTGGGAAGGCGTGGGCCTGGACATCTACCGCCGCACACGCATGCGGGTCCACACCCTGGAGGGTGAGGAGCACGCCTGGACGTACGTCCTGAACGGCTACGAGGGCGGTCTGCCCTCCGCCCGCTACCTCGGCGAGATCGCGGACGCGGCGGAGTCCGCGGGCGCGCCCCACGACTACGTCATGGAACTCCGCAAGCGCCCCTGCTGAGTGCCGTTGGTCGGAAACGACAAGACAACGATCGCCATCCCGTCAGCTCCGTCATCTACGCGCGTAGGCCGAGACCGGCTACCCTCATCCGCGTGAACGCATCTCTTCTTCCGGACGACATCCAGGGCGACCCCCACACCGCCGCCGACGCCGCCGCCGCGCGCCTGCGCGAACTGACCGGCGCCGAGACCCACGACGTCGCCCTCGTGATGGGCTCCGGCTGGGCACCGGCGGTGGACGCCCTCGGTGCCCCCGACGCCGAGTTCCAGGTCACCGAGCTGCCCGGTTTCCCGCCGCCGGCGGTGGAGGGACACGGCGGCAAGATCCGCTCGTACCAGATCGGTGAGAAGCGGGCCCTGGTCTTCCTCGGCCGCACCCACTACTACGAGGGCCGCGGGGTGGCCGCCGTCGCGCACGGCGTCCGTACCGCGGTGGCCGCCGGCTGCAAGACCATTGTGTTGACGAACGGCTGCGGCGGCCTCCGCGAGGGCATGCGCCCCGGCCAGCCGGTCCTGATCAGCGACCACCTCAACCTCACGGCGACCTCCCCGATCATCGGCGCCAACTTCGTCGACCTGACCGACCTGTACTCCCCCCGCCTGCGCGCCCTGTGCAAGGAGATCGACCCGACCCTGGAGGAGGGCGTCTACGCCCAGTTCCCGGGCCCGCACTACGAGACCCCGGCCGAGATCCGCATGGCCCGCGTCATCGGCGCGGACCTGGTGGGCATGTCGACGGTCCTGGAAGCGATCGCCGCGCGCGAGGCGGGTGCGGAAGTCTTGGGCATCTCCCTGGTGACGAACCTCGCCGCTGGCATGACGGGCGAGCCGCTGAACCACGAGGAGGTCCTCCAGGCGGGCCGCGACAGCGCGACACGGATGGGTTCCCTGCTGGCGCAGGTGCTCGGACGGCTCTGACGCTGTAGGGGGTGCCGCGTGTTGTCGTCGGGCGGCTGCGGGCCGGTGGGGGCTGATCGCGCAGTTCCCCGCGCCCCTGGGTGGGACTCGTGCACCCGCGTACGGCGGCGAGGGGACGGGGTGGGGGGTGTCCGCCCGCAGCAGCCGGCGTCCGGCACCGAGCACCGCCAAAGCAGCCGAGCCGCCGGACCGAGGACGGACACCCCCCACCCCGGCACCGACCCACCCACCGAACCGCACGCGCTACACCCGCCCCCGCCGGACCGCAACGGGCCGCCGCAGGCATCCAGGGGCGCGGGACTGTGTCCATATGCGGCTCCGCCGCGTGGGCGCACAACGCCCGCCCCCACCGGCCCGCACCCGAAACCGCGCACCGACCCACAACGAGAGGCTGACGCAACCGTGCACGACGATCTCATCGCCCGGGCCCGCACCTGGCTCGCCGAGGACCCCGACCCGGACACCCGCGACGAGCTCGCGGGGCTCATCGAGGCCGGAGACGTCACCGAACTCACCGCCCGTTTCAGCGGCACCCTCCAGTTCGGCACCGCCGGCCTCCGCGGCGAACTCGGCGCGGGCCCCATGCGCATGAACCGCGCGGTCGTCATCCGGGCCGCCGCCGGCCTCGCCGCGTACCTCAAGAAGCACGGCAGCACCGACGGCCTCGTCGTCATCGGCTACGACGCCCGCCACAAGTCGGAGGACTTCGCGCGGGACACCGCCGCCGTGATGACCGGCGCCGGACTGAACGCGGCGGTCCTGCCCCGCCCCCTCCCCACCCCCGTCCTCGCGTTCGCGATAAGGCACCTCGGCGCCGTGGCCGGCGTGGAGGTCACCGCCAGCCACAACCCGCCCCGCGACAACGGCTACAAGGTCTACCTCGGCGACGGCTCCCAGATCGTCCCGCCCGCCGACGCCGAGATCGCCGCGGAGATCGACGCGATCGCCTCCCTCGACGACGTCCCGCGTCCCGACACCGGCTGGGAGACCCTCGACGACAGCGTCCTCGACGCCTACCTCGCCCGTACGGACGCCGTACTCGCCGAGAACTCCCCCCGCACCGCCCGCACCGTCTACACCGCGATGCACGGCGTCGGCAAGGACACCCTCCTCGCCGCCTTCGCCCGCGCCGGCTTCCCCGCCCCGGACCTCGTCGCGGAACAGGCCGAACCGGACCCCAACTTCCCGACCGTCGCCTTCCCCAACCCGGAGGAACCGGGCGCGATGGACCTGGCCTTCGCGAAGGCCGGGGAGACGAACCCGGACCTGATCATCGCGAACGACCCCGACGCGGACCGCTGCGCGGTGGCGGTCGAGGAGAACGGCACCTGGCGCATGCTGAGGGGCGACGAGGTGGGCGCCCTCCTCGCCGCCCACCTGGTGACCCGCGGAGCGCGGGGCACCTTCGCCGAGTCGATCGTCTCCTCCTCCCTCCTCGGCAGGATCGCCGAGAAGGCGGGCCTGCCCTACGAGGAGACCCTCACCGGCTTCAAGTGGATCGCCCGCGTGGAGGGCCTGCGCTACGGCTACGAAGAGGCGCTCGGCTACTGCGTGGACCCCGAGGGCGTACGGGACAAGGACGGCATCACCGCGGCCCTCCTCATCACGGAGCTCGCCTCCGAGCTGAAGGAACAGGGCCGCACGCTCCTCGACCTCCTCGACGACCTCGCCGTGACACACGGCCTGCACGCCACGGACCAGCTCTCCGTCCGGGTGGAGGACCTGTCGGTCATCGCCCGGGCGATGGAGCAGCTCCGCGAGCACCCGCCGACCGAACTCGCGGGCCTGCCCATCACCAAGGCGGAGGACCTCACCGAGGGCACCGACAAGCTCCCGCCCACCGACGGCCTGCGCTACACCCTCACCGGCGCCCGGGTCGTCGTCCGCCCGAGCGGCACCGAGCCGAAGCTGAAGTGCTACCTGGAAGTGGTCGTCCCGGTCCCCGCACACGCCGACCTGCCGGCGGCCCGCACCAGGGCGACGGACCTCCTGACCGCCATCAAGCGAGACCTGTCAGCGGCAGCCGGCATCTGACCCCGTCCCCGTTCCCCGCGTCCCTCAGGGGCGCGGGGCTGTGACATCAGCGGCTCCGCCGCGGGGCGCGACCAGCCACCACGGGCCCGCAGCCGCCCGACAACCGCTCCCGCACCGCGGGAGCCGTCAGCCCACAGCCACCAGAATCGCCAGCAGCACCGCCCCGGCCACCGCGGGTCCCACGATCTCGTACGCCCACCGCACGGCAACCTCGCCCTGGGACGTCTTCGCCGCCCCCCGCGCCTCCAGCGTCTCGCGCAGATCGTCCATGATCTTGTCGGTCTCGGCCCGGGTCGGCCCCTCCGGGACGGGCGTACGGCCGCCGAAGCCGTCCGGCTGCATTCCGCCGCCGAACAGGCCGAGGCCCCTGCCGGAGCCGCCGCCCGCGGCCTGCCGGGCCGACTGCCGGGCCGCCTTCTTGCGGCCGCGCAGGGAGACCGGGATCGCCCACAGCTGGTACTTGCCGCCGGACTTGACGAACACCTCGTTCGAGTAACCGGAGCGGAACATCTCGACCTCACCCCACGGCACGACGATCACGCGGAAGGGGTTGCGGACGCGCAGCCGGTCGTCGTTGGCGAAGACGGCCGGGCGCAGGGTGAAGGCGATCACCAGCGGTACGGCGAGGATCAGCGCGGCGAGGGCGAGCCACGGCGTGCGACCGGTGCCGGAGACGACGGCGTCGATGCCGAGCCAGCCGATGATGACGAGGAGGAGGAAGCCGCCGATCAGCGCCATGGGTGAGCGGTAGATGCGGTCCCTGGACTCGGGGGGTGCGGTCGTCATGAGGCCGATCCTAAGCGCCGTCCGGGTCGGTGCTCCTGTGCGGGTGCCCTGCGGGTGCCCGCAGAACCCGTACTCCGGGGTGTACAGCCGCTACGCGCGTAGATATGCTCGTCTGGTGACCATGCCCACCACTGCATCAGCCGCACACCCGCTCACGGACGTGACCGCGTCCGACAGCTCGCTGCGCCGGTTCCTTCACGGGCTGCCCGGCGTGGACGCGGTCGGCCTGGAGGCGCGAGCCGCCTCCCTCGGTACGCGTTCCATCAAGACGACCGCGAAGGCGTACGCCATCGACCTCGCCATCTCGATGGTCGACCTGACGACGCTGGAAGGCGCGGACACCCCGGGCAAGGTCCGGGCGCTCGGCGCCAAGGCGGTCCGCCCCGACCCGACCGACCGGACGGCCCCCGCCACGGCCGCGGTCTGCGTCTATCCCGACATGGTGGCCGTCGCCAAGGAGGCCGTCGCCGGTTCCGGCGTGAAGGTCGCCTCGGTCGCCACCGCGTTCCCGGCCGGGCGTGCCGCCCTGGACGTGAAGCTGGCCGACGTGCGCGACGCCGTGGCCGCCGGTGCCGACGAGGTCGACATGGTCATCGACCGCGGCGCGTTCCTCTCCGGCAGATACCTGAAGGTGTACGACGAGATCGTCGCCGTGCGCGAGGTCTGCGGTACGGACGCCCGGCTCAAGGTCATCTTCGAGACCGGCGAGCTGTCGACGTACGACAACATCCGCCGCGCGAGCTGGCTCGGCATGCTGGCGGGCGCGGACTTCATCAAGACGTCCACCGGCAAGGTCGCGGTGAACGCCACTCCCGCGAACACCCTGCTGATGCTGGAGGCGGTGCGCGACTTCCGCGCCCAGACCGGCGTCCAGGTGGGCGTGAAGCCGGCCGGCGGCATCCGTACCTCCAAGGACGCCATCAAGTTTCTCGTACTGGTCAACGAGACGGCGGGCGAGGACTGGCTGGACAACCACTGGTTCCGCTTCGGCGCCTCCTCGCTCCTGAACGACCTGCTGATGCAGCGTCAGAAGCTGGCCACCGGCCGCTACTCCGGCCCCGACTACGTGACGGTGGACTGATCACCATGGCACCTGCATCCGCATTCGAGTACGCACCGGCACCCGAGTCCCGCTCGGTCGTCGACATCGCCCCCTCCTACGGCCTGTTCATCGACGGCGAGTTCGTGGAAGCGGCCGAGGGCAAGGTCTTCAAGACCGTCTCGCCGTCCACCGAGGAGGTCCTGTCCGAGATCGCCCAGGCGGGCGAGGCGGACGTCGACCGGGCGGTGCTGGCCGCCCGCAAGGCCTTCGAGAAGTGGTCCGCGCTGCCCGGCTCCGAGCGCGCCAAGTACCTGTTCCGCATCGCCCGGATCATCCAGGAGCGCAGCCGCGAGCTCGCCGTCCTGGAGACCCTGGACAACGGCAAGCCCATCAAGGAGACCCGCGACGCCGACCTGCCCCTGGTCGCCGCGCACTTCTTCTACTACGCGGGCTGGGCCGACAAGCTGGAACATGCCGGTTTCGGCGCCGCGCCCAAGCCCCTCGGCGTGGCCGGCCAGGTCATCCCCTGGAACTTCCCGCTCCTGATGCTGGCGTGGAAGATCGCCCCGGCGCTGGCGACCGGCAACACGGTCGTCCTCAAGCCTGCCGAGACGACCCCCCTGTCCGCCCTGTTCTTCGCGGACATCTGCCGCCAGGCGGGCCTGCCCCGGGGAGTCGTCAACATCCTTCCGGGCTACGGCGACACGGGCGCCGCGCTCGTCGCGCACCCGGACGTGAACAAGGTGGCCTTCACCGGCTCCACGGCCGTGGGCAAGGAGATCGCCCGCACGGTCGCCGGCACCCGCAAGAAGCTCACCCTCGAACTGGGCGGCAAGGGCGCCAACATCGTCTTCGACGACGCCCCGATCGACCAGGCCGTCGAGGGGATCGTCACCGGCATCTTCTTCAACCAGGGCCAGGTCTGCTGCGCGGGCTCCCGGCTCCTGGTCCAGGAGTCGATCCAGGACGAGCTGCTGGACTCGCTCAAGCGCCGCCTGTCCACCCTCCGCCTCGGCGACCCGCTCGACAAGAACACCGACATCGGCGCGATCAACTCCGCCGAGCAGCTCTCGCGGATCACCTCGCTCGTCGAGCAGGGCACGGCCGAGGGCGCCGAGCCCTGGTCCCCGGAGTGCGAACTCCCCTCCTCCGGCTACTGGTTCGCCCCGACGCTCTTCACCAACGTCACCCAGGCGCACACCATCGCCCGCGACGAGATCTTCGGCCCGGTCCTGTCGGTCCTCACCTTCCGCACCCCGGACGAGGCCGTCGCCAAGGCCAACAACACCCAGTACGGCCTCTCGGCGGGCATCTGGACGGAGAAGGGTTCGCGGATCCTGGCGGTGGCGAACAAGCTCCGGGCCGGGGTCGTCTGGTCCAACACGTTCAACAAGTTCGACCCGACGTCGCCCTTCGGCGGCTACAAGGAGTCGGGCTTCGGCCGCGAGGGCGGCCGCCACGGCCTGGAGGCGTACCTCGATGTCTGAGCGCAATGACCGTCTGAGCGTCTTCAAGACCTACAAGCTGTACGTCGGCGGGAAGTTCCCGCGTTCCGAGAGCGGCCGGGTGTACGAGGTGACCGACGCAAAGGGCAAGTGGCTGGCGAACGCGCCGCAGTCGAGCCGCAAGGACGCCCGTGACGCGGTCGTGGCCGCGCGCAAGGCGTTCGGCGCCTGGTCCGGGGCCACCGCCTACAACCGCGGCCAGGTCCTGTACCGGGTCGCGGAGATGCTGGAGGGCCGCAGGGCGCAGTTCGTCCACGAGGTGGCCGACGCCGAGGGCCTGTCGAAGTCCCGGGCGGCCGAGCAGGTCGAGGCGACGATCGACCGCTGGGTCTGGTACGCGGGCTGGACCGACAAGATCGCCCAGGTGGTGGGCGGCGGCAACCCGGTGGCCGGCCCGTACTTCAACCTGTCCTCCCCCGAGCCGACGGGCGTGGTGGCCGTCCTGGCCCCGCAGGAGTCGTCGTTCCTGGGCCTGGTCTCGGTGCTCGCCCCGGTGATCGCCACGGGCAACACGGCGGTGGTGATCGCCTCGGAGAGGTCCCCCCTCCCCGCCCTCTCCCTGGGCGAGGTCCTGGCCACCTCCGACGTCCCCGGAGGCGTGGTCAACGTCCTCTCGGGCCGTACGGCGGAGATCGCGGCCTCCCTGGCGTCCCACCAGGACGTCAACGCGATCGACCTGGCAGGCGCGGACGAGGTCCTCGCGAAGGAGCTGGAGATCGCGGCGGCGGACAACCTGAAGCGGGTTCTGCGTCCACAGCCTGTGGACAACTGGACGGCGACTCCGGGCATCGACCGCCTGACGGCGTTCCTGGAGACGAAGACGGTGTGGCACCCGACGGGGTCGCTGGGCGCGTCCGGCTCCGCGTACTGACACCGGGCCGCGACACCGCGGAGCCGCGCCCTCCCTCCGTCCGGGGAAGGCGCGGCTCCGTGCCGAAGCGGCCGTGTGTCCGGTTCAGTTGCTCAGCAGTCCCGCCACCTGCCCCACCACCGGCATGCTGCCGATCGACTGCGCCTGCGCGACCGGTCCGGTCAGCGCCTGCGACGTCAGCGGCTGGAAGTCCGCCAGCTGGGTGCCCAGCCCGTTGTCCAGCGGGTCCACTCCCGTGCCCGCCAGCGGGTTCGGCTTGAGGCCGGCGACCGGGCCGGTGACGTAGCCGACCGTGCCGGTGAGGGAGCGGAGCCCTGACTGGGGGTCGATGTTGCCGAGCGAGGTGGGCCGGGTGTGCAGCACGTCGACCACCGGCTCGGTGTCCGCGGCGGCCGCCCCGGCGCCGGCGCCGAGTGCGACACCCGCGGTCGCGAGGGCGGTGAGGGTGCGCTGGACGGTCGGGTTCGCGTGTCGGGCCATCGTTTCTGCCACCTTTTTCGTGCACTGGGTAAGCGTGTCGACACGAAGGGTAGTTGAGGTGTGACGCGCGCTTCAAAGCCAACCCGCGGGGTCGATGAACAGCGGGTGAATGCCTCACACTGGTGTCCCGTGAGCTCCCAACCGCCCATACCGACGCGAGTCGTGCTGCTCTGCGGCCCCTCCGGCTCCGGCAAGTCCCTTCTCTCGGCCCGTTCCGGTCTTCCGGTCCTCCGGCTCGACGACTTCTACAAGGAGGGCGACGACCCGACGCTGCCGCTGGTGGCGGGGAGTTCCGACATCGACTGGGACCACCCCGGATCGTGGGACGCGGACGCCGCGGTGGCCGCGATCGTCGAACTGTGCCGCACGGGCCGCACGAAGATCCCGGTCTACGACATCTCGTTGAGCGCCCGCACCGGCGAGGAGGCGGTCGAGATGGGCCGGACCCCGCTGTTCATCGCGGAGGGCATCTTCGCCGCCGAGATCGTCACCCGCTGCCGGGAGCTCGGGGTGCTGGGCGACGCGCTGTGCCTGAGCCGGGGTCCGGTGCGCACGTTCCGCCGCCGGTTCCTGCGGGATCTGCGCGAGGGCCGCAAGTCCGTGCCGTTCCTGCTGCGCCGCGGCTGGCGCCTGATGCGCCTGGAGCGCTCGATCGTCGCCCGCCAGACCGCGCTGGGCGCCCACCCGTGCGACAAGGACGAGGCCCTCGGCCGCCTTGCCGCCACGGCAGCGGGCCGCCGCCCGGCGGCGACTCCGGCGGTCTGAACGCGAACGGTGCCTTCTCCGTCGTAGGACCGGAAGACGGTCACCTCGGGAAGGAAGCTGATGACGAGAGCACGGCTGGTCATGACGGTGGCGATGCTGACGGTGGCTGTCGGCTGCTCGTCGGGCGGCGAGGTCGCGAGCTCCTGCGCGGGGGTGGTGACGTACGAGAACCGCGACTATCTGCCCACCCAGGAGAAGAACTTCACCGTCGGCGAGCGCCTGGGCACCGCCCGCATTGCGGAGTGCGACGACACCCCGGACGATCCCGGGGGCGCCATTCCCGAAGGCACGGCCAACGCGTACCTCGTCGAGGGCAGGGACCCCGCCGAGGCCATCGCTGTCGGTGACACGCCGGCCGGGACGACGCTCATGAAGGTCGGCTGACCGCACACACGAAAGCGGGACTGGACGGACCCCCCCGGCCCTCCAGTCCCGCTCTTGTGCTTCCCCCGTTGTTCCCCCCACGGGTACCGGCCCCCCAGCCGGTACCCCTGGTCCCCCGTCCCCCGTGCTGTGCTTTCCCCAACCCTCAGGCGACGAGCTCCCCGAAGGCGTTCTCCTCGTCACGGCCGAAGCTGAGGACCTCGTCCTCGCGCAGGCGGCGCAGGGACCGCCAGATGCTGGACTTCACCGTGCCGACACTGATGTCGAGGATCTCCGCGATCTCCGGGTCGGTGCGGCCCTCGTAGTAACGGAGGACCAGCATCGTGCGCTGGAGTTCGGGGAGCCGGGCGAGCGCCTGCCACAGGACCGCGCGCAGTTCGGTGCCGCGCATCGCGTCCGTGTCGCCGGGCGTCTCCGGCAGTTCCTCGGTCGGGTACTCGTTCAGCTTGCGGCGGCGCCACGCGCTGATGTGCAGATTCGTCATGGTGCGGCGGAGGTAGCCCCCGACCGCGGCCTTGTCGCTGATCCGGTCCCACGCCCTGTACGTCGAGAACAGCGCGCTCTGCAGCAGGTCCTCGGCCTCGAAGCGGTCACCGGTCAGGTGGTAGGCGGTGGCGTACAGGGAGGCGCGGCGCTCCTGGACGTAGGCGGTGAACTCCGCCTCCGACAGCGAGCGACGCTCCCCCGAGTCCTCCCTGTACGACGATCCCCCGTGCGATTCCCCCGTGGAGGTGTCAACCACCGCCATGTACGCGGTGTGCTGACGCCCGGTGCCGCGAGCGCACCCCCGCCCGCTCACGGCACCGGACTCCTTGGAACCCCGGCCCCCGTTCACGTCGTGCAGCCGAGTGATCACTGCGCTGGTGCTGATGCTGTGCAGCGTGTTCATCTCGCGCCCCCCGTCGTGGACTTCCGGTGTTCGGCTTGCTCAGGCGGTGGTTCCTTGCCTGTGCCGAGAACTCTGCCAACGCACCTTCATGACCGTGTCCGCCGACTGTCACAGACCTGTCACAGGGCCCGGTCTCAGGAATTGCACAGCGGACCCACGGACGGGTGCCGTATGGACTGCCTGTCCCCACAGGTCGTACCGCACCCCCTCCATGGGCCAGAATGAGCCCGTGCCTTCCCTGTTGCTGATCGAGGACGACGACGCCATCCGTACGGCCCTGGAGCTGAGCCTCACGCGCCAGGGCCACCGGGTTGCCACAGCTGCCACCGGCGAGGACGGCCTGAAGCTGCTGCGTGAGCAGCGGCCGGACCTGATCGTGCTGGATGTGATGCTGCCCGGCATCGACGGGTTCGAGGTGTGCCGGCGCATCCGGCGCACCGACCAGCTGCCGATCATCTTGCTGACCGCGCGCAACGACGACATCGACATCGTCGTCGGACTGGAGTCCGGCGCCGACGACTATGTCGTCAAGCCGATCCAGGGGCGGGTGCTGGACGCCCGGATCCGGGCCGTGCTGCGCCGCGGGGAACGCGAGTCGACCGACGCGGCGAGCTTCGGCTCCCTGGTCATCGACCGCGCGGCCATGACCGTGACGAAGAACGGCGAGGACCTCCAGCTCACCCCGACCGAGCTCAGACTGCTCCTGGAGCTGAGCCGGCGGCCGGGTCAGGCCCTGTCCCGGCAGCAGTTGCTGCGGCTGGTCTGGGAGCACGACTACCTCGGTGACTCGCGCCTGGTGGACGCCTGTGTCCAGCGGCTGCGCGCCAAGGTCGAGGACGTGCCGTCGTCCCCGACGCTCATCCGTACCGTGCGGGGCGTGGGTTACCGGCTGGACACGCCTCAGTGACCGAAGCACAAGGGGGGTTCCGCGGCTGGTTCGCGGCTCGTAAGGGTGTGTGGTCAGGGCTGCGTTTCACCAGTCTGCGGCTGCGGCTCGTCGTCGTCTTCGGCCTGGTGGCGCTGACCGCGGCCGTGTCCGCGTCCGGGATCGCCTACTGGCTCAACCGCGAGGCGGTCCTCACCCGCGCCCAGGACGCGGTGCTGCGGGACTTCCAGCAGGAGATGCAGAACCGCGCGGGCGCCCTGCCGGAGAACCCCACGCAGGACGAACTCCAGCAGGCGGCGGGGCAGATGGCGGGCAGCAGCCAGCGCTTCGGCGTGCTGCTCGTGTCCTCCGACGCCGACGGCAGGGCGGTGTACGGCAACTCGGGCGCCCTGGACGGCTTCACGCTCCAGGACGTGCCCGTGTCGCTGCGCGAGGCGGTGAACGAGAAGCAGAAGGTCGACTCCGCCAACAAGTACGCCTACCACCTGTACTGGCAGCGGACCGTCGACCACGACACCCCGTACCTGGTGGCCGGCACCCGGGTGATCGGCGGCGGCCCGACCGGTTACATGCTCAAGTCGCTCGAACCGGAGGCCAAGGACCTCAACTCCCTCGCCTGGTCGCTGGGGATCGCCACCGGGCTCGCCCTGATCGGCTCCGCGCTGCTCGCGCAGGCCGCCGCGACGACCGTACTGAAGCCGGTGCACCGGCTGGGAGTCGCCGCCCGGCGGCTCGGCGAGGGCAAGCTGGACACCCGGCTCAGGGTGTCGGGCACCGACGAACTCGCGGACCTGTCACGGACGTTCAACTACGCGGCCGAGGCGCTGGAGAAACGGGTCGAGGACATGTCCGCCCGCGACGACGCGTCCCGGCGGTTCGTGGCGGACATGAGCCATGAGCTGCGGACGCCGCTCACCGCGATGACCGCCGTGACGGAGATCCTGGAGGAGGAGCTGGAGGCCGAGTCCGGCTCGATGGACCCGATGATCGAACCGGCCGTGCGGCTGGTGGTCAGCGAGACCCGCAGGCTGAACGACCTGGTCGAGAACCTGATGGAGGTCACCCGCTTCGACGCGGGCACGGCCCGGCTGGTCCTGGACGACGTCGACCTGGCCGACCAGATCACCGCGTGCATCGACGCGCGCGCGTGGCTGGACGCGGTGGAGCTGGACGCCGAGCGCGGCATGCACGCCCGCCTCGACCCGCGCCGCCTCGACGTGATCCTGGCCAACCTGATCGGCAACGCCCTCAAGCACGGCGGTTCCCCGGTGCGGGTGGCGGTGCGCACGGCGGACGACGAGATCGTCATCCGGGTCAGCGACCACGGCCCCGGCATCCCCGAGGACGTCCTCCCGCACGTCTTCGACCGCTTCTACAAGGCCAGCGCCTCCCGCCCGCGCTCCGAGGGCAGCGGCCTGGGCCTCTCGATCGCCCTGGAGAACGCCCACATCCACGGCGGCGAGATCACCGCGGCGAACTCCCCCGGCGGGGGCGCCGTCTTCACGCTGCGGCTTCCCCGGGACGCCTCGGCGCTGGCGGAACAGCTCATGGAGGCCAAGAAGGACGACGACAAGGCGAAGAAGGGACAGGCGTGATGCGCCCGGAGGGACGACGGACGCGGCGGGCGGACGCACCGCGCGCCGGACTGGACGTGCCGCGGCTGCTGGCGCTCCCGCTGCTCGCCCTGCTGGTCGCCGGGTGCGGGATCCGGCCCACCGAGGTGCCCACCGACTTCGGTCCCGCGCCCTCACGGGTGCGGTGCTCGCTGTCCGAGCCGGGCGCCGCGGAGCCGTCCTCGCACGGTCTTGCCGTGCAGGTGTTCCTGCTGTGCGGGTCCTCGCTGGTGGCGGTCGACCGGAGCCTGAGGGTTCCGGACGGGACCGCCGACTCCCAGCGGCGGGTGCTGGTCGCGCAGGGGCTCCTCGACCAGCTCGCCGAGACCCCGTCGGCGGCCGAGCGGGAGGCCGGCTACCAGACGTACGTCCGCGGCGGCATGACCGTCGGCGGGCCGCGCCCCAAGGACCCCGACGACACGCTCCGGCTGAGCACCCCGCCCGCCGAGCTCTCCGCGTACGCCCTCGCCCAGGTCGTGTGCACCTTCTCCGACTCGGCCGCGGCCGAGGGCGACGGCTCCGTCATCCTCGGCGGCCCCACGACCGCACCGCTGCGCCGCTACGACTGCACGGACGAGGTCCGTTCCCAGCCGAGCAGCCACCAGCCGCCGTCGACCGAGGTGACGGGCGGCTGACGCGGGTCCGGCCACCCCGTGTGGCGCAGCCCTCACCCGGGTACCTCGGGCGTTCCGGAACCGATCGTGCCGAGCGGGGCGTCTAGGGGATCGTGCAGCGTCAAGGCTTCGTAGGCGGCAATGCCGCCCTTCGCGTCCGTGTGGCAGGAGGTGTCCTCCTCGTCGCACACCTCGCGTTCGTCGCCTGGTTCACGCTGCGTCCGCTGGACGTGCCCTGGGTCGTCCCGGCCAATCTGCATCCGTTCGCCGGCATCCGCGCCGACCTCGCCCTCGGCGGGCGGGAGGCGGCCCTGCGGATCGGCGAGGGGCTCGCGCTGCTGGCCCCGCTCGGTCTGCTGCTCCCGATGGTGCACGGCCGGCTGTGGGCGTCGCCCGTCGGTTCCCTGATCCGCACCTGTGTCGCGGGCGCGCTGATCTCCCTGGGCATAGAGCTGTTCCAGACCAGCGTCCCCGGCCAGGTCGTCGACATCGACTCCCTGTTCCTGAACACCGCGGGCGTCGCCCTCGCGCACCTCGTGATCGTGCCGGCGGCGCGCCACTCGCTACGCCGCAGGACCGAGCGGCACCGGCGCACCACCGTCCGCCAGGAGGAGCCGGCTCAGGGTAGGACCCCGACGATTCCCAGGGTCGGGATCGCACCGTAGAGCGACGCTTTGTGGCGTTCGTCTCCGTAGCGTTGAAGACAGCTGGAGAGGGTCACCCGGACCCGACCCCGACGCTCACGAAGGAGCCGCAATGTCCCGCCTCGCCCGCCCCACCAACGGCCGCATGATCGGCGGAGTGTGTGCCGCGCTGGCACGGCGCTTCGGCACCTCCGCGACCACGATGCGCGTGATCTTCCTGGTGTCCTGTCTGCTGCCGGGCCCGCAGTTCCTGCTCTACATAGCCCTGTGGATCCTGTTCCCCTCGGAGGACAAGGCCCAGACCGCCTGGTGACACCCCTGTGCACGGACGCCGGTGGGGCGCACCCCCGAGATCTCGGGGGTGCGCCCCACCGGCGCGTACGAGGAGCGGCGGGTCAGCCGATCGGCAGACCGTTGAGGCCGGTGCCGCTGCCGGGCAGGACCTGGCCGACCGGCAGGCCGCCGAGGAGACCGGCGAGGGGCCCGGTCGGGCCGTCGGAGAGCACCTTCTCGACGGCGGGCTGCGCGGCCGAGACGCCCGTGGCGAGCGCCGGCTGGGCCTGCGTCAGCGCCTCACCCGCGCCCGGCAGCGCCTTGGTGACGTTCTCGGTGGGGAGCCCCTGGGAGACGGAGCCGAGCGCCTGAGTGGCGTCCGGGACCGCCGGAGCGGCGTTCGCGGCACCCGCGCCGGCGGCGGCGAAGGCGGCACCGAGGGCGGCGACACCGAGGGTCTTGGCAGCAGACTGCTTCATGAAATGCGTCCTCGAAATGGGTTTACGGGATGTCAGCGGTCCACGAACGTAAACACGGGAGCCCGCCCACCGCAAACATCGAAATGCGGACGGATGGTGAACACCCGCCCGCATTCCACACCCGCAGATTTTCCCGCTCAGCTCTCCTCGGCCACAGAACCGCTGGTGGAGGCGGTCTGCTGGAACAGCCATTCGGACTTCAGCTCGGCATATCCGGGCTTGACGACGTCATTGATCATCGCGAGTCGTTCATCGAAAGGAATGAACGCTGATTTCATCGCATTGACGGAGAACCACTGCATGTCGTCGAGCGAATAACCGAACGCGTCGACAAGGTGCTCGAATTCCCGGCTCATGCTGGTGCCGGACATCAGCCGGTTGTCGGTGTTCACGGTGGCCCGGAAGTGCAGGCGCCGCAGCAGCCCGATCGGGTGCTCGGCGTACGACGACGCGGCCCCGGTCTGGAGATTGGAGCTGGGGCACAGCTCCAGCGGGATCCGCTTGTCCCGGACGTAGGAGGCGAGCCGTCCGAGCTTGACCGTGCCGTCCTCGTGGACCTGGATGTCGTCGATGATGCGCACGCCGTGCCCGAGCCGGTCGGCGCCGCACCACTGCAGGGCCTGCCAGATGGACGGCAGCCCGAAGGCCTCGCCGGCGTGGATGGTGAAGTGGTTGTTCTCGCGCTTGAGGTACTCGAAGGCGTCGAGATGACGGGTGGGCGGGTACCCGGCCTCGGCGCCCGCGATGTCGAAGCCCACGACCCCGAGGTCCCGGTAGCGGTTGGCGAGTTCGGCGATCTCCAGGGCACGGGCCGCGTGCCGCATCGCGGTGAGCAGGGCGCCGACGCGGATCCTGTGGCCGTTGGCCCTGGCCCTGCGCTCGCCTTCACGGAAGCCCTCGTTTACGGCCTCGACGACCTCTTCGAGGGTCAGCCCCTTCTCCAGGTGCTGCTCCGGGGCGTACCGCACCTCGGCGTAGACGACCCCGTCCGCGGCGAGGTCCTCGGCGCACTCGGCGGCGACCCGGGTGAGTGCCTCGCGGGTCTGCATGACGCCGACGGTGTGCGAGAAGGTCTCCAAGTACCGCTCCAGCGAACCGGAGTCGGCGGCCTCGCGGAACCAGACGCCCAGCCGGTCCGCGTCGGTGTCGGGGAGCGCGGTGTACCCGGTGTCCCGGGCGAGGTCGACGATCGTGCCGGGGCGCAGCCCCCCGTCGAGGTGGTCGTGCAGCAGAACCTTGGGTGCCCGGCGGATCTGGTCCGGGCTCGGGGGGTTCCCCCTCCGGTCAGTCTGGCTCGTCATTTACGCACTCTAACTCCTACGCGCGTAGAGCGCCCGCTGTACGAATCCGCCGATACGTAACGGTGACCGCCCCGCCCCGTGTCGTACCCCCCGGGCTTCTGACACTGTTCTGTCATGGCACAGCAAGCGACGCCGGTTCGCAGCGCCCGACTGGGCAGGACACTCGGCCCGGAGCCGGCGGCGGTGAGCGGGGTGGTGCTGCTCCTCCCGGGCGGCGACGAGACCTCTTTGCGCAGACCCGCCTCGATGCGACTGCCCTCCGCCGTAAGGGCGTTGGGACGACGACTCGCCCGTGCGGGGCACGCCGACGGGCTCGCCGCACATCTGGTGCACTACCGCTATCGGGGGTGGAACGGCAGCGAGGCGCATCTCGCGCACGACGCGACCTGGGCCGCCGACGAGGCCGTACGGCGCTACGGCGACGTCCCCGTGTCCCTGGTCGGCGTCGACATGGGCGCCCGGGCCGCACTGCACGCGGGCGGGCACGAGGCCGTCAACTCCGTGGTGGCGGTCGCTCCCTGGCTGCCCGAGGAGGATGTGGCGGCCGATCCGGAACCGGTCAAGCAGCTCGCGGGGCGCCGGGTCTTGATCGTGCACGGGACCAACGACCAGCAGACGGACCCCGAGTTGTCGTTCCGGTTCGCGTCCCGGGCGAAGAAGGCGAACCGGGAGGTGTGCCGGTTCGAGGTGCACTCCGACGGGCACGGACTGCATCAGTACCGGGCCGAAGTGCACGCGCTGACCGAGGACTTCGTGATGGGGGCGCTGTTCGGGCGGGTGCTGTCACGGCCGGTGCAGGACGCGCTGGCCGCTCCGCCGCCGCTGGGGCTGCGCATGCCGCTCGCCTCCGGGTTCGGGCGGCGGCGGTAGGCCGGGGCAGCAGGGTCGCAGGTCAGGGCAGCAGGTTGCCCCGCCTCGACAGCAGGAACTTCTTGAAGGCAGCCACCGGGGGTGTGTCCGGGTGGCCGTCGAGCCAGGCGACGCCGATCTCGCGGGCCGCCCGGGGGGCCGTGACCGTCAGTTCCACGACTCCCGGGCGCGGGAAGGCCGGTGGCGGCAGAAGGGCGACGCCCAGTCCTGCCGCCACGAGTCCCCGCAAGGTCTCCGCCTCCTCGCCCTCGAAGGCGATGCGGGGCTTGAATCCGGCCTCCTGGCAGAGGTCGTCGGTGATGCGGCGCAGACCGTAACCGGGCTCCAGAGTCACGAAGGACTCCTCGGCGGCCTCGGCGAGGCGTACCCGCTTGCGGGCCGCGAGCGGGTGGTCGGCGGGGACCACGAGCCGCAGTTTCTGTTCGTCGAGGCGACGGGCCACGAGGTCGGGGGCGTCCGGGACCGGTGAGGTCAGGCACAGGTCCAGCTCGCCCGCGCGCAGGCGTTCGATCATCGCCTCGCCGTAGTTCTGGACCAGGCTGAACCGGACGCGGGGGTGGTCGGCGCGGAAGGCCCGGATGAGGCCGGGGACCGTCTCCGAGCCCATGGTGTGCAGAAAGCCGAAGGCGACCTTGCCGGTGGCCGGGTCGGCGTCGGCACGGACCTCGTCGGCGGCGCGCCGGATCTCGGCGAGGGCGCGGTCGACGGAGCCGAGGAAGGTGCGGCCGGCGGGCGTGAGGGAGACCGTGCGGCCGATGCGGGCGAAGAGGTCGACGCCGAGGTCCTGCTCGAGGCGGACCATGGCCCGCGAGAGCGTCGACTGGGGTACGTCCATCTCCTGGGCGGCGCGGGTGACGTGCTCGGTGCGGGCCACGCCGGCGAAGTAGGCGAGCCGCGGGGCCAGCAACATCACCATGTCTTCTGTGTCACTGGACGGTGACAGACGCGCCTGTGACCTCTGCTGATGCTCCATGGGAACGATTATGGCGAATCCATGCATTGGACGGATGAGCGCGGCCGTACGTAACTTCGAGGCATGCCTGCCAGTACCGAGGCGTCCACCCGCGTGGGCGCCGTATCCCCTGCCGCATCTCCCGCCTCTGCCACCGTCGACTCCCGTCTGACCCCGGGCGGCCCCGGCTACCGCCGGATGAGCTTCGCCCTCTTCCTCGCCGGTGTCGCGACCTTCGCGCTGCTGTACTCCACGCAGGCCCTCCTCCCGCTGATCTCGGGCGAGTTCGGGGTCGCGGCGAGCGAGGCGAGCTGGACGGTGGCGGCGGCGACCGGCGGCCTGGCGCTGTTCGTGCTGCCGATGAGCGCCCTCTCCGAGCGCTTCGGACGCCGTACGGTCATGACGGCGTCGCTGGCGGTCGCGGTGACAGTCGGGATCCTGGTCCCCTTCGCGCCCTCGCTCACCACGCTGGTCGTGCTGCGGGCGGTGCAGGGTGCGGCCCTGGCGGGACTGCCCGCCTCGGCGACGGCGTATCTCGCCGAGGAGGTCCGGCCGAAGGCGCTGGTCACGGCGATCGGCCTGTTCGTCGCCGGCAACAGCGTCGGCGGGATGAGCGGCCGGGTCATCACCGGCTGGGTCGCGCAGGAGTGGGGCTGGCGGGTGGCCGTCGGGGTCATCGGCGCGCTCGCGGTGGCCTGCGCGGTGGCGTTCCGCCTGCTGCTGCCGGCGCCGAAGCACTTCGTGGCGGGCTCGCTGCGGCCGCGGGTGCTGCTCGGCACGGTCCGCGGACACCTGGGCGACCCGTTGCTGCGCCGCCTCTACGCCATCGGCGCGCTGTTCATGACGGTCTTCGGCGGCGTGTACACGGTGATCGGCTACCGGCTGACCGAGGCGCCGTTCTCCCTCCCCCAGGGCATCGTCGGCTCGATCTTCCTGGTCTACCTGGTGGGCACGGTGTCCGCGTCGACGGCGGGCCGGCTCGTCGGCCGCCTGGGCCGCCGGGGCGCGCTGTACGCGGCGGGCGGTACGACGGCCGCGGGCCTGCTGCTCTCCCTGGCCGACTCCCTCGGGCTGGTCCTGCTGGGCCTGGTCCTGATCACCGGGGGCTTCTTCGCCGGGCACGCGGTGGCGTCCTCGGCGGTCAGCAAGACGGCCACCCACGGCCGCGCCCAGGCCTCGGCCCTCTACCAGTCCGCCTACTACATCGGCTCCAGCGCGGGCAGCACGGTCGGCGCGCTCGCCTTCCACGCGGGCGGCTGGGGCGGAACCGTCGGGGTCGGCCTGCTGGCGGTGCTCGGCGTGGTGTCGATCACCGTCCTCGGAACGCGTGCGGCTCGGGCCCAGCAGCGGCTCGCGACGGCCTGAGCCGCACGTTCTGCTTCCCCCTGGTCGAGGTCGGTCGGCCAGGGGGATTCTTCATGTCCGACAGCCACAATCACTGGATGTCAGAAAGTAGTTGCTCGACTCCATCTGGTGACGCTAGATTGATCGCCCCACGCGGGAGTCACCCGAAGGCACAGATCCGGCTATGCCGGTGGACCCGGTTGCACGGCGACGCCTGACCGCGCAGGTGCGGGGCGCCGTCAATCGCCCCTACTGCTCACCGGAACAGCTGGACGCAAGCGTGGCGTCACATCCAGTGGCGAGCGCTGTGCAAGCCGCACGGCAAAAGACGTCGGTAGTTGACACCCCTGCGGTAGACAGGGGCTCAAGACGCTCAGTCGGCAGCGAGCCGACTGCCGCTGAGCGCTTTGCGGGACTGGCAAACATCGCCTCTGAGCTGCCCCTTTCCCACCCCGGACGCCATTGTCAGTGGCGTGCGGTAGTTTCCGAGTAGTGGGCGCAAAGGCGCGGCACAGCACGGCCACAGGGGTGGGTGGACGATGACGGACGCTACGGCTACGACGACAGACCTCGACGTCAGGCTCGAGAAGCACCGCACGGAGCTGACGGGGTACTGCTACCGCATGCTCGGCTCCTCCTTCGAGGCCGAGGACGCGGTGCAGGACACGATGGTGCGGGCCTGGCGGAGCTACGACAGGTTCGAGGGCCGTTCCAGCCTCCGCTCGTGGCTGTACCGGATCGCGACCAACGTCTGTCTGGACATGCTGACGGCGGGCAACAAGCGCGCCCGCCCCATGGACCTCACCGAGTCGACGCCCCTCGCCCAGGCCGCCCTCTCCCCCCGCCCGGACCACACCTGGCTGGAGCCGATGCCGGACAACCGCATCCTGCCGAGCGTCGAGGACCCGGCCGAGGCGGCGGTGGCCAAGGAGACCGTGCGGCTCGCCTTCATGGCCGCCCTGCAGCAACTGCCGCCCAAGCAGCGCGCGGTGCTGATCCTGCGCGAGGTGCTGGCCTGGAAGGCGAGCGAGGTCGCCGAACTCCTCGACACCTCCGTCGCCTCGGTCAACAGCGCCCTCCAGCGCGCCCGCGCCACCCTCGCCGAGCGGGAGGAGCACGGCGCCGACGCGGCCGTGTCCGACCCGCTGGACGAGGAGCAGCAGAAGCTCCTGGACCGCTATGTGAAGGCGTTCGAGGGCTACGACATGACGGCTCTGACGGCTCTCCTCCACGAGGACGCCATCATGACGATGCCGCCGTTCGACCTGTGGCTGACGGGCCACGACGACATCACGGGCTTCATGACAACCCTCGGCTCGGCCTGCGAGGGCTCCCGACTGGTGCCGGTGCAGGTCAACGGCATGCCTGGGTTCGCCCAGTACAAGCCGGACCCGGACAAGGGCGGCTTCGTCCCGTGGGCGGTCCAGGTGCTGGAGATCTCAGACGGCAGGCTCACCGGGTTCCACTTCTTCCTCGACACCCAGCGCTGGTTCCCCCTGTTCGGCCTGCCCCTCCACCTCGAAGCGGAGGCCGACGAGGTCGAGGAGGGCGTGTAGTCCGGGATCGGGGTCGCGCAGTCTGATCCGGCCCCCGGCACGCCGAGCCGCGAGCTGCAGCCGGGCGAGCAGATCGACGACGGCGAGACCCGGCGGTCCCAGCCCGGCGACATCGCACACCACCACCCCGGCGCGGGTCGTGCGCAACAGGGCCCGGACCTCGTCGCCGAGCCCCGTCACCTCGTCCCGGGTGACGGGGCCGGCCAGCACGAGTACAGCGGGTGTCATGGCGTCCACGATCGGTAGACCTGGCGGGCGGGCGTAACTCATCGGCCGACGCCTCGACCACGCGGGCAGGATCACGTTGACCTGGGTGCCACCTGCCCCCGAGGGTTGCCTGCATGCGCCACCGATCATCACCTCCCTGGATATGCCACGCCCTCCTCACCCTTGAGGAGCCTCCGTGCAGGGAGTGCTGACCGGCTTCGCGGTCATCGCGGTGGTGATCGGCGTCGGCTATCTCATCGGGCTGCGCGGCTACCTCGGCGACCAGGGCCGGGAGGTCCTGACCAAGCTCGCCTTCCATGTCGCCTCACCCGCCCTGCTGTTCACCACGCTGGCCCGGGCCGACCTGTCGGTGATCTTCTCCAGCCGTCTCCTGGTGACCGCGCTCAGCACGGCAGCGGCAGCGGGCGTCTTCGTGGCGGTGGGTGTCGCACGGGGCTGGGGGCTGGGCCGTACGACGATCGGCGCGCTGTGCTCGTCCTACGTCAACTCCGGCAACCTCGGCATCCCGATCGCGGTGTACGTGCTCGGGGACGCGTCACTCGTGGCGCCGGTGCTGCTCTTCCAGCTGGTCGGGGTGACCCCGATCGCGCTGACCGTCCTGGACGTGGCGTCGGGCGACGGGGAGAAGGGTCCGCTGTGGCGGCGACTGCTGACCCCGCTGCGCAATCCGATCGCGGTGGGCTCGCTGGCCGGCGTTGCGGTCTCGGCGGCCGGTCTCAAGGCCCCGGCCCCCGTCATGGACCCCCTGACCCTGATCGGCGGCATGTCGGTCCCGGCCGTCCTCCTCGCCTTCGGCATCTCCCTGTGCGGCAGCACCATGCCCGGCCGGGGCCCGGACCGACAGCTGGTCCTGCTCTCGGTCGCGCTGAAGTCGGTGGGGCAGCCCGCGGCGGCCTGGGCACTGGCGGCCGGGGTCTTCGGCCTGCACGGGGCCCAACTCCTCGACGTGGTCGTGACATCGGCCCTGCCGGCCGCGCAGAACCTCTACACGTACGCGTCCACCTACGGCGTGGGCGAGCGGTTGGCCCGGGACTCGATCCTGGTGTCGACGGTGTTGTCGGTGCCGGTGTTGGTGGGGGTGGCGGCGCTCCTCGGCTGACTCACGTCTCGGGGAATTCGCTGGTGTCGATGACGAGGTCGAAGGGCGCCGGGATGGTGAGGAGTTCGCCGAACTTGGCGACGGCCAGGGGGCGGTAGACGTCCCCCTGAGGCTCTCCGTAGAGCGTCGCGGTGGGACCTTCGGGCGCCCAGCGGTCGACGAGAAGGTAGAGCGGGATGCCCGCGGATGCGTAGGCGGCCGGCTTGCTCACACGGTCGTGGCGGGCGTTCTTCCTGGAGGTGACCTCCACGACGAGTTCGGCGACGGCAGCCGGCAAGTAGGTCTCCGCGTCGGTGCACTCCTCGATCGGGGCGACCAGGATGTCCGGGATGAACATCCCCAACTGCGACGGAACAGCGATGGCCTGGGTCTGGAACACCCCCCAGTCATCGGGGATCACGGAGTAAAGGCGGCGCTGAATACGTTCCGCGATCACGTTGTGACGCGGCGCGGGAGCAGGTGACACGGTGATGATCCCCTCGATGATCTCCACCTTGCTGCCCTCGGGCCATTCCATCTCGTCCCAGAGCTGGACGAGGTCGTCCCAGCTCTGGCCGGGATCGTGGCCCACAGTGAGTGCGCTCATGGCGGTCTCCTATCGGTGCGTCACCGAGTCCAGCATGCCGAACGGGACCGGTGGCGGTCCACCGATCCCGTTCACCCGAAAGAGGAAACCCCAGGTCAGGCGATGCGTTCCAGCACCACCGGCGACGCCGTGAAGGCCGTCCCCGTCGCCCCGATGTCGTAGGAACCCTCGATCGACTCGAGGGCGTACTCGAAGCGTTCGGGGGTGTCGGTGTGCAGGGTCAGCAGGGGCTGGCCCTCGGTGACCGTGTCGCCGGGCTTGGCGTGGAGTTCCACGCCCGCGCCCGCCTGCACCGGGTCCTCCTTGCGGGCACGCCCCGCGCCGAGCCGCCAGGCGGCGACGCCGATGCCGTAGGCGTCGAGGCGGGTCAGGACGCCCGAGGCCGGCGCCTTGATCACGTGCTGCTCGCGAGCCACGGGCAGTTCCGCGTCCGGGTCGCCGCCCTGCGCCGCGATCATCCGGCGCCAGACGTCCATCGCCGAGCCGTCGGCCAGGGCCTTCGCGGGGTCGGCGTCCTTCACGCCCGCCGCGTCGAGCATCTCGCGGGCCAGTGCGAGGGTCAGCTCCACCACGTCCGACGGGCCGCCGCCGGCCAGGACCTCGACCGACTCGCGGACTTCGAGGGCGTTGCCCGCCGTGAGACCGAGCGGGGTCGACATGTCCGTCAGGAGCGCGACCGTCTTCACGCCGTGGTCCGTGCCCAGGCCCACCATCGTGGACGCCAGCTCCCGCGCGTCCTCGATGGTCTTCATGAAGGCGCCGGTGCCGACCTTCACGTCCAGGACCAGGGAACCCGTACCCTCCGCGATCTTCTTCGACATGATCGAGGAGGCGATCAGGGGGATCGCCTCGACCGTGCCGGTGACGTCACGCAGGGCGTACAGCTTCTTGTCGGCGGGAGCCAGACCGTCGCCCGCCGCGCAGATGACCGCGCCGGTGGTGTCGAGGACGTTCAGCATCTCCTCGTTCGACAGCAGCGCGCGCCAGCCCGGGATCGACTCCAGCTTGTCGAGCGTGCCGCCGGTGTGGCCGAGACCGCGGCCCGAGAGCTGCGGCACGGCCGCGCCGCAGGCCGCCACCAGGGGCGCCAGCGGGAGCGTGATCTTGTCGCCGACGCCGCCCGTGGAGTGCTTGTCGGCCGTAGGGCGGGACAGGGACGAGAAGTCCATGCGCTCGCCCGAGGCGATCATCGCGGCGGTCCAGCGGGCGATCTCACGGCGGTTCATGCCGTTGAGCAGGATCGCCATCGCAAGCGCGGACATCTGCTCGTCGGCGACCTCCCCGCGGGTGTACGCGTCGATGACCCAGTCGATCTGCTCGTCGCTGAGTTCACCGCGGTCGCGCTTGGTGCGGATGACGGAGATGGCGTCCATGGCCATGCAGGGCTTTCCTTCCGGGAATTACTTGGTGAGATGGCCCGGCCCGAAGGCCTGCGGCAGCATCTCCGACAGCGGCAGGATGCCCGCCGGGGTCTCCAGGAGCAGGTCCGGGCCGCCGAACTCGTACAGCAGCTGACGGCAGCGGCCGCAGGGGACGAGGATCTCGCCCCGGCCGTCCACGCACGTGAAGTGCGTGAGGCGGCCGCCGCCGGTGTTCTGCAGCTCCGAGACCAGACCGCACTCGGCGCACAGGCCGAGGCCGTAGGAGGCGTTCTCGACGTTGCAGCCGGTGACGGTACGGCCGTCGTCGACCAGGGCGGCCACGCCGACCGGGTAGCCGGAGTAGGGGGCGTACGCCCGGGACATGGCGTCCCGGGCCCGCTCGCGCAGCGACTCCCAGTCGACGTCGGACCGCGCGGTCACTTGCCCTGGCCCTTCCGGTAGCGCATGCCGTCCGCCTTGGGCATCCGCAGGCGCTGCGCGGACAGCGACAGCACCAGCAGCGTGACGACGTACGGGGTGGCGCCCACGAAGTCGCTCGGGACCTCGTCGGTGACCAGGTACCAGACCAGGACGCCCGCGGCCACCATGAGGCTGATGCCGCCCTGCCAGTGCGCCTTCTTGTACAGCTTCCAGCCGGCCATCGCCAGGAGCAGCACGAACAGCAGGAGCAGCAGCGCGTGGACGGTCTCGCCGCCGTTGCGCAGCTGGAGCGCGTCGGAGTAGCCGAACAGGCCCGCGCCCATGGCGAGTCCGCCGGGCCGCCAGTTGCCGAAGATCATGGCGGCGAGGCCGATGTAGCCGCGGCCTCCGGTCTGGCCCTCCAGGTAGGTGTGCGAGGTGACCAGCGCCAGGAAGGCGCCGCCGAGGCCGGCGAGGCCGCCGGAGATCGCCACGGCCATGTACTTGTACTTGTAGACGTTGACGCCGAGGGACTCGGCGGCGATCGGGTTCTCGCCGCAGGAGCGCAGCCGCAGGCCGAACGCGGTGCGCCACAGCAGCCACCAGCTGCCGACGAACAGCGCGAACGCCAGGACCGTCACGATGGACAGGTTGGTGAACAGGCCGCCGAGGATGCCCGCGATGTCGGAGATCAGGAACCAGTGATGGTTCTCGACGGAGTGCAGCCCGCTGGAGAGGCCCGGGACGTCGAAGCTGGGCAGAGTATCCACGGGCGGGGACTGCTTGGGGTTGCCGCCCGCTTCCTCCGCCTTGCCTTCCACGAAGAAGAGCTTGGCGAGGTACTGGGTGGTGCCGAGCGCGAGGAGGTTGATCGCGACACCGGAGACGATGTGGTCAACGCCGAAGGTGACGGTCGCGACCGCGTGCAGCAGACCGCCCACGACGCCGAAGCCGACGCCGCACAGCAGGCCGAGCCAGGGGCTGGACTGCCAGCCGATCCAGCCGGCGCCGAAGGTGCCGAGGATCATCATGCCCTCGAGGCCGATGTTGACCACGCCGGACCGCTCGGACCACAGACCGGCGAGGCCAGCGAGGCCGATCGGCACGGCGAGACTGAGCGCCGCCGAGACCTGGCCCTCGGAGGTGAGCTGGTCGGAGCCGGAGATGACGCGGACCGCGGCGACGAGCAGCAGCGCACCGGCGACGATCATGAGGATCTGGCCGAGGGAGCGGCCCGACCGGGTGGCGGTGTCCGCCTTGGGTGCCGCGGGGGGCGGCGTGTGGGTCGTCGTGGCAGTCATCACGCCACCTCCTGCTTCTGGGTCGGGGCTGCGGCCTGGGCGGCGAGCTCGGCGCCGACCCGCTGCTGCTGGCGCTTGAGCCCGTAACGGCGTACGACTTCGTAGGCGATGACGACGGACAGGACGATGACGCCCTGGATCACGCCGAGGATCTCCTTGTCGTAGCCCTCGAACTCCAGGTGGTTGGTGGTGCGCTCGAGGAAGCCCCACAGCAGCGCGCCCAGCGCGATGCCGACCGGGTTGTTGCGGCCGAGCAGGGCGATGGCGATACCGGTGAAGCCGATGCCTACGGGGAAGTCGTTGCTGAACTGGTGGCTGTCGTTGAGCAGGGTCGGCATGCCGATCAGGCCGGCCACCGCGCCCGAGATGAGCATGCTGGTGGCGATCATCTTCTTCACCGAGACACCGCTCGCGGCGGCGGCGCTCTCGGACTGGCCGACGGTGCGCAGGTCGAAGCCGAAGCGGGTGCGGCCGAGGACGAACCAGTACGCGATGCCGACGAGCACGGCGATGACGATGAAGCCCCACAGCACGCCCGCGGCGCCGGTGTCGATCTGGAAGAAGTACGAGGACGACGGCAGCGGCTTGGTGGAGACGACCGTGCCGCCGGCCTGGAGTTCGGCGAGCTTTCCGGGCTGGAGCAGGTAGGCGATGATCGCGGTGGCGATCGCGTTGAGCATGATCGTCGAGATGACCTCGCTGACGCCGCGGGTCACCTTGAGGATGCCCGCGATGCCCGCCCACACGGCGCCGGTGCCCATGGCGCACAGGATGATCAGCGGGATGGAGATCCAGCCGGGCGTGGTCAGCGCGCCGCCGAGGACGGCGGCGAAGAACGCGGCGATGCGGTACTGGCCGTCGACGCCGATGTTGAACAGGTTCATGCGGAAGCCGATGGCCACCGCGACACCCGCGAGGTAGTACGTCGTCGCCTTGTTGAGGATGTAGACCTGGCTGTCGCTGGCGGAGCCGTAGGTCAGCATGTCGCTGAAGGCGGCGCCCGGGTTCTTGCCGGTCGCGAGGATCACCAGGGTGGTGACGACGAGCGCCGCGACGACCGCGAGCAGCGGGGCCGCGATGCCGAGGAGCAGCCGCTCCCTGTCGATGCGTTGGGTCAGCTTGTTCATCGGGCGTCGTCCTCGTGGTCCGCTGCGGAGTCCGCTGCGTGCTCCAGGTGGCCGGTGGCGGCACCGGTCATGGCGGAGCCCAGCTCCTCGGGGGTGATGGTGGCGGGGTCGGCGTCGGCGACCAGTCGGCCGCGGTACATCACCCGCAGGGTGTCGGACAGGCCGATGAGCTCGTCCAGGTCGGCGGAGATCAGCAGCACGGCCAGGCCCTCGCGGCGGGCCTCGCGGATGTGGTCCCAGATCGCGGCCTGCGCGCCGACGTCCACACCGCGGGTGGGGTGGGCGGCGATGAGCAGCTTGGGCGCGTGGCTCATCTCGCGGCCGACGATCAGCTTCTGCTGGTTGCCGCCGGACAGAGAGGCGGCGGTGACGTCGATGCCGGGGGTGCGGACGTCGTACGCCGTGATGATGCGCTCGGTGTCCGTGCGGGCGGCCTTGATGTCGAGCAGCTGGCCGCGGGAGTTGGGCTTCTCGGTGACGTGGCCGAGGATGCGGTTCTCCCACAGCGGTGCCTCGAGGAGCAGGCCGTGGCGGTGGCGGTCCTCGGGGATGTAGCCGACGCCGGCCTCGCGGCGGTGGCGGGTGGCAAGGTGGGAGATGTCGGTGCCGTCGAGGGTGACCGTGCCGGAGTCGGGGTCGCGGATGCCCATGATGGCCTCGACCAGTTCGGACTGGCCGTTGCCCTCCACGCCGGCGATCCCGAGGACCTCGCCCTTGTGGATGGTGAAGGAGATGTCGTCGAGGATGATCCGCTCGATGCCGTCGAGGTCGGTCTGGGCCAGGCGCAGGCCGTCCAGCTTCAGCAGCGGGACGTCGGTGACCGTGGACTCCTCGGTCTCCGGCGTGGGCAGTTCGCTGCCCACCATCAGCTCGGCGAGCTGCTTGGGGGTCGTACCGGCGGGCTCGACCGTGCCGACGGTGGTGCCGCGCCGGATGACGGTGATCTCGTCGGCCACCGACAGGACCTCGCCGAGCTTGTGCGAGATGAAGATGACGGTGAGGCCCTCGGCCTTGAGCTCGCGCAGGTTGGCGAAGAGGGCGTCGACCTCCTGCGGGACGAGGACGGCGGTGGGCTCGTCGAGGATCAGGGTCTTGGCGCCGCGGTAGAGGACCTTGAGGATCTCCACGCGCTGGCGGTCGGCGACGCCGAGCTCCTCGAGCAGCACATCCGGCCGGACGTTCAGGCTGTACGCGTCGGAGATCTCCCTGATCTTCGCGCGGGCCTTGGCGCCGATGCCGTACAGCTTCTCCGCGCCCAGGACGACGTTCTCCAGGACGGTGAGGTTGTCGGCGAGCATGAAGTGCTGGTGCACCATGCCGATGCCACGGGCGATGGCGTCGGCGGGGGTGTGGAAGTTGACCGTCTCGCCGTTCACCGTGATGGTGCCCTCGTCCGGCTGCTGCATGCCGTAGAGGATCTTCATCAGGGTGGACTTGCCGGCACCGTTCTCACCGCACAGGGCGTGCACGGTGCCCGTGCGGACGGTGATGTCGATGTCCTTGTTGGCGACGACGCCGGGGAATCGCTTGGTGATGCCGCGCAGTTCGACGGCAGCGGGAGGGCTGGACGCGTTGATGGCGCACTCTCCTCGGGGAAAAGGGGCTGCGTAGGGGAGGGCAGGCGTCGGCGACGCTGGGGCCTGTCCGGGGGACCATGCCGGTGTCACGGGGGCACGTGCGCAGACAAGGTACCGCTGCTTGGTGCCGGCCTGATCCGCCGGACGGGCCTTGGCGCGGCTACTCCGTGCTACACGCGTAGAGTCGCCACATTGTTATGGCTCGGCGAGGGGGTTGTCGAGGCCCCTTCGCCGAGCCCGGGTTCCGGCGGGAACCGTCAGGTCAGCTGGTCTTGACCTTGACGGTGCCGTCGACGATCTTCTTCTTCGCGGCGTCCAGCTGCGGCTGGATGTCGTCGATGAAGCCACCGCTGGTGGCCAGGCCGACGCCGCTCTTCTCGAGCGAGTAGATCTGGTTGCCGGTCAGCGGCTTGCCGTCGTGGACGGACTTGATGAAGTCGTAGACGCCGACGTCGACGTTCTTGACCATCGAGGTGAGGATCGAGTTCTTGTACTTGCTCAGACCCGCGATGTTGTACTGGTCCGAGTCCACGCCGATGGCCCAGGCGCCCTTGACGCCGGAGACGGCCTCGATCGAGCCGTTGCCGGAGGAGCCGGCCGCGGCGTAGATCACGTCGGCGCCGGCGTCGAGCATGCCGGACGCGGCCTCCTTGCCCTTGTCGGGGCTGGCGAAACCGGAGAAGTCCGAGCCGTGGGTCAGGTACTGGACGTCGACCTTGGCCTTGGGGTTGGTGTCCTTGACGCCCTGGGCGTAGCCCGCCTCGAACTTCTTGATCAGCGGGGTGTCCACGCCGCCGATGAAGCCGACGTGGTTCTTCTTGGTCTTCAGCGCCGCGGCGACACCGGCCAGGTAGGAACCCTGCTCCTCGGTGAAGGTGATGCTGTCGACGTTCTTGGCCTTCGCGACCGCGTCGATAAGGCCGAAGTTGACCTTCGGGTACTTGGCAGCGACCTTGTCGACCGAGGTGGCGTAGGAGAAGCCGATGGCGACGATCGGGTTGTAGCCGGCGTCGGCGAGGTCGGTCAGGCGCTGCTCGCGGTCGGCCTCCGTGTCGGAGCTCTTGGCGGTGAGCTCCTTGATGGAGCCGCCGAACTCCTTCTCGGCCTTGTCGGCACCGCGCGCGGCGGAGTCGTTGAAGGAACGGTCACCACGGCCGCCGACGTCGTAGGCGAGACCGATCTTGATACCGCCCTTGCCGCTGCCGGCGGAGGCGGACGAGGAGCTGTCGTCCTCGGAGGAGGTGCTGCCACAGGCTGTGGCAGTCAGTGCGAGAGCTGCGGTGGCGATACACGCAGCGGAAAGCTTGGCTACCCGGCGCACGGGAGGCTCCTTCACCTGACCTGAGCGCCTTGTCGGCGCTTCATGTGAGCACCATGCCAGTGCCCGGGCCTGTACGCCCCTGCGGCGTTGGCTTCGCGGCATCGTAACGCGCGTAGATGTCGGAAACAGACCTCTTCCGAAGCCGTTATCGATTCGAGGCAAACAGCGTCTGAACTCAGGCTCTTCGGGCTTCGCACACCGGGATTTCGATGTGCGCACGATTGGCTTACAACCGTGTTGCGCCAGCCAGCGGAACGGCCCCGAGGGACCGTTCCGTCACGCTCGGGTCACTGTGCGGCATCCAGCAGGGCCGCCGCCGTGAACATCTCCACGCCTACGGTGATGGCGGACTCGTCGGCGTCGAAGTCGCCCTGGTGGAGGTCGCGTACGGTCCGCTCGCCCGGCGTGCGGACCCCGAGGCGGGCCATGGCGCCGGGGACGCGCTGCAGGTACCAGGAGAAGTCCTCGCCGCCGAGGCTCTGCTCGGTGCTCTCGACGGAGTCGGCGCCGCGCCGGGCGGTCATGGCCTCGCGGATCAGCTCGGTGACGTCCCCGTCGTTGACGACGGGCGGCACGCCCCGTACGTAGTTGATCTCGGACTTGGCCCCGTACAGATTGGCGACCTCGTCGATCGCGGCGACCACGATGTCCGGGGCCTGCTGCCAGGTGTCGAGGTCGAGGCAGCGCACGGTCCCGGAGAGCTCGGCGTGCTGCGGGATGACGTTCGGGGCGTGCCCCGACTCGATCCGCCCCCAGGTCACGGCGAGCCCGGCCCGCGTGTCGACCCGTCGCCCGACGAGGGCGGGCACGTCGGTGACGACGCGGGCGGCGGCGGTGACGAGGTCGGTGGTGAGGTGCGGCCGGGCGGTGTGCCCGCCGGGCCCGTCGAGGGAGATCTCCAGCCGGTCGCACGCGGAGGTGATCGCACCGGTCCGGAGCCCGATCTTCCCGGCGTCGACCCGCGGGTCGCAGTGCACGGCGAGCATCTTGCCGACGCCCTCCAGCACCCCGCACTCGATGGCGTCGGCGGCACCGCCGGGCAGCACTTCCTCGGCGGGCTGGAAGATCAGCCGCACGGGCCGCGGCAGCAGCCCCCGCTGGTGCAGGTCGGCGAGGACGAGTCCGGCGCCGAGCACGACGGTCGTGTGCACATCGTGTCCACAGGCATGCGCCCGATCGGGCACGGTCGACCGGTACGAGCACTCGGTCTTCATGTCCGGGATGGGCAGGCCGTCGATGTCGGCGCGCAGGGCGAGCATGGGCTTTTCGCCGTCCCACTCCCCGATGTCACAGACGAGACCGGTCCCCACGGCGAGCACCCGGGGCTTCAGCCCGGCGCGCTCCAGCCGCTCCTTGATCGCCGCGGTGGTTCGGAACTCCTGATTGCCGAGCTCCGGGTGCATGTGCAAGTCGCGCCGGAAGTGGACCAGTTCGGCGTGCAGCGCGTCGCTCAGCACGCCGGGAAGCACGGCTTCCCCGGGCAGATCGACCTCGGACTCCAGTGACATCAGTTGCTTCACCCTCTAAAGGGTAGGACGCCGGGGCGACCAACCGACCCGCGATCAACAAAACTTCAACCCGCCGTGGGAAGAAAATCTGGCCGCTCGACGCATGGATGTGATTTGAGATGGGTAGGAACCACCTTTCCCACACATACCATGCCGGGCTCGCGTCCGGTGGTTCTGTTTCATCTGTCGAAACAGGATCGGGATGAGGTTGGAGCCGGTCCGGGCCATCACGGCGAGGTGCGGCCGGGCCACGTCGGGTGATCGACGGTGGTGGGGACCGTCGTGGACGACGGGCAGGCAGCGTGCGACTGCCGCGAGCCAGGGCTGAGGGCGATGGAGGTCGCCGCCTGTGCTTGCGGTCACCCTTTGCACTTAAGGGAACCGTGTCCATCCCCACCCCGGTTCCCCATCCACTCGCCGCCACACCACCCGGCGTGCACGCGAACCACGACCGCGCGCCGCGACGCAGCCGACCTCGGGCCTCGCCCACCCGGCCCCGTGCTGGAGTGAGCCGTGTCACGGGTGGCCCGGAGGGTCATCGGCACCGAAAGAAGCGGGCGGCCCCACGGTCACCTCTCAAGCCGCGCCCAGCTCACACCACACGAACTTCCCCCGGTTGCCGTGCCGGGCCAACGGCTGCCAGCCCCACAGATCGGCACAGGCCTTGACCAACGCGAGCCCCCGCCCCTCCTCCACCTCTCCCATGGCGCTCAGCTCACCGGGCGGCTCAGGAGGCCCAGGGTCCGCATCCCACGCCCCGATCCGCAGCACGCCGACCGACCAGCGCACCCGCAGTGCGGCCGGCCCCTTCGTATGGCGTACGGCATTGGAGACCAGCTCGGCCGCGAGGAGCTCGGCGGTGTCGGTCAGGCGGATCAGGCCGTGCATCGTGAGGATGAGCCGGAGGGTGCGGCGGGCGACGGTGACGGCTCGGACGTCGTTCGGGATGTACAGGGTGTACTCCCAGGGGGCGTTTTCGGGCATGGTTCAACTCCAGTTCGGGCGTTGGTACGGGATGAGCACGCGGTGGCATCGCCGCAACCGTCACGACAGGACGAAGCAGTGCACTTCCGCAGAGTGTGCGTTGCATCACCGACAGTAGGGATTAGCGTTTAGGTTTCGCAAGCCGATCCCGTAATCTGAATCCGAACGAGCCGCGCCGCCAGGCGCATTGGGAGGAGTAGGCGATGGCGCTGAGGCGCGAACCGACCGCACGTCAGTTGCGCCTGGCGCTCGAACTCCGAAGGCTCCGCGAAGCAGCAGGACTGACGAACCGCCAGGCAGCGGACCTGCTCGGAGTGAGCACCGCACAGATCAGCCAGATCGAGTACGGACTAGCCGGAGTCAGCGAGAAGCGCCTACGTCGGATCGCGGCAAATTACACGTGTGCCGACGCCGAGCTGGTCGAGGCACTAGTGGTGATGGCGACCGACCGTACCCAGGGCTGGTGGGAGGAGTACCGAGGGGCCCTTCCCGCCGCCTACCTGGACCTCGCCGAGCTGGATCACCACGCCACATTTCGCCACGACGTGGCAGTCATCCACGTGCCTGGACTGTTCCAGACGGAGGACTACGCCCGGGCCCTCTTCGCCTACATGAACCCGGAGTTTCCCGACAGCGAGGTGGATCTCCGCGTAGATCACCGGATGAAGCGGAAGGTCGTCATCGAAGGCCCCTCTCCGCTGCCGTACGACACCGTGATCCACGAGGCGGCACTTCGCATCAAAGTGGCGGGGCGTACCGCGATGCGGACCCAGTTGACCCGAATCTTGGATATCTCCGAAGCCGACCACGTCACCGTTCGAGTCATCCCCTTCGCTCTGGACGACTTCGCGGGGGCCGGAAGCGCCCTGGTGCACCTGGGCGGAGCGGTCCCCCAGCTGGACACTGTGGTTCGCGATGCCCCGCACGGAACGGCCTTCTTGGACTCCGAGGCTCAACTGGAGCACTTTCGAAAGCTCTTCCGTAAGGTGACGGAGGGGTCACTCCCTCCGGAGCAGTCTCGTGACCTCATCCACCAGTTGACCAAGGAACTGTGAGGACCGTCATGACCGCCCTGACCCTGTGGAAGAAGTCGTCCTTCTCAGGTGGAGGTGAGGGCAACGATTGCGTGGAAGTGGCGGACCTGTGCTCCTACATAGCCGTACGCGACTCCAAAGCCCCGACCAGGGCCACCCTCACCTTCCCGCCCCACACCTTCACCGCCTTCCTCGAAGCCCTCAAGTCCCCGCGCCCTGGCGCCCGGTGACCGGCATGACCATCCCGACCCAGTGGAAGAAGTCGTCCTACTCCGGTCCCGGCGACGGCGACTCCTGCGTCGAGATAACAAACTCACCCACTCACATAGCCGTCCGCGACTCCAAGACCCCGGCCGGTGCCAACCTCACCTTCCCGCCCCACACCTTCACCGCCTTCCTCGAAGCCCTCAAGTCCCCGCGCCCTGGCGCCCGCTGACCACCAGGCAAACTCCACGCGGCGCTCCGTAACTTCCCACCCGCCGCCCCGAGACCCCCCGCTAGGGTGCAGCGAGTGAACGCCGAGATCCCCGACTTCATACGGGCCACCCGAACCGCGTACGACACGATCGCCGCGCCCTACACCGAGCAGTTCTCCGACTGGGCCGGCATCCCCACGCTGGACAGAGCCCAGATCACCGGCTTCGCGGAGTTGGTGAAGGAGCAGAGCAAGGGCCCGGTGGCCGACATCGGCAGCGGCCCGGGACACGTGACCGCGGCGCTCCACGACCTCGGCGTCCGGGTCTTCGGCGTGGACGTCTCCCCGAAGATGGTGGAACTGGCCCGCAGAGCCCACCCGGACCTCCGCTTCCACGTGGGCTCGATGACGTCGCTCGACCTGCCGTCGGAAACCCTGGGCGGCATCACCGCGCTGTACTCGATCATCCACGTCCCGGACGACCACCTCCCGACGGCGTTCGCAGAGTTCCACCGCACCCTGGCCCCCGGCGCCCACGCCCTGATCGGCTTCCAGTACGAGCCCGGCGGCACCCACATGCACCTGGACGAACGCTTCGGCCACAAGATCTCCCTGGACTACTGGTTGCGCGCCCCGGAGGCAGTTGCCGAGCCTCTCACCAAGGCCGGCTTCCAGGTAATCCTCCGGGTCCTCAGGGAACCCCTCGGCGAGGAAAAGCTGGCCCGCGCATACCTGGTGGCGCAGAAACCGGCGTAGGACAGCATCAATTGAGCGACAGGCGGGAGCCGGACAGGGTCACCGGAACGAAGATCCGCTCGGACGCTAACCTCCGACGCATGGTTCAATCCCCGCGCTCCCTGCAGCTCATCACGCGGCTCGTTGACGGGCACATCTGCGCCTATGACCTGGCTGCCGATGCCAGGGGCGTGCTGTCGCCCGCGATGGTCTTTCGGCCGGCTCCCGAGGACGACGTCGTTGACCACACCGTTGCCGCCGGTCTTCGGCGCGCCTACTACACGACCCTCAACGCGGCCGTCTGCGTGACGGCGGACGGGGCCGAGGTCTGGCGGTCGCAGTTCGAGCCACAGTCGGATCAGCAATACGGACACCGGCCCAGCTGCGTGCTGTCGTGGGACGACCGTGTGGTGTGGGTCTACCGGCCTGACGCCATGGCCGGCCGTAACCGCCCCGACCAGTGGGTCGCCTTGGACGCCGAGGCCGGAACGGTCATCGCGCAGGCGGATCTCCAGACCGTCGGGCACGGCGGACAGCAACTGCGGCACCCGACGAGTGATCAGGTCCTCCTCGACGTGGGCGAAGGGCAGGACGGCTCGGTCATCTACCGTGCGTCGCTGACCGGGGGCCGGATGGACCTCTTCTGCTATCCCTGGAGCGACCGTTGCCTCATCGGCCTGTCGCCCGACGGACACCACTTCATGACCGTTCACCACGACCAGGCCGACATCGCCATCCACACCTACCCCGACGGCGAGGTGACGTTCACCCTCTCCGTCGACGCCTTCGGACAGGACCCGGATGAGGTCTACGTGGAATGGAGTGGCGGGTACCTGAGTCCGGACACTGCCATCGTCACCCTCGTCGGCGAAACCGAGGACGAGCAGGAGTGGTTCCGTCACTACCGCGTCGATGTGCGCTCGGGCCAAGTCCGCACTGAGTTCGACGCGCACTCTGCCAATCCCTACGACATCCAGCCCCTTGGCGACGGAACCTGGCTCACCACAGATCCCTCCGGTCACCCGAACCGCTGGACCGACTCATAGAAGTCCCGGGCGGCACACGCTTCAAGATCTTGCTGCGAGTGCTCAGGGAGAGCCCTCGGCAAGGAGAAGTTGTCCCGAGCGTTCCCGGTAGCGAGGAAAAAAGGGGATCCCTCACTTCCTGAGCAATTCTGCCGCATCTCCCTGAGAGATCTCCATCAGCGCCTCGTGCATGTAGGAATCCATGTCGCTTGCGTAGGCTGGTAGCTCCAGTCGCTGAGAGCAGAAAGTGACATGCGCGGTGAGTGAGTCGCCATCGATTCCCCCCTCGGACAGCGAGATATATCCCAGCGCCGGCCACCGCTGGCTGGCCGGTACGGCCAGCAGGGCTGAGCAGGCGTATCCGAGAGACCTTCGCAGGAGTGACGCACGCCTCTCGGGGCCGGATTTCGGGAGGTCATAGTCCATCATGCCGCGACCGTTCACGGTGGCCTCGTAGTGAACGACGTCCTCGAACTCCTGCATCCCAACTCCGGAGTAGCCGGAATAGAGGGCTCTAAGTAGTTGCGCCTCGCCGTCCATAATCCACCCCTCGCGCACGACTGCACGGAACTGGTCCGGTGCGTCTTCTTCTCGAACGCGAAATTCGACACCTTCGAGGAGATCGGCCATACTGGCATTCATCTTCATGGTCGATTTTCTCCCAACATGCGCAGCCCCTTGTCAATACCGGCCTGAAATCCAGGGCTTTTACCGACTTCCTTCTCGATGGAGCGTGGAAGTCCATCGAAGTTCCCAGTTTCAAAATTATACTGGTATTTCGCGGTGAGATTGCTTTGGTCTTGGAAGTGCAACTGTCCGGCCCGCTGCCCGGGATTAGGGTTCTCGACATCGATGCGATACGGGCCATGGTTCCACATTGTCTTGCTCGTCACTTGTGTGCCGTTGGCGCCGATCATGCCGCTGGCACTAGCAGCCGGAGGAGGCTCCTCGATCCCGTACAAGCGGCGCATGTCCTCAATGCGCCGACTGACAACATCAGGGTTATAGGGGTCGTTCCTGAAAGCCGGTTGTGAGCTGTGCCCCCTGGGCAGGGGGCGGCACCCCGCCAGGCCGAGAGGATCTATCCACGTGTGTGGATTGTGGACGTAGGTAGTGGGATTGGGTGCGGGGGCGAGTCCCAGGGGATCGAGGGTGATGTAACGGCCGGTTTCCGGGTCGTAGTGCCGGAAGTAGTTGTAATGCAACCCCGTTTCCGGGTCGAAGTACTGGCCCGGGAAGCGGAGTGGTGTGTAGGCCGTGCTGTCCGCAGCCCATGCTGTTGTGCCCCACAGGGTGCTGCGGGTGCGCCAGGCTATGTCGCCGGACTCGTCGATGAGTTCGGTCGGGGTGCCGACCAGGTCGGTGACTATGGCGAAGAAGCGGGAGTCGATTTCGTCCTGGGGGGCGTCGGCGGCTGTGATGCGTTCCGTCTGGGTGAGGGGGTGCAGGCCCTGGTGGTTCCAGGTCAGCGTCACCGGGTTGGGGAGGGACGGGGACCTCGTCGTCTGCTCGCAGAGGGTCGTGCCGTCCCAGGTGAAGTCCACCTGTTCCAGGACCGAGGTGCCGTCCGCCGCCAGGCGTTGCTTCGCGATGCGGCGGCCCAGCGGGTCGTAGCGGTAACGCCACACCGTGCCGTCAGGGGTTGTCACCGCCGTCAGTCGGTCCTCCGCGTCCCACTCGTAGCGCCACGTGTCCGGCTTGCGGGACAGGCGGGTTTTCTGGCGGAGGGTGATGCGGCCCGCTTCGTCGTGTTCGTAGCGAATGGCGCCGGCACGGGTGATGCGGGTGCCCGTGTAGGTGCGGTCGCCGGTCGAGTCGTGGCCCGGGTGGCTTGACGGCCAGGTCGCCTGCGTCTGGTTGCCCGCCTCGTCGTAGGCGTACGTCTCCGTCCAGTTCGCCGCGTGGACGGCCGTCACCCTGCCTGCCACGTCCAGGTCGAAGTGGCGCGTGCCGTTCAGGTGGTCGTCGATGGCCGTGAGGTTGCCGTCGGCTCGGTAGGTGTACGCGCGGTGCTGGAGGTGGGTGCCGGCCGGGCCGACGATGTCTTGCTTCGTCAGGCGGCCCAGGGGGTCGAAGGCCTGGGTGAGAGTGACCGACTCGGCTATGTGGCGGGTCAGTTCACGGCCCGCCTCGTCGTGCGTGAAGGTGAGGGTCCGGCCCGACACCGCCATGCCGGTGCGGTTGCCCGACGCGTCGTACGACCACGTCGTCGTCGCTGCGGACGGCGTGGTGCGGCTGGTGCGGCGGCCCAGCACGTCGTACGTGTGGGTGAGCGTGCGGCCATTGACCGTCTCCGACAGCACGCGGCCCGCTTCGTCCCGGTGCAGGATCAGGGTCGCGTCCGGGCCCGCCGCCTCCGTCAGGGCGCCCGTCAGGTCGTACCCGTACGTCGTGACCGCACCCGCCGCCTCCTTGCGGATCATCTGGCCCAGGACGTCCCGCGAGAAGTGGATCGACTGGCCGGAAGCGGTCGTGGTGGCTCTCAGCTGCCCTGCCCGGTCATGGTCGTACGTCAGCCTGCGGTCGTCGAAGTCCGTCTCCGCGACCAGGCGGCCTGCCGGGTCGTACTCGTAACTCCACGTCAGGCCCTGCGGGTTCACCACCTGCGTGAGGCGTAGTTCCGTGTCGTGGTCGAACTCGTGGCGCACGCCGTCCGGGTCCGTGCGGGCGGCCAGCAGGTCGAAGTGGGTGTATTCGTAGCGGGTCACCGCGCCCGACGCGTCCGTGTGGGCCGTGCAGTTGCCCTCGCCGTCGTAGGTCCAGGACTCCGCCGTGCCGTCCGCCGCCGTACGGCGGGACAGGCGGCCCTCCACCGTCCACTCCAGGTGGGTCACGGAGCCCGTCGGGTCCGTGATCGTCACCGGGCGGCCGAAGGCGTCGCGTTCGTAGCGGGTCACCGCGCCCAGGGGGTCGGTGATCTCCAGGGGCAGGCCCGCCGCGTTGCAGCGGACCCTTGTAGTGTGCCCGAGCGCGTTGGTGACGGACTCCAGGTGGCCCTGGTCGTCGTACGTGAAGCGGGTCGTCGTGCCCGAGCCGTCGGTCACCGCCGTGCGGTTGCCGAACTCGTCGAACTGCTGGGTGACGTGGGTGCCGTCGGGGCCGGACAGCGCCACCGGCATGCCCTGGGCGTCGTAGGCGATGCTGGTGTAGCGGCCGTCGGGGCGGACGGCCATGACCGTGCGGCCCGCCTCGTCGTAGGCATAGCCGCGCGTGCGGCCCAGTGGGTCGGTGACGGCCAGCGGGCGGTGGGCCCGGTCGTGGGTGGTGTGGGTCGTGGCGCCGTCCGGGGTGGTCACCGCTGCCACTTGCAGGTCGCTGTTGATCTCGTAACGGGTGCTGTGTCCCAGCGAGTTGACCGCCGTTACCGTCCGGTGCCCGGTGGTCGGGTCGGGGTCGCCGTAGGAGTACGTGTAGCTCAGGTGGCCCGCCTCACCGCCCTGTGACGTGCAGCGGTCCTCGTCGTCGTAGACGTAGTGGTACGAGGAGTCGTTGGTGTCGGTCCAGGCGGTGATCCGGCCGGTGGAGTCGTTGGTGAAGCGGGTCGGCAGGCCCGAGGAGTTCGTCACCGTCGACAGGTGGACCTGCGCGTCGTAGGTGAAGCGAACCAATTCGATGTCGTCGGTCAGATGCAGGGCCGTGATCCGGCCGCCCTCGGTTGTGATCCTCAGGTCGTAGCCGGACGAGTGCACGATGCCCTTGGGGGCGCCCTCGTCGTCGTACTCGAAGGTGAGCCACTGGCTGCCCGAGCGGTCGATCAGCTGGGAAAGCAGGGCTATGCCGTCGCCGCCCGGACCCGCGAAGTCCCAGACACGGCCGGACTCCGGGTCGGTGACCGTGTAGTCGCCCCACTCGTCCACCGTCAGCGGCCAGGAAGCGCCCTCCAGCGGTAGCACCGGGACGCCTGGCGCCGGGTGCGGATACGCCAGCAACGAGCCGTCCTCGCGGACGAAGATGACTCCCTCGGCATCGATCTCCAGCCGCTGGTCCGCCGTCGACGTCCAGCACGGGCCGAACCAGCGGCCCGACCGGTACGACGACTCGAACTGGCGGGTGAAGATCAGGGGCAGCCGCGCGGGGAGGGTCACATCGGTCTGGGGCAGGGACATGCGGCCGGTGGCCATGTCGATCGGGTCGCTGCCGAAGAGCTTGCACTTCAGTTCCCGGGCGACGTCCATGAGTCCCCGGCGTGTGCCCTGCCGTGCGGCTCCCGTCGCCGCGTCCTTCGCCAGCCCGCGCAGAGCGTCACGCCCAACTGCCCGGCCCAGGCCGCCCGCGCCCTTCCCTCCGATCAGGTTCGAGAGCAGATACCCCGCCGAGTCCCCCGGATCGCTCGACCACCCCGTCCCCAGGATCGACATCGGCAACCGCTCCGGGTGCGCCGCCGTCCCCACCAGGCCCGCCAGCAGCAGCTGGGAGTTCTTCGTCCACTCCCCGGGGTGGGTCAGGTTGTACGGGTCCAGGGGGTTGACCGTGCGGGCGAGTTTGAGGACGTCGGTGCCGCCGCGCAGGAGGCCGCCCAGGACGTGGACCGAGTTGAGCTGGGTGCCGACGAACAGGTCGGCCGCGCCAGCGCCCAGGCGGTCGGTGAACTCCGGTTTCGGCGGGGCCGATTCCAGGGCCGCGGCCAGCTTGCGGCGGGCGTCCTGCGCCGCGTCCGTGCGCAGACGGCGGGCGTGGGACAGGATCTCCTGTGCTTCCTCGCGGCCCGCCGTTCCAGGGTCGACGAAGTCGCCCGGTTTCGTCGGCTTCGCTCCCGGATCGCCCCCCGCCTCGGCGGTCGCGTTGTAGCGGTCGGCTGCCCGGGTGTACGCCGAGACCTGCGCGTCGTAGGCGTCCGCCGCCCGCCGGTAGGCGTCCTGCGCGGCCCGGTATTTCTCGATCGCCGCCTGCGCCTGCTCCTGCGCCCAGCGGACCGTGTCCGCGTACGACTCCAGCGCCGCGGCCGCCTCCGTGCACGCGTCCGCCGCCGTCAACCACTGCTTCGGCTGTACGTCGAACTTCGCGCGGAACGCGTCCGCCGCCTGGCCCCGCCACTCGCCCGGGTCGAGCGAGCGCATGCCCTGGCCGACGTTCTCGAAGGCGGCCGCGAACTTCCGCAGGTGCCCGGCCCGTTCGCGGAGCGCCGGCTCGCTGCCGTGGACGAGTTCCTTCGGGTCCTCGCTCTCGCCCAGGGCGCGCTCGGCGACCGTGCCGCCCAGGCGGTTGTTCACGCTCTCGCCGAAGTCGCGGACCTTCTCGGCCGCGCCGTCGGCGCCCACGTCCGACAGCAGTCCCGCCGTCTTGTCCGTGCCCCAGTTGACTGCCTCGCCGACGCCCTTGTTCAGGCCGTCGGCCGCGCTCTCCAGACCGTCGCCGAAGTCGTCGACCAGATCCCCGAAGCCCATCAGTCCTCGCCCTCCCCGTCAGAGCTCGAAGAGGGGGGCCCGCTCCACTGCCAGTCCGTCCGGGGATCGAAGAACGCGTCCGGTGTCACCGTCGATGTCGAGACGTCTTCCGCAGCCTCGGTCCAGGCCGCCTTCACCTCGTCCGCGCCCGACGTGAAGGACTCCGCGCTGTAGTCCGCGTTCGCCACCTGGCTGACCGGGTTGTCCTTCAGCGTCTCCGACCAGGAACGTGCCTTCACCTCGTCCGGGGTCAGGTACGGGTTGCCCGTACCGGCCGTCCACACCGACTTCAGGGTGTCGGAGACGTACTGCTCCTGCTCGTGGTAGATCCCCGCCGACAGACCCAGTCGGCCCGCGAACTCGTTCGCGTCCTGCATCAGCGAGCGCACGCCCCAGCCCCAGCGGTCGCAGAAGTCGGCGAAGACCTGCTGGAGGCTGTCGTCGCCCACCTCCAGTCCGGTCATCGAGAGGTCGTCGAAGCCGCGGCCCAGGTTCGCCTCGATGTCGAAGCCGAACTCCTTCAGCTCCGCCATCGCCTGGTTGATGCCTCGGGTGATCCGTTCCATCGCCTCCGGATCGACCTGGTAGCCGTCGCTCACGTCGCCGACTCCTTCGAAGCGACGTCCACGGCCACCGCGTCCGGCACGATCCCCGTCACCGGGGGCAGCACGAGACCCGTCGGGCTCCCCGCGTCCACCGCGATCCCCGTAGGACCGTCCACCCTCGGGATCACCTGGTCCAGCAGACGCGCGCCGTACACCGGTACGCGCTCCGGTACGGCCTCACCCCGCGCCTCGGCGAATCGTTCCAGCGCCGGGAGATCCGTGAACGCGAACAGCCAGCGGATCCCGCCCGCCTCCGCCGACAGCAACGACCCGTCCACGACCGGCACCAGTACCTGGCTGCGCCGGAACTCCCCCACTGCCGCACACAGGTTGCCCTGCCGCAACGTCTCGGCATCCACGCCAGCCGCCCCCGTCGTCACCCTCATCGAACGTCGCACAAGTGAACGACGATGCTAGACGATGCGGCTGAGAGCGACTTGGGCGTTTTCGGCCAGGCCCGAACTCACACCGCCGCCACCGCCGACAACCGATGCACATCCCGGGCCGTCCCCGTGACCCCCGACAAGAACCCCTGCGCCCGCGGCGAGGCCGTCTCCGTCAGCCACTCCGGGTCGATGTCGCAGACCGCCACGCGGACCCCCGTGCCCGCCAACGCCAGCGGCAGGGTGTGCACGACCGTCGAGGGGAAGCTGAGGATCGTACGGCCGATGGGTCCGCGTCGGGCGATCAGCTCGAGGGGGAGGTCGGGGCGGACGATCTCCAGCCCCGTCTCCACGGCCAGCCGGTGGAGCTTCTCCGTCGACTCGCGGCGGTGGGCGAAGTAGCGGGTCGCGCCATGGGACTTGGCCAGGCGGGTGACCGCCTCCACATAGCGGTCGGCGTCCACCACGCCTGTCTCCACCAGCGAGGTGCCGACCATGTCCGCGCCCTTCGTGATGCGCGGCGGGCCGAAGCGGCCGCGGGTCCAGGCGAAGGAGTGGGACGAGACCGTCACGCCTGCCGGGGTCTCCGCCATCGGCATCGAGGAGAAGATCTCGACTTCCCTGCCCTCCCCCGGCGTCAGGCGTTTGCGGGCCGCCGCCGATATCGGGGCGAAGGCGAGGTCGCGGGGGCTCGGGCGGCCGCCCTTGCGGTGCCAGCGCACCAGGCGTTCACCGCGGGCCAGTTGGGCGACGAACTCCATCGTCGCCGTGCCGTCGTCGACCACGACCACGGCGGAGGCCCTGGTGATGGTGAGCAACAGCTGGACATAGCGGGAGAAAGGGTCGCCCAGGACCATACGGTCCGCTCTGCGGAGCATGCCCGCCAGGCCGCCGATGGTCTGGAAGGGGGCCGCGGGGCCGCCCCTCGCCTCCTCCCAGCGGACCTCGTGGCCCTCCTCGCGGGCCAGTTCCGCCATGCGGCGCAGCTGGCCGCGGGTCATGGGGTCGGTGGGGGACAGCACGACGAGGGTGAGCTGCGCGCCGGGCGCGTGCCCGTGCGCCCACTCCAGCACGTTGAGCAGCTGGACCGGGCTCTCCACGAACGCGAGAGTGCGGGGGCCGGTGTTCCCGGCGCGGGGGCTCATCGACGTACGACCGTCCCGTCGTAAGGCGCTCATGAGGCGCGCGTAGTGAACACCGGGTCCCGGACGGACAGTCGCCCGGGACCCGGTACCTGGTGGCTCAGACCGAGACCGGCTCGCCCGCCGCCGCTGCGATCTCCGCCTCGGCGACCACGCCGGTGACGCGGCGCAGCTTCTTCATGGGGCCGAGCTCGGAGTCGTAGACCTTCTTGACGCCGTCGCCGAGGGAGGCCTCGATGGTGCGGATGTCGCGGACCAGGCGCTGCAGGCCCTGCGGCTCCACCGAGGCGGCCTGGTCGGAGCCCCACATCGCGCGGTCCAGGGTGATGTGGCGCTCGACGAAGGTCGCGCCGAGGGCGACCGCCGCGAGGGTGGTCTGCAGGCCCGTCTCGTGGCCGGAGTAGCCGATCGGGACGTTCGGGTACTCCTCCTGGAGCGTGTTGATGACCCGGAGGTTGAGCTCCTCGGCCTTCGCCGGGTACGTCGAAGTGGCGTGGCAGAGAAGGATGTTCTCCGAGCCGAGGACCTCGACGGCGTGGCGGATCTGCTTCGGGGTGGACATGCCGGAGGACAGGATGATCGTGCGGCCGGTGGCGCGCAGCGCCTTCAGCAGCTCGTCGTCCGTCAGGGAGGCGCTCGCCACCTTGTGGGCCGGCACGTCGAACTTCTCCAGGAAGGCGACGGCCTCGGTGTCCCACGGGGAGGCGAACCAGGCGATCCCCTTCTCCTTGCAGTACGCGTCGATCTGGCGGTACTCGTCCTCGCCGAACTCCACGCGGTGGCGGTAGTCGATGTACGTCATCCGGCCCCAGGGCGTGTCACGCTCGATGTCCCACTGGTCGCGCGGGGTGCAGATCTCGGGCGTGCGCTTCTGGAACTTCACGGCGTCGCAGCCGGCCTCGGCGGCCACGTCGATGAGCTTGAAGGCGTTCTCCAGCTCGCCGTTGTGGTTGATGCCGATCTCGCCGCAGATGTAGACGGGCTGGCCGGGACCGGCGATGCGCTCGGTGCCGAAGGTGCGCAGGCGGGAGTTAACAGACATGAGGGGAACGTTCCTTACTTGTCGAGGGAGTCGAGAGAGGGGCCGAGGATCCAGCTGGCGATCTCTCGGATCGCGCCGTCGCCACCGGGGACGGTGGTGACCGCACGGGCGGCGCCGCGTACCACGTCGTGGGCGCTCGCGACCGCCACGGGCCAGCCGACGAGGGCGAAGCACGGGAGGTCGTTGACGTCGTTGCCGACGTAGAGCACGCGCTCGGGCGCGATGCCCTGCTCCTCGCACCACTGCTTCAGCGCGAGGTCCTTCCGGTCGATGCCGTGCAGCACGGGGATCTTGAGCTTGCGTGCGCGGGCGGCGACGACCGGGTTCTGCTCCGTGGAGAGGATCAGCATCTTCAGGCCCGACTTGCGCAGGGCGGCGATGCCGAGTCCGTCGCCGCGGTGCACGGAGACGAACTCCTTTCCATCGGCGTCGATCAGTACCCGGTCGTCGGTCTGGGTGCCGTCGAAGTCCAGTACGACCGCGTCGATGTCGTCGAAGGACGGCAGCGCTCCGGCGCGGTCGGCGTCGAAGAGGGGCGCCAGCGCGCGGGCCCTCGCGAGGTCGTGCGGGTCGTCGATCTCCAGCACGCGCGCGGGGTCCGTGCGGACCAGTTCCGTACGGCCGAAGAAGCGGTGCTGGTGCTTGCGGAAGCCCGGCGCGTCCATCGCGTAGGCGGCGCCGGTCTCCAGGAGGTCCTGGGGGCGGTCCTGGCGGCGGGGGCGGTAGGACTTGTCGTGGTTGACGCCGTGGCCGCCGCCGGTGGCCGCGTCGGCCTCGTCCTCGGGGGACTCGGCGTCCCGCCAGATGAAGCCGTGGAAGGGGGCCACGGTGACGGCGGTGTCCGCGCCGTCCTCGACGATCGCGGCGGCGACCCCGTCGATGTCCTCGCGGACGATGAAGGGGCTGGTGCACTGCACGAACACCACCACGTCGACGGCCGCGCCGTGCAGGGCCTCGTGGGTGTCCAGGGCGTGCAGGACGGCCGCCTCCGAGGTCGCCGTGTCACCGGCGATGGCGGCGGGGCGCAGCACGACCTCGGCGCCGGCCTCGCGGGCGGCGGCGGCGATGGCCTGGTCGTCGGTGGAGACCACGACATCGGTCACCAGCCGGGTGGCGAGGCACTCGCGTACGGCCCGTGCCACCAGCGGCACTCCCCCGACAGGGGCGAGGTTCTTCGCGGGCACGCCCTTGGAGCCGCCGCGCGCGGGAATCACCGCGAGCACCCGGCGCACCGAAGCGCCTTGGCCCGCTTGCGGGTTGGACATGGGGTCTGCTCCTTGCGAGAGGCCTGGGAAGGTGTTCACAGCTCCCCCATCCGCCGGATCACCGGAGCCACGCGCTGCACCCCGTGCCGGTAGGCGCCGCGGGCCGCGCGGCGGACGATCCGGCGGACCGGGCCCGGCTCCCTTTCGTGGGCGGGGGCGCCGGGCAGCGGTGTGCCGTCGGGGCCCAGGTGATGGCGGGCGAGGATGCCGGGGAGGTAGCCGGGGGCGGTGACGGGTGTGTAGTACGGGGTCAGCGGGGGCAGCTCGGGCGAGGCCAGCAGCTTGGTGATGCGCTCGCGCGCCCCGTCGAAGGCGTGCGCGTACGAACCTCCCCCAGCGACCACTCCCTGGCGGGCCACCCACTCCTCGTCGGGCACCGGCCGGTGGCCCGCGTCCAGTTGGTCCCAGGAGGCGAGGCAGCCGGAGCCGACGAAGTGGTGGTTGCCGAGGACCTCGCGGATGCCCAGGTCGGTCAGCACCACCGTCGGGATGCCGCGGTGCAGTGACTCCAGCGCGGCCGTGGAGCTGACGGTGACCAGCAGGTCGGTCCGGTCCAGGACCTCGCCCATGTGGCCGTACACCAGACGGAAGTTGGCCGGCGGTTCGAGTCGCTGGACCAGCTTCTGGTACGGCAACTCCTCGATGTGCGTGGTGTGTTCGCCGGGCCGGGAGCGCAGCTTGAGCAGCACCTCGCGCTCGGGGTGGAGGCGGGCGTGCCGGATGAGCCGGTTCAGCAGGTACACGCGGTCCTTGCGGTTGTCCGGCACCGAGGGCTGGACCGCGAACACCACGGTGTACGGGGCGTGTTCGCCTTCGTAGGCCGCACCGCCGAGGAACGGCAGCGCCACCTCGGTCACGGACGAGGCGTCCGCGCCCACGCCCTCGTACACCGCGCGAAAACGCTCGGCGTCCTGGCGGGAGTTGGCGAGGACCAGGTCGGCCCCGTGCCGCAGGAGCAGGCCGTCGGCGAGCTTCTCGTAGACGACACCGACATAGCCGGTGACGACGACGGGACGCTTCTCGAGGCCCTCCCAGACGCGCCCCAGCCCGTGCAGCATCGCCTGGACCCCGCCGCCGACCAGGGCCAGCACGACGAGGTCGTACGACGTCTCGGCCATGGCCCGCAGGAACTCGGCCGCGGTGACCTCCCGCAGAGAGTCCGCGCGCACGCCGACCTCTTCGAGCTGGCGTGCGGTGGGGGTGGCCCGGCCGCGCAGCAGGAATCCGTCCAGCGCGGGGCCTGCTTGCGCCCCGCCTCGGCGTCCGGCTTCCATGGAGGGATCCGGAGCGATGCGGTCGGCGGTCAGCGCACCCCATTTCCAGCGGGTGTCGGAGTCCGCGAGGACGGCGATTCGAAGGGGCTTCGGTGTACTTGGCGGCACGACGACGACGCTAGGAAGGAATTTCTAGGTCCCGCCCAACCGCGAATCAACGAGAAGTTAACAAAAGCCCACCGAGAGCCGAACTGGCCCGCCGAGGACTCGGAAGTACACGGGATGCACCGTTCCGACACATCGAGTTCACCCCCAGTCTCCTTTCCGGAAAGTTCCGCTGCCGGACCGCCTTCTAGCGTTTTGCGGGTGCCCAAGCTCTCCGTCATCGTGCCGTTCTACAACGTGCAGCAATACGCCCCTGACACCCTCCGAAGTCTTCGCCTGAATGCGCGCCGAGATTTCGAGTTCATCCTGGTGAACGACAAATCCAAGGACGAAACTCCGGCGATTCTCGACCGTGCGGCCGAGGAGCTGTCGGACGTCGCCCAGGTGCGGGTCCTCCACCACGAGACGAACGGAGGGCTCGCCACCGCGCGCAACACCGGCCTGGACGCGGCGCGCGGCGAGTACCTGACGTTCCTGGACGGCGACGACTGGCTCGCGCCGGGCTATCTCAGGCAACTGGTCGCCGCCATCGAGGAGTTGGGCTGCGACTTCGTCCGCACCGACCATGTGCAGACCGTCGCGCGCGCCCGGACCGTGCACCGGGTCCCGATCGGGCGGCGGGGCGAGGTGCTGAACCCGCGGGACGCGATCCTGCCCGCCGACCGCTCGACGTCCGTGGACTACGCGTACGCGTGGGCCGGCGCCTACCACCGCCGTCTGCTCGACAAGGGCCTGCTGCACTTCACCGACGGGCTGCGCACGGCCGAGGACCGGCCGTGGATCTGGAAGCTGCACCGCGAGGCCGAGTCGTTCGCCGTGGTGAGCCTGCTGGGCGTGTTCTACCGGCGCGGGGTGGCCTCCTCCCTCACCCAGATCGGCGACGCCCGCCAGCTCGACTTCATCCGCGCCTTCGACCAGGTCATCGAGGAGACGGCGGCGGACCGGGACGCCGACAAACTGCTGCCCAAGGCGGTGCGCACCTACTGCGCGATCATCGCCCACCATCTCTCCGACGAGTCCAAGTGGGAGCCGTCCGTGGCCAGGCAGCTGCGGGCGATGAGCGCGGCGGCCATACAGCGGATGCCGCAGGATGCGCTCGGTGACGTACTCGACAGCATGGACCTGCGCCGTTCCGCCAAGCTGCGGCGGCTGCGGCGACGGGTCACCACAGCGAAGGCGGCCGCGTGATGCCCCCGACCGGTTCCCGTACGACCCAGATCTTCTGCGCCTCCACGCTGTACGGCGCGGTCACGCTGGCCGCCGCGATCGACTCGGACCTCTTCGAGGAACCCGAGCGGCGGGTGCTGCTGGTGTTCAACAACACGGCGACACCGGAGACTTCGACGCCGCTGGACGAGATGCCGGGCTTCGCGCCGCTGCGCGACCACTTCGACGAGGTGCTCTCCTGGAACGAGGCCATCCGCCCCTTCCACCCGGGCTCCTGGACGCCCCGCCCGGACGACGTCCCCCTCTTCGAGCGCTATCTGCGGCTGCTGTGGGGCCTGGGCGAGGACCGGGTCGAACTGGTCCTGGAGTCCCTCCAGGTCGCCCCCGCCCTCACCGTCGCCCAGATCTTCACCGGCGCCCCGGTCGACGTCTACGCCGACGGGCTGATGAGTTACGGCCCCACCCGCAGCAAGCTCGACCCGCTGGTCGGCACGCGCGTGCGGCGCCTGCTCCACCTGGACCTGATCGCGGGCCTCACGCCGATGCTGCTGACCGAGTTCGGCGTGCCGCCGGTCGTGGTGCCGACGTCCGCCTTCCTCAAGGCGATGGGTGAACTCACCGCCGCCGTCGAGGAGTTGCCGCCGCTGCCGGACGACGCGGCGCTGCTGCTCGGCCAGTACCTCTCCGCGCTGGACATCCTCTCCCCCGAGGAGGAGGAGGCCCTGCACGTACGGATGCTGAAGGGCGCGGTCGCCAAGGGGCACCGTACGGTCGTCTTCAAGCCGCACCCCAGCGCGCCGGCCCGCTTCAGCCGTGCCCTGGAGGCCGAGGCGGAGCAGCTCGGCGTGGACCTCACCGTCCTGGACACCCCGGTGCTCGCCGAGGTGCTGTTCGAGAAGACCCGGCCCGCACTGGTCGTCGGCTGCTTCTCCACCGCCCTGTTCACGGCCTCCGCCCTCTACGACCTGCCGGCCACCCGCATCGGCACCGAACTGCTCCTCGAGCGGCTGACGCCGTACCAGAACAGCAACCGGGTGCCGGTGGTGCTGGCGGACGCGGTGCTGGCGGACCTGGAGGGCCGCGGGAGTGAGGACGCGATCCCGGCCGGGGATCTGAACGCCCTGGTCACCGCGGTCGGCTTCACCATGCAGCCGCAGATCTATCCGAGCCTGCGACCGGCGGCGGAGCGGTACCTCTCCAAGCACTTCAAGCCGCGCACCCAGCGCTACTTCAAGCGCAAGCGGCTCACCTCGCTGGGCCTGCCCGGCGGCATTCCCGAGCGGCTGGCCTTCCTGCCGCGCAGTTCCACCGCGCGCCGGGTGGTGCGGCGGGCCCGGGCGCTGAAGAAGGCCGTGAAGCGCTGAACGAAACCGTGGGTGAACGCGGCGCGCCGGGAACATGACGCCGGGGAAAAGGCCAGGTCACCCCGTGTGACCTGGCCCTACCATCGCCGGATGCGTATCCACCAGCTCGATGAAGCCAACGCCCGCATGCTGGCCCACGCACCATCCGTCAGGCCGGTCCCGACCGGCGACATCATCCGCGTCCACCGCAAGAAGCACCCGTATCGGGGCTACGCCGAGATCGACTCGCCGTACTGTCCGCCGTTCGTCATGTTCTGTGTGAACGACGACGCCGTCGCCCTCGACACCCTCTGGAACGGGCGGTTCGGCTACGAGCCCGGCAGCCTCGCCACCTGGGCCCGGCTCGCCGCGAGGAGCACGACGATCGCCGATGTCGGCGCGCACGTCGGCTACTTCTCGATGATCGCCGCGCTGTCCCGTCCGGAGGCGACCGTGCACTCCTTCGAGCCGGTGGACCAGATCCACGCCCGGCTCTCGGTGAACGTCCGGTCGAACGGCGTCCAGAACGTCCGACTCCACCAGGCCGGTGTGTCCAGCGCGGCTGGCTCGGCGGAGATCAGCGTCCGCTTCTCGGGAAACCTGCTGTCGACGGGCTCCACCCTGGAGCACTCCACCGACGACGCCCAACTCAAGCGCATTCGCCTGGTCTGCCTCGACGAGGTGTTCGCCGACACGAAACTGGACCTGATCAAGATCGACGTGGAGGGTCACGAGATGTCGGTCCTGGAAGGCGCCCGGCAGGTCCTGAAACGCGACCGGCCCGCCGTATTGCTGGAGGCGCTCGCCGGTGCCCCGCTGGACCCGCTTCTCGCGGAATTCGACCCGCTCGGTTACAAATCCCACTGGATCGCTGAACTCGACGGCGAACTCGTTCCGTCCTCCGCACCGCGGCCGCCCAAGACGCGGAATCTGTTGTTCCTCCCACGCGAGTGACACAGCAACCCGAAATCGCGGAAGAAAGCCGAAGAGAAACAGGGAGGACTCCTGTCCGACGCGGGTTGTTGGGCCGCGGTTCACGGGAGCTCCATAACTTCCCGCAACATGACCCAACAGGACATACGTCCGCCTTCCCCCGCTCCGGCTCCGGCTCCGGTCACGCTCGTGACCGTGGAGCCGGAGCCTGAGCGGGGGCGGCCGTTGATCTCCTACGTCCTCCCCGTCTACAACGAGCGGGACGGCATCACCGCCTTCCACACCGAGCTCACCGCGGCCCTCGACAGCCGCCCCGAGCTGGACTTCGAGCTGGTGTACGTCAACGACGGCTCCACGGACGGCTCCCTGGAGCTGCTCAAGGGCCTCGCGGAGCGGGACGGACGGGTCCGGGTCGTCGACTTCGCGCGCAACTTCGGGCACCAGCTCGCCATCACCGCCGGGCTGGACCTCGCCCGGGGCGACGCCGTGATCGTGATGGACACCGACCTCCAGGACCCGCCGAAGGTCAGCCTGGAGCTGATCGACGCCTGGCGCGAGGGGGCCGAGATCGTGCACGCGCGCCGGCGCTCCCGGCAGGACAGCGCGTTCAAGCGGGCCACCGCGCACCTGTACTACCGCGTCCTGCGCTCCTCCACCGACGTGGACATCCCGCTGGACACCGGGGACTTCCGGCTCCTGGACCGGCGGGTCGCCGACGAACTGCGCAGGTACCGCGAGCGCAGCCGGTTCGTGCGCGGCATCGTCGCCTCGATGGGCTACCGGCAGACCGAGGTCGCCTTCGACCGCGACGAAAGGTTCGCGGGCGAGACCAAGTACCCGCTGCGCAAGATGGCCAGGCTCGCGATCGACGGTGTGACCAGCTTCTCCACCGCCCCGCTGAAGATGATCACCCGGCTCGGCTTCGTGGTGCTCGCGCTGTCGCTGCTCGGCATCGTCTACGCGCTGGCCATGAAGTTCTTCCGGCCCGACATCACCGTCTCCGGCTGGACGATGCTGATGTGCGTCGTGCTGTTCCTGGGCGGCACGCAGATGCTGTCGCTGGGTGTCATCGGGGCGTACATAGGGCGCATCTACAGCGAGGCACAGGGCCGGCCGCTGTATCTGGTGCGCGAGGTCGTCGGCGGTGACGGTGACCACTGAGACCGCCCCCGCGCCCGCCCCGCCCCGGATCACCCGGCAACTCCTGCGCTACACCCTCATCGGCGGCAGCGGTGTCGCCCTCGACCTGGTCGTCTTCCTGCTGCTGCACAACCTCGCGGGGATGAACGAGCAGGTCGCCAACGGGCTGAGCACCACGCTCGGCATCGCCAGCAACTTCGCGCTGAACGCCAGGTTCACCTTCGAGCGCCGCGACCGGCTCGTGGTCCGTTTCCTGCGGTTCTACGCCGTCGGGCTGACCGGCATCGCCCTGACGAACCTGCTGTTCCTCGCCTTCACCGACGGTCTGGGGATCGACGCCAATCTGGTCAAGGCGGGTTCACTGCCGCTGGTCCTGGCGCTCCAGTTCGTGCTCAACAGAAAGTGGAGCTTCGCATGAACCTCGGCATCATCGGCGCCGGCGCCAGCGGCCTGACGGCCGCCTGGGACGCCGTACGCGCCGGCCACCAATTGACCATCCTGGAGGCGGCGGACGAACTCGGCGGCCTGGCCGCCTCGTTGGAGGTCGGTGGGGTTCCCCTGGAGCGCTACTACCACCACATCTTCCGCAGCGACAAGGCGATGATCGCGCTGATCGAGGAGTTGGGGCTCGGTGACGCGCTGCGCTTCCACCGGCCGACCACCGGTATCTACCGGGCCGGCAGGCTGATCGACTTCACCACGCCGTTCGACATGGTGCGCTTCCCGGAGTTCGGCCCGGTCGACGCGGTGCGCTTCGCCGGCTCCTCGGCGGTGCTCAAGGCGGTGCGCAAGGGGGACCGCTACAACGACCTCACCGCGCTGGCCTGGCTGCGCAAGTGGGCCGGGAAGAAGGCCACCGCGGCCGTCTGGGAGCCCCTGCTGACCGGCAAGTTCGGCGACCGCGCCGAACAGGTGTCGATGGCCTGGCTGTGGGCCCGGATCCACTGCCGGACCTTCGAACTCGGCTATGTGGACGGCGGGTTCGAGCGGGTCTACGCGGCGCTGCGGGACGGCATCGAGGAGCACGGCGGCAAGGTGGAGTTCGGCAAGGCGGCCACCACGATTCGGCAGGACGGCGACCTGGTGTCGGTGCGCTGCGCGGACGGTTCCGCCTACGAGTTCGACCACCTGATCGTCACCACCCCGCAGCCGGCCTTCGCGAAGGCGGCGGGACTGCCGGCCGACGACACGGTGTGGAAGAACCAGTACCTGGGCGCCACCTGCTTCGTGCTGGAACTGGACCGCAGTGCGATCCCGTACTACTGGCTCAACATCAACGAGCCCGACTTCCCCTTCCTCGCGGTCGTCGAACACACCAAGATGATCGACCCGGCCGTCTACGGCGGGCGGCACATCCTCTACGTCGGCAACTACGTGGAGCGCGAGGACTGGCGCTTCACCACCGAGCCGAGTGAACTGCTCGACACGTTCGTGCCGTATCTGAAGCGGATCAACCCGGCCTTCGAGAAGTCCTGGATCAAGGACTGGCACTTCTCGAAGGCCGGGTTCGCCCAGCCGGTGGTGACGCCGGAGTACCGTGCGCTGATCCCGGCCCACGAGACACCGATGAGCCGGGTCACGCTGGCCACCATGGCCCAGATCTACCCGCAGGACCGGGGTCAGAGCTACTCGGTGGCCATGGCCCGCGAGGTCGTCAGGTCCCTGGGGCTCAGCGCCTGACGCACAGCACCAGCCGTTCGCCCTCCTCGCCGCGCGGGCAGTCGTACACCGCGGTGACCCGGCGCCACAGCTCCGGGTCCACGCGGCCCGGCTGGAACCAGGGCCGCTCCAGGACGGCGTACGGGGCCGGGTCGTGGTCGACGCAGTCGGCGTTCTCCTTGAACGACGTCAACTCGGCCACGTCCGGCAGGTAGCGGGTGCGCTGGAGGAACGTGGCGATCGGGTAGCGGCACCGGGCCGGGTGGCCGACGTCGTACGCCGTCTCACCGAAGGCGAGGTACAGCACCGGGGCTCCGGCGGGCAGCTCGGCACGGATGCGGTCGGCGTCCTCGGCGGCCCGCCGCTGCGACGTCAGGTACTCGGCGCCGGTGACGGTGACCTTGCCGTACTGCACCAGGTGCGGGGAGCCGGGCCAGATACTCGCGGCCAGCAGCACCACGCCGGACAGGGCGACCAGGACGGCCGACCGGTTCCGCAGCCGCTTCTCCAGCACCACGTCCAGCACGGCCGCGAGCAGCGCGACCAGCCCCGCCGCCCACACCTCCCACGACCGCTGCGCTCCCCTGGGCAACTGCGCATACACCACGGGCGCCACGCCGTACAGCAGCGATACGGCCCCGAAGCACCACGGCGGCGAGCGGCGCGCTCCCCCGACCGCGACGCCCCAGACCACCGCGGCCACGACCGGCATCTGGGCCCCGTGGTAGAGGAACCAGTTGCCCTGGACGACCACGACCGCCTGCGCGGCGAGGCCGATGAGCGCGGCGACCGCCAGGAGTTCGGCCCGCCGCAGCCGGCCCCGGACCCGGGTCAGGACCAGCAGCAGCGCGCCCGGCAGGAGCAGCAGGACCGGACTGGTCACCGCGCGGTCGGCGAGGAAGTCCAGGGAGCGGTCGAGGATGAAGTGCGGCCGGATGCCGGTGCGGCTCAGTGCCGACTGGTTGATCTGCGGCATGTCCTCGGTCCACTGCCACTCGTGGCTGCCGGCCAGCACGCTGATGCCGAACAGGGCCAGTGCGGCGGGCACCCCGAGCACCGCGACGCGTACCGCCCGGCCCCGGTCGACCGCGTAGACGAGGAGCACGCCGATCGCGGCGGTCGCGGCGGTGGAGTACTTCATCATCACCGCGAGGCCGAACGGGAGCGCGGCGAGCAGTGCGGCCGGCCAGGGCCGCCGGAGGCCGAGCGCGGCGGCCGCCCCGAACACCGTGAGGACGACGGCCGCCCACTCCGGCTGGAGGAAGTCGTTGCGGGGCGCGAGCGCCAGGACCAGTCCTGTGGCGCCGGCCGTAAGGGCAGCCTCGCGGGCGCCCACGCGGCGGACCAGCGCGGCGTGCAGTGCGTAGCCGGCGGCGATGGCCAGGAGGACCCCGGCCACGTTCATCGTCGCCTCGCGCACCGCCGTGCTCCCGAAGAAGGCGAGCCGGTCCAGCAGCGCGACGAACCACCGGTAGAAATACGGGCGGTGGGTGAAGACCTCCGACGGCGAGTAGCCGGCCGCGCGGCCGGTGCGCAGGGCGGCGAGGACGTAGTGGAGATCGCCCGTCAGGCCGCGGGTGAGGGCCGTGTACACCACGGCCACCGCGGACGGCAGGGCGGCCGCCGCCCACCACTGGGGTGAGCGGCGGCCGGTGGTACGGGGCCGGGCGACGGTGGCATCGCCGGCCAGGGTGCTCGTCACGGTCAGCCGCCCAGGATGACCCGGAGGTCGGCCGCGTTCGCCTCGGTGACCTTCCACAGCTCCTGCTGGCGGCCGTGGACGTCGGCGACCGTCCTGTCGTGGTCGGCGAGCAGCTCCGTCGAGCGCTCCACCAGACGCGCGGCGAGGTGGCGGTCGTGGACCGAGACGCCCCACTCGGGCCGCTCGATGTCCCGCAGGAAGTACGCCATCTTCGGGTGCGAGATCAGGCTGATGATCGGGGTGCCGACGCCGAAGGGGATCATTCCCGCGTGGCCGCGCATGCCGATGACCAGCTTGGTGCGGGCGTAGAGGTCGAGGATCTCCTTGTTCTCGAAGTCGTACATCGGGATGACCGGCATCGAGATGCCGTGCTCGCGGCGCAGGTCGAAGACGATCTTCTCGTCGTCGAGGGAGTGCGCCACGCACTGCACCTCGGCCAGCTTGCCGAGGTCCCGTACGGCCTGGGCCATCTGGGCCAGGAAGTAGCCGTAGTCGTGGCCGAAGCGCAGGCCCGCGCGGTCGTAGGCGGCGTTGATGAGGATGGTGTCGTCGCGCTTGGCCGGGTCCTGCCAGCCGGGCACCAGCTGTCGGGCGACGGTCGTCGGACAGGGCTGGAAGCGGATCTTGTCGTGCAGGTGGGCCGGGACCATGGCCCGGACCTTCTCGATCGAGCCGTGGTTGCGCAGACCGAAGAAGGAGGACTGCTCGACGAGCAGACGCAGCGAGTCCCGGAAGCGGTTCGCGCGGTAGGACTGGCCGTCGAAGGCGTTGAAGCCGACGGCGAAGACCGCGACGGGGACGTCGATGCGCTGGAGCAGCTCGTCCGGGACGTTCCACTGCCAGGCGCTGTTGCCGTTGGGCATGGTGTCCGGGATGAACAGCCCGCCGCCGCCGATGACCAGGCCGCGGCGGCGGTTGACGCGTTGGAGGGCGGCCTCGTCGAAGAGACGGTGGGCGTGCACGGAGTGCCAGCGGCGGGAGGTGGTGTCCGGGCCGAAGGCGGAGCGGACGCTCTCCGGGAGGAGCTTGTCGCCGGCGTTGCCCTGGCGGTCCATGTAGAAGGCGACATGCGACAACTGGTCCTCGGGGGCGCCCAGTTCCTGTGCCGGTACGGCGGCCGCGCGCTGCGCCCACAGGCGGCTGGGGCGGTGCGTCGGGTCCACGGACATGCCGGCCGTGGCGTACGTCAGAGCCTCGCTGTGGTCGCCGTGCACCCAGGCCATCTGGGCGAGGCGGGCGTAGGCGGTGGCGGCCCGGTTGGGGGCGGCGGCGGCCAGCAGGAGCTGTGTCCTCGCCTCCTCGTAGCGGGAGACGCTCATCAGGGCGTGGCCGAGGACCTCGTGCGGCCAGGCCTCGTCGAGGGGGATGCGGACGCTCGAGAGGATGTCGACGGCGTCCTGGTAGTCACCGGACGCGATGTGCGCGGCGGCCACCTTGCGAGCGGCCTCGACGTCCCCGGTGCGGGCCACGTGCGGGGTGCCGTAGTGCACGATCAGGTCGTGGTGCAGTGCGCCGGCGGACTCCAGGTACGCGGAGTGGAAGTCGGCGTCGGACAGCTCGAACTCGCGCCAGCGGTCCTCGGCCCGGCTGTAGCCGCTCTCGCCGCCCTGCCAGGGCTTGTGGCGGCCGGTGAAGTGCAGGATCGCGGTGTCGTCGGGGACGGGCAGATCGCCCGAGAGGCGCCGCTTGACGAAGTTGTAACGGGCGTCGAGGCGCACGAAGTCGCCGTCCAGGACGGCGTTGAGGATGCCCTGGTCGTGCTTGTCGAGCTCGTAGTCACCGGAGCGGCCGCACTTGTCGAGCCGGGCGCAGAACGCGTCGCTCAGGTACTCGCGCTGGATGACCAGCAGACCGGAGTTGAGCTTGTGCTGCCCGTAGAAGAACTGCGGGACGGCCGCCAGCCCCTCGCGCAGTCGGAGGAGTTCGCTCAGGTCGCCGAGGACGACCATGTCGGTGTCGAGCGTGATGACGGTGTCGTACTCACGGATCCTGAAGACGTCCAGGATGAAGTACGCCTTGCGGACCAGGTAGTTGTCCTGGTCGCCCTTCTTGTACGCGTCGTAGCGGTCGGCGTCGACCCGCCTGAGAACGATCCGCGGGTGCAGTGCGCGGATCCGGGCGATCGAGCCGGGCCGCAGGTCGTCGTAGAGGACGACGAAGTCCTCGCACACGCCCGGGTTCGACAGGGCGAGGCTGCGCAGCAGGGCGAGGAAGCCGGGCAGGTAGTTCTCGTCGACGAAGCTGGCGAAGGCGATCCTGCGCTTGCCGGTGAGGGCGTGGGCGTCGGTCACCGGGGCCAGGGGGGCGGCGGTCCCGGCAAGGGAGTTGATGGTCATCGCAGGGAGATCCTCATGTCGGTCACGCTCTGGGCCCGCTCCATGACCCATGCCTTCTCGCTGGTGTACTCGTGCACGGAGGTGATGGCGAGCTTCATCGCTTCCTGGACGCGGTAGGGGCCGCTCTCGTAGAAGTCGAAGCCGATCAGGTCGAGCTTCGGGCTGACGTCGAGGAAGTCCAACAGGTAGAGCATGTTGAAGCCGGTGGTCGGGATGCCGGACCAGACGTCGGTGGAGACCTTGCCGATGTTGCGCACGGGCCAGCGCAGCGACTCGTCGCCGAGGTAGGTCTGGGCGCCGGGCACCAGGCGGTTGCGCAGCGAGTACTTCCAGTCGCCGGAGACCCCGCCGAAGACGAGCCGGGTGGTGACGTGCTGGTCCCAGTTGAAGCCGTGCTTGTGGATCGTGGCGTGGATGTCGGTCCTGCTGCCGGTGTGCTTCGGGTCGATCCGGTAGGAGTTGAAGCGGACGACGAGGTCGTACGCGTCGATCTCGGCGCCCATCGAACTGGCGCCCACCCGGCCGGAGTTGGCGATCAGGCAGATCGACTTGCCGGCGATCAGGTTGCGGAACTCGCCCAGGGTGATCCACTGCACACCGCCCACGGTCGGGTCGGCGACCGGACCGCGCATGCGGTTGCGGCGCTGCTCGGCGTAGAGCGCGACGGCCTCGGTGAAGGCGGTGAGGTCGCTGTCCTCGGTGGAGCGCAGGTCGAGGTACTGGCTGAGCAGTTCCTGGCGTTCCTGCACCGGGGCGCTCTCGTCGGTCAGCGAGAGGAGCGCTCCCACGAGCCGGGGCTCGGCCTCGGCCCAGTCTCCGACGGCGTGCGCGGCGAGGCCCTCGGCCCACACGTCGGTGGCGGGGCGGGCGGCGAAGGCGCGGGCGCCGGGGACCTGGCGCTTCAGGAGGTCGAGGAGCTCTCGTTCCTTCTCCCCCGCGATGCGCAGGCCCGCGATCCGGGCGCGGACGCCGAAGCCGTCGTCGTCGGTGAGGGCGAGATAGCGCTCGTACGCCTCCAGGGCCTCGGCGTCCTCACCGAGCGCCTCCAGGAGCCGGGCGCGCAGCCGCCAGCCGGCCCGGGAGTTCTTGCGCTGGGCGAGGACGGTGTCGCTGATGATCAGGGCGAGGTTCAGCTCGTCGTCGTACCCGCACTCCAGGGCCTTGTTGGCGACGGCGAGCAAGGCGTCGAGCAGTTCGGCGGGGATGCCGGGGGTGGGGGCCGCGGCGCCCTTGACGGCCCGCTTGAGCAGGGCCGTCGCACCGGACGGGGCGGGCGTCGCGGGGGCCGCGGTGGCGGTCGTCCCCCACACGACGAGCAGCTTGCGCAGCTGTTCGCTGAGTTCGACGCGGCGCCGGTCGACACTGCCGACGACCTTGCCGCTGTGCGCCGCGCAGGCGCGCAGGCACTCGTCCAGCTCCCCTCCACGCGCGCGTGCACGCCTCTTCTGGACCGTCGTCATGGCACTCCTGTTGTTTTCTTGCCAAAGCAAAGACAAGTTCACGGGTTTATCGCGACGTGGGGGGATTCTGGGCGAACTTAGAAAGCCAAAACGACGTACAGGTGAACTCACCGGGACCAGGCGGCCAATGGTTGACCCGGCGAGTAAGACATCGCCGTGATTCGGACTAACGTGCTGAGGCACCTCCACAGGAGTGCCATAGGCTCCGCAGAGCTTGCGAAGGGGATTTCCGTGACCAGCATGACCGTCCGGCCGGCGGCCGACCTGCCCCGGCGGCCGGAAGGGCCGCAACCCGTAGCGCCGCCGTCCGCACCACGCCCCCGCGAGAGCCGGCTGCGGGCCCTGGACGGACTGCGGCTGGTGGCCGCGCTGATGGTGGCGTCGTACCACTACGGCGGCCGGGGCGGCGAGATCACCAAGGCCTGGGGAAGTTCCGCACAACAGCAGTTCCCCACGCTGCACACGTATTTCTCGTACGGCTGCCTCGGCGTCCAGGTCTTTTTCGTGATCAGCGGATTCGTGATCTGCATGAGCGGCTGGGGGCGGCCCCTGAAGTCGTTCTTCGCCTCCCGCGCCTCCCGGCTCCTGCCCGCGTACTGGTTCGCCGTTCTGCTGGTCACGGCGGTGTTCGCGCTGCCGGTGGTCGCCTACGAGGCGCTGTCGCCGAGCGATGTCCTGGTGAACCTGACCATGCTTCAGCAGCCGCTGGGCGTGGACCGGGTGCTCGGGGTGTGCTGGACGCTGTGAGCGGAGGTCCGCTTCTACGTCCTGTTCGCGCTGTGCGTGGTCCTGCCCGGGGCCAACCGGCGCCGGGTGATCATGTTCTGTGCGGGCTGGACGCTGGCGGCGGCGATCACCCAGACCGCGCATCAGCCGCTGCTCGACGTGGTGTTCATGCCCGAGTACGCCCCCTTCTTCATCGGCGGTGTCGGCCTCTACCTCGTCCACCGCGACCGGCGGGACGTGTACGCGTGGGGCATCGTCGCGGTCAGCTTCCTGATCGGGCAGCACTACGCGGTCCGTTCGCTGTGGAACGCGTCCGACCCGAACGCCTTCGCCCACCGCACCACGCTGGGCATCGTGCTGGTGGTGGCCTTCGGCTTCCTCGCCGTCGCGGCGATCGCGCTGGGCTGGCTGGGCTGGGCGAACTGGCGCTGGCTGACGGTGGCCGGGGCGCTGACGTACCCCTTCTACCTGGTGCACGAGCACCTGGGCTGGGTGGTCGTGCACGAGCTGCACGTCCGCCTCGGCGTGCCCGCGGCCGGGACCTTCGCGCTGACGATCGCGGGGATGCTGCTGCTGGCCCGGCTGATGAACCGCTACGTCGAGAAGCCGCTGACCCCACGTCTGCGCTCGGCGCTGGCCCGCCGGCTCTGAAGCTGTTCACCGGACGTTCAGCGGGCCGCCAGTTGGGCCGGGCGTGGGCGAGCAAGCATGACTCATGGCCGACTCACAGCAGACCCCCAGGCCCCCCGGTGAACTGAAGGACGTCCCCGGCTGGTTCCCGCCGCTCGACCAGGTGCTGTTCACCTGGTTCCTGGAGAAACAGCAGCTCACCGGAGACCTCCTCTAACTCGGCGTCTACATGGGCAAGAGCGCGATCCTGCTCGGGCACCATCTGCGCCCGGGCGAGGCGTTCACCGTCTGTGACCTGTTCGGCGGCGAGGCCCCCGACGGCGCGAACCGCGCGGAGACCTCCAAGTCGTACGCCTCCCTCACCCGCGAGACCTTCGAGCGCAACTACCTCTCCTTCCACGACACCCTGCCGAGGGTGATCGAGGCCCCCACCTCGGTCATCTCCGGCGAGGTGAAGGCGGACACCTGCCGCTTCGTCCACATCGACGCCTCACACCTGTACGAGCACGTGCGCGACGACATCGGCGCGGCACGCGAGATCCTCCTGCCGGACGGGCTCGTCGTCCTGGACGACTTCCGCTCCGAGCACACGCCCGGTGTCTCCGTCGCCGTGTGGGAGGCCGTGCTGAACCGCGGGCTGCGGCCGATCTGCCTCAGCACCCAGAAGCTCTACGGCACCTGGGGGGACCCGGAACCGGTGCAGGAGGAGTTGCTGGCCATGCTCCGGGAGCGCACGGACGTCGGGCTGAGCGTGCAGGAGGCGGCAGGTCACCGGCTGATTCGGGCGCGGGCGCAGAAGATGCAGGCGCCGCCGTTCCCTCACTCCCGGCACTATGTCGCGCCGGCCCCCGCGCCTGCCCCCGCTCCGAAGCCGCGTCGGTCCCCGGCCCGGCGGATCGCCGTGGATCTGCTGCCGCCCGTGGTCACCCGCGCGGTGCGGAAGGTGCGGGCCCGGTAGGCCGGTACTGGTTCTCGATTCCCGCGATCACCAGCGCCAGGCCCTCCTCGTAGTGCTGGTCGAAGTCCTGGAAGATCTCCGCGCCCGCCGCCGCCGACAACGGGAAGCCGGCCATCGCGCGGGCGCGTTCCGCCACGTCGAAGCCTTCGCGGCGCTCGCCGGGCAGCGGCTCCACGCCCTGTTCCTCGGTCACGAAGCCGAGCGTGTAGAGGTACGACGTCGACGTGGCCCGGACCGCCTGGGCGAGGGTGAATCCGGCCGCCGTGAGGAGCCGGAGGGTCTCCTCCATCTGCTCGACGTGGACCAGGCCCGTGAAGCGTGAGCCGCTGTAGACCTTGGCGCCGTCGCGGTAGCCGAGCAGGGCGGTGCGCAGTCCGCGGTTGGACTTGAGGAGCCGCTCCCGCCAGGTGTCGGACGGGTCGAGTGCGGTCCCGGCGACCATGCGCCGGAACATCTCCGTCGCCATCTCGTCGAGCAGCGCCTGCTTGTCCTTGAAGTGCCAGTACAGGGCAGGGGCCTTGACGTCGAGTTCCTTGGCGATGGCCCGCAGGCTGAGGCCGTCCAGGCCCACCTCGTTCAGGAGCTTCAGGGCGGTGTCGGCTACCCGGGCGCGGTCCAGGGGCGGGCGTTTCTCGGTACTCACGCTTGACAGCTTAACAGCGTTAAGGGCACTCTCGACGACAGCAGCACTTAACAGCGTTAAGGAGATGGGTATGAACACGGACGTACTGGTCGTCGGCGCGGGCCCCACGGGTCTCGCCCTCGGTATCGACCTCGCCCGGCGGGGGGTGGACGCGCTGGTCGTGGAGAAGGCGGACCGGCTGTTCCCGGGGTCACGCGGCAAGGGCCTCCAGCCGCGCACCATGGAGGTCTTCGACGATCTCGGCGTGCTCGACGCGATCCTCGCGGTCGGCGGGAGCTACCCGGTCGGGATGGTCTGGCAGGACGGTGAGCGGGTCGGCGAGCACCGGATGTTCGACGAGGCCGAGGTGACGGAGGACTCGCCGTACAACGCACCGTGGATGGTGCCGCAGTGGCACACCCAGGAGGTGCTGTTCGCACGGCTGGAGGAGTTGGGCGGGCGGGTGTCCTTCGGCCGGGAGGTCGTGGGGTTCGAGCAGGACTCCGATGGGGTGACCGTGCGCTTCGCGGCGGGAGCGGACGTCCGCGCCCGGTACGTGGTCGCCGGCGACGGCGGGCGCTCCGTCGTCCGCCGGACGCTCGGCATCGGCATGACCGGCGAGACGGTCGACCCGAACCCCCTCCTCGTCGCGGACGTCCGCATCACCGGCCTCGACCGGGACAACTGGCACATCTTCCCGCCGCGCGGCGAGAGCGGCTACCTCGCGATCTGCCCGCTCGCCGGTACCGAGGACTTCCAGGTCGTCGCCCAGTTCCCGGAGGGTACGCGGGTGGACCTGTCCCTCGACGCCATCCGCGCGGTCGTCGCGGCCCGCTCCCACCTGGCCCCCGAGTCGGTGACCGAGGTCCGCTGGGCCTCCGACTTCCGGCCCCGCGCGGCCCTCGCGGACCGTTTCCGCTCGGGCCGGGTCTTCCTCGCCGGTGACGCGGCCCATGTCCACTCCCCCGCGGGCGGCCAGGGCCTGAACACGAGCGTCCAGGACGCCTACAACCTGGGCTGGAAGCTGGGCGCGGTGCTGCGGGGCGGTGCCCCGGCCGCCCTCCTGGACACCTACGAGGAGGAACGCCGCCCCATCGCCGCGCAGATGCTCGGCATCTCGACGGGCGTGCACCGGGGAGAGGTCCGCCGGGGTGAGGCGACCCGCCAACTGGGCCTGGGCTACCGGGACTCGTCCCTCACTCAGGAGACACGGACGGCACCGGACGGACTCCGTGCGGGCGACCGCGCCCCCGACGGCAAGCTGGCGGGCACACGGCTCTTCGACGCGTTCCGGGGCCCGCACTGGACACTGGTGGCGGTCGGGGCCGAGGCTCCGGAGCTGCCGGAGTCGGTGCGGGTGGTCACCGGTGACGAGCAACCGTCGTACGGGAAGGGGCTGTTCCTGGTGCGGCCGGACGGCTATGTGGGGTGGGCGGGCGAGGACGCCTCGAAGCTGACGGAGTACGTCGGCCGAGGCGTCACGCGCTAGCGAACGACACCTTCACCGCGTACGACTGTCGCACACTGTCGCACTCAGAACGCGTCCGAGGGGACATACGTACCCCACACCTCGCGCAGCGCGTTGCACACCTCGCCCACCGTCGCCCGGGCCTTCAGCGCGTCCTTCATCGGGTACAGGACGTTGTCCTCGCCCTCCGCCGCCTTCTTCAGGGCGGCGAGGGCCGCGTCCACCGCGGACCGGTCGCGCTCGGCACGGAGCCGGGCCAGCCGCTCCGCCTGCCGGGCCTCGATGGCGGGGTCGACGCGGAGCGGCTCGTACGGCTCCTCCTCGTCGAGCCGGAAGCGGTTGACGCCCACGACCACCCGCTCGCCGGAGTCGGTCTCCTGGGCGATGCGGTAGGCGTTGTGCTCGATCTCGTTCTTCTGGAAGCCGTGCTCGATGGCGGCGACCGCGCCCCCGAGGTCCTCGACCCTTCGCATCAGGTCCAGTGCGGCCGCCTCGACGTCGTCGGTCATCCTCTCGACGGCGTACGAGCCCGCGAAGGGGTCCACGGTGGCCGTGACGTCGGTCTCGTGGGCGAGGACCTGCTGCGTACGGAGCGCCAGCCGGGCGCTCTTGTCGGTCGGGAGCGCGATGGCCTCGTCGAAGGAGTTGGTGTGCAGCGACTGCGTGCCGCCGAGGACCGCCGCCAGGCCCTGGACGGCGACGCGGACCAGGTTGAGCTCCGGCTGCTGGGCCGTCAGCTGCACGCCGGCCGTCTGCGTGTGGAAGCGGAGCATCAGCGACTTCGGGTTCCGCGCCCCGAACTCGTCCCGCATCACCTTCGCCCAGATCCGCCTGGCGGCACGGAACTTGGCGACCTCCTCCAGGATCGTCGTCCGCGCGACGAAGAAGAAGGACAGGCGGGGTGCGAAGTCGTCGACATCCATGCCGGCCGCGACCGCCGTACGCACGTACTCGATGCCGTCGGCGAGCGTGAACGCGATCTCCTGCGACGGGGAGGCGCCCGCCTCGGCCATGTGGTAGCCGGAGATCGAGATCGTGTTCCACCTCGGGATCTCGGCCCCGCAGTACTTGAAGATGTCCGCGGTCAGGCGCAGGGAGGGCTTCGGCGGGAAGATGTACGTGCCCCGCGCGATGTACTCCTTCAGCACGTCGTTCTGGATCGTGCCGGTGAGCTGGTCCGCCGGCACCCCCTGCTCCTCCGCGACCAGTTGGTACAGGAGCAGCAGGAGGGCGGCGGGTGCGTTGATCGTCATCGACGTGGACACCTGGTCGAGCGGGATCCCGCCGAACAGCACCCGCATGTCGTCGATCGAGTCGACGGCGACACCGACCTTGCCGACCTCGCCGTGGGCGATCGGGGCGTCGGAGTCGTGGCCCATCTGGGTGGGCAGGTCGAAGGCGACCGACAGGCCCGTGGTGCCGTGGGCGATCAGCTGCCGGTAGCGGGCGTTGGACTCCGCCGCCGTGCCGAAACCGGCGTACTGGCGCATCGTCCAGGGGCGGCCCGTGTACATCGACGGGTACACGCCCCGCGTGAAGGGGTACCCGCCCGGCTCGCCGAGCTTCTCCTCGGGGCTCCAGCCCTGGAGGGTCTCGGGGCCGTAGACGGGTTCGATGGGCAGTCCGGACTCCGACTCACGCGTCATGCCCACCACCGTATTGCGGTCCCGGGCGAAGCGCCGCCGGGTCGTTCGCAACCGGCCGTCCGGGGGGAGACATCTCAGGGGATGCCGGTGAGACGACAGGGGGTCCGGATGCGTAGTACGGGCATGGGGAGAGCGTTCGCCGCGCTGCTGGTCCTGGCGCTGGCCTCCGGCTGCACGGTGCGGACCGCCGACGGGGACGGGGACGGCAAGCGGCGTCTGCCGGTGCGGATCGAGGTCCCGCAGCGCAGCACACCACCGGCCGGCGACGACCCGAAGCCGAGTGCGACGCCGTCCACGTCCACGTCCGGTGCGGCCCCCGCGCCCGCCGTGCTGTGGTCGCGGGGCGACTCCGGGCGGGACGTACGGGAGTTGCAGGCCCGGCTACGTCAGGTCGCCTGGCTCTACGACGGGCCGACGGGGTCGTACGACGATCTCACCGAGCGTGCGGTGAAGGGGTTCCAGGGCAAGCGCGGCCTGCCGAGGACCGGGAGGACCGACACGGTCACCTGGAAGCGGCTGAAAGACATGACGCACGAGCCGGGCAAGTGGGAGCTGTATCTGATGGGCGGCCAGCCGGCCGACGCGCCGGACGCGCGCTGTCTGACCGGGCGGGTGCTGTGCATCAGCAAGACCAGCCGGACCCTGCGCTGGATGATCGACGGACGGACGGTCATGACCGTGCCGATCCGCTTCGGCTCGGTGGGCACCCCGACCCGTGAGGGTGTGTTCAGCGTCTACTGGAAGTCACGGCACCATGTGTCGACGCTCTACGACTCCCCGATGCCGTACGCGATGTTCTTCAGCGGCGGCCAGGCGGTGCACTACTCGGCCGACTTCGCCGCCCACGGATACGCGGGCGGCTCGCACGGCTGCGTCAACGTGCGGGACGAGGCGGCGATCGCGGACCTGTTCGCCCAGGTGAGGAACGGCGACAAGGTCGTCGTGCACTGGTGAGTTCCGCGACGAGGATCAGGGGCGCGGACGGGACCGGGGGAACGTGTCCCGCCCGCGCCGAGGTGCACGAGCCGTAGGTACGGGGGGAACCCCGGCTCTGTGCGACGGCCGATGACCAGTCGGCTCACTCCATACTGCGCCGCAGCGACCGAAAACGTCACACCCACCGCGACCGAAACCGCGGTGGGTGAGAAAAGCGCAGGTCAGCGGCGCGGGAAGCGGTCAGATCGCGCTGTACGACGGGTTCGGCCGCGGGGTGGGTGACATCGTTGCCCCGGGCGAGGCGAGCGGGGCGCCGGCGGTGCCGCCGTCGGGGTCGTGGTGGTTCCGGCGAGGGGGCGCGAACTGGCCGTCGTCATGGCCGTTCCCGTTTCCGTCCCCGTGGCCGTTCCGGTCGCCGTGGCCGCTCTTGTCGTTGTCCTCGTGGTTGCCGGTGTCCTCGCCGTTGCCGTCGCTCTTGCCGTCGCCCTTGCCGTCGCTCTTGCGGTCGTCGGGGACCGACTCGGCGTCGCCCCGGGTGCCGACGCCGGACAGGACGCCCATGCAGTAGGTCCACACCCGCGAGGTCCCGCCCGCCGCACCCTCCAGGGCACGTTTGCGGGTCGGGTCGAGCTTCTTCCCGGCGCGCACGTCCCGGCAGGCCGAGGCAGCCGCGTTTCCGTCACCGCGGGGCCGTACACCGCGCCCGTCCGCGCCCGTGCCGGGGGCCGAGCCGGTGTCGTCGCGTGCCGTGTCCCGGGAGCCGGTCCCACCGGAGGGGGAGCCCTCGGGCGAGGGCGCGACGTGGGGGGCCGGGGCCGACGGCGAGACGGGCGGGCGGTCCGGGGTGGCGGCGGCCGACACCGAGGCCGCGGGTTCCGGTTCGCCGTCCCCGACGTGCGGCAGGACCCCGAATCCGGCCGCGACGGCCACTCCGCCCACCATCCCGACGGCCAGTACGGCGGCCAGCCCGAGGTGCGCGGGACGCCGCCGGCGGGCCCGGCCGGACCTCGCGTCGGGGGCGCCGATCCGCACGAGCCCGGCATCGGCGGAACGGGCTTCGGCCGGGCGCCGGCCCGGGGCGGGCGGGCTCACCCAGTCGTCCGCACGATCCGCGCGCACCTTGCGGAACGCGGCCAGCGCGGCCTCCTCACCGGGGAGTGCGCCGCTGGTCGGAGCCGGTTCGGCGGTCAGCGCGTCGAGCGTTTTCGCGAGCCGCTCGGCCTGGTCGCGGGCGGCCTCGTCGACAGCTTCCAGTGACTCGCCGCGCAGCAACCGCTCCGCTGTCTCGAGGTCCAGCCACCCGTAGCTCTCGTCGGCCATCACATGTCCTTCTGCGTCCGCGGGCGCATATGCGTCACACTCGCGGACGTCACCGCACTGTCCTGCGGTTCTCGCTGCGGCGGCAGGGCATCGAGCGCGCCGGCCGATTCCGGATCCTCGCCGAGGAGCTCGGCGAGCCGTTTCAGACCCCGGTGCGCGGCCGTCCGTACCGCGCCGGGGCGCTTGCCGAGGGTCTCGGCGGCGGTCTTGGCGTCCAGGCCGACCACCACCCGCAGCACCACTGCCTCGGCCTGGTCCTGGGGCAGCCGTGCGATGAGCGAGAGGGTGGTGTCGGTGGACAGCGCCTCGATGGCCTCGCCCGCGGTGTCCGACTCGGCGGGCTTCCCGGTCAGCTCGGTCTCGTCGCCGCCGATGGCGGGGCGGCGGCCGCGCATCCGGATGTGGTCGAGGGCGCGGTTGCGGGCTATCCGGGCCGCCCAGCCGCGGAAACGGTCCGCGTCTCCGTCGAAACGGTCCAGGTCACGGGCTATCTGGAGCCAGGCCTCGGAGGCCACGTCCTCGGCGTCCGGATCGCCGACCAGCGTCCGGACGTATCCGAGCAGCCGCGGGTGCACCGCGCGGTACACAGTCCGGAACGCGGTCTCGTCCCCGTCCTGTGCCGCAAGCACCGCGGCAGTCAACTCCGCGTCGTCCCCCAGCACCCGTGAATCCTCAATACATGGTCGCGATCGATGGTCGCCGCTTCGAGCCGTCGAGGGGTTGATCAGTCAACTTCCGCGCCCGGCGCGAAAGGCACGTTACGACCTGAAACCGCTGCTCGTCCATGTCCGTACAAAATGCAACTGGCTCGTGATCCGCAGGCGGTTCGACAGGGTGTGACAGAAACCGCACTCATGACGCTGAAGGAAGTACGGGCCGCCGCGCGGCCCGTACCGCGCGACGGCCGGGGCCTCTCCTGTGGGGGGTGGCGGCCCCGGCCGTCTCGCGTTTCACCTCAGGTGACCAGCTACCGGATGATCCCGCCCAGGCCCAGCGGCCGGGAAGCCGACGAGCTCAGCCACCTCTCCCCGCCGCTCGCACGCAGCAGAACTCTGCACCTGCACGCCTTTGACCCTCCCGGGCGCCCGGCGACTCCAGCAGAGTGGTCCTGGTCCAGCCACCACGTACTCCTGCCGCATCTCGACGCCTTCTGGACGAGCAGGCAGCCGTAGGTGTCACCGGGACCACGGATACGAAGCCCTCGAGCTGCTGGTGGGGCTCCGCCAACGGATCAACGATGCCATCGACTGACGCATCAGGTGACGCAGTCACTGCCGACCTAGGAGGCAAGTTGGACAACATCGAGACGATCAACGCGGCCGCACTCCTGAAGAGCGCACGCACCGCAGTGGAGCAGAGCTATCCCTGCGACGACTCCTTGGCCAGGGCGGCTCTGCACCTCATCGAGTGCGCCACGGATGTCGTCGTGCGCCTGCCCCACCGTGATCTGGACTCCGCCCGGGATGTCCTGGGCCTGGCCCGGGCCGCTGTGGTGACAGCGACCATCGCAGTGCGCGAGATCCATGACGACAAACGGCATCAAGAAGCTGGAAAGCTTCTACGACTTCTCGCAGTTCGTACCCGTCGGCGGCGAACTCGTCCCCACCACCGACGACATGACGTACGTGGGCTTCGTGCGGCTCTTCCACGAGATGGAGGAGGTCGTGATGCGTGACATCGGCACCATCCACTACCTCGACGGGAACGGCATGTACGAACTGGCCGGGGAGGACTGAGAACCCGTCCGTGACCTGAAGGCGCGAAACCGATGCGACCCATGACCGAAGAGCAGTGGCGGTCGTTCGTACTCGCCGGCACGCGTACCGCGAAGCTGGCGACCCACCACAGGGACGGACGGCCCCACGTGACCCCGGTGTGGTTCCTCCTGGACGAGACTGCGGACGGCGCGTGCAAGATCGTGTTCACGACCTGGCACGCCTCGCTCAAGGCCAAGGCGCTGCTGCGGGACCCCCGCGTCGCTCTGCGTATGGACGACCAGGAGCCGCCCTACAGCTACGTGATGTTCGACTGCACGGCACGACTCACGGAGAGCCCCGAGGAACTGCGCTACTGGGCTACCCGTATCGGTGCCCGCTACATGGGCCAGGCCCTGGCCGATCAGTACGGAGCACGCAATTCGGTGTCCGGGGAATACCTGGTCCGGGCGACCGTGAGGAACGTCATCGCATACAGCGGGATCTCGGAATGACCGAGGTGACCTGTGCCCCGCAGGCCCGGCGTCTGCGGGGCCTGCCTTGCGAGGCATGATCGGGGCCGACCTGCCGTCGCCCGCGAGGGACGTTACCCCTGGTCGAGTGCGGCTGCGGTGGCGGAGGCGAAGGCGTCCGGGTTGTCCAGCATGATGTTGTGCCCGCAGTTCGGGATCGGCACCACGACCACCCCGGACTCGGTGAGCGCGTCGGCGCCCGGGAGCGGGCTGTCGTCCTCGGGCAGCAGGTAGGTACGGGGGATCTTCAAGTCCAGCAGAAGTTCGCGCATGGTGGGGGTGGTGCCGCGAGTGAGATGGACCGCGCTGCGGTGCAAGGCCTCGCGGCCGGTCAGGCGCATGGTGGACCACCAGTGGGGGCCGACCCGGTCGCGGACTTCTCGCCAGCCACCTGCCAGGAATTCCTGTTCGGAGTAGGCAGCGATGCCGCTGCTGCCGCCGGAGCCGGCCTGGAGCGGAATCGGGTCAAGGTTGGCGTCGACCAGGACCAGGCGGGAGACCAGGCGCGGGTGCCGGGTCGCCAGGACGATGGCCACCGAACCGCCCATGCTGTGGGCGATCAGCTCCGCACCGGTGACACCCGCGAAAGTCAGCGCTTCGGCGAGGGCGTCGGCGTGCGCCTCCAGGGTGTAGTCGAATGTCGCCGGGCGGTCACTGATGCCATGGCCGAGTAGATCGATCAGCAGTGAACGGTGGCCGGCCAACAGCGGGTGGACCGCTGCCTCCGCGAAGTAGGCGGGCGAAGTGGCACCGAGACCGTGTACGTAGACGCGGGCGCGCTCCCGCCCAGGCAGTTCCACCCAGCGGATCCGGTCACCCTCGGTCGTTGCGACGGCGCTGCGCACAGTCTGGCTCCCCTGCAATCAAGATCGGTAGGGCGACGAGGGTAGTAGATGCCGGAGCCCGCCCACGAGGCTGCTGTCCGAGCCCGGCCGGACAGATCAGGCGCATCGAACACTCATGGCACCCTGTCCGCAGGCACCCCGGTTTAGGCGCTATAGGTGCGGCCCATCTGTCCCGGCACAGGTGGCGGAGGCCGGGACGGGTTCTTGGTCACTGCTTCTTGGACTTGTTCCCGTCCGCGTTCCGCAAGCCGCTCGCCTTGTCGTTCTGCGTCCCCGGCTTCACGTCGTCCGCGTCCTTGGCGTTCCCCGCGCCCTTCCCGTTGCCGGAGCCCTTCGCGTCGGCCGGGTCCGTGAGCGCGGCGCAGTAGGCGCTCACGTTCGCCTCGCCACCGGCCGCCGTCACGAGTCGCTGGAACGCCGGGGCGTCCAGCGCCTTGCCCTGGCCCCGGAGCTTCTCGTAGACACGGCAGTGGGCCAGGGTGTCCTTCGCGGTGGGCGGACGCTCCGCGGGGGCGGACGCGGAGGACCGCGCGCTGCTGTGCGACTCGGCCGGGCTGCTCGCCGAGACGCTCGGGCGTACGTCCCTGCCCTCGGCCACGCCCCCGTCCGGACCGCCGCCCGCCGAACCGATCGCCGCGTAGGCGACACCGCCGAGGGTGAGGCTCGCGAGGAGCACGGAGAACGTCGCCTTCAACGGATGTGTCCGGCGCCGCGGCGTGCGGGGCCGCCAGTCGTCCCGCCGACGCGTCCGCGCCCGATGCACCCCGGCGTCCCGCGCCGCCTGAAAGGCAGCCACGGCCCGCCGTTCCGCGTCACCGTCCGAGCTCTCCCCGCGGATGGCCACTGCCAGCAGCGCCGCGAGGGAGCCGTCGTCGTACGAAGGCTCCGGCCCGGCAGCGGTGCGGCTCCCGTGGTCCGGCGTGGACGGGGAGACGCCGGGGCCCCTGCCTGCCGCCGCCCGGCCGCCGAAACGCCGCCCGCCGCCGACCGGCTCCTGGCCGAGGACACCCGGGCCCGGGCCCCCGGCACGCGTCCGCTCCTCCTCGGGCACACCCTCGTCATACGGCCGCTGCCGCCCCGGCGCAGGGGCGCCACCCCGCACCCCGCCACCACCCGGCACTGAGCCGTCGCCGTGTTCCCGGCCCCGCACGGGCTCCTGCGGACGTGCCGACCGGCGGCCCGCCGCGTCGCCGCTCCGCTCGTCGCCCATGCCGTGTCCGTCCCTGTCCGAGGTGATGTCCTCACCTGTCATGTCGACTCCCCCAGCGTCCGGGGGCCGTCATCCGTCACTCTCTCGGCGCCCAGTTGGTGCGCCAGCCGCTTCAGGCCCCGGTACGCCGCGGTGCGCACCGCGCCGGGACGCTTGCCGAGGACGCGCGCGGCGGCGGGGCCGTCCAGTCCGACCACCACCCGCAGCAGCACCGCCTCGGCCTGGTCGCGCGGCAGCCCCCGGACCAGTTGCAGGGCGTACTCGGTGGAGAGGGACTCCAGCGCCTGGTCGTGGGTGCTGTACGGACCGGGCAGGTCCAGCATGTCCTGCTCCAGCGCCGCCGACCGGGGCCGCACCTTGAGCCGGCGCAGATGGTCCAGGGCCCGGTGCCGGGCGATGGTCGCCGTCCAGCCGCGGAAGCCCGCCCCGTCGCCCCGGAACCGGCCCAGGTCCCGGGCGATCTCCAGCCAGGCGTCCGACGCCACGTCCTCCGCGTCCTCCCCGACCAGCCCGCGCAGATAGCCGAGCAGTCCGGGCTGCACCAGCCGGTAGGCGATCGCGAAGGCACTCTCGTCGCCCTCCTGGGCCCGCGCGACAGCCGCGCCCAGTTCCCCGTCGTACGCCTGCACGCGGCGGGGTTCCCCTCCCTGGCCCAAAAACTTTCCCGTCCGTACCGGTTCGTGGCGATTCCGCACCGTCCGGCACGGCCACCCTTGCCCATGTCCCCCACGGTCAACAGCGCCGGATCTCACGGAAGTGTCACAGCGGGCCGGACATCCCGGGCACCCCACTTCGAACACCTGTAACAACTGGCAGAGTTCGTACGCTGTATGAGTGCCACCTGTGTGACAGGTGGTTTTTCTGTGACCAAAATCAGGGGTGGGTAGTGAGTCGTCGTAAAAGCCGTGCGTACAGACCGCTCAGCATGAAGCGGAGGGCGTGGCTGACGCTCGGTGCGGTGGTGCTGGGGGGCGGCGGCATCGCGACCTACGCCACCGCCAGTCCGTCGACCGACGCCGCGGGGGATCTGCAGCCCAAGCGGCCGGTGAAGGTCTACAACCTCGCGCTGAAGGCTCCCGAGACCGGCGAGCGCGAGCTGCCGCGCACTGAGACCAAGCAGTTCTCGCTGCTCGGTATCTCCTGGACGGGGGCGACCAAGCGGCTCGACGGCAAGGCGCAGGTACGCACCCGCAGCATCGACACCGGCGCGTGGACGTCCTGGCAGGACCTGGAGACGGACGCGGACCCGGTGGAGGACCCCGACGAGCGGGCCGGGGCACGCGGCGCGTCCGAACCCCTGTGGGTGGGCCCCTCGGACGGTGTCGAGGTACAGGTCGTCCACGAGGACGGCACCACCAGCGCCGGACTGCCCTCGGGTCTCAAGGTCAACCTGGTCGACCCGGGCATCGCGACCGCCGCGGAGCAGCGGGACACGGGCGACGACACGGACCCGGCGGCGTACGCCGAGGACGTGACGCCGAGCCCGACCCCGACCGCCACGGCCACGTCCACCGCCTCCCCGACGGCGACCGCGACGCCGACCCCGACCGCCACCACCCCCACCGCCCCCCCGTCGACGGTCCCCGAGCCGTCGATCGTCTCCCGCGCCGGCTGGGGCGCCGACGAGTCGCTCAGCCCCGACCCCTCGGAGTACAACGCCGGGGTGAAGGCCGTCTTCGTGCACCACACGGCCGGGTCGAACGACTACACCTGCGCCGAATCGGCGTCGATCGTGCGGGCCATCTACGCGTACCACACCGCCCCGGCCCCCAGCGGCAACGGCTGGAACGACATCGGCTACAACTTCCTGGTCGACAAGTGCGGCACGATCTTCGAGGGCCGCAAGGGCGGCGTCGACCAACCGGTCCTGGGCGCCCACACCTACGGGTGGAACCGTGAGTCCACCGGCATCGCGGTCCTCGGTGAGTACACCGCAACGGGCGCCTCGAACGCCGCCCTCACCTCGGTCGCCCGGATCACGGCCTGGAAGCTCGGCCAGTACGGCGTCGACCCCGACTCGACGGTCCAGCTGACGGCGGGCGCGACCCAGAAGAACCTCGCCGGTACGAGCTTCACCGCGGGCAGCCTCTACACCTTCAACCGGGTCTCCGGCCACCGCGACGGCTACGCCACCGAGTGCCCGGGCACCTCGCTCTACGCCCAGCTGCCGACCATCCGCGCCTGGGCGTCCGGCCCGGTGCAGGGCCTGAAGCTCACCTCGCTGACCGGCGCGGCCCTGTCCGGCACGACGTACTACACGAAGGGCGCGATCACGGCGAAGTGGTCGACCACCACGCCGGGTTCGCTGATCTCGAAGTTCGAGCTGCTGGTCGACGGCCAGGTCGTCGCCACCGCGTCCGGTACGGCCACCTCGGCGAGCACCACCCTGGCCGCGGGCAGCCACAAGGTCGCCGTACGGGCTGTGCACCAGTCCGGCAAGGTCACTCCCGCGACCGGCGCGCTGACCGTCGTCACCGACACCACCGCGCCGACCTTCTCCACCACCCCGAAGGTCACCCTGCGCACCGGCACGGTCAACCCCACCGCCGTTCCGGTCACCCTCGGCTGGAAGGCCGCCGACTCCCAGGCCGTCAAGTCGGTGAGCCTGCTGTCCCCGACGACGGCCACCTTCGGCCCGACCACCACCAGCTCCAGCCGTACCGCCAAGTCCGGTACCGCGAGCGTCTGGTCGATGAAGGCGTCCGACGTCGCGGGCAACACCCGCACCTCGTCGCCCTCGTACACGCCGATGATCCTTCAGGAGACCTCGGCCACGAAGTCCGGCAGCTGGACGAGCCGTTCCTCCACGAGCTACCTCGGTGGCAAGTCGTACTCCAGCAGTGCCAAGAACGCGAGCCTGACCTGGACGTTCACCGGCAAGTCCGCCGCGTGGACGGTCTCGCGGGCGGCGACCTCCGGGCAGGCGTACGTCTACGTGGACGGCACCAAGGTCGCGACCGTGGACCTGAAGTCCTCGACCACGAAGTACCGCGACGCGATCTGGACCAAGTCCTGGTCGAGCAGCGCCAAGCACACCGTGAAGATCGTGGTGGTCGGCACCAGCGGCCGCCCGACGGTCACGACGGACGGCCTGGTCTACATCAAGTAGCCCGCCAGAGCGCCGAATCCACCGGCTCGGGCGTCCGCTCCCCCGCACCCTGGGGAGTGGGCGCCCGTTCCGCGTTCGCCACGACTCCCGCGATCAGCGCGGCCGGCAGCAGCGCGCCGAACGCCCACCAGGTGGCCACGTTGAAGCCGTGCACGGTCGTCTCGGCCTGCAGCAGTTGCTTGTCGACGCCGGGTCCGGCGTGCGCGGTCAGGTAGGTCGCGGCCACGCTCGCGGCGATCGTGTTCAGCCGGGCCGTACCGATCGAACCGCCCACCTGCATCCCGGGCAGGACGTGCGAGACATACGCCGGCTCGACGCCGACCTGAGCGATGATGGCCAGCCCTCCCGCGGCCACGAGCAGTCCGGGCACGATCAGGAGCCTCGGCGGCACCTTGCTCAGCAGTCGTGCGGCGATCTGCGTCGAGCCGACGATCATCGAGGCCGTCATCGGCAGATACGCGAGCCCGGTCTTCAGCGGCGATCATCCGAGGACGCCCTGCAGGTACGGTGTTTTTGCCTCGCCCGTCTTCGTCCGCGCGGTCAGCGCCGCACACCGCCCGTCGCATCGCGGCACAGCAGCCGCAGCGAGCCGTCCCCGGCGAAGCAGCGGCGGGCCTCGTTCACCGGGTCCCACAGCCGTCCGTCCGGCGTACGGACCCAGTGCTCGCCGCCGCTCGTCCACCACTCGGCACCGGTCTGGCGGACGACGACCTCACCGGCGTAGGCGCCGAGCCCGCGCAACACCGTCTCCACGGCGGCGTACGGCGCCCCGTCCCGCCGTATCTCCTCGATCAGCCGGTCCACGCGCCACAGGCTCTGCGCCGAGTAGTCGAGCCGGACGCGGGCGCCCTCGCGCAGGGCCGACACCGCGTCGGCGGCCCACCGCACGGGCTTGGCCGCGGCGGAGGGCCGGGGGGCGGGCGCGGCTGCCCGGTGGGTCGTCACATCAGTCGTCACGTCAGTCGTCACATCAGCCATCACAGGGGAAAAAGCGTTTCGGCGGGGTGTTTCGTCACCCGGATCAGGGGACTTCCGCCGGACCGGTGCAGGACCGGCGCACCTTCACCGCATCCCTCCCCGGACGGTCACAGGACCCTCCCGGTAGCGAGGTTGACGCCGGAGTGACGATTCGTCCCTCCCGCGCGCTCCTGTCTTCGATGAGCGACTACTTCCATCTCCGCGCGGTGCCGCCCTCGGCCCTGCGCAACAGTGCGAACTGGATGCAACGGCTGTTCGAGGACGACTGGGACGCCGTACGCGAACGCATCGGACGACATCGGGAGGAGGTGCTGGACAAGTCCTACCTGGACCACGAACTCCTGTACGCCGGCGCCGAGGTGGTCCTCGGCGGCCTCCCTGTCCAGCCGGGCGACCACGGCAAACCCCCGTTCCTGCTCCTGACCGCGGCCCGGGCGAACCGTGTCTCCGCGTACCTGGGTGCGGCCGACTTCGAGGCCCTGTGGCGGGTCGCCCGCGAGGAACTGCTGCCGAGACACGGCGGGTCGACCGCGGAACGGGAGGCGCGAGGGCTGTTCGCGGCGGCGCACCGGGACCTGACGGCGTTCTACGCGCAGACCGCGCAGTACGGGGACGCGGTGGTCAAGTGGCTGGTCCGGTAAGTCACGCGCCCAGTCAGCCACTCACCCGGTGAGCCGCCGGTCCTCAGCCCCGCCGTCGGCTCCTGCGGGACACCACCGCGCGCAGCACCCGGCGGCCCTCCGTGGAGACCTCCAGAGCGGGGCGCAGTCCTGCCGGGCCGTGGCCGGCGAGGAGTTCCAGGACGGTGATCTGGCGGCGCAGCTCGGCGGCGACGAGGGGGGACATGCCCTCCGTACGGCCCTCGCGGCGGGCGTCGACGGAGTCGCCGGCGTCCTTCAGGGGGTCGAGCAGCCGGTGGATCTGCAGCGCGGCGACCGAGCAGGCGTCGGCCCACGCCCGTACTCCGGCGGCGGACCGCTCGGCCGGCGCGGCGGCGAGCATCCGACGGGCCAGCAGCACGGCCTCGTCGTCACCGGAGCCGGGAGCTGCACCGGTGGCCCCCTCGACCGCCCCGAACTCCGCGTCCCCGCCCAGCTTCCCCCGCACCTGCTCCAGCCGTTCGCCCCACTCCTCGGCCCCGGCGTCGTCCGCGAGCCCGGCCCACAGGGGCCGCAGGACCTCGTCGTCGCCGCCGAGCAGCGGTACGCACCGATCCAAACAAGCCAACCCGCTGGCGGCCAGGCCGCGTTCGTCGGCCTGGCCGATCAGCTCCACCAGACTCATCCACGCCTCCCTCGCCGAGCGGCATCCCCTCACGGAACCCGCACTTCCCCTTACTGCGTGCGATCACCCAGGAGTGTCACAGGGGCACCACACCGAGCCGGTCGAGCATACGGAAGAAGAGGTTTTCGGCCAACGGGTCCGGTTCGGCGCTCAGTACGTCCAGCAGGGGTTCCTCGGCCACCTCGTGCCCCGCCTCCGCGGCCCAGGCGACGGCCCGCGCGGCCGCGTCCCGGGGTTCGAGGAAGTAGTCCTCCAGGACCGGCCCCTCCTCGTCGGAGGCACCGGCCCCGAGGTGTCTCGCCATGGCGGCCCGGGCCAGACAGGTCGTCCAGGCCCCGCTCTCGGGCCCCGCCGCCTCCAGGACCACCGAGGCGCTGTCCATGACGTATCCGAAGAGCGCGGGCGAACCGGTCTCCAGGGCGAGGGCGTTCATGTTCCCGACCTCGCCCTCGCCGCTCGCGTACTCCCAGACCTGCCATCCGCCGGGCGCCGACTCGCGCAGGACCATGCCCTCGGCACCGGCCAGCGCGTCCAGCTCGGCGAGCGGCCGCTCCCCGCGGCCCACGACGAAGTAACCCCAGTAGCCCATCCGCGGCCCCCCTGGCTGCTCGGTACGGTTCGGGCCCGAATACACCACATTCGTACGGCAGTTCGCAGCAGGATGGACCAAATCCGTCACACGGCGACGGGTGCCTCGGGTCCCCGGTGGGCCTTCTCGTTCTGCATCCGGGTCAGCCGCAGCACGACGGCGGCGGCGAGCAGGGCAGCCACGAGGTCGAGACCGTCGGCGGCCATCGCCTGTGTCATGGAGTCGTGGATCTTCTGGGAGGTGTCGGCCTCGTCGAACGCGGTGTACAGGACCTGGCCGAGGGTCAGCGAGAGGAGCCACAGCGTCCACCAGGCGTTGATCAGGGCATGCCCGTCGGGCTTGTCCCCCGTGCTGCTCGCGTCCCAGATGTCGACCACGACCCGGCGCGGGTACCACAGGCTCACGATCGGCACGACCCAGCCGGCGATCACCCAGGCGCGCGCCTTGCGGTGTCCGTCGGGGGCGAACACCTCGGCGTTGAGCCGGACGCGCCACAGCCAGACGACGAAGACGACGGCGCAGGCCACCATCAGGAGCGCCTGTGCGACACCGGCCACGCCGGTGAGCTTGTCCGCCAAGTCGGAGCGGTCCCATACGTCGGCCCCGGTGGCGCCGCCGGCGAGATCCCCGGTGACGTCGTACATGAGGAGGTCCGCGCCGAGGGCGAACGCGTCGACCGCCGCCGCCAGCGCGAGCAGCGCCGCGGTGGCCCGCCCGAGCCCGACCGGCGAGCGCAGCCGGATCGTCGGTGCGACACCGGCCGGCGGGGCCGCGAATCCGGCGGGCGTGGCGCATGCGGAGCACAGGACGCCGTCCGGTGCCGCTTCGAAGTGATGGCAGCGCGTGCAGAGCATGGTGAGGTCCCCCCGAGGTCCGGATGATCAGCCGACCGCGCGGGTTCTCCCCAGAGCCTCACGCGCGGCATGCGGAACATACGGTCCGCCGGCCCCGTACGTCCACCAGGAATCCCCGGTTCCTCAGCCCAGCCGGTCCCCCAGCGCCTTGAACCGGGACCAGGTCAGGGCGGGCTTCCCCGGGTCCCACAGTTTCTGCGTGGTGGCCCGCAGCGGCATCCGGATGCCCGCCGCCACCTGGTCCTGCGTCTGCGCGTTCGAGAAGTCGCACCACACCGCGAAGTAGCCGCCGAGGATCTGGCTGTCGTACTTCGAGGGGACGGCTGTCGTGCCGCGGAGGACTCGCGGGGTCCACGCCTCGTAGATCCGCTGTCCTGTCGGGTAGTAGAACTGGTTGGGCTGTCCGAGGACGTAGTAGAGGAATTCGTCGTTGTAGTTGACGACCTTGCGTCCCGCGCTCAGGTACTCCACCGGCGGCCGGGCGCCGATCTCCTTGCCCGTCCAGTACCCGACCCGGATGTCGCCGGCGGCCCGGACGGACGTCCCACGGAAGAATCCGTCGTTCCACGCGAGCGGGGCCTTGCCGTGCTTCCGGACGGTGGCGGCGCGGTCGTTGAGCCAGCCCGTGGTCAGGTCCTCCACGTCGGCGCCGGCGCCGTAGGCCTTCCTGGCGGCGGTGGCGAGCTGCGGGTAGGTCGCCTCCGGGTCGGAGACCATCAGCGCGCGGTACTCGTCGCCGCCGAGGTGCCAGTCGGCGCCGGGGAACAGGCCCACGTACTCCTTGAGCAGGTCGTCGACGAGCTTGGCGGATGCCGGGTTGGAGATGTCGACGGCCCCGCGCGCCGCGTTCCCCGCCGCACTGCGCAGCTGAAGCTCGGGGTGGGCGGCGAGGACGGCGCCCAGGTGCCCGGGCGAGTCGATCTCCGGTACGACGGTGATGTGCCGCTGGGCCGCGAGCGCGACGATCCTCTTCACCTGCGCCTTGGTCAGGTGCTGCTTCGACACGATCTCCGGGTGCGAGACGGACTCGATCCGGAACGCCTGGTCGTCGGAGAAGTGCAGCTGGAGCCGGTTGAACTTCAGGTCGCCCAGCTCCCGGACCCGGTCCTCGATCCAGCCGGCCGTGAAGTTCTTGCGCGCGATGTCCAGGGAGAACCCGCGCACCGGCTTGGCGGGCTCGTCGCGCACGACGCCCTCCGGTGCCGTGGCGCCGCCGCGCACCTCCTGCTTGAGCGTGCGGGTGCCGTAGAAGACGCCGGCGTCGTCCGGCGCGCTGATGGCGACCCGCCCGCCGCGCACAGTCATGCGGTACGACTCCGGGTCCGCGCCTTCGTCGTCGTCGAGCGTGAGGCGTACGTCCCCGGCGCGCACGTCGTCCTTCTGCCCGGCGTACGTCAGCCCCAGCTCACCGGCGAGAAGGCGCCCCTCGTCGGCGAGGTCGGCGTCGTTCACGACCACGCGCAGCCCGCGGGCGGGCCGCCAGCCGGGGCCGCGCGCCGGGGTGTGGGCGCGGACGGCGGGGATGGTGCGGGGGGTGGTGGACAGGGGGTAGGACCGCGTGGGGCTGGGGGCCGGGCTCGGTGATCTCGCCGGGGTCGGGGCGCCTTCCGCTGCGCCGCCCGAGGGGGACTGGGCCTGGGACGTGGTCGATCCAGCCGGGCCGCTGTCGCCACCCGCCCACAGCCCGAGGCTCACCCCGGCCGCGACGGTGACGGCCACCGCCCCCACGATCAGCCCCCGTGCCTGCTTCTCGATCAGCCCCCGTGCCTGCTTCTCCGGTCGCTTCCTGTGCTGGCTCACATCGCCAACCTAGGGCCTGAGGGAGAGGACCGTGTCCACCACACGTTCCGAAACTCTCCCGTGCGGGTGAAATTCGGGCATCCGTCGGACAGGTCATGTCCATTCTCGATAGCGTGAGGTCTCATCGCTCACAGCTTCCCCTGCCGAAACACACGTGACGCCCACACATTCTCCCGGCCGATTGGCCATGCCGTCCCTGCCCACCGTCCTGGACGCCCTCAACAGCGCGTCCGCCGACGAGGCACGGCCCCTGCTCCTGGACTGTCTGCGCAGCCTGCGCTGGGCGGATCGGGTCGTGGCGCACCGCCCCTATCCAACGGTGGACGCGCTGCTCGCGGCCGCGGACGAGGCGGCGTACGACCTGACGGTGTCGGATCTCTTCGAGGCCCTGGCGGCCGAGACGCTCCCCGTGCTGCCGGAGGACGCCCACTCGGCCGCCCACATGGCGATGGACGCGGCCCACGCGGCCTACGAGGCCCGCTTCGGCCACGCCTTCGTCATCTGCCTGGACGGCCTGCCCCCGGCAGAGGCCCTCGACCACGTCCTGGCGGGCATCCGGTCACGATTGACAAACGATCCGGAGGAGGAGCGGATGGTCGCGGCCGAGGAACTCCGCCGCATCGCACGGGGCCGCCTGGTGTCCGCCCTGCGGGGTGCGAGGCCGTAGACGGCCCATAACAGCACAGACCATCCCATTCGCCATCGAGTTCCCCCATCTGCGTGCCACTTTGATCACACAGGTAGGCCCCGGGTAAGCCCAGCGGCAGCGCATCGCTACGATGCTGGGGGCCGGTGGACCGTACCCGGCCGGGCCCGACCGACAGCACAAGCCGGCTGGCCCCGATACCCCGCTCCCGGAGGGACTTCCGTGCCGGCTGGAACGCTGTACCGCGGCCGGGAAGGAATGTGGTCCTGGGTGGCTCATCGAGTCACCGGCGTCCTCATCTTCTTCTTCCTGTTCGTTCACGTGCTGGACACCGCTCTCGTCCGTGTCTCACCCGAGGACTACGACAAGGTCGTAGCCACGTACAAGACCCCGCTCGTCGCGTGTCTGGAGTACGGCCTCGTGGCCGCCATCCTCTTCCACGCGCTCAACGGCCTGCGCGTCATCGCCGTCGACTTCTGGTCGAAGGGCCCGCGCTACCAGAAGCAGATGTTCTGGGTGGTGGCCGGCGTCTGGATCGTGCTGATGCTCGGGGCGATCTACCCCGTCCTCGGCCACGCCGCTCGTGAACTGTTCGGGAGCTGATACCGATGGCGACCACTGAAACCACCCCGTCCGGTATCGGCCCCGTCGAGGGCACCTCCGGCTACGGCGTCGACAACCCGGCGCCCCTCATCGAGGCCCCGCGCAAGCGCACCAAGAAGTCCCCGAAGTCCACGCGGGGCAACTTCGAGATGGCCGCCTGGCTGTTCATGCGCCTGTCCGGCATCGTGCTGGTCGTCCTGGTCATCGGCCACCTGCTGATCCAGCTGGTGCTCGACGGCGGCGTCTCCAAGATCGGCTTCGCCTTCGTGGCGGGCCGCTGGGCGTCCCCGTTCTGGCAGGTCTGGGACCTGCTGATGCTCTGGCTCGCGATGCTGCACGGTGCCAACGGCCTGCGCACGATCATCAACGACTACGCGGAGCGGCCGGGCACCCGGCTGTGGCTCAAGGGCCTGCTCTACACCGCCACGGTGTTCACCATCCTGCTGGGCACGCTGGTGATCTTCACCTTCGACCCGAACATCCGCTAGGCACGGGGCTGCGAGAATCATGAAGATCCACAAGTACGACACCGTCATCGTCGGCGCCGGTGGCGCGGGCATGCGCGCGGCCATCGAGTCGACGAAGCGCAGCCGCACCGCGGTCCTGACCAAGCTGTACCCCACCCGCTCCCACACGGGCGCCGCGCAGGGCGGCATGGCCGCCGCGCTGGCCAACGTGGAGGAGGACAACTGGGAGTGGCACACCTTCGACACGGTCAAGGGCGGTGACTACCTGGTCGACCAGGACGCCGCCGAGATCCTGGCGAAGGAGGCCATCGACTCGGTCCTCGACCTGGAGAAGATGGGCCTGCCGTTCAACCGCACCCCGAACGGCACGATCGACCAGCGCCGCTTCGGCGGTCACTCCAGGAACCACGGCGAGGCCCCGGTCCGCCGCTCCTGCTACGCGGCCGACCGCACCGGCCACATGATCCTCCAGACGCTGTACCAGAACTGCGTCAAGGAGGGCGTGGAGTTCTTCAACGAGTTCTACGTCCTGGACCAGCTGATCACCGAGGTCGACGGCGTCAAGCGTTCGGCCGGTGTGGTGGCGTACGAGCTGGCGACCGGTGAGATCCACGTCTTCCAGGCGAAGGCCGTGATCTACGCGTCCGGCGGCTGCGGCAAGTTCTTCAAGGTGACGTCGAACGCGCACACCCTGACCGGTGACGGCCAGGCGGCCGTCTACCGCCGGGGCATCCCGCTGGAGGACATGGAGTTCTTCCAGTTCCACCCGACCGGCATCTGGCGCATGGGCATCCTGCTGACGGAGGGCGCCCGCGGTGAGGGCGGCATCCTGCGCAACAAGGACGGCGAGCGCTTCATGGAGAAGTACGCGCCGGTCATGAAGGACCTCGCGTCCCGTGACGTCGTGTCCCGCTCCATCTACACGGAGATCCGTGAGGGCCGCGGCTGCGGTCCCGAGGGCGACCACGTCTACCTCGACCTGACCCACCTGCCGCCGGAGCAGCTGGACGCGAAGCTCCCGGACATCACCGAGTTCGCCCGCACCTACCTCGGTATCGAGCCGTACACGGACCCGATCCCGATCCAGCCCACCGCGCACTACGCCATGGGCGGCATCCCGACCAACGTCGAGGGTGAGGTCCTGGCGGACAACACGACGGTCGTCCCGGGCCTGTACGCGGCCGGCGAGGTCGCCTGCGTCTCCGTGCACGGCGCCAACCGCCTCGGCACCAACTCGCTGCTGGACATCAACGTGTTCGGCAAGCGGGCGGGCATCGCCGCCGCCGAGTACTCCCAGAAGGCCGACTTCGTCGAGCTGCCGGAAAACCCGGCGGAGCTCGTGGTCGCCCAGGTCGAGCGCCTGCGCGACGCCACCGGCACCGAGCGGGTGTCCGTCCTGCGCCGCGAGCTGCAGGAGACCATGGACGCGAACGTCATGGTGTTCCGCACCGAGCAGACGATCAAGACGGCGGTCGAGAAGATCGCGGAGCTGCGCGAGCGCTACCTGAACGTCTCGATCCAGGACAAGGGCAAGCGGTTCAACACCGACCTGCTGGAAGCCATCGAGCTGGGCAACCTGCTCGACCTGGCCGAGGTCATGGCGGTGTCGGCGCTGGCCCGCAAGGAGTCCCGCGGCGGTCACTACCGCGAGGACTACCCGAACCGCGACGACGTCAACTTCATGCGCCACACCATGGCGTACCGCGAGGTGGGCGACGACGGCACCGAGTCCATCCGTCTCGACTACAAGCCGGTCGTCCAGACCCGCTACCAGCCGATGGAGCGTAAGTACTGATGGCAACCCCGACCCTGGACAAGGCGGACGCGGCCGGCACGCCCGAGCCCGGCTTCGCCGACTCCCCGTACATCACGGCCACCTTCCGCATCCGCCGCTTCAACTCCGAGGTCTCGGCGGAAGCGACCTGGGAAGACTTCCAGGTGGAGATCGACCCGAAGGAACGCGTCCTCGACGCCCTCCACAAGATCAAGTGGGAGCTGGACGGCACGCTGACCTTCCGCCGTTCCTGCGCGCACGGCATCTGCGGCTCGGACGCCATGCGGATCAACGGCAAGAACCGCCTCGCCTGCAAGACCCTGATCAAGGACCTCAACCCCGAGAAGCCGATCACGGTCGAGGCCATCAAGGGCCTGACGGTCCTGAAGGACCTCGTGGTCGACATGGACCCGTTCTTCCAGGCGTACCGCGACGTGATGCCCTTCCTCATCACGAAGGACACCAACGAGCCGACGCGTGAGCGCCTCCAGACGGCCGAGGACCGCGAGCGCTTCGACGACACCACGAAGTGCATCCTGTGCGCGGCCTGCACCTCGTCCTGCCCGGTCTTCTGGAACGACGGCCAGTACTTCGGCCCTGCGGCCATCGTCAACGCGCACCGCTTCATCTTCGACTCGCGTGACGAGGCGGGCGAGCAGCGCCTGGAGATCCTCAACGACCGCGACGGCGTGTGGCGCTGCCGCACGACCTTCAACTGCACGGACGCCTGCCCGCGCGGCATCGAGGTCACGAAGGCGATCCAGGAGGTGAAGCGAGCGCTGATCACGCGCCGCTTCTGATCTCCGTTCTCCTACGGTGAGTTGGGCCCCGCCCCCCGGTTCGCACCGGGGCGGGGCCCTCGCTCATTTCCCGGGCGTCCGGCGCTGCCCAACCAGCCAACTCCCCTATGCCCGCTGTTACTTGAGGGGCCAGAGTTGCAAACTGGTCTCATGGCACTCCTGAGGAAAGCCGCCGCCGCGCTCTGCGCCGCCGCAGCGGTACTGCTCGTGACACCCCCCACTGCCTCCGCCGCCCCCTACGGAACGCCCGTCCGGGAGAACTTCGACCGGCTGCCCCTCGGTCCCGTCACCGGGGGACGCGGCTGGTCCACCGACACGGCCGACGGCACACTGACCGTCGTCCGGGGCGCCCCCGGGCACGGGCGTGAGCTGCGGATCCGTACCGAGGGCAACGGTCGGGCCTTCCTCGTGTTCGATGGGCTCTCCGCGCCCGGCAACAGTTTCTGGGGGCGCGTGCGGCTGCGGGTCGCGGGCTTTCCCACGGCGCCCGACTGGGCCCACTGGACCATCGCCGAGGCGTCGGGGACCGGTTCGTCGACGCTGGTACGGCCGCTCGGCGGGCAGTTCGCGCCGACCGACGGCGGCAATTTCTGGGGCGTCGGGTCCGACCTCGGGCCCACCGGGGACTGGACCTCCTGGAAGACCTCCTCGCCGGCCGCCGCCGGGGCGTGGCAGTGCGTCGAGTTCCATCTCGACGCCACCGACAACCGGGTCACCGTGTACCTCGACGGCGTGGAGCACTCCGACCTGACCGTGTCCACCAAGGAGCACGGAGGCACCGCGGACGACTTCGTCTTCCCCACCTTCGACAGGCTGAAGCTGGGCTGGCAGCTCTACCAGGCGAACCCGACGCCTTCGTCGTACGACATCCGCATGGACGACATCGCGCTCGGCGCTCGGCGAGTGGGTGGGTGCGGAAAAACCGGCGGCTGAATTCCGGATTGCGTCGGTGAGCGGGGCGTGATCCACTGCGGCGGTCATGAGTCGGGGCCCCCGGGGGAGGGGGCCGAGGGCGGGGAGGCAGCGGTGCGTACCGCTGCAGAAGAGATCGTGTCGTCGTGCCCGCAGTGCGAGGTGGAAATCCGTACGGACAGGCGGTTCAGCACGTGGTGTGCCGCCTGCGAATGGAACGTCGATCCGCAGGGGCCCGGTGAGGGGAAGCGCGGGCTGGACGGCGTGCGTCACAGGCTGGCGCAACGGTACGGCGCCCGGCTGTTCGACGAGCTGAGCGCCGAGGACGCGGGCCGGCGGACCCGGCGGACCGCGTCGGGTCCGCTCGCCGACGCGATCGCTCTCACCGTGCACGGCCTGACCCTCGTCCTCGCCGCGGTCGGCGTGTGGGGCCTGGTCCGTGGCTGGGGTGGGCTCGGCATGGCGTTCGGGGTGTTCTTCCTGGCGCTGGCCTGGTCACTGCGGCCGCGCCTGAACCGGCTGTCCGAGGACGACCGCGTGCTGCTGCGAGACGACGCGCCGGAACTGTACGCACTCGTCGACGAGGTCGCCGCCGCCATGGGCACCCGGACCGTGGACGCCGTCGTCGTCGACGTGGAGGCCAACGCGAGCGTGACCCATCTCGGGCTGCGGCACAGACTCCTGACGCTGGGGCTGCCGCTGTGGGAGGTGCTGAGCCCCCAGCAGCGGATCGCGCTCCTGGGCCACGAGCTCGGTCACTTCACACAGGGCGACACCCGGCACGGCATGGTCGTGGGCACCGCCCTGAGATCGCTGAGTACCTGGCTCTACTACGTCCGGCCCACGCCGAACCCGAACGTGATCCAGGCCATCGCCAACCTGGCCTGCGTTCCGCTGCGCCTGCTGATCACCGCCGTCATGGCGCTGCTCGACCTGCTGACCGCGCGGGTCTCCCAACGCGGTGAGTACCTGGCCGACGCGGCGGCGGCCCGTGCCGGTTCCACCGAGGGCGCGGTCGGCCTGATGGACCGCCTGATGGTCACCGACTCGATCGTCACCACCCTGCACCGCGAGATCAACACTCGCCGGCTGCGCGGGTCGGCCCGGAGCGGCGAGCAGGACTCCGACGACTTGTGGGAAGCACTCACCGCCCATCTGGACTCCGTCCCGGAGTCCGAGTACGAGCGGCAGCGCCGGGTCGGTGCGCTCCGGGGCCACAGCGTCGACGCGAGCCACCCGCCGACCCATCTGCGCCGCCGGCTCCTGCGGGACGGTACGCCGGTGCCCGCCCTGGTGACGGCGGACACCGGCCGCTCCGAGCGCATCGCCGGTGAACTGGCGGAACTACGCGGGACGCTGGCCCGTGAGGTCGTCAGGGACGGTTACGGGAACCTGTGACGGCCTCTTGAGCCGGCCGCTCACAGCTGGCTCAGGATCGTCGGATCTGTGATCCGCGTGTCGTCCGCCAGCATCATCGCCTTGCTCAGGATGACCGCGAGCAGGCGGTCGCCCTCGTAGGGGAGGTAACCGGCCTGCGGGGCGGAGGGGTTGGCCTTCGGGACGATGCAGAGGTACTGGTCGTTCGGGGTGCGCAGGATGTTGCCCGAGCCGAGGTGGATCTTGTACGTGTGGCGGTCGCCTTTGACGTGGAGGAAGCGGCCCTCCAGGGTGCAGCGGTCGGCTATCGCGAGCCTCGGGATCAGGCGGTCCAGGAGGAGGCGGCGCGTCTCGGCGCTCTGACTGAGCTCTCCGAAGCCGTACGACGTCCAGTACTCCTGGAAGCGGCCGCCGGGGCCGCCGTCCTGCCAGGTGGGGTCGTTGCCGATGCTGGCCACGCCGACGAACAGGTCCACGTCGCGCAGGACTTCGGAGAGGACCAGGGGCGGGATCCGCGTCAGTGGCAGGGGATCCACCGGGTCCTCGCCGTCGCGCAGCCACATGCGGTACTCGCCGCCCGCGCAGTGAGCCGAGTTCCCCGGGGCGTCGATCGGGTAGAAGCGGACCTGGTCGGTGCGCAGGCGCAGAAAGGTGCCGGAGTCGGTGATGTCCGTGTAGTCCTCGCCGCCCTCGCCCTCGATCCAGTACTCGGCACGCAGGCCCCAGCGCGGGAGGTCGCGGACGGGCGGCGGGGCCTCGTCGTCGACGGCCAGGCGGAGTTTGTTGCGCCAGCCCCGCGCCGCCGCCAGGGAGTGGAACTGGTGCTGGCGCAGGACGTGGGCCGCGAAGCGATTGGAGTAGGTGCCGGTGGCGCGCTCGGCGTCCGTCAGCAGGTAGACCTCTCGGTGGGCCTGCTTGAAGGGTTGTGTCACTCCGTGGCGTTCCAGCCAGTCGCGCCAGGCGACGATCTCCGCGGGGGTGTGGTCCACCGGGTGCCAGAGGCGGATGTCCGTCCCGTCGGTGACCGCGGCGTCCGTGACCGTGCGCAGGGCGCCTTCGGCATAGCCGACCGTCGTGCCGTCCACCGTCCACAGGAGGCGGCGGGCCAGGGTGCCGACCAGGGGATGGTCCAGGTAGCGCTCGCGCCAGGTCGCGTAGGACCAGGTGCGGTCGGCCAGGAACTGGCGGTCCAGTCGCTCGCTCTGCGCCGAGAGCATCCTGTCGATGTCCTTGACGGTCGCCTTGAGCTCCTTCAACTCCTCCGCGTGATCCCGTCGTACGGCGGCGGGCACGGTCCTCACCGGCTTGCCGCTCGCGTTGTGCCAGGTCAACACGGCTTTGGTGCCCTGGACTTGGAGGACCGCGGTCGCCTCGCCGAGCCGGTGCTCCGCGTGTCCGACCCCGGTCAGGCCGTATGCCGGTACGGCCAGTTCCTCGATCTCCTCGCGGCTGAGGCCCAGGGCGACGGCGCGGGCCTCCAATGCCGCGTCGAGCAGTTTGGCGGTGTTCTTGTACGTCACCCTGGTGGCCAACCGGGCCAGTTCGGCGAGGGCCGCCTCGCTGTCGACGCGGGCGAGGGCGTTGACCCCGGCGTTGGCGACCTTCGGGTTGCGCGGGCCGAGTCCGGCGACCTTCTTGAGGGACGTCTCGACCAGGACGCCGAGGGCGCGGGCGGTGTCGGGGTGCGGCGAGAGAAGGGAGAGCAGCCAGGCCAGGCCACGCAGCGTGTTCGCGTTGTAGGGGTCGTAGGCGCTGTTGACGTCCGGTTCGTAGCGCCCGCGGTCCAGCTCGAAGGTGCGGGGGCGGCCGACGAGGGCGAGCCAGCGGACCACCGCCTCGCGGACGCGGTCGGGGCCGAGTGTGACGACCAGGGCGGTCGCCTGCTTGTCCCATTTGGCGGAGGGCTTGGCCGCGGTGGCGGTCGCCATGTGTGCGAGCAGTTCCCTCCAGGCGGGGCCGGCGTCGGTACCGGCATCCCGCAGGGCCTGTTCGGCCCACTCCTCGCCGACATTGAGGGGCGGCTCGGTCAACTTCTTCGCCGTCCGGGGCAGGTCGGCGTTGTGGTAGGCGTGCAGGGCGGAACGCCGGACGGTGGCGACGACGGCGGGCGCGATCGGGCGGCCGGCGGCCAACTCGGCCTCGATGAGGTTCTCGTAGCCGGTGCCGTACCAGAAGGAGTGCTGCCGGGAGATCTCGTCGAGCAGGGACAGGCGCTCGGCGGCCAGGCGGTCGTGGGGCGGCAGGTCGCGGGAGACGATGCCCAGCAGGATCAGCGCGTTCTGCCGGGCGCTCTCGCCCGCCTGTTCCGAGTGGTACTGCGTGACGAGGCCGTCGGCGACTCGCGACCGCGCCTCCGGAGGCAGCTCGCGCACGCGGGCCAGGACGCCGTCCCACAGGCCGCTCCAGTTGCCCCTGTTGGCGATCGCGGCCTTGAGCAGGTCGACGGCGAGCTCCTCCAACTCGTCGTCGGCGACGCGGCGGCCGATCAGGTCCTTGTACTTCTGGATCTCGCCCATGGTCAGCCACCCACCAGTGGGACGAGCTTCAGGAACGTCACCTCGGTGCCGACCACGAGGTCGATCTCCTCGTCGAGCTCGGTCACCTGACGGTCGCCGACCAGAACCAGGAAGCCGTTGCCCGAGAATGCCTTGAGGGCGAGCTCGGTCTGGGTCTCGGGGTCCATGCGGCGGGGCGTGCGCAACGCGGAGCCGTTCAGCACGCGTTCGGTGTCGTCGGGCTGGACCAGGCCCTGAAAGACGGCGGGCGTGCGCGCGTTGTACTCGGCGACCTCCTGGAAGACCCGGCGGCGGATCAACTCGCGCACGGCGAGCCGCTCCTCGGCGATCTCCAGACCCCAGCCGTCGCTACGGCTCCCGCTTGTCGTCTCGTCGACGAACGTCACGATTCCCATGCCGAAGACAGTACGAGGCAGCACTGACAACGGGCCCGGACGACAGTGGGCTAGACGAGGTTGCGAGCCACCGTCCAGGCCACGGCCACCGCGAGGACGGCCACCTGCGCCCGCGGACTCAGCGTGGGGCGCCAGCGGCGGCCGTGCAGGCCCGCCCACGCCCAGCGGCCCAGCAGGACGAGGGCGTACGGCGAGGCGAGCAGCAGGGCCCGGTTGTCCAGCCATGCCTCGGCGAGGTGGCCGTGCATCAGGTCGTACACCATGCGGGTGCCACCGCAGGCCGGGCACAGCAGGCCGGTGAGCATGCGGAACGGGCACTGCGGCAGGACGTGACCGGGCTCGTGCGGGTCGGTGCGGTAGAGGTACACGGCACCGGCGGCTCCCGCGGCGAGCACCGCCGAGGGTGCCGTCGCGGGGTGGCGGAGGGGGGAACGCCGTACGGGCACCGGGGGATCGGTCCCCCGCGCCCTAGCTGCGGAGGATCCGGCCTTGTTCATCGGTGTGGTCGTTCCCGGTGAGCAGGAGGATGCCGTCGATCAGCGACCAGACGCCGAGCCCTCCGCAGGTGAAGAGCTGTGCGAGCCCCATGCCGACGTTGCCCAGGTAGAAGCGTCCCACGCCGAAGCCGCCGAGGGTGAGCTGGAGGATGCCCGCGATGACCTTCGACTTGTCGGAGTACGGCCGCCCGTACGGGTCATAGCCGTAGGGGGCGTCGGGGTCTCCGGTGTACGTCCCCGGGGGCGGCGGGTAGTAGCCCGGCGGGGGGAACCCGGGAGGCGGGTACCCCGGCTGCTGATAGCCCGGCGGCGGGTAGCCCGGCTGGGGGCCCGGTGGCGGATACCCCGGCTGCTGTGGGCCCGACTGGGGGTCCGGCTGTTCCTGACCCTGCTGTTCGCTCAAGGGAGACTGCTCCTGGGGACCGAAGCGGGAGGACCCGCGAAAAGACGACAATGCGCCCGGTCATCATGCCCGACGACACCGCGTCGCAGAAGCCCGTTTCCGCACCCCCGGCTTAACCTGACGGTATGTCAGATGACCAGTCGTACGAACTGCTCGGATTCGACAACGTACTGCTGCCCGTCGGGGACCTCGACGAGGCGCTCTCCTTCTACGAGCGCGCGGGCTTCACGGTGGGTTTCCGGCTCGACGAGGCCGGGATCGCGCTGCTGAAGGTGGGCGGCGAGACGCCCGGGATCCTGCTCCGGCAGGAGGAGGGGCTGGGGCACCGGCCGCCGCCGTGGCCCGCCACACGCGTGTGGCTGGAGGTACCGGACGCCAGGGCCGCCGCCCGGGAGTTGCGCACGGCCGGCGTCGAACTGCTCGACGAGCCCTTCTCCGTGGCCACCGGCTGGACCGTCGAGGTCGCCGACCCGTGGGGGAACGTCCTCGGGCTCACCGACTACACCAAGCGTCCGGAGCTCGCCCGACGCGCCTGAGGCGCGGCACGCGCACACGTGACGCAGACCGCTTCGCCAGCGAGTTGAACACGTTCAAAATCAGGTCTACTGTCTCCCCTGTCAGCGTTTTGAACGCGTTCAAGAAGGGGGAGGCGCATGGACCGCACGGTCGTCGCCTACGTCATCTACCTCGTCGTCAGCATCGCCCTGACCGTCTGGGTGGCCCGCACGCTCAGCAGGAACGGACGGATCTTCCTCGCCGACGTGCTGCGCGGCAACGAGAAGCTCGCCGAGGCCGTCAACCACCTCCTGGTGGTCGGCTTCTATCTCGTGAACCTCGGGTTCGTCGCGCTGTACCTCAGCGGCGACGGCACGATCGAGGACACGCGCGGTGTCTTCGAGGCCCTGTCCACCAAGGTGGGCGTGGTGCTGCTGGTGCTCGGCGTGATGCACCTGGCCAACGTGTACGTCCTCAACCGGATCCGCAGGCGGGGCGCCATGGAGCGGGAGCAGGTGCCGCCGGTTGCGCCGCAGGACTGGGTCCGGGCGTGACGGGCCCGGCAGCCCCGGGCGGCACGGCGGACCGCACCCCGGTCCGCCGGCTCACCGTCCTGTACGACGCCGGCTGCTCGCTGTGCGCCTTCCTGCGCGACTGGCTCGTACGGCAGCCGCAACTGGTGCCACTGGAGATGGTGCCGGCCGGGTCGGAGGAGGCCAGGCGGAGGTATCCCGGGCTCGATCACCGCGCCACCCTGGAGGAGATCACCGTCGTCGGCGACGCCGGGCAGGTCTACCGCGACACCGCGGCCTGGATCGTGACCCTGTGGGCGCTGCGCGAGCACCGGCCGCTCGCCCACTGGCTCAGCACCCCCTCCGGGGCGCGGCTCGCGAAGGGCGCGGTGCTCGCCGCCGCCAAGTGGCGGGGCGCCCAGTGGCGGGGCGCCCCGCGGCAGGAGGGCCGGTGGGACGGCAAGGTGTACCGCCGGGCGGACGGCTGGACGTACGAGGCTGGCCGGGGCTGGGCCCACACCGCACCGGGGTGCGACGGTGGCGGCTGCGCCACTGGTTAGGCTCTCTTCCCGTGCCTGCGAACAACGAAGGGCCCGACGAGGGCGGTACCACCGGCAAGTCCGAGCCGACGAGCAAGTCCGAACAGACTCGCGCGCTGATCCTGGAGACGGCCATGCGGCTGTTCCGGGAGCGGGGGTACGACAAAACCACCATGCGGGCCATCGCCCAGGAGGCCGGCGTCTCCGTCGGCAACGCGTACTACTACTTCGCGGGCAAGGAACACCTGATCCAGGGCTTCTACGACCGGATCGCCGCCGATCACCGGGTGGCGGTCCGGGAGCTCCTGGCCCGGGAGAGCGACCTGGAGGCCCGGCTCGCGGGGGTCCTGAAGATCTGGCTGGACATCGCGCGGCCGTACCACGAGTTCGCGGTGCAGTTCTTCAAGAACGCCGCCGACCCCGACAGCCCGCTCAGTCCCTTCTCGCCGGAGTCGGAGCACGCGCGCGTGGAGGCCATCGCCGTACACCGCGAGGTGCTCCGGGGCGCGACGCGGACGAAGGTGCCCGAGGAACTCGAGGACATCCTGCCCGAGTTGATGTGGTTGTCCCAGATGGGGCTCGTCCTGTACTGGATCTTCGACCGCACGGAGGGCCGTGAGCGCAGCTACCGGCTCGCGGAGCGCGGTGCCCGGCTCACCGCGAGGGGCGTGTCGCTGGCCCGCTTCCGGGTGCTCAGGCCGCTCGTACGGGAGGTGCACGAGCTGTTCACGGACTTCCTGCCGGGGATGACGAAGGTGATGCCGGACCCCGGCAGGAAGCCGTAGTCACGTCAGTTGACGGCGTCCACCTCACCATCGGCCAGCTCCACGTCGTACACCAGCGGCCCCTCGCCCACGACGACGTGCCGCGCGCGCGAGCCGTACGACGCGGCCGTGGCCGCCAGCAGATACGTTCCCGGCTCCGGCACCGAGACGATGTACGAGCCGTCGGCCAGTGACTCCACCCGGTCCAGTTGCCGGCCCCCGGCCGACAGCAGCGTCACCGCGGCGCCCTCCAGCGGCTCCCCCTCCGTCGTACGGACGAAGCCGTGGACGGCCGATGCCGGGCCGCCGCTCACGGGGGCCTCGGTCGACGCGGCCGCCTCCTCCTTCGGCTCCACCGCCAGGTGCGGCAGCCGCTTCTCCAGCCCCTTGGGCAGCCACCAGTTGGAGTCGCCGAGCAGATGCATCGCCGCCGGCACCAGGGCCGTGCGCAGGATGAAGGCGTCCAGGGCCACGGCGGCCGCGAGGCCCACGCCCGCCATCGCCGCCCCGGAGTCGCCGCTCAGGACGAAGGCCAGGAACACGCAGACCATGATCAGGGCGGCGGAGTTGATCACGCGGCTGGTCTCGGCCAGGCCGACACGGACCGCGCGGGCGTTGTCCTTGGTGTGGACCCATTCCTCGTGCATCCGGCTCACCAGGAACACCTGGTAGTCCATCGAGAGGCCGAACAGCAGGGACAGCATGATGACCGGCAGGAAGGCGTTGATGGGGCCCTCCTTGCCGAGGCTCAGCAGGTCGAGTCCCCAGCCCCACTGGAAGATGGCCACGAGGACGCCGAAGGAGGCAGCCGCCGCGATCAGGTTCATCACGGCGGCGGTCAGCGGCACCACCAGGGACCGGAAGGCGACCAGGAGGAGCAGGAAGCCGAGGCCGATGATGGTCGCGATGAAGAACGGGAGGCGGTCGCCGGTGACCGTCGCGAAGTCCTTGGAGACCGCCGTGACGCCGCCCACGTGGGCCTGCGCCCCGGCCTGTGGGATCACCTCGTCCCGCAGGGTGTCGATGAGCCGGTCGGTCTCCTCGGACTGCGGTGACGTGGTCGGGACGACCTGGATCACCGTCACGCCCCGCGCGGGCGGCAGCGCGGCGACCCGGGCGACCCCCTCCGTGCCCTGGATGCCCTTGACGAGAGCGGTGGCGTCGCCGCCGTCGGCGACCACCTGGAGCGGTCCGTTGAAGCCGGGGCCGAAGCCCTCGGCGAGCAGGTCGTACGCCTTCCTGGTGGTCGTCGTGGTGTCGTCGTTGCCCTGGTCGGTCGCGCCCAGGCGCAGCGACAGCACCGGCAGCGCGAGGACGGCCATGACGGCGAGGGCGAGCACGGCGGTCCGGCGCGGGCGCTTCTGCACGCCCGCCGACCAGCGGGCGGCCAGTCCGCTCGTCCGCTCCGGCTCGGGCCCGGTGGCGGCGAGCCTGCGCCGCTGCCGGCGGCTGAGCACCCGCTTGCCCAGGAGGCCGAGGAGCGCCGGCAGCAGGGTGGTGGCCGCGAGAACGCTGAGCACCACGGTCAGCGAGGTGCCGATGACCACGCCGTCCAGGAAGCGCAGGTTCGTCACCAGCATCCCGGCGAGCGCGATGCACACCGTGCCGCCCGCGAACAGCACGGCGCGGCCCGAGGTGTTGAGGGCGGTGACCGCCGACTCCTCCGGGTCCATGCCGCGCAGGATGCCCTTGCGGTGCCGGGTGACGATGAACAGGGCGTAATCGATGCCGACGCCGAGGCCTATCAGGGTGGCCAGCAGGGGGGCCAGGTCGGGGATGTCGGTGCCGTGGCTGAGCAGCTGCGTCGAGAACAGGCCCATACCGACACCGAAGACGGCGACAGCGAGGGGCAGCAGCATCGCGTAGAGCGAGCCGAAGGCCAGGAACAGTACGACGGCCGCCGCCACGATGCCGACCATCTCCGCGAGACCGGTGGGCGGCTCCTGCACCCGCTGGATCGCCTGCCCGCCCAACTCGACCTGCAGTCCGGCGCGTTCGGCGCCCTGTGCGGTGTCGACGACGTCCTGGACCAGTTCCTTGGGTACGGCGTTCGCCTGGTCGGTGAAGGTGATCTGGGCGTAGGCGATCCGTCCGTCACCGCTGATCTGGGCCGCGCCCGCCTTGTAGGGGCTGGTCACGCCGCCGACGCCCTCCATGCCGGCGATCTTGTCGAGTGCGGGCTGGACGCGGGACCGCACGGCCTGGTCCCGTACCGATCCCTCGTCGACCTTCCACACCACCGTGTCGGTGTCGCCCGCGCTCTGCGGGAACGCCTTCTCCATCAGGTCGTACGCGCGCTTGGAGTCCGTGTTCGGGAGGGAGAAGACGTTCGCGTAGTCCGTGCCCGCCGTCGAGGCCGAAAAGCCCAGGCCGAACAACGCCCCCACCCACAGCAACAGGACCACCAGCCGGTGCCGGTAACACCACCGTGCCAATGCCGCCACGCTCAACAGCTCCTCACTCGGTCGGTTGGTCCCCCAGGTCCTGCGCAACAGATTCGACGGCGCCGCGCGCGCGTGGGGGCCGCACACCATGACTCACAAGGAACTCCAAAGCAGAAGCCGAGCGGTTGTCAGTGGGCCCGTCGATACTGGGGGCATGGCTGGGGACATGGCTGGGGGAGAGACGAAGAGTCCGGGGACCGTGCTGGTGGTGGAGGACGAGGAGAGCATCGCCGACGTCCTCGCCATCGCCCTGCGCTACCACCGGTTCGAGGTGATGGTCGCGGGGTCCGTCCGCGAGGCGCTCGCGCTCACCGACCGCACCCGTCCGGACGCGGCCCTGCTCGACGTCATGCTGCCCGACGGCGACGGCCGCGCCCTCGGCCGTGAACTGCGCGAGCGGCGGCCCGACCTGGCGCTGGTCTTCCTCACCGCGCGGGACTCCCCCGCCGAGATCGTCGGCGCCCTCGGCTTCGGCGACGACTACATCACCAAGCCGTTCAACATCGACGAGGTCGTCGCCCGGATCACCGCGGTCCTGCGCCGCACCCGCCCCGCCGACGTCCTCCCGCAGCGCCCGCCGCTGCGCTACGGCGACCTGGAGCTGGACGAGACGACGTACTCGGTGCACCGCGACGGCCGCACTGTCGAGCTCACCCCCACCGAGTACGCGCTGCTGCGCTTCCTGGTGCGCAACGGCGGCCGGATCGTCCCCAAGGAGCAACTCCTGCGCCACGTCTGGCAGTACGAGCACACCCCGCCCGAGTCGACCGTCGTGGAGACCTACATCAGCTATCTGCGGCGCAAGCTGGACGCCCTGGGCCCGCCGGTGATCACCACCCGGCGGGGTGTCGGGTACGGGCTGGCATGAGGTTCCGCCTGCCCCGTCGCCGGCACGGCATCCACTCGCTGCGCGGCAAGCTGACGCTGGCCAACGTGGTGCTGCTCGCGATCGGCATCGTCGCGGCGACCGCCGTGAGCGTGATGGGCATGCGGTACTACCTGCTCGACCAGATCGACAGCCAGCTCCTCAAGACCCGCGACTCCCTGGCCGGTTCGCAGCTCACCCTGCGGGAGATCGACTCGCTGACCATGCTGAGCTTCGTCCGCGACCGGCTCATACCCGCCCAGCAGGACGACGACCACACGGCCGAGACCGTCTTCGCGGCCGTCGACGTCCGGGGCGAGCCGATCGGGATCCTCGGCTTCGCTCCGACCGAGTCCCAGCGGGGCCTCGCGAAGGCGGCTGGCGATCCGCGCGCGCTCGCCGCCGACTCCGAGCCGCACGACGTCGCCATGGACGGCTCCACCTACCGCGCCACGGCGGCCCGGCTCGGCGACGGCAGTTACGCGCTGCTCGCCGCGCCCACCGACGTCCTGCACCAGGGCGTCGCCAAGGCCGTCAAGCTCGATCTCGCGATCGGCAGCCTGCTGCTCGCCCTGCTGGCCTGTCTGACGATGTTCAGCGTCCGGCGCCGGATGCGGCCGCTGGAGGACATGGTGGAGACCTCGTCGGCGATCGCCGAGGGCGATCTGACCCGGCGCATCCCCTCCAGCTGCGAGACCACCCTGGAGGTCGAGCAGCTGCGGGTCGCCCTCAACTCCATGCTCCACCAGGTCGAGTCGGCGTACCGCACGCGCGAGCGCAGCGCGGCCCAGCTGCGCAGCTTCGTCGCCGACGCCTCGCACGAGCTGCGCACCCCGCTGTCCGCGATCCGCGGCTACCTCCAGCTGTACGACAAGGGCATGCTCTCCGAGCCGGACGAGCGCAAGCGGGCCTGGGCGCGGGTCCTGGCGGAGACCGACCGGATGGGGCGGCTCGTCGACGAGCTGCTCACCCTCGCCCGCCTCGACCAGCAGCCCGAACTGCGGTTCAGGAACGTCGACGTGAGCCGGCTGGTGCGGGACGTGGCCGAGGATCTGCGGGTGCAGCAGCCCGACCGGCCCGTCGAGGTCGCCGCCGAGGGCTCCGTGCTGGTGCGGGCCGACGAGTCGGGGCTCAGGCAGGTCCTGGGCAACCTGGTGGGCAACGTGCGCACGCACACGCCCGCCGACGTGCCGGTGCGACTGGGAGTGGAGCGCGAGGACGGGGTCGTACGGCTGTGTGTCGCCGACGACGGTCCGGGGCTGTCGGCGCAGGACGCGGCCCGTGTCTTCGACCGGTTCTTCCGGGTCGGCAGCGGCGCGGGCAGCGGCCTGGGCCTGGCGATCGTGCAGGGGGTGGTGCGGGCCCACGGCGGCGAGGTGGCGGTGTGCACGGCCCCGGGCGAGGGGCTGGCGGTGACGGTCACCCTGCCGGTGCGGACATCCACGAGGCAGTGACTCGAAACGCACGTCCGCCGTCCGCTCAGACCGCGGCCCCGTGTCTCCGACCGGTTCTTCCGCGTCGGCGGCGCGGGCAGCGGCCTGGGCCTCGCGATCGCGGCGAGGTGGCGGTGTGCACGGCCCCGGGCGAGGGGCTGGCGGTGACGGTCACCCTGCCGGTGCGGGCGCCGACGGGGCAGTGACTCGACGCCGTACGTCCTGCCGTCCGCTCAGTCGGCCATCACCAGAGCCCACACGGTCTTGCCGTACCGGCCCCGGCTCCACACCCCCCAGGCGGTGGCGACGTTCTCCACCAGGTGCAGGCCCCGGCCGGCCTCCTCGGACTGGCCGACCACCCGCAGCCGGGGCTCCAGCCGGCCCTCGTCGGAGACCTCTATGAGGCAGGAGCCGTCCGCGAGGGCGGTCACCGCGACCTCGAACTCCCGCTCCAGGAGCGGCCCGTGGCGTACCACGTTGGTGGCCAGCTCGGACACCAGCAGGACCGCGTCGGCCAGCGCCGGATCATCCGTTCCGTGTCCCCAGTCGGCCAGATGATCACGGACCCGGCGCCGGGCGAGACCGACGGAAGCCGGATGCCGGGGCAGCCGGAAGGAGTTGCGTCTCAGCACGTCTGCTCCTCATCCCGCGCACACCTCCGTCACATGGTGCTGCGTCGAGTGGTTGCCCGGCGTCACGGGGGCCAATGCCGGTTTCACACGGACGCGTCGGATACGGCGCGATGACGGCGGGGTCAGATCCAGCTGAGGCGCCAGAGCCGGAAGACCCCGGTGCCGTCCGAGAGGTACTGGCCGCCACCGACGTCCTCGGTGGTCACGACGTAGTCCTTGGCCTGCCACAGCGGGATCACCGGGATGTCGTGGGCGATCGACGCCTGGACCTCGCGGAAGTCCTGCTCGGCCTCGCCGCGGTCGGCGTAGCGCTGACTGTCCTGGATCAGGTGGTCGACCTCGTTGCTGCTGTAGCCGGTGTTCATGGTGCCGTCGGTGCCGACCAGCGGGGAGCCGTAGGTGTCCGGGTCGGGGTAGTCGGCCACCCAGCCGACCGCGTAGGCGTCCAGCTTCCCGGTCGCCCAGCGCTTTTGGAAGTCGGTCCACTCGTAACCCTTGAGGGTCACCTTGAACAGGCCGCTCGCCTCCAGCTGCTTCTTCAGCTCCTTGGCCTCCGCGACGGCGGAACCGCTGTTCAGGCCGTAGCCGTAGGTGAAGCTGACCGGGGTGCTCACGCCGGCCTCGGTGAGCAGGGCGCGTGCCTTCTCGACGCTCGGCTCCGGGTAGGCGTCGAAGAACGACGTGGTGTGGCCGGTGATGCCGGCCGGGATCAGCGAGTAGAGCGGGTCGACGGTCCCCTCGTACACCGAGGCGGCCAGCTGCTCGCGGTTGATCAGCCAGGCCATGGCCTGACGCACCTTGACGGCGTGCAGCGGCCTGCCCGCACGGGTGTTGAGGTAGAGGTTGCGGACCTCGGAGCTGTCGGCCTCCGAGACGCGCTGGCCGGGGTCGCTCGGGTTCAGCGCGGCGAGCACGCCGGGCGGCAGCTGGCGGTAGGCGACGTCGATCCGCTTCGCCTTCCAGGCACTGTTCAGCTTGGCCGAGTCGCCGTAGTAGTCGAGTTCGACGGGGCGCCCGGTGCTGCTGATCTCGCCCTTGTAGTCGCCGTTGGGCGCGAGGACCGCCTTCTTGCCCTTGGTGTACGACGTCAGCTCGTACGGCCCGGTGCCGTCGACGCCGTTGTCCTTGCGCAGGGAGTTCGCGGGGTACTTGGTGCTGTCGACGATGGCGCCGGCTCCCGTGGCCACCTTGAACGGGAAGGTGGCGTCGGGCGAGGACAGCCGGAAGGTGACCGTCCGGCCGCTGGCACCGACCGACTCCAGGGTGTCCAGCAGGGCGGCCGGACCGACGTCGGAGTTGATCTTCTTGACCCGGTCGAAGGAGTACTTGACGTCCTCCGCGGTCATCTCGCGACCGCTCGGGAACGTGAGCCCCTCGCGCAGCACACAGCGGTACGTACGCAGATCACTGCCCTCGAAGCCACAGCTCTCGGCCGCGTCGGGCACGGGCGTGACACTGCCCGGCTCGAAGGCGAGCAGTGACTGGAAGACATTGTTGAACAGCGCCCAGGAACCGGCGTCATAGGCGCCGGCCGGATCGAGCGAGGTGACCTCGTCGGTCGTCCCCACCTTGATCGCCTTGCCGGCGCTCCCCTCTGCGGGGAGCAGCTGCCAGCCCCCTACTCCCACGACCCCCAGAACGAGCAGCGTCGCGAGAATCCGCGTGCGAACCGACCGCATCGGTTTGCCCTCCCCGGACCCCTGCGGGTCCCAGTGCACATGCCACCCCTAGTGGCGCGGATCACCTAATCACAGGTGTTTCACCTGGGGGAAGAGGGATTTGTGGAGTTGGGCAAGACGTTACCGCAAGGCATTTCGGCCATGTTTCACAGGCCTCCCACAGAGTCTCCCGAGGAAGATCCTTCAGGCGTTGTTCAGGCCTGCTTCGACGCCAGTTCGATCACCGTGATGTCCGACGGGGCGCCCACGCGGGTGGGCGGGCCCCAGGCGCCGGCGCCGCGGCTGACGTAGAGCTGGGTGTCGCCGTAGCGCTCCAGACCGGCGACGGTCGGGTTCGCGAGCTCCGCGACGAGGTTGCCGGGCCAGAGCTGGCCGCCGTGGGTGTGGCCGGAGAGCTGGAGGTCGACGCCGTGCTCGACCGCGTCGTGGATCTGGACCGGCTGGTGGGCGAGGAGCACGCACGCGCGTGCCGTGTCCCGGTCACCGAGGGCCTTGGCGAAGTCGGGGCCCTGGCCCTCGCTCTCGCCCGCGATGTCGTTGACGCCGGCGAGGTCGAACCAGGCCAGTTCGGTGCGGTCGTTCTCCAGCGGGCGCAGACCGAGCCGCCGTACCTCCTCGACCCACTGCTCGGCGCCGGAGAAGTACTCGTGGTTGCCGGTGACGAAGAACGAGCCGTGCCGTGCCTCGAGCCGGGCCAGCGGGGCGGCGGCCGGGCCGAGGTCCTTCACGCTGCCGTCGACCAGGTCGCCGACGACCGTGATCAGGTCGGGCCGGGTGGAGTTGATGGTGTCGACGACCTTCTGGGCGAACCCGCGGCCGAGCACCGGGCTCAGATGGATGTCGCTGACCACCGCGATCCGGTAGCCGTGCGCCGCGCGCGGGAGCTTCGCCAGCGGCACGGTGACCCGCTTGACCCTGGGGCCGCGCAGGACGCCGTAGGTGCCCTGGCCGACGGTCCCCACGGCGGCCGCGGCGGCGGCTCCGGCGACGACCCGGGAGACGAACAGGCGGCGGGAGGGGGCGGTGACGAGGGTGGAGCCACCGGGTTCCCGCGGCTCCTCGGACGCCGGCCCGCCCTCGCCCGGCTCCCGCGGCTTCTCGCCCGGCGCTCCCGCCGGCACCCGCTCCGGCTGCGGTACGGCGGCCACGGCCGGCTCCCCGCGCCCGTCCCGGCGTTCGAGGAGACGGCGCAGCAGGGGCCGTACGACCTCTCCCGCCACGACCGCGAGCAGCAGGTAGATCGACAGGGCCAGCCACAGGAAGCCGGGCCACGCGAGCACGCGCTGGAGCCAGAAGGGGGCGCCGGTGCGCTCCGCGACCAGAGCGGCGACCGCCAGCACCCAGCCACCCCCGATGAGCACCGCGCCCGCGCGGCGGACCCGGCCGGGGCCTTCGGTGGTGTCGCGGAACAGGCGACGCCACAGGTACCAGTTGGCCGTCACGAGGACGGTGAGGGCGAGCAGTGCGAAGACGATGACCACGGTCTGCTAACTCTCGGGGGTCGGCTGTGAGTTCCGGCGCAGTACGCGCACCGAACGCAACCCGATGAGCCCGACGACCGTCCCCAGTACGAAGGAGACGACAGCCAGCAGCAGGTGCACCCAGAAGTAGCCCGTCGGGTCGCCCGCGTCGTCGAACGCGAGCCCGCTGGCGTCCTTGACGAGGTTCTTGACGAAAGTGATCCAGATGATCCAGCTCCACACCCCGAAGGCGAGCAGGAACCAGGAGACGGGGCGGCTGAGCTTCATGGGTCCAGTATCGCGGTCCGTTGGCCGGTTCGGTGGCCGGGGTGAGGAGGGCGCCGGGACTTCACCGTCCGCGGCATGTACGTTCCTGAGCGTGTCCGCACCCCACAAGAAGACCGCCGGGCGATCCCTGCTGGTCACCTCCGCCGCCCTGTCGTCCCTCGCGCTGACCGCGCCCGTCGCCCTCGCGGCTCCCCATCCGTCACCGAGCGCGTCCCCGAGCGCCACTCCCCCGGCGCGCATGTCGACCGTGGGCGGCGCGCGGCTCGGGCAGGCGGGCACACAGGTCAATCTCGCGAGCGGGGTCCCGGTGCTGCCCAAGGACATCACCGCGCGCTCCTGGATCGTCACCGACGCCGAGTCCGGCGATGTGCTGGCCTCGCACAACGCGCACTGGCGGCTGCCCCCCGCGAGCACCATGAAGATGCTCTTCGCGGACACCGTGCTGCCGAAGTTCCCCAAGACCGGGAAGCACAAGGTCGTCCCCTCCGACCTGGCGGGCATGGGCGCCGGCTCCAGCCTGGTCGGGATAAAGGAGGGCGAGACGTACACGGTCCACGATCTGTGGCTCGGTGTTTTCCTTCGCTCCGGCAACGACGCGGTGCGTGTCCTGTCGGCGATGAACAACGGCGTCGCCAAGACCGTCCAGGAGATGAACGAGCACGCCGAGGAGCTCCAGGCCCTCGACACGCATGTGGTCAGCCCCGACGGCTACGACGCCCCCGGCCAGGTCTCCTCGGCCTACGACCTGACCCTGTTCGCCCGCTCCGGGCTGCAGAAGAAGGACTTCCGCGAGTACTGCTCGACGGTCACCGCGAAGTTCCCCGGCGAGTCGAAGAAGGACAAGAAGGGCAAGCTCGTCCGCAAGCCCTTCGAGATCCAGAACACCAACCGGCTGCTGAGCGGCGACTACGACATCGCGCAGTACCAGGGCATCGCAGGTGTGAAGAACGGCAACACCACCAATGCCGGCGCCACCTTCACGGGCGTCGCCGAGCGCAGTGGCCGGGTGCTGCTCGTCACCGTCATGAACCCGTCGAAGGAAGACCACAACGAGGTCTACAAGGAGACTGCGAAGCTCTTCGACTGGGGCTTCAAGGCGGCCGGCAAGGTGCAGCCGGTGGGTGAGCTGGTGCCGCCCAAGGGCGCCGCGCAGCCGGGGACCTCCGGTGAGGCCGGGGGCGGTTCCGGCGGCTCCGGGGAGTCCGCGGGTCAGGGAGCTTCGGCGAAGCCGGTCGCGTCGGCCACGGCCGACGGCGGCTCCCGCGGCATGGGGACCGCCTTCGCGATCGCCGGCGGACTCGTCGTGCTGCTCGCGGGCGCCGCGTTCCTCGTCAACCGCCGCTGGCCGCTGCCGGATCTGGTACGTCGTCGCTCGCCCCGTCCGTGAGCTCCTGCTCCTTGCTCCCCGTCGCCGTCCACGCGGCGCAGAACAGCACCAGTTTCGCCGTGAAGTTGATCCACAGCAGCAGGGCGACGGGGACGCCGAACGCGCCGTACATGCTCTTCGTCGCCACGCCCTGCATATAGCCGCTCAGCAGCAGCTTCAGCAGTTCGAAGCCGACCGCGCCGGTCAGCGCGGCGACGAACAGCCGGCGGCGCGTCGGCTCCACCCCGGGCAGCAGGGTCAGCACGTACAGCAGGAGCAGGAAGTCGGCGAGTACGGCGATGACGAACGCGGCGACGCGCAGCAGGGCCCGGCCCGCGCCGCCCTCCTGGAGGCCGAGCTCGCCGCCGATCCAGTCGACCAGCGCGGAGGCGACGGTCGAGATGGCGAGCGTGACCAGGACGGCGCCGCCGAGTCCGACCAGGATGCCCAGGTCCTTGCCCTTGCGCAGGACCGGGTTCTCCTCCTCGTCGGGCAGCTCCCACACCGCGCGCAGACACTCGCGCATCCACCCGGCCCAGCCGATGCCGGTGAACAGCAGGGCGGCCGCGGCGATGAGGCCGACGGTGCCGGCGTTCTGCACCAGGTCGCCGATGTTCAGCTGGTCGGAGATGCCGGGGACCTGGTCGGCGATCTTGTCCTGGAGGTCGTTCTGCTGCTCCGTGCTGAGCGTGGCGGCGGCGATCGCGGCGGCCACGGTGAGCAGCGGGAACAGCGCGACGAAGCTGGAGAACGTCATCGCCGCGGCCAGCCGGGTCCACTTCACCCGGTCCAGCCGCTCGTACGACCGCCACGCGTGCGTGGCCGTCAGGCGCACCCAGAGCGGCCCGACGACGGGGAGTCTCTTCAGCCAGTCCATGAGCGGATCTTGCCCTCCGTGCGGAAGACCGATGTGTGAGTACCCCTTCGAACCTCCCCCGTACTGAACTCCGGCCATATTGAGCGACATCCCATTAATCACCCATTCCGAGTAGGGAGATGAGGTTTATGAGCTGATTGCCCCTATAGCGGCGATACGGTCACCGGCATGTCTGCCGACACCGTTCCCGTCACGGGATGGGGCCGCACCGCCCCCACCGCGACCCGTCCGATCCGCCTGCGGAGCTACGAGGAGGCCGTGGCCGCCGTCCGGGACCGCGAGGCCCGCGGCGGCATCCCGAGGGGCCTGGGGCGGGCCTGCGGGGACGCGGCGCAGAACGCCGGCGGCGTGGTGTTCGACATGACCGCTCTGAACCGCGTCCACGCGATCGACGCCGAGGGCGGCACCGTGCTGTGCGACGCGGGCGTCTCCCTGCACCGGCTCATGGAGGTGCTGCTGCCCCTGGGCTGGTTCGTGCCGGTGACGCCCGGCACGGGCTACGTCACGGTCGGCGGCGCGATCGGCGCGGACGTCCACGGCAGGAATCACCATGTGTCCGGCTCCTTCTCCCGCCATGTGCTGTCCTTCGAACTCCTCACCGCCGACGGCGCGATCCGCACCGTACGCCGCGGCACGCCCCTGTTCGACGCGACCACCGGCGGCATGGGTCTGACCGGGATGATCCTCACCGCGACGGTCCAGCTCCAGCCGGTCGAGACCTCGCTGATGGCGGTCGACACCGAACGCGCGCGGGACCTCGACGACCTGATGGTCCGTCTGACCACCGGGGATCGCGGTTACCGCTACTCGGTCGCCTGGATCGACCTGCTGGCCCGCGGGGCGGCGACGGGGCGGGCGGTGCTGACCCGGGGCGACCACGCCTCGCTGGAGGCGCTGGAGACGGCGGGGCAGCTGGAGGCGGCGGGGCCGCTCGCCGGGGGCTCACGCGCGCGTAGAGACGCGCCGGCCTTTCGTCCCCCACGCTTCCCGGGCCCGCCCGCCTTCCTTCCCGAGGGCCTGGTCAACCGCATGACCGTGGGGCTGTTCAACGAGCTCCGGTACCGGAAGGCGCCCCGCGCGCGTACCGGCCGGCTGCAGAGGATCTCCGCCTTCTTCCACCCGCTGGACGGCGTGCCCCACTGGAACCGGGTCTACGGCCGCGGCGGCTTCGTGCGGTACCAGTTCGCCGTCGGGCACGGCCAGGAGGAGGCGCTGCGCCGGATCGTGCGGCGGGTCGGCGGACAGCGGTGCCCGTCCTTCCTCGCCGTCCTCAAGCGGTTCGGGGACGCCGATCCCGGATGGCTCTCCTTCCCGGTGCCCGGCTGGACCCTGGCCCTGGACGTCCCGGCCGGCCTGCCGGGCCTCGGCGCACTCCTCGACGAGCTGGACGAGGTGGTGGCCGCGGCCGGCGGGCGGGTCTGCCTGGCCGAGGACTCCCGCCTGCGGCCGGAGCTGCTCGCCGCGATGTACCCGCGCCTCGACGACTTCCGCGCGCTGCGCGCGCAGCTGGATCCGCGCGGGGTGTTCACCTCCGACCTGTCCCGCCGTCTCACCCTCTGAGTCCTCTGAGTCCTCTGAAGATCCCCGGCCCTCCCAAGGAGCTGCTCGTGAAGGACGCCTTCGGCATCCCTCAGTCCCTGCTCGTCCTCGGCGGTACGTCCGAGATCGCGCTGGCCACCGTCCGCCGTCTCGTCGTCCGTCGCACCCGCACGGTGTGGCTGGCGGGACGTCCGTCCCCCGCCCTGGAGTCGGCCGCCACGCAATTGCGCTCTCTGGGGGCCGAGGTCCACACCGTCGCCTTCGACGCGCTGGACCCCGAGTCCCACGAGGCGGTGCTCGGGAAGGTGTTCGCCGAGGGCGACGTCGACATGGTGCTGCTCGCCTTCGGGATCCTCGGCGACCAGGCCCACGACGAACGGGAGCCGGTCGCCGCGGTGCGGGTGGCGCAGACCAACTACACGGGCGCCGTCTCGGCCGGTCTGGTGTCCGCGCGCGCGTTGCAGACCCAGGGGCACGGTTCGCTCGTCGTGCTCTCCTCGGTCGCCGGCGAGCGCGCCCGCCGCGCCGACTTCATCTACGGCTCCAGCAAGGCCGGCCTCGACGTCTTCGCCCAGGGGCTCGGCGACGCCCTGCACGGCACGGGCGTGCACGTGATGGTCGTACGGCCGGGGTTCGTGCGGTCGAGGATGACGGCCGGTCTGGAGGAGGCGCCTTTCGCGACCACTCCGGAGGCCGTCGCGACGGCGATCGAGCTGGGTCTGCGGCGCCGCTCGGAGACGGTGTGGGTGCCCGGAGTGCTGCGGGTGGTGATGGTGGCGGTGCGGCATGTCCCGCGGGCGGTGTTCCGGCGGCTGCCGCTGTAACTGCGGTTACAGCGGCTTTACCAGGAGTTACAGCTGGCTCGTGGGCAGGGAGCCGCGCTCCACGTGCCCCGCCTGCGGCGGTACGACCGATCTACCGAAGGCGAACTCGCGCAGCTTGCGCCACACCCCGTCGGCGCCCTGCTCGTAGAGCGCGAAGCCGGTGCAGGGCCACTCGGCCTCGAAGTCGGCGAGCTCCTCGAAGGCGCGGTCCATGGCCGCCTCGTCGATGCCGTGGGCCACGGTGACGTGCGGGTGGTACGGGAACTGGAGTTCCCGCGCGACCGGCCCCGAGGCGTCACGGACCTGCTTCTGGAGCCAGGTGCAGGCCTCGGCCCCTTGGGCGATCTGGACGAAGACGACGGGTGACAGCGGCCGGAAGGTGCCGGTGCCGGACAGCTTCATCGGGAACGGCCGGCCCGCCGCGGCGACCTCGGTGAGGTGCGCCTCGATGGCGGTCAGCGCGGTGTCCTGGACCTCTGTGGGCGGCAGCAGCGTGACATGGGTGGGGATGCCGTGAGCCGCGGCGTCGCCGAAGCCCGCGCGCCGCTCCTGGAGCAGGCTGCCGTGAGGCTCCGGGACCGCGATCGACACACCGATCGTTACGGTCCCCACGTCGTCTCCTGTTCGTCCCTGTCGCCCTGTCGGATTCGTTCCCGGCCGTCCGCCTATCGACTGTACGGCCACGGCTGTGCTGTGGGCAGGCGCAGGCATAGTGATGTGCAGCGCTCTGTCCGGTGGTGCGGGTGTGCGGTGGTACGCCCGGTGCCCGCGGCCGGTGCCGACGGGCCGGGCGGCGATCAGTGCTTGGCGGGCAGGAAGCCGACCTTCTCGTACGTCTGGGAGAGGGTCTCCGCGGCGACCGCGCGCGCCTTCTCCGCGCCCTTGGCCAGGATCGAGTCCAGCGTCTCCGGGTCGTCCAGGTACTGCTGGGTCCGCTCCCGGAACGGCGTCACGAAGTCGACGACGATCTCGGCGAGGTCCGTCTTGAGCGCGCCGTAGAGCTTGCCCTCGTACTGCTGCTCCAGCTCCGGGACGCCGGTGCCGGTCAGGGTCGAATAGATGGTGAGCAGGTTGCTGACGCCCGGCTTGTTCTCGGCGTCGTAGCGGATGACGGTGTCGGTGTCCGTGACCGCGCTCTTGACCTTCTTGGCGGTGGCCTTCGGCTCGTCGAGGAGGTTGATGAGGCCCTTCGGCGTGGACGCCGACTTGCTCATCTTGATCGACGGGTCCTGGAGGTCGTAGATCTTCGCCGTCTCCTTGAGGATGTACGGCTTCGGGATCGTGAAGGTCTCGCCGAAGCGGCCGTTGAAGCGGGCGGCGAGGTCGCGGGTCAGCTCGACGTGCTGACGCTGGTCCTCGCCGACCGGGACCTCGTTGGCCTGGTAGAGCAGGATGTCCGCGACCTGGAGGATCGGGTAGGTGAACAGCCCGACGCTCGCGCTGTCGGCGCCCTGCCGGGCGGACTTGTCCTTGAACTGGGTCATGCGGGAGGCCTCGCCGAAGCCGGTGAGGCAGTTCATGACCCAGGCGAGCTGGGCGTGCTCGGGGACGTGGCTCTGGACGAAGAGCGTGCAGCGCTCCGGGTCGAGGCCCGCGGCGAGGAGCTGGGCCGCGGCCAGGCGGGTGTTGGCCGTGAGCTCCTTCGGGTCCTGCGGAACCGTGATCGCGTGCAGGTCGACGACCATGTAGAACGCGTCGTGGGTCTCCTGCAGGGCCACCCACTGGCGGACGGCGCCGAGGTAGTTGCCGAGGTGGAACGAGCCTGCGGTGGGCTGGATTCCGGAGAGCACGCGGGGTCGGTCTGAAGCCATGCTCACCATTCTCTCAGGTGCCGGGGGGCGATCCGGAACCAACCGGAAACAGATGTGCCACGGGTGGGAACCGATTCCGTCCGGGCGGTGTATCCATCGTGTGAGGACGCGGGAGGGGGGCCGCATCGTCGATGAGGCCGCGGTGATCGCACGCGTACGCGCCGGGGATCCGGAGGCGTACGCGGAGCTGGTGCGGGCCCATACCGGCCTGGCGATGCGAGCGGCCACCGCGCTCGGGGCGGGTGCGGACGCGGAGGACGTGGTGCAGCAGGCCTTCGTCAAGGCGTACTGCTCGCTGGGCCGCTTCAGGGAGGGCTCGGCTTTCAAGCCGTGGTTCATGTCCATCGTGGCCAATGAGACGAGGAACACAGTGCGCACGGCGGCACGCCAGCGCACCCTCGTCGGTCGCGAGGCGGCCTTCGCGGAGGCCGAGCCGCTGATACCGGAATCAGCGGACCCGGCGGTCGCGGCCGTGGAGATAGAGCGCCGCGCCGCACTGGAGTCCGCGCTGGAGAGGCTGAGCGAGGAACACCGGCTGGTCGTCACCTACCGCTATCTGCTGGAGATGGACGAGTCCGAGACGGCCCAGGCCCTGGGCTGGCCCCGGGGGACGGTGAAGTCCCGTCTGAACCGCGCGCTGCGCAAGCTCGGCAAGCTGCTGCCCGATGTCGAGCCCCGGGAAGGGGGTGATGAGCGTGGGTGAGCCCTACGACGGTGAGCCCTACGACGGTGAGGGCGCCGACGGGAGCGCGCGGGAGCGCGCGTCCCGGCTGCCCGAGGAGCTGCGGGCGCTCGGGCGTTCGCTGGACGCGCCGGGTGTGGGTAGGTCCGAGTCGATGGTGGAGCGGGTGCTGGAGCAGATACTCGCCGAGCGGCTGCCGGTGCCGGTGGCCCAGGCGCCGGGCCCCGGTGAGCGGCTGCGGGCGGTGCGGCGGTGGACGCGGGCGCGGTGGCGTTCGCTGGCCGCGAGCCTGTGCGGGCTGCTGGCGGTCCTCGCGCTCACACCTCCGGTGCGGGCGGCCGTCCTGGACTGGTTCGACTTCGGCGGGGTCGAGGTGCGGTACGACCCCTCGGCGGTGCCCTCACCGGGGGCCGAGGTGCCCGGTTGTGGGCGCTCGGTGTCGCTGGGACAGGCCGAGCGGCGGGCGGGGTTCGAGCCACTGGTGCCGGCCACGCTCGGCGCTCCGGACGTGGTCACGGTGACGGCCGAGCCGCGGGGGCGGTCCCTGGTGAGCCTGTGCTGGCGTGAGCGGGGGCACACCGTCCGGCTGGACGAGTACCCGGCCCGTCTGGACATCGGCTTCACCAAGAGTGTGCGGGAGCAGCCGGAGTGGCTCTCGCTGCGCGGGAACTCCTCGGACCCCTCGGACCTCGAAGCGGTCAAGGACACGGCTCTGTGGTTTCCGCGACCGCACCTGCTGAGTTTCTGGCTGGTGGACGCGGCGGGCTCCCACTACACCCGCGAGCAGCGCACCGCCGGGCCGACGCTGCTGTGGACGCACGGGTCGGACGTCCTGGACGTGCCGGAGGTGACGCTGCGGCTGGAGGGGGTCGCGTCGAAGGCGCGGGCCGTGGAGATCGCGCGGTCCCTCGGCGGGCCCGGGAGCGAGGGCGCCGGGAAGCCCTCGGATTAGTGCGGGCGAGGTGGGAACCCCTCCGGGCCGGGCGGTGTACCAGAAGTGACACGCGGCTCGCTGCGCGGAAGCCGGGGTCGCGGCAGGACATGAGTGATGGGTGACGAAAGGAGGCGCTGGCGAGCTTGGGGAAGCGTGGGTGCGTCGATCGAGGGGACGACAGTGCGGAACACACTGGCAAAACTGCGGCTCGGGCCGCGCAGGGCAATCGCGGTGCTCGCACCGGCGGTGGCGGCGGTGACCGTGCTCGCGGCGCCCGCGGCCGACGCGGCGCCACCGCCGGCGCGGGAGGCGGGCCTGGACAGGCCCGACCTGGCGATGGTCGTCACCGGAGGCTCGGGGCGGACGAAGGCCGTGCGTGCCGACGAGCCCTACTTCACGCGCCTGTGGGAGTTGCTGCAGCCCACGTACACGGGCACGGAGCGGGTCTCGGACGAATGGGGGGAGGGCCAGTATCCGCCGGTGCGGTTCACCGTGGTCTGGGGGCTGACGGGGGTGGGCGGCTGGCCCCAGACGGATGCGCCGCCGGGTGGTGATGTGGCGGTGGCGCGGCAGGACCAGCTCTTCCTGGCCGGGGACGGCACGCCGTGGGTGCGCTCGGATCCGGCGCCGGAGCAGGAGGACGACGACATTCGCTGGCACCGGGCGCCCCGGGCCGTGTTCGACCGGCTGGACCGGGCGGGCCTCGCGGGCGGTGCCGGTCAGGGGCCGGGCGAGGGTGCCAAGGGTTCGTCCGGTCCGGAGCGTGGCGTGTGGTGGGCGGTACCGGGGCTCGTCGTGGGATTCGCCGCGGGGGCCGGCGGCACGCGGCTGATACGCCGCGCGGCGGCCGGGCCAGGAGCCGGACCGCCGCGGGACGAACCACGTCAGGAACTCATCGATCTCTAGGAGTCGCCGGTCTTTGACAACTCAAGAGAGGACTCACCACAGGACAGGTGTCAGCCGAGGTCGATCTCCGGGTACAGCGGGAAACCGGCGACGAGGTCGGTGGCCCGGTGGGAGATCTCGTCGGCGACCTTCGGGTCCAGGACGTGCTGGGCCTTGGAGGGCGCCCCCGACTTGGTGGTGCCGGGCTCCGTGGTGGTGAGGACGCGGTCGATGAGACCGGCGACCTCGTCCATCTCGGCGGTGCCGAGACCACGGGTGGTCAGTGCGGGGGTGCCGATGCGGATGCCGGAGGTGTACCAGGCGCCGTTGGGGTCGGCCGGGATGGCGTTGCGGTTGGTGACGATGCCCGAGTCGAGCAGGGCGGCCTCGGCCTGACGGCCGGTGAGGCCGTAGGAGGAGGTCACGTCGATCAGGTTGAGGTGGTTGTCGGTGCCGCCGGTGACCAGGGTGGCGCCGCGGCGCATCAGGCCCTCGGCCAGGGCGCGGGAGTTGTCGACGATCCGCTGGGCGTAGTCCTGGAAGGAGGGCTGCCGGGCCTCGGCGAGGGCGACGGCCTTGGCGGCCATGACGTGCGGGAGCGGGCCGCCGAGGACCATCGGGCAGCCGCGGTCGACCTGGTCCTTGAGGGAGTCGTCGCACAGCACCATGCCGCCGCGCGGGCCGCGCAGGGACTTGTGGGTGGTGGTGGTGACGATCTGGGCGTGCGGGACCGGGTCGAAGTCGCCGGTGAGGACCTTGCCGGCGACGAGACCGGCGAAGTGCGCCATGTCGACCATGAGCGTGGCGCCGACCTCGTCGGCGATCTCCCGCATGATCCGGAAGTTCACCAGACGGGGGTAGGCCGAGTAGCCGGCGACGATGATCAGCGGCTTGAACTCGCGGGCCGAGGCGCGCAGCGCGTCGTAGTCGACGAGGCCGGTGGCGGGGTCGGTGCCGTAGGAGCGCTGGTCGAACATCTTGCCGGAGATGTTGGGGCGGAAGCCGTGGGTGAGGTGGCCGCCGGCGTCCAGGGACATGCCGAGCATGCGCTGGTTGCCGAAGGCCTGGCGGAGCTCGGCCCAGTCGGCGTCGGAGAGGTCGTTGACCTGGCGGACGCCGGCCTTCTCCAGGGCGGGGACCTCGACGCGCTGGGCGAGGACGGACCAGAAGGCGACGAGGTTGGCGTCGATGCCGGAGTGCGGCTGGACGTAGGCGTGGCGGGCGCCGAAGAGCTCCCTGGCGTGCTCGGCGGCCAGGGACTCGACGGTGTCGACGTTGCGGCAGCCGGCGTAGAAGCGGCGGCCGATGGTGCCCTCGGCGTACTTGTCGCTGAACCAGTTGCCCATCGCGAGGAGGGTGGCCGGGGAGGCGTAGTTCTCGGAGGCGATCAGCTTGAGCATCTCGCGCTGGTCGTGGACCTCCTGGCCGATGGCGTCGGCGACGCGCGGCTCGACGGCGCGGATCACGTCGAGGGCGGCGCGGAAGGCCGTGGACTCGGTGGACAGGGGCTGCTGCTCTGACATGGCGGCCTCCGGGCTGCGTGGCTTGAAGCGGTCACGGATCACGGTTCGGCCCAGGCGCACGGCACTTGGTCACTCACAGGCCGCTCCCCGATGGTCCGTCCCATCCCAGCGCGCCAGTCACGGCCTGTCGGCCAGCCTACCGGGCACGCCGAAGGGCACCTGCGCGACGTCCACCATGCGAGCGACGGCTTCGAGGCCGGGCGGCGGGTTCCGGGGTCGGGCTCCAGGGTCGGGCGGCGGGCTCCGGGCCTCGCAGCCCGCCTCGTCGGCACCCCTGCCCGAGGGCCCCCACCGGCCTCAGAGGATCACATGCGGCAGAAAGCGTGCGTACTCGTCGGTGACCAGGCCGGAGGACTCCCGGATGCCCAGGCCCGCCGACTCGTTCTCCACGATCCAGGCGCCGAGGACGACGTGGTTGCCGTCGAAGTCGGGCAGGGGGGCCAGTTCCTGGTAGCAGCACGCCTCCTCGCGGATCTCCGCATCGGTGCCTGGCTCGCCGGGCTGGTGGACCGTCACCCCGGCGCCCTCTCGGCCGAGCAGCGGCTTGGCGACGTAGCCGGTCGTCGTGGCCAGGTGTCGGGGGCCGTCGAGGTAGGCGGGGAGGAGGTTCGGGTGGCCCGGGTACAGCTCCCAGAGGACGGCGAGGAGGGCCTTGTTGCTGAGGAGCATCTTCCAGGCGGGTTCGATCCACAGGGTGCTGCCGGTGCCGCCGCCGTTGTCGAGGGTGTCGAGGACGTAGGTGGCGAATCGGTCGCTGGTGAGCCACTCCCAGGGGTAGAGCTTGAAGCAACTGCGGATGAAGCGGAGCTGGTTGTCGACGAAGCGGCCGGACAGGGGGTCCCAGCCGATCTCCTCCATGGAGATCCAGTCGGTGTCCAGGCCGGCCTGTTCGGCGGTCTCCTTGAGGTAGGCGACCGTCATGAGGTCCTCGCCGAGTTCGTCGGCGGACGAGTGCGCGAAGTAGAGCGGGCTGCCGGGCGGGAGGAGGGCGGCCTGCTTCTTCCAGGCGGCGACGAGGCGTTCGTGGAGGGAGTTCCACTGGTCGGCGCCGGGGAAGCGCTCCTCCATCCAGAACCACTGAGGGGAGGCGGCCTCGACGAGGGAGGTGGGGGTGTCGGCGTTGTACTCCAGGAGCTTCGCCGGGCCCGTGCCGTCGTGGCGGAGGTCGAACCGGCCGTAGAGGGAGGGGAGTTCGGCGCGCCGGTGCCAGGACTCGGCAACCGCCTCGGCCACGCGCGGGTCGGTGATGCCGAGGTCGGCGAAGCGGTTCGCGGTGACGATGTGGTCGGCGGCCGCCAGGCACATGCGGTGGAGGTCCTCGACGGTCTCCTCCAGAGCCTCCACCTCGGGGAGCGTGAAGGAGTAGTAGGCGCTCTCGTCCCAGTAGGGGCGCAGGGAGTCGTCGGGGTACCGGGTGAGCGGGTAGACGAGACCCTGGGCCTCGACGGTCTGCTGCCAGCCGGGGCGGGGGGCGATGGTGTGTCGGCGCATGGTGTTCGGCCGTCAGCCGCCGGAGCTGCCCTTGCCGGTGCCGCCGTCGCCGCCGCTGTCGCCACTGCCTCCGCTGCCGAAGCCGCCGCGGTCGACCCCGCTGCCCCCGCTCCCACTGCCGCCGCTGCCTGTCGAACTTCCGGAGCCCTTGCCGGACTTCTTGGTGAAGGAGCCGTCCGAGACCCAGCTGCCCTTCTTCTTGCCGCCGTAGTAGTAGGAGCCGTTGACCGAGGTGGTGGACTTGCAGTTCTTGTCGGCGACGACCCGGTAGCCCTTGCCGAGGGTGTAGCTGTCCCGGTCGACGCAGCGCTTGTCTGGGTCGGAGGAGCAGGCGGTCAGGGCCATGGCGAGCAGTCCCACACCGCCGAGTGCGACCGTGCCCGAGCGAAGTTGCCGGCGTGCGTCCGCCATGTCCGTGTCTCCCCCTCGGTCAGGCCGTGGGCCTGGTGTGTGCGTGTCCGGCGTACAGCTTAGAGATCGGCAGGAGCCTGCCCCGAGGCAGCCCGCCTCTCCTCACCTCCCCTAAGGTCCCTTTGTGCTCTTCGGAATGGTGTGTGCTCTGGGTGCCGCGGTCTGCTTCGGCACGGCCACCGTGCTGCAGGCGATGGCGGCGCGTGCGGCGGACGCGGGCGGCGGTGACGGCGAGGGGACGGCGTTCGCGGTCACGCTGTTCCTGCGGGCGGTGCGGCAGTGGCGGTATCTGGCGGGGCTGGCCCTGGACGGGGTGGGCTTCCTGTTGCAGATCGCCGCGTTGCGGTCGGTCCCGATCTACGCGGTCGGCGCGGCGCTCGCGTCGAGTCTCGCGGTGACCGCGGTGGTGTCGGCGCGGCTGCTGCGGGTTCGGCTGAGCGGGGCCGAGTGGGGGGCGGTCGGGGTGGTGTGCGCGGGGATGGCGCTGCTGGGGATCGCGTCCGGGACGGAGGGCGACCGGGGCGGCCCTGCGGCCTTGAAGTACGCGCTGCTCGGGACGGCCCTGGCGGTGCTGGCCCTGGCACTGCTGGGTGGGCGCCTGCCGGACCGGGGGCGGGCGTTGGCGCTCGGGCTGGGTGCCGGGTTCGGGTTCGGGGTGGTCGAGGTGGCGGTACGCCTGATCGACTCGCTCGCGCCGTCGGCGCTGCTGGCCAACCCGGCGACGTACGCGCTCCTCGTCGGTGGTGGTGCGGCCTTTCTGTCGCTGACCTCGGCGCTGCAGCGGGGGTCGGTGACCACGGCGACCGCCGGGATAGTGATCGGGGAGACGATCGGGCCGGCGCTGGTGGGGGTGGTGTGGCTCGGGGACCGTACGCGGGAGGGGCTGACGTGGGTGGCGGTGCTGGGTTTCGCGGTGGCCGTCGCGGGGGCGTTGGCGCTGGCCAGGTTCGGAGAGGCCCCGGAGCATTCCGTCCCGCATTCCCCTTCCCGAATTCCGTAAAGGGTCACCAAGCCCGATAAAGAGTCACGATCCGGACAGCCGAAAAAGCTTCGTTGAAGATTTGAACGTGCTGTGAAGGCCCTGCGTATACGACGGTGTGAGCAGTAATCCCGTCACCGTCACCGTGGCCTATCACGTGGTGCCGGGCCGTGAGGCCGACTTCCATTCCTGGGGGTGGGCCATGCTGGCCGCGAGTGCGCAGCAGCCGGGCTTTCTTGGAGGTGGCGTCCTTGTCGACCAAGAGGCGGAGTGGCATGTGGTCTATCGCTTCGCCAGCGAGGGAACGGCCCGGGCCTGGGAGGACTCCCCCGTCCGGACCCAGTGGGACCACCGGGCGGCGGGCATTGCCCGGCAGACGGAGCGCAGGAGCGTGCGGGGCTCCAAGATGTGGTTCGAATCACAGACCACCACCCCGAAGGCGCCCACCCCGCCGGCGAAATGGAAACTGTGGTTCGTGAACATGAGCGCGGTTTTCCCGCCGGTGCTCCTGTTCAATCTGATCGTTCTTCCTTATCTCGGCGGACTCAATCCGCTTGTCCGCACTCTGCTGTTGTGCCTGTGTGTGACGGCTCTCGTCACCTGGATTCTCATGCCCCGGCTTCAGCGTTTCCTCAGGAAATGGCTGTATCCGCCGCTCCAGGCCCTTCGCGGACGGCACAAAAGACGGACCGCATAGGTCCGGCACGAACCGAGGGAGGTGGGCGGGTGAAGACCCTGCTCATCGACAATTACGACTCGTACACGTACAACCTGTTCCAGCTGGTCGCCGAGGTCAACGGCGAGGAACCGGTCGTCGTCCTCAATGACGCGGTCGGCGCGCTTCCCGATCTGGGGGCCTGTCTCGCGGGATTCGACAATGTCGTGGTCTCGCCAGGGCCCGGGCACCCGGCCGAGCCGCGCGACTTCGGACTGAGCGCCGCCGTGCTCGCCGAGGCGTCGATCCCCGTACTGGGCGTCTGTCTGGGACACCAGGGCATCGCGCTCGGCGAGGGGGGCCTGGTGGGACCCGCCCCGGAGCCGCGGCACGGTCATCTGTCGACGGTCCGGCACGACGGACGGGACCTGTTCCGGGGGCTGCCGCAGGACTTCACCGCGGTCCGCTACCACTCGCTGGCCGTGTCCGAGCCGCTCCCGCAGGCACTGGAGGCCACCGCGTGGGCCGAGGACGGCGTGCTGATGGGGCTCAGGCACCGCAGCCGACCGGTGTGGGGCGTGCAGTTCCATCCGGAGTCCGTACTCACCGACTACGGCCACCGCATGCTCGTCAACTTCCGTAATCTCACGGCGGAACGGGCACGCAGACCGCGCACGAAGAACACCGCGGTGCCTCCCCCCGATGCGGTGATCCCCCGGCCTTCGCGGATCGTCCCGCGCCCCCGGCAGACCGCGCCCGCCTACCGTCTGCACACGCGGCGCATCGCCGGCGCGGTCGACACCGATGCCGCCTTCACCCGGATGTACGCGGCGTCGAAGCGGGCCTTCTGGCTGGACAGTGCGCTGGTCGAGGACGGGCGGTCGCGGTTCTCGTTCTTCGGTGACGACAGCGGTCCGCTCGCGGAGTTCGTCCGGTACGACGTCGAGAGCGGAAAGTGCGAGATCGAGCGGGCCGGGCGGCCGACGAGGAAGGTCGCGGCGAGTGTCTTCGACTATCTCGGCCGGCAGTTGACGAGCCGCCGGGTGGACGGCGCCGGGCTGCCCTTCGACTTCACCGGCGGCTATGTCGGCTACTTCGGCTACGAGACGAAGGCCGACTGCGGCTCACCGAACCGGCACACCTCCGACGTCCCGGACGCGTGCTGGCTGTTCGCCGACCGGTTGATCGCCGTGGACCATCTCAAGAGGTTCACCTACGCGGTCTGCCTGGCCGAGGACACTCCACAGGCCACGCGGGAGGCCGAGGACTGGCTGGAGAGCACGCTGGCCCAGCTGACCTTCGTCGCCACCGAGCCGGACCCGACGGAGGCACCCGCCCTGCCGACGCCCACCGGCCCCGCCGACCCAGACCTCGACCCCGGTCTCGGCGCCGCCGAACCCTGGCTGGTGCGGGACCGGGCGACGTATCTCGCCGACATCGAGTCCTGCGGACGCGAGCTGCGGGCGGGCACGAGCTACGAGGTCTGTCTGACGAACGCGGCCCGGTTACCCGCTCCGGCGGACGCGTACGCGTTCTACCGCGTGCTTCGCCGGGTCAACCCGGCCCCCTACGCGGCGTTCCTGCGGTTCGGGGACGTGGACGTGGCGAGTTCGTCTCCCGAGCGGTTCCTGCGGATCACCCGGGACGGGATCGCCGAGGCCCGGCCCATCAAGGGCACCGCACCGCGCGGGACGGGGCCGGAGGAGGACGCCCGGCTGCGGGACGCACTGGCGTCGGACGCCAAGACACGCGCCGAGAACCTGATGATCGTCGACCTGCTCCGCAACGACCTGGGGCGGGTGTGCCGGACCGGGTCGGTGCGGGTGACCCGGCTGATGGCCACGGAGACGTACGCGACCGTGCATCAGCTCGTGTCCACCGTGGAGGGGCGGCTGCGGGCGGGGACCGGCGCGGTGGAGTGCGTGCGGGCCTGTTTCCCCGGTGGCTCGATGACCGGGGCGCCGAAGCTGCGCACGATGGAGATCATCGACTCCCTGGAGACCGAGGCCCGCGGGGTCTACTCCGGCGCCCTCGGCTATCTGGGGTGCAGCGGGGGCGCGGATCTCAACGTCGTCATCCGTACGGCCGTGTTCGCCGACGGGCGGATGCAGCTGGGTGCCGGAGGCGCGATCGTCCTCGACTCCGATCCGGTCGCCGAGTACGACGAGATGCTGCTGAAGACGGCGGCGCAGATGAAGGCGCTGCACCTGCACACCGCGGAGCGGACGCCGGAGCAGCGGCGGCACACAGCCGTCCGTGCCGACGCCCGCGGAGGGCACACGGCCACCGAGGAGCCGGTCCGATGACGACTGCGCAGTTCGTGCTGCCCTCGGCCGGCTTCGAAGCCCCCGGCAATCTCGCCGCCCAGCTCGCCGATCTCGCCGAGCGGCGCGGCTGGCTGGACCGGCCCGCCTTCCATCAGGGCCACCGGGCCTGGACCCACGGCGAGGTGCACGCGCTCGCGGCACGGGCGGCCACCGTGCTCGCCGGTCACGGCACCGGGCCGGGTGACCGGGTGGTGCTGGCGTTGCCGGACGGGATCGCCTGGGTGACGGCCTTCCTCGCGGTCGCGCGCCTCGGGGCCGTCGCCGTCCTCGTCAACCCCGAGCTCCCCGGAGCCGACCACGCGTTCATGGCCGCGGACGCCGACGCCGCGCTGTGTGTGACGGGGCCGGGCCTGGAGGACCGGTTCGCCGGGCGGACCCGGCTCGGTGCCGACCAGCTGCTCGCGCTCAGCGCCTCCGCCGAGTCGGCCCCCGCCCATCCGGTCGACGCGCACACGCCGTTGTACGTCCAGTACACGTCGGGCACCACGGGCCGTCCCAAGGGGGTCGTGCACACGCACGGCGACCCGAAGGCGTACCACGACCTCATCGGCCGGCGGCTGCTGCGGGTCGGGCAGGACGACGTCACCCTGTCGGTGTCGAAGCTGTACTTCGCCTACGGCTTCGGCAACGCCTTCGTCTTCCCGCTCTTCTCCGGCTCCTCCGCCGTACTCGTGGACGGGCGCCCGACCCCGGCCGCCGTGGACGAGCTGGTCGCCCGGCACCGGGTGACCCTGCTGTACTCCGTGCCGTCCGCGTACGCCGCGCTGGTGGCCGACCGGGGCAGCGGGCACGAGGCCTGCTTCGCGTCGGTGCGGGCCGCGGTGTCGGCCGGCGAGGGCCTGCCGGAGGGGCTCGGCCGACAGGTCACCGAGCTGCTCGGTGCGCCGGTGCTGGAGCAGATCGGCTCCACCGAGGCCGGTCACGCCTTCTGCGCCAACAGCTTCGGCCACCACCGCCCGGGGAGCGTCGGCCGCCCCGTGCCCGGCTTCGAAGTGGAGCTGCGCGACCGCAACGGCCACGCGGTCCCGGACGGCGCGGAGGGCGAGCTGTGGGTGCGCGGCCCGACGGTGACCCCCGGCTATCTCAACCGGCCCGAGGAGACCGAACGCACCCTGGTCGGCGGCTGGCTGGCCACCCGTGACCGGGCTGTCCGCGAAGTCGACGGCACCTACCGGCACCTGGGCCGCGCCGACGACATGGAGATGGTCGGCGGCATCACCGTCTCCCCGCTGGAGGTCGAGGCCGTCCTGCGCACCCACCCGGCGGTGAAGGAGGTCGCGGTCGTCGCCGTCGTCGACGGGAGGGGGGTCGGCCGGCTGCGGGCGTTCGTCGTCCCGGTCGCCCCGGTCCCCGACGGGAGTCTCCAGGAGGACCTCCTCGGCCTGGCCCGCGCACAGCTCGCCGCCTTCAAGGTGCCCAGGAGCGTGAGCCTCGTCCCGTCGCTCCCCCGCACCCCGACCGGCAAGCTCCGCCGCCACCTGGTCCGCCGGGGCGCCTGGTGACCGACCACGGCAAGGACGCCCTGCAGGACCCACCAACACCGCACGAGCACCGCAGCCGCACCGCAGAGAGGAACGGCCCCATGCGAGAGCAGCAACCCCCCTTCACCGACCGGGGTTTCTACCTGGGCCCGGTGTTCCGCCGGGCGGCCGACCGGCACGGCGCCGTCTTCGTGACCCTGGACCGGCCGCTGGACACCCATCCCGCACTCGGTGTCGATCTGACCTACCCGGCGTTGGCGGAGGTCGTCGAGGAGCTGTCCGGGCGCCTGTGGGAGGCGGGGGTGCGGCCGTCGGAGCAGGTGGTCGTACACAAGACGGACAACGTCGACATCGTGCTGCTGACCTGCGCGGTCTCCCGTATCGGCGCGGTGCCGGTGCTGCTCTCCCCCGGGCTGGCCGGTGAGGTGGTCGGGGAGCTGATCGAGCGGCTCAGGCAGCCGTGGCTGGTCACCGACCGGGCCAAGCTGGAAGGGCCGCTGCAAGGGGTCGGCCTCCGGGTGCGGCAGGTCCTCGCCGTGGACGACGCGCCGGGCGCCGAGCCCCTGGAGAAGTACGCCGGCGCCGAGCCTCCGCCACCCGTACGCCTCCATCCCCGCGAACCGGCACTGATCACCCACAGCTCCGGCACCACCGGCCTGCCCAAGCTCGCCGTGCACTGCGCGAACACCATGTGGAACCGGCTCGTACCGCAGAAGGCGATGGGCTGGCCGACGCGCGGGGAGACCGCGGCCCTGCACATGTCGTTCGTGCACTCGCGCTTCTACCATCTGCTCGGCGTCCTGCTGCACTTCGGCAGCCCGCTGGTGCTGATCACCGACCCGGACCCGGCCGCCGTGGGACCGCTCCTGACCAGGCACCGGCCCGGCATCGTGGAGACCCACCCCAACACGTTCGTGCTGTGGGAGGAGTTGGCCGACGCGCCCGGTGCCCCGCTGTCGCGCGTGCGGTCCTACGGCTCGACGTTCGACGCGATCCACCCGCGCACGGTACGGCAGCTGCTGGACGCCTCGAAGCGCCGTTCACCCTGGCTGATCCAGCTGTACGGGCAGAGCGAGACGGGTCCGGTCGCCTTCCAGTGCTTCACCCGGCGCAGTGCCGCACGCGCGGACGGCCGGCGGGTCGGGATCGGCATACCCGGCTTCACCCGCGTGCGCGTGACGGGCCCCGGCGGCGAGCGCGTCCCCGCCGGGACCAGCGGCCGGATCGAGGCCCGTACCAGGGGCCGCATCCTCACCTACCTCGGCATGCAGGACCGCTACGACCGTCAACTCAACGACGGCTGGTGGGAGATGGGCGACCTGGGCTACCGCACCCGCCTCGGCACCCTGCACCTGATCGACCGGGAGATCGACCGGATCGACTCCGTGCACAGCAATCTGGAGGTCGAGGACACCCTGATGGAGCGCCTGGAGGAGCTCCGGGAGGTCGTCATCGTGCCGGGGGCGGACCGGGAGCCGGTGCCGGTGGTGTGCGTGCGCGGGGAGCGGCCGCTGGACCTCGGGCGCTGGCGGGAGGCGACGGCCGATCTGCCGGCGATGGCCGAGCCGCGGCAGTGGCGGTTCGAGGAGCTGCCGATGACCGCGACCTGGAAGGTGAAGCGGGTCGAGATCACCCGGATGCTCGCGGAGGGTGCACGCGCGTGACCCCGGTCGTGGTGGTCGGAGCCGGACCCGTGGGTCTGTCGGCGGCACTCGCGCTGCGGGCACGCGGGCAGGAGGCCGTACTGCTGGAGGCGGAGCCGAAGGACCGTGAACGCCCGGGCAGCCGGGCCCTGTTCGTCCACCGCGAGACGCTTGCGCTGCTCGACGGGATGTCTCCGGGACTGGCCGGTGAGATCACCGCGTACGGGCAGACCTGGCGTACCCGGAGGACCCTCTACCGGGGGCGCGAGGTGTACTCCCGCACCTATCCGCCGAAGGAGGGCCCGGCGCCCTTCACCAGCCTGCGCCAGGTGGACACCGAGCGCTTCCTGCGGGCCGCGTGTGAGCGGGCGGGGGTGGAGTTCGTGTGGGACGCACGGGTGCTGGACGTGAGCACGACGGCGACCGGGGTCCGGCTGAGCTGCTCCGACGGCCGGGAGTGGAGTTGCGCGTACGCCGTCGCCGCCGACGGTGCCCGGTCCGCCGTGCGGGGCGCCCTGGGCATCGCCATGGAAGGCGAGCAGGGCGAGGGCTTCCATGTGGTCGTCGACGTGGCCCACATCCCCGGTGCCGAGCCGCCGCCCGAGCGGATCTTCCACTACGAGCATCCGGGTGCCGGCTGGCGCAGTGTGATGCGGGTGCCGTTCACCGGGGGCTTCCAGGTCGACCTGCAGTGCCGGGACGACGACCTGGAGGCGGAGTTCGGGACCGAGGAGGCCGTACGGCGATGGCTTCCGGCAGTGGTGGGCGAGGGGTACGGCGAGCGGATCCTGTGGGTGTCGACGTACCGCTTCCTGCGCAAGGTGGCCGCCTCGTTCACCGATCCGCACCGGCGGGTGCTGCTCGTCGGGGAGGCCGCGCATCTCTTCCCGCCGTTCGGGGCGCGGGGCATGAACAGCGGCATCGCGGACGCGGCGACCGCGGCGGAGGCCATCGCGGGCGGGACGATCGAGGCCTTCGCCGATGTACGGCGGTCCGCGGCGCTGTTCAACAGTGCCGCCGCCGGGGCCGCGCTGGACCATCTGCGGCCCCGGCGCCGGATCGTCCGGGCCCGTCAGCGGGCGGCCGCCGCGCTCGCGCCGGTGCTGCCCTGGTGCGGCTCGTGGCTGGAGCACGCGCCGTACGGGCCACGGCACGGAGCGCCGGTGAACGCCGGCCGCAAGTACTGAGGAAGGAGCGGCTGTGACACAACCGGTCGTCGTGGAGGGGCTGTCGGCGTGGTCACCGGCCCGCGGGCTGACCCCTGCCGCGGAGCCGACGACACCCCTGCTCGTCGCGGACTCGTGGCTGGTGCGGGACGGCAGGGTGCGCGGGCTCGAACGCCATCGGGAGCGGTTCCTGCGGACCTGCGGCGAGGCGGGCGGGCCGCCGCTGCGCCGGATGCTGGAGTTCTGGCGGGACATGACCGACGCGCTGCCCCGTACGGGCGAGTGGTTCCCCCGCGTCGAACTCGCCGCAGGTTCCCTGGAGTTGCGGCTGCTGCTGCGACACGCTCCCCCGCTCGGGACCGGCGTCAGGGTCTGGGCGACGGGCCAGGACGATCCACGGACCGTGCCCCGCCGCAAGGGACCGGACCTCGGCGCCCTCGCCCGGGTGCGCGAGCGGGCGTCCGGCCAGGGGGCGGACGAGGCGGTGCTGGTCGCGCCCTCCGGCTCCGTGCTGGAGGCGGCCACCGCCAGCGTCCTGTGGTGGGAGGACGACATCCTGTGTCTGCCGCCACCCCGGCTGCCGGTCCTGCCCGGGGTGACCGTCACGCTCGTCCAGGAGCGGGCCCGGCGCGAGGGCATCCCCGTCGCCCACCGCGAACGGACCGTGGCCGGGCTGGACGGCCGTGAGGTGTGGCTGGTGAACGCCCTGCACGGAATCCGGCCGGTGACGGAATGGATCGGAGGGCCGTTGCAGGCGGCACCGGCGCGGCGCGCCCCGGAATGGCGGGCGTGGCTGGACAGCCTCATGGAGCCGCTGCCGAGCAGGTGAATTCCCTACCGGAAAATGCGCCGGACCATAAACGGTCCGGCGCATTCAAAGGTGCCCGAATTCAATTCTTCGGCGTCGGCTGGTAACCCCCCGGCACCATGCGCGTGGCAATGGCGATCCGGTTGTACGCGTTGATGACGGTCGCCGCCCAGATCAGCGCCGCGATCTGCGTCTCGTCGAAGACCTCCGCGGCCTCGGCGTAGACCGCGTCCGGCACCCGACCGTCGTGCACCAGGGTCACGGCCTCGGTCAATGCCAGTGCGGCGCGCTCGCGTGCGGTGAAGAAGGGGGTCTCCCGCCAGGCGTTCAGGGCGTAGACGCGCTGCTCGGTCTCGCCCGCCGCACGGGCGTCCTTCGTGTGCATGTCGAGGCAGAACGCACAGCCGTTGATCTGCGAGGCGCGGATCCGGATCAGTTCCAGGAGTTCCGGTTCGACCTTGGCGTCATGGGCCGCGGAAACGGCGGCGGCGTGCAGGGAGCCCATCGCCGCCGACACGTCGGGGGTGATTTTCTTCAGGGCCACACGGGATATGGATGCACTGTTGTTCATGGGGCGACTATATCCATGCGACCGTATTCCGGAATGAGGAACAGCTGAAATGGGCGGCGCTATTCGGGCAGTACCGCGCACAGCGCCTCCAGCGCTCCCGACCAGGCGTGGTCCGGCGGTGTTCCATAGCCCACGACGAGCGCGTCGCGCCGCTCGACGCCGGCCTCGGGGTGCTGGTAGCGGTGCAGGCCGTGGACCGCGAGGCCCTGCCAGGCCGCTGCCCGCAGCGCCGCCTGCTCGGTGCCCGGTGGGAGCCGCAGCACCACGTGCAGACCGGCCGCGATCCCGGTGGCGTGGACCTTCGGGGCGCGCCGCGCGAGTTCGGCGACGAGGGCGTCTCGGCGGCGCCGGTAGCGCAGTCGGGCGGCGCGCACATGACGGTCGTAGGCGCCGGAGGTCAGGAACTCGGCGAGGGTCAGCTGGTCGAGGGAGCCGCAGGAGTCGATGCCGCCCTTGGCGGTCAGCACCTCCTCCATGAGGCCGGGCGGCAGCACCAGCCAGCCCAGTCGGAGGCCGGGGGCGAGGGACTTGCTGGCCGTGCCCGCGTGGACGACATGGTCGGGGTCCAGGCCCTGGAGGGCGCCGACGGGCTGGCGGTCGTAGCGGAACTCGCCGTCGTAGTCGTCCTCGACGACCAGGCCGCCGGTGCGGCGCGCCCACTCGACGACGGCCGAGCGGCGGTCGCGGTGCAGGGTGCCGCCCATCGGGAACTGGTGGGCGGGGGTGAGCAGCACCGCGTCCTGGTCGCTCAACTCCCCCGGGTCAGTGCCGCGTTCGTCGAACGGCAGCGGCACGGTCCGCAGTCCGGCGGCCGCGAGCAGGTTCCAGTGCACGTCGAGGCCGTACGACTCGACGGCGACCGTGCGGGCGCCCCGGGCCTGCAGCACTGCGCCTAGGAGGCGCAGCCCGTGCGAGATACCGGCGCAGACCAGGATGTGTTCGGGGTCGGCGCGTACCCCGCGGGCGCGGGCGAGGTACTCGGCGAGGGCGGTGCGCAATTCGATGCGGCCGCGCGGGTTTCCGTAGTCGAGGGCCTGGTAGGGGGCGGTGGCGAGGGCGCGGCGGGCGGCCTTGAGCCACTCGGCGCGCGGGAAGGAGGCGAGGTCGGGGGTGCCGGGGACGAGGTTGTGGGTGGGGCGCCCGGGTTCGCGGGGGCGGGGTGCGGGGCCGGTGGGCGGGACCACCGTTCGCTGCGAGACGTGGGTGCCCGAGCCCTGGCGGGCGGTGAGCCAGCCCTCGGCGACCAGGTCGGCATAGGCGTCGGCGACGGTGTTGCGGGCGATGCCCAGGTCAGCGGCGAGGGCGCGGGAGGACGGCAGTCGGGTGCCGGGGGCGAGGCGGCCGGTGCGGACGGCCTCGCGCAGGGCGTCGGTGAGGCCCCTCCGGACGCCCCCTCCGGTGGGTTCCAGATGCAGGTCGATGCCGAAAGTGGCCCGGGGTTTCGCCATGAAAGTGGACCATACCCTTGGGCTGCCCGGCTCCTAGGGTCGAGACATGACCACAGAGGAAACCGTCCGGTACAGCCCCGAACACCCGCCCCGCCTGTCCTGGGCCCAGCACGCCCCCGAGGTCTACAAGGCGATGCTCCGCCTCGACACGGCCGCCCGGCGCGGCCTCGACTCCCGGCTGCTCGAGCTGGTGAAGATCCGTGCCTCGCAGCTCAACCACTGCGCGTTCTGCCTGGACATGCACTCCAAGGACGCCCTCGCGGCCGGCGAGAGCGTCGAGCGGATCATCCAGCTCGGGGCATGGGAGGAGTCCAAGCACTTCTACACGGAGAAGGAGATCGCGGCCCTCGAACTGACCGACGCCGTCACCGTCCTCACCGACGGCTACGTGCCGGACGAGGTGTACGAGCACGCGGCCAAGCACTTCGAGGAGGCGGAGCTGGCCCAGCTGATCGCCGCGATCACGGTGATCAACGCGTGGAACCGGTTCGGTGTGACGTGCCGTATGGTCCCGGGCCACTACGAGGCGGGGCAGCACCAGTGAGCCGTACGGACGTCCTCGACCGCGAGGTCGGCCGGGCCCTGTCCGCGCTCAGCGCCACCGCGAAACAGGGACTCGGCGACCCGGCCCTCGCCGAACTGGTCGTCATCCGGGCCTCGCAGCTCAACCACTGCGCGTTCTGCCTGGACATGCATCTGGCGATCGCCCGCGAACTCGGAGTGAGTGAGCGCCAGTTGGAACTGCTCGCCGCGTGGGAGGAGGCGGAGGGCGTCTTCGACGAGCGGGAGCGGGCCGCGCTCGCGCTGACGGAGGCGGTGACGGTCCTGACGGACGGTTTCGTGCCGGACGGCGTGTACGCCGACGCCGCCAAGCACTTCGACGACGGCCGACTCGCCCACCTCATCGCTCTGATCGTCGCCATCAACAACTGGAACCGGGTGATGGTCGCCCGCCGGATCCCGCCCGGGGGGTACCGGCCATGAGCAAGGTGGACGTCTTTCGCACGCTGCACCGCAGCCGCCTCCCGGGCGACCCCCTCGTCCTGCCCGGTCCCTGGGACGCGGTCAGCGCCCGGGTGTGCGAGGAGGCCGGGTTCCCGGCGCTCGCCACGCCCAGCGCGGGGATCGCGGCCGCGCTCGGCCACGAGGACGGGTCGACGCCGGCCGACGAGATGTTCGCCGCGGTGGCGCGCGTCTGCGGGGCCGTGGACATCCCCGTGTCGGCGGACGTCGAGGGCGGGTACGGGCTGGCCCCGGGGGAGCTGGTGGGGCGGCTGCTGGAGGCGGGGGCCGTGGGCTGCAACCTGGAGGACTCCGAGAAAGGAACCCTCAAGGACCCGCGCCGGCACGCCGACTGGCTCGCCGAAGTGCGGTACGCGGCCGGTGACCAGCTGTTCGTCAACGCCCGCGTGGACACGTTCGCCTACGGCGACGGCGATCCCGAGCGGGCCGTCGAGCGGGCCGCACTGTATGTCGCCGCGGGCGCCGACTGCGTCTATCCGATCGGCGCCCCGGTCGACGTACTGCCGTTGCTGCGGTCCGGGATCCAGGGGCCGCTCAACGTGTTCGGGCGGCTGGACGGCGAGGGCCCCTCGCCCACCGAACTCGGTGAACTCGGGGCCACTCGCGTCACGTTCGGGCCGGGGCTCCAGCGCAGGGCGGCCCGGCAGTTGCGGGAGATCGCCGACAGTCTCCAGAAGTAGCCGCGTTCAGGACAGCCACGCCTTCCACGTGGACGGGTGGCTGTCCACCCACTTCTTCGCCGCGTCCTCCGGTGTCAGCTTCTGGTCGGCGATCATCAGGGAGACCTGGTTCTGGTCCTCGGTCGTCCACTTGAACTTCTTGAGGAAGGCCGCCGCCCTGCCGCCGGACTTGGCGAAGTCCGTGTTGAGGTACTTCTGGAGCGGGGTGTGCGGATAGGCGCAGGTGATCTTCGCCGGGTCCGCGTCGCAGCCCTCCTTGTAGGGGGGCAGCTTCACCTCGGTCATCGGGACCTTCTCGAACAGCCACTGGGGGGCGTACCAGTAGGTGAGGAAGGGCTTCTTCTCCTTGGCGAACTGTTTCATCTGGGTGATCTGCGCGGCCTCCGAACCGGCGAACACCACCTGGTAGTCCAGGTCCAGGTTCTTCACCAGCGCCTTGTCGTTGGTGACGTAGGACGGGGAGCCGTCCATCAGCTGGCCCTTGCCGCCGCTCTCCGCGGTGCGCAGCTGCGAGGCGTACTTGTTGAGGTTCTTCCAGTTGGTGACGTCCGGGTGCTGCTTGGCGAAGTACGTCGGGACGTACCAGCCGATGTGCCCGGTCACGCCGAGTCCGCCGCCCGGCGTGATCGTCTTCTTGTCCTTGACGTACCGCTGTTCCTGCTCGGGGTGGCCCCAGTCCTCCAGGATGGCGTCGACCCGGCCCTGGCTGAGCGCGTCCCAGGCGGGGACCTCGTCGACCTGGACGGTGTCGACGCGGTAGCCGAGCTTGTGCTCCAACAGGTACTGGGCGACGGCCACGTTGGCCTGCGCGCCGACCCAGGACTGCACGGACAGGGTCAGGCTCTTGGCGCCCTGGGCGTTGGCGAAGGGCGAGGCCTGCTTGGTCATGTCGGCGGCACCGCAGCCGGTGAGCAGCACCAGCGAGCTCATCGCGGCGATCGTACGAAGTCGCATGTCAGGCTCCCTTCCCCGTGCGGCGTTCGGTCGGCTGGGTGACCCGGTCGAGCATCAGGCCGAGGCAGACGATGGCGGCTCCCGCGACCAGGCCGGTCGCCAGGTCGCCCTGGGCCAGGCCGAAGACGGTGTCGTAGCCGAGCGCGCCGCCACCGACCAGACCGCCGATGACGACGACGGCGAGGACGAGGACCACGCCCTGGTTGACGGCGAGCAGCAACGCGGGCCGGGCGAGCGGGAGCTGGACCTGTCGCAGCTGCTGCCAGCTGGTCGCGCCGAGCGAGTGCGAGGACTCCATCGCGGCCGGGTCGACCTGGCGCAGGCCCTGCGTGGTGATGCGGACGACGGCGGGCAGGGCGTAGACGACGGCCGCCGCGGCGGCGGGCGCGCGGCCCACGCCGAACAGCGCGACGACCGGGATCAGGTACACGAACTGCGGCATGGTCTGGAAGACGTCCAGGACGGGCCGGAGCAGGCGTTCGACGCGGTCGCTGCGGGCCGCCGCGACGGCGGTCGCGAAGCCCAGGACGAGGGTGACGGCGACGGCCGCGAGGACCTGCGAGAGGGTGTCCAGCGCCGGTGCCCACACGCCGAGGACACCGATCGCGGCCATGGCGAGGACCGCGGTGAGCGCGGTGCGCCAGGTGCCGATCAGCCACGCCAGGGTGGCGACGATGAGCAGGACGGACCACCAGGGCAGCCCCTGGAGGCCGTTACGGACCGGGTCGAGGACCCAGGTGGTGAAGTGGCCAGCCCAGTCGGCGGTGCCGCCGATGACGGGGACACCGGAGTAGAGGTGGTCCGTCATCCAGTCGACGGCCCGGTTGACGGGCTCGGCGATGTTCAGGGTCCAGGCGTCGGGCCAGTCGAGACGGCCCAGCAGCCGCCCGGCGACGGCCACGACGACGGTCCCGGCGAGGGCGTACGCCCATCCCGCGCGTCCCTGTCGTTCGGTGTCGTCCGCCGCGCCCGCCGCACCGGTGACCCGGTCGAGGACGACGGCCAGCAGCACGATCGGGATGCCGGCCGCGAGGGCGGCGCCCACGTCGACCGAGGCCAGCGCCTGATAGACGCGGTCACCGAGACCGGCGGCGCCGATCACGGAGGCGATGACGGCCATGGACAGCGCCATCATGATGGTCTGGTTGAGGCCGAGGAGGAGTTCCTTGCGGGCCAGCGGGATACGGGCGGTCAGCAGCCGCTGGCGGGCGGTGGTGCCGAGTGACTCGACCGCCTCCAGGACCTCCTTGTCCGCGCCCTGCAGGCCGAGCGCGGTGAGGCGGGCCATGGGCGGGGCGGCGTAGACGACGGTGGCGAGGACGGCGGCGGGCACGCCCATGCCGAAGACCAGGACCACCGGGAGGAGGTAGGCGTAGGCGGGCATGACCTGCATGGTGTCCAGGACCGGGCGCAGGATCTTGTCCATGCGGGGGGACAGTCCGGCGGCGAGCCCCAGCAGGACGCCGACGACGACCGAGGCGAGCACGGCGACGACCATCAGGGCGAGGGTCTGCATGGTGGGGACCCACATGCCGAGCACACCGCAGGCGAGGAACGCCGCCGCCGTGCCCAGGGCCAGCCGGACGCCGGCGACCCGCCAGGCCACGAGGGCGCCGAGCGCGGTGACGCCGGCCCAGCCCGCGCCGAGCAGGACGAGGTACACGGCGCGTACGGAGATCACGACCGCGTTGCTGATGTAGCCGAAGAAGTAGAGGAACAGCGGGTGGCTGTCGCGGTTGTCGATGATCCAGTCGCTGGTGCTGCCGAGCGGCTTGGTGAGGTCGACGGTGAGGGCGGCCGGCCAACTGCCGCTGGCCCAGCGGGCGTTGGCGAGGGGGACGAGGACGGCGGCGGCGAGGGCGATGAGCAGGATCTTGTGGACGGCGCGGTGCTTGAGCAGACCGGTGGGCAGCGCGCGGGGCGTGGACGCGGTGACGGTCGCCATCAGACGGCCTCCTTGCGGAGCTCCGTTCCGGCCACGACGTCGATGAGACGCTCGTGGTCGACGACGCCCAGGCAGCGTCCGTTCTCCACGACGCACGCCGGCCGGCCGCTCTCGGCGACCACCTTGATGGCGTCGGCGACCACGGCGTTCGGGGCCAGCGCGCCCGGGTGGGTCGGGCCCGCGCAGTCGCCGGGCTTCATGGCCCGGCGGACCGTCATGACCTGTTCGCGCGGGACGTCCCGGACGAACTCGCGGACGTAGCCGTCGGCCGGGGAGCCGACGATCTCCTCCGGGGTGCCCAGCTGGACGACCTTGCCGTCCCGCATCAGGGCGATGCGGTCGCCGAGTTTCAGCGCCTCGCTGAGGTCGTGCGTGATGAAGACCATCGTGCGGCCCTCCTCGCGGTGCAGGCGGACGACCTCCTCCTGCATGTCCCGCCGGATCAGCGGGTCGAGGGCGCTGAACGGCTCGTCGAAGAGGAGGACCTGCGGGTCCACCGCGAGCGCCCGGGCGAGGCCGACGCGCTGCTGCTGGCCGCCGGACAGCTGGGAGGGCTTGCGCTGTTCCATGCCCTCCAGGCCCACCTTGGCGACGACCTCGGCGGCCCGGGCCCGGCGCTCGGCCTTGCCCATGCCCTGGATCTCCAGGCCGTACGCCACGTTGTCGAGGACCGTGCGGTGCGGGAGGAGGCCGAAGTGCTGGAAGACCATCGCGGCGCGGTGGCGGCGCAGTTCGCGCAGCCGGGACTTGTCCATCGCGCGGACGTCCTCGCCGTCGATGCAGATCGTGCCGGCGGTCGGTTCGATCAGCCGGGTCAGACAGCGCACCAGCGTGGACTTGCCGGAACCGGACAGGCCCATGACGACGAAGACCTCGCCCTTGCGGACGTCGAAGCTCACGTTGCGGACGGCCGCCGTGCAGCCCGTCTGCGCGCGCAGGTCGGCGGGGTCGAGGGCGGACAGCTCGGCGTCCTCGGGAACGCGGTCCGCCTTGGGGCCGAACACCTTCCACAGTCCGTCGACGGAGAACACGGCCTGGTCAGTCGTCGGCGGCTTCTCCATGGTCGCGGTCGTACTCATCACGCACCACCTCCCAGCAGGTCTACGGCTTTCTCACCGACCATGAGCACCCCGATCATGGGGTTCACGGCGGTCATGGTCGGGAACACGGACGCGTCCGCGATGCGGATGCCGTCCAGGCCGCGGATCCTCAACTCGGGGTCCACGACGGCCAGTTCGTCTTCGGCGGCACCCATGCGGCAGGTGCCGGCCGGGTGGTACACGGTGTGCGCGACCTTGCGCGCGTACTCGCTCAGCTCCTCGTCACCGGTGATGTCGGGGCCGGGGCACACCTCCCGCTTCAGCCAGCCGGCGAGCGGTTCGGTGCGCGCGATCTCGCGGGCGATTTTGATGCCGTCGACGAGGGTGCGGCCGTCGTAGTCGTCCTCGTCGGTGAAGTACCGGAAGTCGAGGGCGGGCTTCACCTCCGGGTCCGCGCTCGTGAGGTAGAGGCGGCCGCGGCTCTTGGGCTTGGGGATGTTCGGAGTCATCGAGACGCCGTACGCCGGGCGTTCGTACCCCAGACGTTCGGGGTTGTCGGTGAAGGGGACCTGGTAGAAGTGGAACATCAGGTCCGGGCCCGCGTGGTCGGGGTCGCGGCGCACGAACAGGCCCGCGTCGGAGTCCATCGCGGAGTTCTCGGGGATCGGGCCGTTGGTCTCCCACACGATCACCGACTCGGGGTGGTCGAGGAGGTTCTCACCGACGCCCGGCAGGTCGTGGACGACCGGTATGCCGAGGGCTTCGAGGTCCTCGCGGGGGCCGATGCCGGAGTGGAGCAGCAGTCGGGGCGAGTCGACGGCGCCCGCGCACAGCAGGACCTCGCGGCGGGCCCGGATCAGGCTCTCCTCGCCGTCCTTCGCCCGCACGTGCACGCCTTCGGCACGCGTGCCGTCCAGTTCCAGCTTGTACGCCCAGGTCTCCAGCAGGATCGTCAGGTTGGGCCGCTCGTCCATCACCGGGTGCAGATACGCCACCGACGCCGAGGAGCGCTTGTTGTTCTCCGGGTGGTAGGCGAGGTCGAAGAAGCCGACGCCGTCGTCGAAGGGCTTCTTGTTGAAGCCCTCCACGCGGGGGACCTGGAGCGCCTTCTGGGCCGCGTCGACGAAGTCACGGGCGATGGCGTTCCGGTCCTTCTCGTCGACCGGGACGATGTTGTTCTTCAGCCGGGCGTAGTACGCCTCCATGGGGACCGCGCCCCAGCCCTTGGCGCCGGCCTCCTCCCACTCGTCCCAGTCGGACGGCAGCGGCTTGAAGGCGATCAGGGTGTTGTGGGAGGAGCAGCCGCCGAGGACCCGGGCGCGGCTGTGCCGGATGTGGGAGTTGCCGCGCGGCTGCTCGGTGGTGGGGTAGTCGTAGTCGAGTTCGCCGCCGAGCAGGCCCATCCAGCGGCGCAGGGTCAGGACGTCGTCCCGGCCGACGTCACTGGGGCCGCCCTCGATGACGGCGACGGTGACGTCGGGGTTCTCGGTGAGGCGGGCGGCTATGACGGAGCCTGCCGTTCCACCTCCGACGACGACGTAGTCGTACTCCTGTTTGATCTCGGACATGGGGGTACTCCAGGGAAGTCTTGAGAGAGAGGAGAGGAGGGCGAGTGCGCTCAGCCTGCGAACCAGCGGACCGGCTTCGGCGCCAGGTTCTGGTAGACGTGCTTGCTCTCGCGGTACTCGGCGAGTCCGGCGGGGCCGAGCTCGCGACCCACTCCGCTCTTTCCGAAGCCGCCCCACTCCGCCTGCGGGAGGTAGGGGTGGAAGTCGTTGATCCAGACGGTGCCGTGGCGCAGCCGGCCGGCGACCCGGCGGGCGCGTCCGGCGTCGGCGGTCCAGACAGCGCCGGCGAGACCGTACTCGGTGTCGTTGGCGAGGGCGATCGCCTCGTCCTCGGTGCGGAAGGTCTCGACGGTGAGGACCGGTCCGAAGACCTCCTCCCGCACGACCCGCATCTCGCGGTGGCAGCGGTCCAGGACGGTCGGCTCGTAGAAGTAGCCGTCGGCGGGGCGCTCGGGCGACGGCTCGGGGCGCTGTCCGCCGGAGCGCAGCACCGCGCCCTCGGCGAGCGCGGAGGCGACGTAGGACTCGACCTTGGCGCGCTGCTGCTCGGAGACCAGCGGCCCGCACTCGACGCCGTCCTCGGTGCCGCGGCCGAGGCGGATCTTCGAGGCGCGGCGGGCGAGTTCGGCGACGAAGCGGTCCCGGACGGACTCCTCGACGATGAGGCGGCCGCCCGCGGAACAGACCTGGCCGCTGTGGATGAAGCCGGCGTTGAGGGCCTGGTCGACGGCGGTGTCGAAGCCCTCGGGGGTGGCACAGGCGTCGGCGAAGACCACGTTGGGGTTCTTGCCGCCGAGTTCGAGGGCGACCTTCTTCACCGAGACGGCGGCCGCCTGCGCGACCTTGGTGCCGCTGACCAGGCCGCCGGTGAAGGAGACCAGGTCGACGTCGGGGTGCTCGGCGAGCCGGGCGCCGACGGTGTGGCCGGGGCCGGTCACGATGTTGGCCACGCCTTCGGGCAGACCGGCCTCGACGAGCAGCTCGATGAGCGCGATGGTCGTCATCGGGGTGATCTCGCTCGGCTTGACCACGAAGGTGTTGCCGGCCGCGAGCGCCGGGGCTATCTTCCAACTGGCCTGGAGGAGCGGGTAGTTCCAGGGAGTGATCAGCGCGCACACGCCGACGGGTTCGTGGACGACGACACTGTGGATGTCGGCCGAACCGGCGTCGACGACCCGGCCGGACGCCTCACCGGCGGCCAGGTCGGCGAAGTAGCGGAAGGCGTCGGCGACACAGTCGATGTCGACCCGGCCCTCCTCCACCGTCTTGCCCGCGTCCCGGCTCTCCAGGAGGCCGAGCTCTTCGCGGTCGCGTACGAGAAGATCGGCGACGCGGCGCAGCAGTGCGGCACGTTCGGCGACGGGGGTGAGCGGCCAGGGGCCCTGTCCTGAGTCGAAGGCCCGGCGGGCGGCGGCGACCGCCAGGTCGGTGTCCTTCTCGTCGCCCTCGGCGACCACGGCGAAGGGCCGCGCGTCGGCGGGATCGAGGATCTCGCGGGTGGCTCCGGAGACGGCTGCGCGCCACTCGCCGCCCGCGTGGATGGTCTGCGGCTCCTGCCGCACGTGCTGTCCGGCCATGATCGGTGTTGCCTTCCGTTCCTGTTCGGTTCCCCTGTGTCACATGGGTGTCACTCACGGGGACCGTCGTCGCATTCCCCCGCGCCTCGATTGCATGCGCAATCGCTGGCCGAAAGTGGGCTGGCTCACTGAAAATGCGGACAGAACAGGGCGAAAGGTACGGCGGCAGGTGGGGGCGGCGCGGGTCAGTCGATCGACGCCGCGTCGCAGGCGTACGGCGCGCAGAATCCGGAGAGCGCGGTGGTCAGAAGTTCGAGTTCGTCCTGGCCGCCGTCGCTCTCCGGGCCGTACACGGCGATCGCGTAGATGAAGCCGTCCTGGGCGACGAACCGCTCGTCGTAGACGTGCCAGGGGCCGATGTCCGGCTCGCCGCTGAGGGTGTCGGCCCGGTACTCCAGGCGTTCGCCGGTGAACCCGCCCTCCTCGACGGGCTGCAGGTCCAGCTTCTCGAAGCCGTCCGGCTTGGGGGTGTCGGCGGAGAGGTACAGCTTGAAGGACGCCTCCGGGGACTCCTCCGCCACCTGGTACACCTGCAGCCGGCGTTTGCCGTCCGTGCTGCGGTAGTTGACCACGTCGATGCCGTACTGGGAGGCCACGGTGGTGCGCGACCAGCCCGTGGGCCGTGCGATACGGAAGTTCTCCTCGTCCTGGTACAGCTCGTACCCGGCGGGGAGTTCGGGCGCCGAGGCGAGCGGGGACGCCGTGTCCTCGGTCGGCGTGGGGGTCGGCGACTCGTAGGGATCGCTCTGCTGCGAGACGACCCCCGTGGGCGTGGTGCTCGCGTCACCGGCCTTGTCGTCCTGGTCGCCGCCGCCGACGACCTGCGTCAGTACCAGGGTCACGGCGACCCCGACGGCCGCGACACCGGCGAGCGCGGACCACAGGAGCCTGCGGTTCGTCCCCCGGTTCGCGGCGGGCGGCTCGGGGACAGCCGGCTGACCGGCGGTCGACCAGGCGGACCCCGACCACTCGGGCGACGGGCCGGACCCGCCACCGATCTGCTCGACGGAGGACCAGCCGCCGCCGGGGGTGGTGGGAGCGCCGGGCCCGTGCCAGGTGCTGCCGTCGCCGCCGGCGGGCCAGCCCTGGGGCGGGGAGGGGACGGTGGACGCCGGAGATCCCGCGGAACCTGACGACGCGGCCGTGTCAGGGACCGTCTCCGCCCCGGCGGCCGGCGGCCACACGGGCGCGGCCGGCGCGGCGGAAGGCGGGGCGGTGCCGCCGGCCGACGGCACCGCGTCCGGCCGGACCGGCGGCGGAGTGACCGGGCCGGTCGCGGCCCCGCTCCCGTCGCCGTCCTCCCACCGCTGCGTCTCCTCGTTCCAGTACCGCACGCCCCCGCTCATGGCGTCCCCTTCCCACTCACCGCGTCCCCCGTTCACGCCCGTGCCGTGCGGGCCGGCTCACCGTGCCCCGCACAGAGGGCACCGTACGCCTGCGCTCACAACCCCAGCAGCCCGGCCACCGCACCCGCCGACGCGACCAGGCCGACCAGCGCCTGCGAGTCGTCCAGCAGCGCCCGCAGGCGCTCCCGGCGGGTCGGTCCGGCCTGCCCGGTCGTGACGATCTCCTCCTCCGTCTCGGCCAGCGCGGTGTCCAGCGCGGCCGTCTCGTCGGTGGTCCTGAGGCGCGTGAGGTCCTCGCGCAGTTCCCGTACGGCGGTCAGGAGCGCCTCGGCGGTCTCGTCCCGCTGGGGCGCCGTACCGTGGTGGCTCTCGGCGTGCGCGTGGCTGCCGATCGCGAAGGTACTGCCGTGGACGCCGCCGTTGATGCTGACGCCCGGCTCATCCGTTGCCATTGCCGCTGCTTCCCTTCTGTGCTGCCGTCCCCGCGCCGCCGGTGGTGGAGAACGCGGTGGCGTGTGTGCCCGCCGCGAAGGTGCTGCCGTGTACTCCGCCCTCGACGTGCACGCCGTTGTTGATGTTCACGATCTTCTGGACGAACTCGCCGGTCTGGTAACCGGATTCGGCCAGCGCGGTCAGCACACCGTGCGCGACCCGGTCCTGCACGCTCCTGAGGTAGCGGTAGGCGTCCATCTCCTGGAACCGGGACCCCGCGTCCATCGAGCCCAGTTCGCGCACCGACAGCGCCGGGCCGTCGGGCAGCGCGCCCGCGTAGCCGCCGGTCAGCAGCTTCCAGGCGTAGGCCACGCCCCGGCCGAGGGTGACCAGGGAGCGGGCCGCGGAGCCGGGCACCCGGGCCACCGCCCAGGCCGCCTTGCCGAGGGCGTTGTTGTGCCGGTAGGTGTGGGCCGTGCGGTCGGCGTCCTTGAAGTCCTCGCGCACCGGCAGCAGCACATGCGGGGCGATCTCCAGCATGAGCATCCGGCCCTGGGTGTGGACGCGCACGAAGACCGTGACGACCAGTTCCTCCTCCCAGCCGCCGACCCGGATCCGCAGGAAGTGCCGCCGTTTCTCGGCGCCCTCCTCGACCGCGCGTGCCCGGTGGTCCTCGAAGGCCTGCGGGTAGTACGGCGCCTCCTCGCGCCGGCGCAGCCCCTCGGCGGGCAGGAACACGCACTCGTCGATCTCCAGCCAGCGCAGCCGGTCGCGGACCGTGTGCCCGGCGAACTCGGAGGGCAGCCGCAGCTGTTCGATCAGCGGGCGGATCTTCTCCAGGATCGCGCGGTTGTTCAGCGGCAGCTGTTCCTTCTTCGTCTCGTCGGGCCGCAGTTCGACGGCGAGCACCCAGGTCTCGTAGGCGAACCCGGCGCCGCAGAAGGGACGCTTCTCGTGGTACATGACCAGCGGCGCGTGCTGTTCGATCCGGATGCGCTGCTTCAGCCGCTGGAACCGCTGGCCCTCGGCGCGCTCGGCGGGGTCGCCGGCCGCGTCCGGGAAGCGCTGCGGGGACAGCTCGGCGCCGAGCGCCCTGGCGAACTGGCCGCGCTGCGCGGCCACGCACACCGCGATCAGCGCGAAGACGACGATCAACAGCCAGGCCTGCAGCGGACCGATCAGCCCGCTGACCCCGTCGACGTCGGGGAACAGCAGGTCGGACAGGTCGGACGAGTCGCCGTAGGAGCCGTAGGAGTCGCCGTAGCCGTACGAGTCGCCGAAGGATCCCGAGCCGCCGTAGGACGACGAGTCGTCCTCGCCTCCGCCGAACGCGACGACGAGGGCCACGATCAGGAAGGTCGCGAAGAACAGGCGCCCCCACCAGCGCATGACGAAGGCCGTCAGCCACCGGTACAGCGGCGGGTTCGCGCCCTTGCCCCGCACCCACGAGGCTGCCGCGAGGAGCAGGCTGGGGACGAGGAACCCGAACAGCAGCCCGCCGGTCAGCGGCACCCCGACCACCCACAGGCCCAGGATCAGCCCGGCCCACAAGAGCTCCTGGCGCCGGGCCCGCAGCGCGTGCGCGAGCACCCGGGCCGCGTCGAGGCCGAGCGAGGGCGCCACGATCCGCTGTTCGTTGAGGTGGAGCTGCTCGATGACCTGGTCCCGGTATCCGGAATCCAGGTAGGTGCCCGCGCACAGCAGCCGGGTCGCCTCACTGGCGTGCGGCGGGGTGGCGGGGCCCGGCGGGGCCGACTGCGGTTGCCGAGGCACAGATGTAGTGGTCACGCGACTCCCCCGATGCGTGCAAAGCCGTTTCTCACGTCACTTGTTGACAAACCATCAGCATAGGGGTGCGGGTGGGGCCGGGAAACCGGAATGCCAGGACAGTGGACGCCACTATGACCCTTTGACTAAAGTCAAAGGTTATGGACCCGGTCTCGACACGGCACGTGGCGGAGTTCCGCCGGTTCAACCGCTACTTCACCCGCCGTATCGGCGCCCTGGACGACCACTACCTCGGCCGGGACCGCCCGCTCGGCGAGGCGCGGCTGCTGTTCGAGATCGGCGAGGGCGTCTCGCTGCGCGAGCTCAGGACCCGGCTCGGCCTCGACGCCGGATATCTGAGCCGGATGGCGAAGACCCTCCAGGCGCAGGGGCTGGTCCGGATCAGCGTCCACCCGCACGACAGCCGACTGCGCATGATCGAGCTGACCCGCGCCGGACGGACCGAGCTCAAGGAGCAGAACCGCCGGGCCGACGCCCTCGCCGCCGGACTGCTCGACGGGCTCACCCGGGCCCAGCGCGACCGGCTCACCGAGGCGATGAGCACCGCCCAGCGGCTGCTGCGGCTGGCCGCGATCACCGTGGCCCCGGTCGACGGCGCCGCCCCCGACGCCCGCGCCTGTCTGGACGCCTACGCCGCGGACATCGACGCCCGCTTCCCGGAGGGCTTCGACCCGTCCGACCTGGTCGGCCCCGAGGAGGTCTCCGGGGCCGCGGGTGCGTTCTTCGTGGCGTACGAGGAGGGCCGCCCCGTGGGCTGCGGTGCACTGCGACGGCTGGAACCGCGCATCGGCGAGCTCCGCCATGTGTGGGTGCACCCGGACGCTCGCCGCCTGGGCCTGGCCCGACGGATCCTCACCGCCCTGGAGAGGGAGGCCACCGCCCGCGGCCTCACCGTCCTGCGGCTCGACACCCACGCGTCGCTCACCGAGGCGCAGGCGATGTACCGGTCGTGCGGCTACACGGAGATCCCCCCCTACGCCGAGCACGTCTACGGCGACCACTGGTTCGAGAAGCGGCTGTCCGGCCCGGTGAGCTGACCGCCCGACCACTGCGCGAGCAGTTCCCGCACCGTCCGCCGCAGCCACGCGTGCGCCGGGTCGGCGTCGTGCCGCGGATGCCAGGCCAGCCCCAGTTTCAGCGGCGGCAGTCGCAGCGGCACCTCGAAGGTGACCAGGCCGAGGGCGGCCGCGAGCGGCAGCGCCCAGGAGTTGGTCGGGCCGACCAGATCGGTGTCCCGGATCACCTGCAAGGCGTGAAGGGCTACGGCCCCGCTCTCACCGGCGTGGCGATCCTGCCGGTCGTCGCCGGCATGGCCGTACTGCCGAGGCTGGCGTCCCGCTGGGCCGGGCACCCGCTGCCCGTCATCACCAGCGGTCTCGCGCTGATCGGCCTCGGCCTGCTCGGTGTGTCCACCGTGGACGCCGGCACGCCCTATCCGCTGTACGCCTGCTGGCTGCTGGTCATCTCGGCCGGGACCGGACTGTCCATACCCGCGCTCACCCTGGGCGTCGCCACCGCGCTCCCGCCGCACCGGGCGGGTCTCGCCTCGGATCTCGGCACCTCGGCCCGCGAGATCGGAGCGGCCCTCGGCGTCGCCGTCACCGGCACGGTGCCGGCTTCCCACTCCGACCTTGCGCACGGCATGGGCCCGGCCCTGCGCATGGTCGCCGTGCTGGTCCTGGCGGCCACGGCGGTCTGGCCGTCGGACACCGCGGCCGACCCGGAGAATCACGCACTATCGCGTCCGGTCGGGAACGAGTACTGTCGCGTTCGGCCCGCCACTGAACCGGCGGTCCAACCACCCCAGCCCGCGCACCAGTTGACCCCGAGGAGCCGCCGTGCCCTCCCTCCTGAACCCGGTCGTCGGCCTGCTGATGCTCCGCGCGCGCGTCGAGGGCCCCGGCCTCGTCGGCCCCGAGGTGCGTCCCGGAGAGCAGGTCCGCGTCCTGGCTGGGCCAGGTCCCGCGCTCCGTACGTACGCGCGGTGCCGGGCCACGAGCCGTGCGGTGCGGGCGAGTTGTGCGTCCGGGGTGACGCCGGGCCGGGAGCGGGATCGGCGCGCGGGGGCGCGGTGGGCCGGCAGGTGCGGCTCGGCGGATCCGAGGGTTCGGTCACGCCGCACCCGGCACCGCCCGCCCTGTCTGCTGCGGTGAGCGGGACGGATCCTGCCAGGGCCGCTCAGCCGCACTCCGTGTCCGCCGGGCAGAAGGAGGCCAGTGCCCTGGTGAGCGGCTCGCGCACCAGGGTGGGTGTGAGGGCGGCGGGGCCGGTCGCGCGGATCGCGTACAGCGTCCCGTCGGCGGCCTGGAAGCGGTGGTCGACGACCTGGCGGGCGCCGAGGTCGGTGTCGTCGTAGCGGTAGACGAGTTCGGCCCAGGTGGTGCCGGATGCGCGGTCGAGGACCTGGTAGCCGGGCCGGCGGACGAAGCCGTAGCTGGGGTCGTTCTCGGCCAGGTCGAGGGACTGGGCCGGGGTGTCCTCCGCGATCCGGAAGAGCTGGAGGCGGCGGCCGTCGGCGGGGGCGTCGTAGACGACGACAGGAGCGGAGCGGCCCTGCTTCTCGGTGCGGGTCCAACCCCGGGGTACGTCGACGGTGTAGCCGACGGGGTCCTGGAGACGGCGGTATCCCGGGGCCGTGGAGGCGGACGGCGACGCGGACGCGGACGGCGAGGGGGACGGGGAAGAGGGGGCCCTGACGCTCGGCGCGGGGCCGGCGCCCGGGCGGGTGCCGGAGCCGAGGGAGGTGTCCCGCAGGAACAGCCAGACACCGGCGCCGACCGCGACCCCGACCAGGACGGCCACCGTGAGGGCGGCGAGCACCCGCCGGACCCGATGGGGCGCGTGCGCGGGACCCGCGGGAGCCGGTGCCACCGGGGTCCAGGGCGGCACCGGCGATGCCTGTGTCCCGGCCGCCGACCAGGGCGGCGCAAGCGAGGTCTGCGTCTCGGCGGAGGCCCACGGCGGAACGGCCGACCCCGTCTCCGCCGAGTGCCAGGCCGACCGGCCGCTCTCCTCGCTCGGCTCGTGTCCCGCTCCGGAACCGGAGCTGTAGCCGTTCCAGCCGTTCATCGCGAACCCCCCGCATCACCCCACCGGGTAAGGGTTCGACCGTAGGGCGAAAAACGGCCACGGGCCCCGTTCCGGAGGGAACCGGAACAGGGCCCGTGCAGGCTCGTGACAGAGTCGTCGAGAAGACCCGGCCGCCGAGGAACGCCGAGCGAACTCAGATGAGGCCGAGCGCGCGGACCGCCTCGCGCTCCTCCTCCAGCTCCTTCACCGACGCGTCGATGCGGGCGCGGGAGAACTCGTTGATGTCCAGGCCCTGGACGATCTCGTACTGCCCGTCCTTGGTGGTGACCGGGAAGGAGGAGATCAGGCCCTGCGGGACGCCGTAGGAGCCGTCCGACGGGATACCCATGGAGGTCCAGTCGCCGTCCGCGGTGCCGTTGACCCAGGTGTACACGTGGTCGATGGCGGCGTTGGCGGCCGACGCGGCGGAGGACGCGCCACGGGCCTCGATGATCGCGGCGCCGCGCTTGGCGACGGTCGGGATGAAGTCCTCGGCCAGCCACTTCTCGTCGTTCACGGTCTCGGCGGCGTTCTTGCCGGCGACCGTGGCGTGGAAGATGTCCGGGTACTGGGTCGCGGAGTGGTTGCCCCAGATGGTCAGACGCTTGATGTCGGCGACCGTGGTGCCCGTCTTCTTCGCGAGCTGGGTCAGCGCGCGGTTGTGGTCCAGGCGGGTCATCGCGGTGAAGCGCTCGGCCGGTACGTCCGGGGCGGCGGCCTGGGCGATCAGCGCGTTGGTGTTGGCCGGGTTGCCGACGACCAGGATCTTCACGTCGTCCGCGGCGTGGTCGTTGATGGCCTTGCCCTGCGGCTTGAAGATGCCGCCGTTGGCCTCCAGGAGGTCACCGCGCTCCATGCCCTTGGTGCGGGGGCGGGCGCCGACGAGCAGACCGACGTTGGTGCCGTCGAAGGCGACGTTCGGGTCGTCCGTGATGTCGATGCCCTGGAGCAGCGGGAAGGCGCAGTCGTCGAGCTCCATCGCGGTGCCCTCGGCGGCCTTGAGCGCCGGGGTGATCTCCAGGAGGCGGAGCTTGACCGGCACGTCCGCGCCGAGCAGCTGGCCGGAGGCGATGCGGAAGAGCAGGGCGTAACCGATCTGGCCGGCCGCGCCGGTGACGGTGACGTTCACGGGAGTGCGGGTCATGGCGTTCTCCGTATGACAGCTGGCGGTGGGGCGTCCCTGCCCCGGACGTTTGATCGATCTCTCGGCGTCAAGAGATCTCCAGCGGTCAGGCTATCGCGCATCCGGGATGCCGGACGTCCGGCCCCGTGTGGCCCACCCCACAAACCGCTGCCCCGAACAGAAGCGGCGGCCGCCCGTCCGGGAGAGAGGGACGGAGGCGGCCGCCGTATGGGGGGTACCGTTTCCGGACTCCCGTGGGGGTAGTTCTCACGTGCCCCCGATTCCGGAGCCCATGCGCACTCGGCGAGGTTTTACCGACTCCGTGGGCGCGGGGTGGGTTCCCGGGGGCGCGGGGTGGGTCCCCGGGCGCCCTCTCAGCCGGTGCATCCCTGCTGTCCGGAAGCCAGCGTCACACACGCCTTCGCCTCGCCCGCGTCCTTCACGGCGACCATCGGCGTGTAGGCGATCGTGTCCCCGGCCTCCGTGATGCTCCCGCTCCGCTCGGTCACCTTGCCCGCGCTCACCTCGACCTTGTCGCCCTGCCCGGCCTGGGTGACCCGCCCCCAGGCGGCCCCGCAGATCTTGCTGTAGCGCACTTCGACCACGGTGGCCCCCACCGTCGCGGTCTGGGCGGTGGTCACCAGGTCCCCGCTGCACCCCATGGCCTCGGCGTCCTTCCCGGTGCACCCCTGCCCACTGCACTTCACCCCGGCGGGCAGCGAGACGCTCGCGCTGGCGGACGGCGACGGCGACTTCCCGCCCTGGTTCTTCTTGTCCCCGCCCGGGTCGGTCAGGAAGAACACGGCGGCGACCACGACCAGCACCCCCACGACCCCTGCGAGGAACATCGTCAGCCGCCGCTTGCCCCCGCCGGAACCACCGGCGCCACCGGGGACTCCGGAGCCGCCGGCGGGCCGGCCCCCGGGACGCGCGTCCTGCGGCTCGTCGTACGGCCCCGGTGTCCCCGCAGTCCCCGCAGTTCCCACAGCCCCAGGTGTCCGTCCCGGACCCTCCGGGGAGGCCGGTGCGACCGGGGCCGTACGCCCCGTCGCCTGCGACGGCCCCTGGTAGCCGGCCATGCCCCAGGAGTTGCTCCCCGAGGACCCGGCGCGCCGCGCCTCGGCGCTGTCGTTCTGCGAGGACATCGGCTGGGGCGGCACCGTGGGAGCGACCCCGGCCGGTCCCGCGACCCCCGGCGTCGCCGTCGCGCTGCCGCTCCTACGGGCCGTCTTGGCACCCTTGGCGCTCTTGGCGTTCGCGGGCGGTGCCCCGAACTCGCCGAGCGCGGCCCGCGCCTGGGAGATCCGGATGGCCTCCATGGTCATGTCGTGGCGCATCTCCGAACGGCTCCAGGCGCGTTCGGCCAGCTCCCACATCGTGGTCAGGTGAACGGGATTGGTGCCGGTGACCTCGGCCAGGGCGACGATCGCGCCCTTCGGCGCGAGCAGCCGGCCGTTGAGATATCGGTCCCAGGACGTCTTGCTGTAACCCGTGCGGTCGGCGACGGCCGCGATACTCAGGCCGCTGCGGTCCACGAGCCGCCGCAGCTGGCTCGCGAACTCCCTGACCTGCGGATCCAGTTCATCCGGCAAGGCCCTCCAACGAGGCATTGCTCCCCCTCTTCCCCCCGGTCGGTGCTGGTTGTTCCCCGCTCTTCCCCCGCCCCAAGGATCTCAGCTCCTCGGGTGGGGGCGCACGGGAGCATCCGCAAGTTCGACACGTTAGCCGTGCTGTCGAACAGCTCCATATCAAATGCGCAAACTTGTCAATACATCGTCACAGGTGGAACACACCGGAAATAACGGCCGCCACGGAGGTCTCCGGATCACCCAGAAGCAACGGCACCGGCCACCCCGAGCAGCAGGACGAGGACGAGCAGCAGCGCGGCGGCCAGCAGCAGGCGGTTCATGCTGCTCGCGCGCTCGCCCGGCGGCTCGTCCCACCACGGCAACGTGGGATCGTCCTCGTACCGCTCCCCCGTCGCGCCCTGCTCCCCCTCGGCGGTCCGCGCGGGCGTCGCCGCCGGGCGGGGCCAGACCTGGACCGCGAGTTCCCAGCGCACACCGAAGCGCTCGGCGTCGGTGGTGTCGAGGCCCGCGATCCGGCACAGGGCGGCGACGGCCTGGCGGGGCGGGGGCTGGGTGGCGTTGAGATAGCGGTGCCAGGAGGACTTGCTGTACGCGGTGCGGGCGCCGAGCGCGACGAGGCTGAGCCCCGTGCCGTCCTTGAGCTGCCTGAGCTGCTCCACGAAGTGCCGCACCTCCGGCGGCAGATCGTCGGGCAGCGCCTGCCAGCCACTCATCGCCCACCTCCGCGGCGTTCTCACCTGCTTCCAGGCAATTGACGACGTCAGGGGGCTGATCGGTTCCTTGCCGGGGGGCGGCTGTGGCATGTCACGCGCACCGTGCCGGAACCGTCACCGCTGTGCCACAGCGAACCGACAGCGCTTGAACAGGGTGTTCGGGGCGCGGGAGTCTTGACCGTGACGACGGCCCGTCCCTCATCGGGGGTGGGGGCGGACCGCCGTCCCGTGTCCGCGCCGGATCAGCTGCTGCTGACCGTGAAGTGCAGGGTGTCCTTGAGGAAGGGGATCTCCAGCCACGGGTTCGGCTGCACCATCATGGCCAGCAGGACGATCGCCGCGCCGAGCACGCCGTAGGTGGCGATGTCGGTGAAGCGGGAGCGGACGGCGAGCATGCCGACGTCCGGCAGCAGCCAGCGCAGCACGGCGCCGGCCAGCAGGGCGACACCGACGAGCAGGGTGCCCAAGCGGAACCGGTCGAGGGCGGTCAGCAGCAGCCCGAGCCCCACCACGGCCAGCACGGCGAGCACCGGCCACTGCCGGGCGGGCGCCGGAGCGTCCCGTGGCGCGGCGCGGCCACCGCCCTCGGGCGTCGCGGTGTCCCTGGTGAACAGCGGAAACCGCCGCGTCACCCGCCGCGGCCGCCCGTCGGCGTCGGGCGCACTGATCGGATCCCGTACGACGATCTCGTCCTGCGCTTCGGAATCCGGCACCGTGTCCGACGCGACGTCGACACCGTCGGACTTTCGAGCAGCGCCGGCCCCGCCCGAGGAAGCGACCGACCTACGGATCTCTCCCGACGCGGCCTTCCCGGCGTCCGCCCCGCGCGACTCGCCCGACGCGGCCGATCCCACGCCCACCTCCTGAGAGCCTCGCGCCGCGGTCGCCCCCGTCGTCGCTCCCCGCTTCTCGGGGCCGGGTGCCTCAGGCGACACTGCGCTCCGCCGCCTCGACCACGTTGACGAGCAGCTGGGCGCGGGTCATCGGGCCGACTCCGCCGGGGTTCGGGGAGATGAAGCCGGCGACCTCGGCGACGCCGGGGTGGACGTCGCCGACGATCCTGCCCTCGGCGTTGCGGGAGACACCGACGTCGAGGACGGCGACGCCCGGCTTCACGTCCTCGGGACGGATCAGGTGGGCGGAACCGGCGGCGGCGACGATGATGTCCGCGCGCTTGAGGTGCGAGGACAGGTCACGGGTGCCGGTGTGGCACTGGGTCACCGTGGCGTTCTCGCTGCGCCGGGTGAGCAGCAGCGGCATCGAGCGGCCGATCGTCACGCCACGGCCGACGACCACCACCTCCGCACCCTTGATCTCGACGCCGTACTGACGCAGCAACGTCAGCACGCCGTTCGGGGTGCAGGGCAGCGGCGCCGGCTCGTTGAGGACGAGGCGGCCGAGGTTCATCGGGTGCAGCCCGTCCGCGTCCTTGTCCGGGTCCATGAGCTCCAGGATGCGGTTCTCGTCGATGCCCTTGGGCAGCGGCAGCTGGACGATGTAACCGGTGCACGCCGGGTCGTCGTTGAGCTCGCGGACGACTGCCTCGATCTCCTCCTGCGTGGCCGTCTCGGGCAGTTCACGCTGGATGGAGGCGATACCGACCTGCGCGCAGTCGCGGTGCTTGCCCGCGACGTACTTCTGGCTGCCGGGGTCGCTCCCGACGAGGATCGTGCCGAGGCCGGGCGTGACGCCCTTCTCCTTCAGCGCCGCCACGCGGGCGGTCAGATCGGACTTGATCGCGGCTGCGGTGGCCTTGCCATCGAGAATCTGGGCGGTCATGACCCCATCCTCCCGGATGACCCGGCCCCGGTTCCAATCCGGGTTCCGCCACGGCCCCTCCCAAGATCGACGAGGTTGCACTTGCACAACACATATCGAATGAGGGTGGACAACAACACACCTGCCTAGAACGATGTCTGGCGCAGTATCGCGGTTGATGTTCGGGGGGCAAACCGCTCAGACCGTGACGTTCCTCCGCGCAGTCCGCATCGTCCCCAGCAGGCCAACGGAGGATCACCATGAGTTTCGGCTCGCCCAGCAACCCTTATGAAAAGCCGCAGGACCCGCAGAACCCCCAGCAGCAGCCGCCGCAGCAGCCCGGTTACGGCTACCCCCAGCAGCAGCCCCCGCAGCAGCCGGGCTACGGCTACCCGCAGCAGGCCCCCCAGGGTGTGCCGCCGCAGCAGGGATACCCGCAGCAGCAGGGCTATCCGCAGCAGCCCGGCTACGGCTACCCGCAGGCACCGCAGGTCCCCGCCTCCGCCTACGGCTACCCGCAGCAGCCGGGGTACGGCGCGCAGCCCCCGTACGCCAACTGGGGCCAGCGCTTCCTGGGCACCCTCGTCGACATGCTGGTCTTCGCGGTTCCGTACATCCTCGCCGGGGTCGGCGCGGCCAACAAGATCCCGGCCCTGGCGATCATCGGTTACCTCATCGTCATCGGCCTCGCCATCTGGATGCTGATCATGGAGGGCCGTACCGGCCAGACGCTCGGCAAGAAGGCGCTCGGCATCCGTCTGGTGCGGGAGAGCGACGGCCAGCCCCTCGGTGTCGGCATGGCCTTCGTCCGCCGCCTCGCGCACTTCGTGGACAGCCTCGCGTGCTACCTCGGCTGGCTGTGGCCGGCCTGGGACGCCAAGCGTCAGACCTTCGCCGACAAAATCTGCTCGTCCATCGTCATCCGCACGAACTGAGCTCTCCCCCGTTCTCCCCATACTTCTCCCCGGGGCCGTGTCACGTCGTGACACGGCCCCGGGGCGTTCCCTCCGTATGCCGGACGCTCCCCGGCGCCGGACGATAGCCTCTCCCCGTCAACTGGCGTGCCATGTGAGCACGTTGTGCAAGAAGAGGCAGGTCGGGAGCCCGTGACAGACATACCGGCGGCCGGTGACACCGCGTTGCGGCAGGCGGGCGCGGTCCCGCTGCTGCCCGCCGATCCCGGACGTATCGGACCCTACGTCCCGCTCGGGCTGCTCGGCAGCGGCGGCATGGGCCGGGTCTATCTGGCCCGGCGTGCCGACGACGCCCCGGGGCTCGCCGCCGTGAAGGTGATCCGGCCCGAGTACGCCGAAGGCCCGGACTTCCGGCGGCGGTTCGAGCGGGAGGCCGCCGTGCACGGGCGGGTGCGTACCCCGCGTGCGCCGCACCTGCTCGGCACCGGGTTCGACGACGCGCTGCTGTGGATGGCCACCGAGTACCTGCCCGGCCTCAGTCTCGCCGAGGCCGTCCGCGAGTGCGGGCTGCCGGCGCCGGCCGTGGTGTGGCGGCTGGTGGCGGAACTCGGGGAGGCCCTGTCGGCGCTGACCGCCGCGGGGATCGTGCACCGGGACCTGAAGCCGTCCAACGTGATCCTGTCCCCCCGGGGCGCGCACGTCATCGACTTCGGCATCTCCCGCGCGGCCGACAGCAGCGCGATCACCACGACCGGCAACCGGGTCGGCACGCCCGCGTACATGGCGCCCGAGTATCTGCGCGAGGGCCGCTGCGACGCCGCCTCCGACGTCTTCTCCCTCGGCTGCACCCTGGTCTACGCCGCCACCGGGCACGCCCCCTTCGGCGACGGAACCGGCGTGGACGTCATGCACCGGGTCGCCTTCGAGGCACCCGACACCGAGATCATGGCCGAACTGGCGCAGACGGACCCGTCGTTGGCGGCGCTGCTGTCCGCCTGCCTGGCCAAGGACCCCGCCGGGCGCCCCGCCCCGCGGCAGCTGATCGACGCGGCCACAGCCGCCGGACACGGCCGCGCGTCCGACTGGCACGACCCCCTGGCCGCCCGGCTCCGCGAACGGCAGCAGGGGTGCGCGGTGCTGGAGGGCATGCCCGTCCGGCAGTCCCCCCACTTCCGTACGCCCCTGGAGCCCGTTGTCTCGCCGGTTCCGGCTCCGGGCCCCGCCGGGCCGAAGCGCAGGAGGTCCTATCTGGTCGGCGTCGCGGGCGTCGCCGTGGGGGCGGTGGCCGTCAGCGCCTTCCTGCTGACCCGCCCGGGGCTCGACTCCCCGGCCGCCGCCGCCCCGACGGCCGCCCGAAGCAGCACCGCCGCGGTCGCCTCGGCCCCTCCCCCGTCCAGCGCCTCCGCCTCACCCTCCGGCAAGGACGACGGGAAGAAGAAGGACAAGAGCGAGCCGCAGACGGCCGCCCCCGAGGAGAGCAGCAGCGCACCGGACAGCACTCCGTCCGCGACGGCCACCCGGAACAGCGGCGGCACGGGCGATGGGACCAGCACCGCTCCCACCCCCACCGCCACGGTGACCAGGACCGCCGCACCCCCGGCCACCCCCGCCTGGATCTCCGGCTGCACCTACTACTCCGGCACCGAACTCACCGACTACGGCGACAAGGGCCAGCGGGTCGTGCAGGTGCAGTGCATGCTCACCAAGCGCGGCTACAGCGTGGGCGGTTCGGGCGTGGACGGCGAGTTCGGCAAGGACACCCGGTCCGCGGTCAAGCAGTTCCAGAGCGCGAAGGGGCTCGAGGTGGACGGGCAGGTGGGACCCAACACGTGGGCGGCGCTGCGCAGTTCGACATAGATGTCGACCGCGGCGCCGCCCTGTGCGGTGTTCCGTCAGTGGAAGAAGTGCCGTGTCCCCGTGAAGTACATCGTGACGCCGGCCTTCTTGGCGGCCTCGACGACGAGTTCGTCACGGACCGAGCCGCCCGGCTGGACGACCGCCTTCACACCGGCCTCCAGGAGGACCTCCAGGCCGTCCGGGAAGGGGAAGAACGCGTCCGAGGCCGCGTACGAGCCCTGCGCGCGCTCGGCTCCGGCCCGCTCGACGGCGAGCTTCGCGGAGTCGACCCGGTTGACCTGTCCCATGCCGACGCCCACCGAGGCGCCGTCCTTGGCGAGCAGGATGGCGTTGGACTTGACGGCGCGGCAGGCCCGCCAGGCGAAGGCGAGCTCGCCGAGCTCGTCCGCGCTCAGGGCCTCGCCGGTCGCCAGCGTCCAGTTCGCCGGGTCGTCGCCCTCGGCCTGGAGGCGGTCGGTGACCTGGAGGAGCGCGCCGCCGTCGATGGGCTTGACCTCGGCGGGGTGAGCGGGCGCGGCCGGGGCCTTCAGGACCCGGATGTTCTTCTTCTTGGCGAGGGCTTCGAGGGCGCCGTCCTCGTAGTCGGGCGCGACGATGACCTCGGTGAAGATCTCGGCGACCTGCTCCGCCATCTCCTTGCTCACCGGCCGGTTGACGGCGATGACCCCGCCGAAGGCCGACAGCGGGTCACACGCGTGTGCCTTGCGGTGCGCCTCGGCGACGTCCGCGCCGACCGCGATGCCGCAGGGGTTGGCGTGCTTGATGATCGCGACGGCCGGCTCGGTGTGGTCGTACGCGGCACGGCGGGCGGCGTCCGTGTCCGTGTAGTTGTTGTACGACATCTCCTTGCCGTGCAGCTGCTCGGCCTCGGCGAGACCGACACCCGTGCCGTCGACGTAGAGCGCGGCGGGCTGGTGCGGGTTCTCGCCGTAGCGCAGGGTGCTGCGGCGCTCCAGGGTGGCGCCGAGGAAGTCGGGGAAGAGCGACTCGTCGGCGGGGGCGTAGGAACTGGCGAACCAGCTCGCCACCGCGATGTCGTACTCGGCGGTGTGCCGGAAGGCCTCGGCGGCGAGGCGCTTGCGGGTGGTGAGGTCGAAGCCGCCGTCCTTGACCGCGGTCAGGATGTCCGCGTACCGCTCGGGGCTGGTGACGACGGCGACCGACGGGTGGTTCTTCGCGGCGGCGCGCACCATGGACGGGCCGCCGATGTCGATCTGCTCGACGCACTCGTCGGGGGTGGCACCGGAGGCGACGGTCTCGCGGAACGGGTAGAGGTTCACGACGACGAGGTCGAACGGCTCGACGCCCAGCTCCGCGAGCTGCTCGCGGTGGCTGTCCAGCCGCAGGTCGGCGAGGATGCCGGCGTGCACGCGCGGGTGCAGGGTCTTGACCCGGCCGTCCAGGCACTCGGGGAAGCCGGTGAGCTCCTCGACCTTGGTGACGGGGACGCCGGCGGCGGCGATACGGCCCGCGGTGGACCCGGTGGAGACGAGCTCGACACCGGCCTCGTGCAGTCCGCGGGCCAGCTCTTCGAGGCCGGTCTTGTCGTAGACGCTGACGAGCGCGCGACGGATGGCCCGCTTGCCGCTCTCGATGCTCTCGGCGGTCACTGGATAACTACCTTTCGTCCCTCAATGCGATAGCCGTTGCGGGCGAGCCGCCCCACGACCTCGACGAGCAGCCTTCGCTCGACTTCCTTGATGCGCTCGTGCAGAGCGCTCTCGTCGTCCTCGTCCCGGATCTCCACCACGCCCTGGGCGATGATCGGTCCGGTGTCGACGCCGTCGTCGACGAAGTGGACGGTGCAGCCGGTGACCCTGGCTCCGTACGCGAGCGCGTCGCGCACTCCGTGGGCCCCCGGAAAACTGGGCAGCAGCGCGGGGTGGGTGTTCACGAACCGGCCGCCGAAGCGCGCGAGGAACTCCTTCCCCACGATCTTCATGAACCCGGCGGACACCACGAGGTCGGGTTCGTACGCGGAGACGGCCTCGGCGAGGGCGGCGTCCCACTCCTCACGGGTCCCGAAGTCCTTGACCTTGCGGACGAAGGTGGGAATCCCGGCCCGCTCGGCCCGCGCGAGCCCCTCGATGTTCTCGCGGTCCGCCCCGACGGCCACGATCTCGGCACCGTAGGCCGCCGCCCCGCTCGTCGCGATGGCGTCCAGCAGCGCTTGGAGGTTCGTACCGGATCCGGAGACCAGCACGACCAGGCGCTGGACCGGCCTGGCCTGCTCGGCCACGGGCTTGGCGGCCACGGCGGGGCCCTTTCTCGGGGGAGCGTTTGTACGGTCGTACGAATGCTTCGAGCCCCGGGATACGGGGAAGTCTAGGAAGCGGCCGAACGCCAGCAACGATACCGGCACATCGGAAGGCCCCCACGGGACGGGGGCGTGGCCGGAAGGTAGCGTCTGGGAGGGACGGTCCGGGAACGCGGGTGGTGTGCGGTGCGTTCACGGGGTGAGGCCCGCGCCGACGGGCCCGCCGAACCATCCGTCCACGCAATCCATGGCAAGTCACATCCTTCAAGGGGAAGACGCTCACTTGATGTCGGACCGCAGCCTGCGACTCCTCACGCTCCCCCAGCAGTCGTTGCAGGGAGGGGCGCGCAGCGGCCTGCTGCTGCGGGAGCAGCCCGCCTCGCCGCCGGACGCCCCTTCCTCCGGCAAGGAGAACGGCGAGGGGCGGGGCGGTACGGCCGAGGACGACAACCCCTTCGCCGCGCCGCCGGAGGGCACTCCGGACCGCCCGTGGCAGCCGCGCCGCCGCCCCGAGGACTCGGACGGTGGCGAGGGTGAGGACGGCGGCCGCACCCCGTGGGGCAGCCAGTGGAGCGACCGCCAGCCGGGCCGCTCCGACGGCGGCTTCGGTGACCGCCCGGGCGCGGGTCCCGGTGGCGGTCCGGGAGGACAGGGCAGCGCGGGTCCGGGGCCGCGCTGGGACCCGACGGACCCCTCCCAGCGCCGCGCCCGCTACTCCCTGCTGTGCGGCATGTGGGCCGTCTTCTTCGTCCTCTTCGGCTGGCCGTACGTGAGCCTGCTGCTGGGCGCGCTGGCCCTGTACTGGGGCATCAGCGCGGTGCGCGCCAAGCCCCGCACCCCGGACCCCGACACCCCCGCCCCGCCCCGGTCCGCCCGCCCCCAGACCTCCGCGGCGATCAGCGGCCTGGTCACGGCCTCCCTGGCCCTGGTTTTCGTGGCGGCGAGCTTCACCGCGAGGCTGGTCTACGACGACTACTACACCTGCATGAACGACTCCCTGACCAACCAGGCCCAGCAGTCCTGCTCGGATCTGCTCCCGAAGCAACTGCGGGGCGTGCTCAGCACGAACGGCTGAGGTCGGTCAGTCGGTGGGCGGGGACTTCTCGGGGGAGCCCTCCGGCGGCGTGGCCGCCTCCTTCAGGAGCGCCCAGCGGGACTCCCGTGAAGCCTCGTCGTACCAGGGCGTCGACGACGGCACCGACTCCGTCCGGGGTTCGGCGGGCAGGAAGTCGTAGGGCTCGTAGGAGTCGTCCCGGTCCCGGTCGTGGGGGACGTAGGTGTCGTCCTGGTCGCCGGGGGCGTCCTGCGGGCCGCTTTCCTCCGCCGGGCCGGTCACGGGAGCGGTCTTGGGAGCGGTGCCGGAAGTGGTGCCGGAAGTGGTGCCGTCGGTGCGGGTCCCGGCAGCGGTCCCGGAAACGGCCCCCGGAACGGTCCCGGAAGTGGCTCCGGCCCCGTCCGTCGCCTTGCCTCGCGAGAGCGGGACCCGCACCGACGGCACCCATGGGCGCGGCCCGCCCGCCGAGAAGCCCCGCCAAGCCCGTACCGCCAGCGCCACCGGCAGCCCCGCCACCGTGATCCACCCCGTCACCGCCGCGCCGACCTGCCACCACACCGGCCCGAACCGGGCCAGCACCCCCACCCCGAGCGGTCCGCCGGCCGGCGCGGTCAGCGCGGCGACCGCCCCCGCGCACAGCACCGCGGCCCACACCACCGCGCCCGCCGTCCGCCCGCGCGACCATCCCGCGTCCGCGGCCCGCCCCACGAACCACCCCACCACGACCCCGGCCACCACCGGCACCGCCCCCGCCGCCCAGTGCGCCGGCCCCCCGGCCCCCGCCTCCGGTACCGCCGCCAGCAACGGAAACGGCGGCAGCATCGGCGCGGGGTCCGAGGACAGCGGGCCCACGGCATGCCCCGCGCCCAGCACGAACCCGGGTCCGGCGGCGTAACTCACCGCCCACACCGCCGCGTTCGGCACCAGCGCCAGACACAGCAGCACTACGGCGAACCGTCCCGACCAGCCCTCCGTCACCTGGAGGAACGACCCCCGCATCGCGCCGCCGTGCGCCACCAGCGACACCGCCAGCAACACCGTCCCGCCCCCGGCGAGCACGCAGACCCCGGCCCCCGCGGCTCGTGCCGCCGCGAAGAGCCGGGCCCGCGCCTCCGCCCCGAGGACGAGCCGCCGCACCCCCGCGGGCAGCAGCACCAGTACCCCGTCCAGCGCCTCGGCGGGACGGCCGTACGCCGTCCACACCCCTGACCCGGCCGCGCCCATGGCGACGGCCGGCAGGCACACGCAGGTCCACGTCCAGGAGGGCCGCAGCGCCCCGCCGGACGCGTACAGGGCGACGGCCGCGCCGACGGCGAGGTACCCGAGCACGACCCCCGCCCACGCCGTCCGCGCGGACGCCTGCGGCGGCGCCTCGTCCCCGGTGGCCAGGTCCCGCGCCGCCCGGTGCACCAGCCACAACGGCAGCGCCGGCAGCAGCATCGGGGTCACCCCGACGGGCGCCGGAACACCGGAGAGCGTGTCCGTCCGGATCAGCTCGGTCCCGTGCGCGAGCAGCCACAGGGCCGCGGCCACGTGCAGCGCGCCCCCGGGCCCGCTGTCGGGGTACGGCGAGCTGATCCACAGCGCGATCACGAGCACGGCGAACGTGCCGAGCCCCAGCCCGGCGGCCACCGCACCGCCCAGCAGGCTGGCGGCCAGGCCGGGCGTCCGGTCGCGCAACCGGATGAGCAGGGGCGACAACGAGCTGCGGCGAACGGTCATCTGGATCACGCCCGCCATGGTCCCAACGACACGCGCTTTCTCGTCGTAACAGCCGAACCTCCGATGTGTCGCTCAATATACGACTATGTACTTTTTCGTACGAAGGGGTGCCCCGTGAAGCAGAGCGAGGAGCTCGCCGCCACTCCCCTGACACCGGCTCAGGCCTTCGACGCGCTCTACGGGTTCTGCGCGCCCGCGCTCGTCCGGCAGACCTATCTGCTCACCGGCCGCCGCGAACTCGCCCGCGAGTCGGTCGAAGGGGCCTTCCAACTCGTCTGGCAGCGCTGGCCCGAGGTGGCGGTGGACCGGGATCCGGCGGGCTGGGCACGGGTCATGGCGTACGAGTACGCCCTCTCTCCCTGGCACCGTTTCCGCCCCCGCCACCGCGGCCCCGAAGACCCCGTCCCCGACCCGGCCGACCGCGCGCTGATGGCCGTACTCCTGAAGCTCCCGCCGTCGCAGCGGCGCACGCTCCTGTTGTACGACGGCGTGGGCCTCGACCTTCCGGAGACGGCGGCGGAGACGGAGGCGAGCACCCCGGCGACCGCGTACCGGCTGATGAACGCGCGGTCGGCGATCGCCGCACACCTGCCCGACCTGGCCGACCCGTCCGATCTGCACGAGCGCCTGGTCTCCCTGGCCTCCACGCAGGGGTTGCGTGCCGCGCAGCCGCCCGCGGTGCGGGCCGGGAGTGAGCGCCGGGCGCGCTTGTGGACCCGGGCGGCGATCGCGTTCACGGTGGCCCTGATCGGCACGACGGCACTCACGCTGCGGACGGCTCCGACGCACTACGAGCCACCGGTGCCGCCGGGGGCGGAGGTTCAGGGGGTGCCGGGGAGAGTGGGGCAGGGCGCGTTGTCGGAGGAGGAGGTGGAACTCCGGAAGAAGCTGCGGGAGGAGACGGCGAGCGGTCCGGAGAGGCTGGTACCGGTCAGTCGTTGACTGCGGCCGGTGGGGGCTGGTCGCGCAGTTCCCCGCGCCCCTGAAGGGGCGTCCAGCGGGACGCGCTCAAGGGGCGCGGGGCTGTGACATCAGCGGCTCCGCCGCGGGGCGCGACCAGCCACAACGCACCTGCACCCGCCCGACGACCCGGCGCGGCACCCCGTAACGCGTCGATGGGCCCGCCCCAACCCACGGAGCGAGCCCATCGACGGTCAGCTGGTCACCGTTCAGCCGGCGAGGATCTCCCGCGCCAGCTTCGCCGTCTCGGTCGGCGTCTTGCCGACCTTGACGCCGGCGGCCTCGAGGGCCTCCTTCTTCGCGGCGGCCGTGCCGGAGGAACCGGAGACGATGGCGCCGGCGTGGCCCATGGTCTTGCCCTCGGGCGCGGTGAAGCCCGCGACGTAGCCGACGACCGGCTTGGTCACGTTCTCCTTGATGAAGGCCGCGGCCCGCTCCTCGGCGTCGCCACCGATCTCACCGATCATCACGATCAGGTCGGTGTCGGGGTCGGCCTCGAACGCGGCGAGCGCGTCGATGTGCGTCGTACCGATGATCGGGTCGCCACCGATGCCGACGGCGGAGGAGAAGCCGATGTCACGCAGCTCGTACATCATCTGGTACGTCAGCGTGCCGGACTTCGAGACCAGGCCGATGCGGCCCGGCTTGGTGATGTCGCCCGGGATGATGCCGGCGTTCGACTGGCCCGGGGTGATGAGACCGGGGCAGTTCGGGCCGATGATCCGGGTCTTGTTGCCCTGCGAGACCGCGTACGCGTAGAACGCGGCGGAGTCGTGGACCGCGATGCCCTCGGTGATGACGACCGCGAGCGGGATCTCGGCGTCGATGGCCTCGACGACGGCGGCCTTCGCGAAGGCCGGCGGTACGAAGAGGACGGACACGTTCGCGCCCGTCTTCTCGATCGCCTCGGCGACCGTGCCGAAGACCGGGATCTCGTTGCCGTCGATGTCGACGGACGTGCCCGCCTTACGGGGGTTCACGCCACCGACGATGTTCGTGCCGTCGGCCAGCATGAGCTTGGTGTGCTTCATGCCCGTGGCACCGGTCATGCCCTGGACGATGACCTTGCTGTCCTTGTTGAGGAAGATAGCCATGGCTGTATCTGTCCCTCTTCCTTACTTCGCAGCCGCGAGCTCGGCGGCCTTGTCGGCCGCGCCGTCCATGGTGTCCACGCGCTGCACCAGCGGGTGGTTGGCGTCGGAGAGGATCTTGCGACCCAGCTCGGCGTTGTTGCCGTCGAGGCGGACGACGAGGGGCTTGGTGACGTCCTCGCCCTTGTCCGCGAGCAGCTGCAGCGCCTGCACGATGCCGTTGGCGACCTCGTCGCACGCGGTGATGCCGCCGAAGACGTTGACGAAGACCGACTTGACGTCGGGGTCGCCCAGGATGATCTCCAGGCCGTTCGCCATGACGGCCGCGGAGGCGCCACCGCCGATGTCGAGGAAGTTGGCGGGCTTGACGCCGCCGTGGGCCTCACCGGCGTACGCGACGACGTCCAGGGTGCTCATGACGAGACCCGCGCCGTTGCCGATGATGCCGACCTCGCCGTCGAGCTTGACGTAGTTGAGGTTCTTCTCCTTGGCGGCGGCCTCGAGCGGGTTGGCCGCGTCCTTGTCCTGGAGGGCCTCGTGTCCCGGCTGACGGAACTCGGCGTTCTCGTCGAGGGAGACCTTGCCGTCCAGGGCGATGACGTCACCGGAGGCGACCTTGGCCAGCGGGTTGACCTCGACGAGGAGAGCGTCCTCCTCGATGAAGGTCTTCCACAGGGTGACCAGGACGTTCGCGACCTTGTCGGCGACCTCGGCCGGGAACTTCGCGGCCTCGACGATCTGGCGGGCGACCTCGGGGGTCACACCCACGTTGGCGTCGATCGGCGTCTTGGCGACGGCCTCGGGGCGGGTCTCCGCCACCTCCTCGATCTCCATGCCGCCCTCGACGGACGCGATGGAGAGGAAGGTGCGGTTGGCGCGGTCCAGGAGGAAGGAGACGTAGTACTCCTCCACGATCTCCGGGGCCGTCTCGGCGATCATCACCTTGTGGACCGTGTGGCCCTTGATGTCCATGCCGAGGATGTTGGTCGCGTGCTCGACCGCCTCGTCTGCGGTCGCGGCCAGCTTCACGCCGCCGGCCTTTCCACGGCCGCCGACCTTCACCTGGGCCTTGACGACGGACTTGCCACCGAGGCGCTCGGTGGCTGCGCGGGCCGCCTCAGGCGTGTCGATGACTTCACCGGCCAGCACCGGTACATCGTGCTTGGCGAAGAGGTCCCTCGCCTGGTACTCGAACAGGTCCACGCGCTTCCGTCCCTATCAGTGATCTCGCGGTTCGTTGTCTGCGTGGGCGTGCCGCGAGGGCAACGTGACGTCCGACCGTGTCTGTCACAAGGGAGGCGCACACGGTGTCCGAGCGCGCGGCATGTCCGTCTCGCAGGTTATCGCTGCTTGCGGGAGGCCCCTAAATCGAGGGTCACACCTGAGCGGTGATACCTGTCACATGATGCCGCGCTCACTGGCACGGCGTGCCGTGCGTGAGGTCGGGGGGAGCCTTCCGGCTGGGCATGGGAAGGGCCTCACCGGGATGGGGTTGTCCCGGTGAGGCCCTCTGTGCAGCCCCTTTTCAACCTTTCAAGGAGCGTGGGCGGTGGATCCCCACCCCAATGGGGACCTCTCCGCCCGGTCCGTGAGGTTCCGGCAGGACAGACCGACGGCTTTCGGCCGTCCGGGGCCCGTCGCCTCACGGAGTCGGTGGGGGGTGGTCAGGCGCGGTGACGGAGGTCCTGCGCGTAACCCGGGGTGAGGGACTCGGCCACGCCCTGAACACCGGTGACGGCGTGCCCGGCGAGCGGTCCCGCGGTGTCCTGGACGGTCCCGTTCAGATCGGCGGCAAAGGGACCGACCTGCCCGGCCACGGGGGCGACCTCGCCGACGACGCCGTACGCGAACGGAGTGAGGTCCCCCGTCACGCCGTGGGCCAGCACCGTGGCACTGCCGGCGACCGGCTCGACCGTCCGGGTGACGGTGCCAACGACGGGCTGAACGGCCCCCGAGACACCGTGCGCGAAGACCGGGACCTCGCCCGTGACGCCGTACGCCAACGTCGTGGCGCTGTCGGCGACGGGTTCGGCCGTCCGGGTGACCGTGCCGACGACAGGCTGAACGGCCCCCGAGACACCGTGCGCGAAGACCGGGACCTGACCCGCGACGCCGTACGCCAACGCCGTCGCACTGCCGACCACCGGCTCGACCGTCCGGGTGACCGTGCCGACGACAGGCTGAACGGCCCCCGCGACACCGTGCGCGAAGACCGGGACCTCGCCCGCGACGCCGTATGCCAGGTCGGTGGAGTGGCCCGCCACGCCGTACGCGAGCGACGGGACGTCGCCGGTGACGTCGGTCGCGAAGGGCCGGACGTCCTGCGTGACGCCGTACGCCAGGGTGCCCGCGTCCGCGACGGCCTGCCCGGCGACCGGCACGACGCCGTGCACGGCGGTGTTCACGACCGGCGGCAGCACGGCGTCGGTGGTGTCCTGGGCGACCTGCCCGACGAGACCGGTGGCGTACGGCGGCACGTCGGCGACGACGGCGTCGGCGACCGGGCGTACGCCGGTGACCGTGCCGGCGGCGTACCCGGACACGCCGTCCTGGATCCCCCCGACTCCGGCGACCGTGCCGCCCACGACCGGGGAGACGTCCCCGACGACGTCGTACGCCAGCGTGGTCGCGGCGTTCACGGCGCCTCCGGCGACCGGCGTCACGCCGGCCACCGCACCGGTGACGGCCGGGGGCACCCCGTCCACGGTCCGCCCGACGACGGGCACGACCTCTTGGGCGACCGGCAGGACACCCTCCACGGCGGCAGTGCCGACGGGCGGCACGATCGCGGCGCCCGTCTGATCGACCGCGGGCGCGACGACGGGCGTGACCGTGCCGGGGACGGCGGAGACGTCGGCGATCCGGGTCTCGGGGGCGAATGCGGAGAGGGGGCCGAAGAGGTAGTCGATGCCGTGCTGGGGGGTGGTGGGTGTGCGGCGCGCGGCGGATACGGCTGCGTCGGGGACGTTGGCGGCCTTGGCGGCCTTGGCGGCTGCTGCCTGCGCGGCGTTCGCCTTCGCCTCGGCCTGCGCGGCCCGGGCCGCCTTCGCGCCCTGGATGGCCGCGGCGCCCTTCACCTTGGACACCTTCGCGCTGGCGGCCTGGGACACCTTCGGGGCCACGGTGGCCGTCGTGTCTGCGGGACGGCCGGCCTGGTCGGTGGTGCCGGTTGCCGTCTTTCGCGCAGTGGTGGTGGCGTCGGTGACCGTGCCGTCGAGCGTGTCGGTGACCGTGGTGATCGTGTCGGACGCGGTGTCCGTCGCGGAGAGGGCGGTGGCCGGGAGCTCGTCCGCACTGGCCACGGCGGAACCGAGTGCCCAGGTACCGGTGACACCGGCGGCTATGACGAGGGAACGTCGGATGTTCTTGTTCATGAGTGCGTCAGATCCCTGGATCTTGGGAGGCATGGAGAGGCATGGGGACATCCGGAGCCATAGGGCTCCAGGGGGATCCGTCCGGAGATCTGAGGAGATCTGGGGGTGTCCGAACGGCTGGGGCAGACCTGTTCCTCCCCCGCGCGGCAGGTCGGCGGGGGAAGGTCTGTCCTAGCCGGGGAAGACGGGGATGTCCCGGTGCCTGTCCCGGGTCCCGGCCGCGTCGACGCTCGCGGCGGCACCGGCCACGAGCCGCAGCGGCGCCCGGTGGTCGGGGGTGACGGCATGCGCGTCGGCGTGTCGCGACGAGCCGCTGTCCACCGCCGACTTGCCGCCCAGGAATCCGCCCCGGTTGTCGGAGGGCGCCTGGTGCGCGGGCGCGTGGGCGGCGGAGGCGGAGGTAGGGGTGGAGGTGGTGCGGTGGGCGGAGGGGTGCGCGACGGACTCGGTCACGGTGCCGTGACCGGCGAACCGCGGCCCGTACACGGCACCGGCGTCCGCCGATTCCTCGTCACCGGCCGGCTCCCCCGCCGCGTGATCGCCCGACGGGGGCTGCGGCGCCGAGGTGACCGGCGCGGGCGCGGGCAAGGTCTGGCCCGGGACTGCGGGCAGGCCCGGCACCGCGGGAACACCCGGCACGGTCGGCGCAGTTGGCAGGGTCGGCCACGACGGGGACTCCGGAGGCGACGGCATCGTCGGCCACCCCGGCAGCGTGGGCTGCGCCGGTATCCCGACCGTCTCGGTCAGCCCCGTGGTCACCGTCCCGACCAGATCCCCGACCGGCTGGACGACACCGTTGACCACGGCCCCGACGACGCCCTCGGTCACCGGGCGGAGCACCTTGTCGTCGGCCGGGTGGGTGAGGACATCAGCGCCGGGCTTGGCGGCAACCGGCTGGGGGGCGCCACCTTTTGCCGTATCCGTGGTCGTGGAGGTGGTCGTGAGCATGGCCGTGTGCGTGGACTTCGGCTCCGCCGGGGGCTTCACCAGCTGACCGACCGTCCTGCCCGGCAACGCCCCGATGCCGTCCGCCGCCTGCGCCTGCTCCCCGCAGAGGAAGCCGAGCACGAACAACCCGCCCACCAGCAGCCCCACTTGCAGCGCTCGCCGTCCCACCACCGCGCGCAGCACGCGCATGGTGGCACCGGGAAAGGCTGCTGACCAGGTCACGAGGGGGCAGGTCCTTCCGTGCGGCGGAACGAAGCGAAGCGAAAAGGAATGAAGTGAAATAGAACGGCGGCAAACAGGAACGGAGGCGAAAGGGAAACGGAGGGGAAGGGTGAAGACTCTGGAGAAAGCGATCCTTGCACGGGGTGCCCGAGGTCGCGCAAGCCCCCTGTTACCGATGCGTAGTCATGTCCGTTTTGCTGGGCGAAGCCGCAGGTCACCGGGTCGACAAATCGCCAACGGGGAGCCCGGGTTCACACCGGGTCCGGTATCGGAAGCGGCCGCTTCTCGATGGCCGCCGCCATCACCTCGGGGAACAGGTCGGGCGTGCAGGCGAAGGCCGGTGCGCCCAGCGCGGCAAGCGCGGCAGCGTGCTCCCGGTCGTAGGCCGGCGCCCCCTCGTCCGACAGCGCGAGCAGCGTCACGAACTGGACCCCGGACGCCTTCATCGCCGCGACCCGCTTGAGCATCTCGTTGCGTATGCCCCCCTCGTAGAGGTCGCTGATCAGCACCATCACCGTCTCCGCGGGCCGGGTGATCTGCGACTGGCAGTACGCCAGCGCCCGGTTGATGTCCGTGCCGCCACCGAGCTGCGTGCCGAAGAGTACGTCCACCGGGTCGTCGAGCTGGTCGGTGAGGTCGACGACCGCCGTGTCGAAGACGACGAGCCGTGTGTCGATCGACCGCATGGACGCCAGCACCGCCCCGAACACGGACGCGTAGACGACGGACGCCGCCATCGAGCCCGACTGGTCGATGCAGAGGACGACCTCCTTCTTCACCGACCGGGAGGCCCGGCCGTAGCCGATGAGCCGCTCGGGCACGATCGTCCGGTACTCCGGGAGGTAGTGCTTGAGGTTGGCCGAGATCGTGCGGTTCCAGTCGATGTCGTGGTGGCGCGGCCGGTTGATCCGGGCGCTGCGGTCGAGGGCGCCGGTGAGCGTGGCGCGGGTGCGGGTGGCGAGCCGCTTCTCCAGATCCTCGACGACCTTCCGCACGACGGCCCGGGCCGTCTCCTTCGTCGTCTCCGGCATCGCCTTGTTGAGCGAGAGCAGCGTGCCGACCAGGTGTACGTCGGCCTCGACCGCCTCCAGCATCTCCGGTTCGAGAAGCAGGGTGGACAGCCCGAGCCGGTCGATGGCGTCCCGCTGCATGACCTGGACGACGGAGGACGGGAAGTACGTCCGGATGTCCCCCAGCCATCGCGCCACAGACGGTGCCGAGGCCCCGAGCCCCGCCGAACGCTCCCTCCCCGCCTGTCCCTTCCCGTCTCCCCGGCCGTAGAGCGCGGCCAACGCTCCGTCCATCGCGGCATCCTGCCCGCTGAGCGCGCACCCGGTGCCGTCGGCCGCCTCCCCACCCAGCACAAGCCGCCAACGCCGAAGCCGCTCGTCGGCGGGGTTGGCGGAGGAGGCAGAGAGGACTGCCGTGCCGGCCGATGACCGTGCCGCCTGTGTCGCCGGTGCCACCTGTGCCGCCGGTGTCGTCGGCGTCGCCGCTGCCGTCATGTCGTTCGGATCGGTCGTCATGCCCGCTCTCCCGTCCGGAACCGGTCCCAGAGCGGGACCACGGCCACGCTGGTCACCGAGCCGTGCTTCGCCCGGGACCCGGTCCTGTAGCCGGGTGGTACTTCGCGCCCGTCCCCGACAGCGGCGGCGGCTGCTGCCCTGCCTGCCCTGCCTGCCCCGCCCCTCGGTGTCCGCAATACCTCGGTCATCATCCCGCCACCCCCGCAAGGTCGTTGTCGTCGTTGTGCGCCAAGCCGTCGTCGTGGTCGCCGTCGCGGTCGTCGTCCAGGCCGAGCAGCAGCCGCACCACCGGCAGCACGGCGTCGGCCCGGTCGCTGTCGAGGTCGGCCCCGAAACCCGGTATCCCGGAACCGGCTCCGGCCGCACTGCCCCGCTGTCCCGGGCCCCGCCGGACCAGTTCGCCCAAGGTCCGCCGCACTCCCGGCTCGTACGCCGAGAACGTGCGCCGCAGCAGCGGCAGCACATCGGTGAACGCCTCCGCCGACACCCCGGTCAGCCATGCGTCGACGAGTCCGAGGAGCCGCTCGTCGTGCACGAGAAGCATCCCGCCGCCGGACCCGCCCCCGACGAAACCCTCGATCCACGCGGCCGCGTCCCCCGGCTCCGTCCCCGGCGAGAGCACGAGCCCCATGAGCCGAGCCGCCTCGTCCTGCGCCAACTCCCCGTCGTCCAGCAGCAGTCGGACCGCCCGCCCGCGTATGACACCGGGCACGGTGTCCCGCAGGGACAACACCTTGAGCACGGCCTGCCAACGGCCACGGAGACCGTGGCGAGCCGGAACCGGCGCGTCCCCCCTGCCGCCCGGTTCCGAACCCGAGGTCGCGTCCTCGGGAGCCGCCACCTCACCCAGTAGCCCCACCGCTCCGTGCACCGCGTCCACATGACGCCGCATCTCCTCCGCCGCCTCCGCGTCGAGCGCGGCACAGGCCGGGGGCAGGCCGACGAAGACCCGCTCGGCAAGGCCTGCGGCGACCTCCGTCAGGGCGCCGGTGTCGGTGCCGCGCACATCGCCGTAGCGCAGGGAACGGACGAGGGCCGGCAGGGCCTGGGCGAGGTGGCCGACGTCCGCGTCCAGCGCGGCGCGGTCGGCGAGGATCTGCATCACCGTGGGCAGGGCGTCGGGGAGTTCGGCCAGCAGACAGTGCTCGGCGAGGGCGGTGACGTCGGCGAGTCCCGGCGCGGAGACGGCGTCCGCCTCCGCCTTCGCCGTTGCGGCGGAGAGCACGGTCGTGCCCCACACCCCCGCCTCGGCGACCCGCACCGACAGCTCCGGCTCCCACCGCAGTCGCCATGTCTCGCGGAACGTGCCCGTGCTCCCCCGCGAGGCCGCCGGCTCACCCCACGCCACGCCCAGAAGCCGCAGCCGGTGCAGCAGCGTGCTGCGCCCGGCGTCGTTCTCCTTGCGCAGGTCCAGCTCCAACTCCCGCTCCAGCGCCTCCGGTTTGAGCCGCAGCCGCCGCTGGATCCGGTCGAGATCCCGCTGCAACGGCACCGCGGGCGCCGCCTGCGGCACCTCCCCCAGGACATCCCCGACCACCAGCCGGTCGTGCACCAGCGCCAACGGAACGTCCGAGCCCTCGCACATCACCGCCCGCACCGCGTCGGTCGTCTCGCTCAGGCCGGGCAGGGGCCGGCCGCGCATCGCCGCGAGCGTCTCGGCCAGCCGTACGGCCTCGATGACGTGCGCCGAGGACACGACCCGGTCCTCGTCGCGCAGCAGCCCCGCCACCTTGGTCAGCCACCGCTCGACGGGCCGGTCCGGTGCGCCGAACAGGTGCCCGTACCAGCCGGGCGAGTCGATCCCGGCGCCGTAGCCGCTGCGCCGCGAGAGCCTGCGGTGTGTCCACGGCACCCATGTCATGTCCGCCTTGACCTTGGGGAGCCCCTTCAGCAGCGCCTTGTCGCCGGCGACCGTGCTCTTCCGCCGCAACGCCGGCACATGCCAGGCCCCGCACACCACGGCCACGTCGTCCCCGAACTCCCGCTGGGCGGCCCGCAGCTGGAGCCGCATGTACGCCTCCCGCACGAGGTCCCGGTCGTATCCACCGGTCCCGTACGTCTCCCGCAGCACCTCCATCGCCTCTTCCAGCACGGTGAACGGCTCGAACACGTCACCCTGCCCCACTCCCCGGTGCTCGACGACGTCCTCCCACCACCGCTCGGGATCGTCGTATCCGGCGGCCTCGGCGAGCACCCCGAGCGGGTCGACACGGACGGCGTCGTGAACGTCGGGCTGGTCGTCCGAAGGTGGGTTTCCACCGGTGGAAGAGGGCTCCGCTTCCCCCGGGGCGGCGTTCTCGTCGGCCGGAGCGGGCCGCGTCGCGGGCCCACTCGGGTCCGGTCCCTCGGCGGCGGGCTCGTCCGGTCGGTCCGTCGGTCCTTCGTTCGCCACGTCCCGCCCCCACGCCAAGGTGTGCGTGGCCGGCAGGTCGATGAAACGGGCCGGGACCTCGTGCTCCAGCGCCCAGCGGATCGCCACCCACTCCGGGGAGAACTCGGCCAGCGGCCAGAACGCCGAACGGCCGGGCTCGTCCACGGCATGGGCGAGCAGTGCCACCGGCGGTCGCATGTCCTCCTCGGCGGCCAGCGGAATCAACGCGTCGGCCTCGGGCGGCCCCTCGATCAGCACGATCCGGGGCAGGGCCGCGTCCAGCGCCGCCCGCACCGCCCGCGCCGACCCGGGCCCGTGATGCCGCACCCCGAGCAGCAACGGCCCGGCGCCGGACCTCCGGCTCCCCCGAACGCCGATGTCGGCCACCCCCTCACCGTCATGAACGCCCACGTCGACCGGACCCCCGTCCCCAGCCCCTGCGGAGCCGCTCGCCGCCCCGCTCTCGCCCTCACCCACACCCGTCACACCGAACCCCTCCCCTCCATGGCCACTCGGAGTCGTCCTCTCCGCCCCGCCCGGTCCCGTTGCCGCCGCCCCGCTCCACACCCGTCACGACCGCCCGTCACGACCGTCCCCTGTCTCCGCCACCCCGGTGCCCGTCCGCACGAACCCCGGACCATCGCTCACGCACTGACCTCCCGGCACGCCCGGTAGAAGTCCTTCCAGCCGTCCCGCTCGCGGACGACCGCCTCCAGGTACTCCTGCCAGATGACCCGGTCGGCAGCCGGATCGCGGACGACGGCGCCGAGGATGCCCGCGGCGACGTCTCCGGCCCGCAGGACGCCGTCGCCGAAGTGGGCGGCGAGGGCGAGGCCGTTGGTGACGACCGAGATGGCCTCGGCGGTCGACAGCGTGCCGCTGGGTGACTTGAGCTTCGTACGGCCGTCGGACGTCATCCCGTCGCGCAGCTCGCGGAAGACCGTCACGACCCGGCGGATCTCGGCGATGCCGTCCGGCGCGGCCGGCAGGTCCAGGGAGCGGCCGATCTGGTCGACGCGGCGCGAGACGATGTCGACCTCGGCCTCGACGCTCTCCGGCAGCGGCAGCACCACGGTGTTGAAGCGGCGGCGCAGGGCGCTGGAGAGGTCGTTGACCCCGCGGTCGCGGTCGTTGGCCGTGGCGATGAGGTTGAAGCCGCGGACCGCCTGCACCTCCGAGCCCAGCTCCGGTATCGGCAGCGTCTTCTCCGACAGGATCGTGATCAGCGAGTCCTGCACGTCGGCAGGGATACGGGTCAGCTCCTCGACCCGGGCCGTCATCCCCTCCGCCATGGCCCGCATCACGGGACTGGGCACGAGCGCGGCACGGCTCGGGCCGTTGGCGAGCAGCTGTGCGTAGTTCCAGCCGTAGCGGATCGCCTCCTCCGGGGTGCCCGCCGTGCCCTGCACGAGCAGGGTCGAGTCACCGCTGACCGCAGCGGCGAGATGTTCGGAGACCCAGGTCTTGGCGGTGCCGGGCACGCCGAGCAGGAGCAGGGCGCGGTCGGTGGCGAGGGTGGTGACGGCGACCTCGACCAGGCGCCGCGGACCCACGTACTTCGGAGTGATCACCGTGCCGTCCGGCAGGGTGCCGCCGAGCAGGTACGTCGCCACCGCCCACGGCGACAGCTTCCAGCGGACCGGGCGCGGGCGGTCGTCCTGCGCGGCCAGCGCGGCGAGTTCACCGGCGAAGGCATCCTCGGCATGCGGCCGCAACGCCTCGGCCGGTGATCCCTGCTTCGGTTCCACGTTCGTCGGTTCAACAGACACAGACATGGCTGAGGCCCCCTCCAGCTCGGCCGGTTCGGATCTGTCACCAACCGTGCACCACGCCACTGACAATGCGATCCGACCTGCGGAAACGCACTCACGGGGGTCGGAGCGGCCGTCGGCCCGGGGCCGATTGTCAGTGGGGGGATCTACCTTCGATGACATGACTCAGCAGGGGGTGCGCTGGACGGCGGATCAGGTGCTGGCACTGGCTCCTGACGCCGCCTCACGCAAAGCGGGAAGCAAACTCGGCGCGGCCGGGCCATGGTCCGAGGCGGGGAGTTCCGACGAGGGGACGGTGTGGGGGCTGTGCAAAGGCAGTGGCAGCAAGCCGTATCAGACGGTCATCGACATCGCGGACGCCGCCGGTCCGGCGTACAAGTGCAGCTGCCCGAGCCGCAAATTCCCGTGCAAACACGCGCTCGGGCTGCTGCTGCTCTGGGCGGGCGGGGAGGGAGCGGTGCCGCCGGGCCGGGCGCCGGACTGGGCGGAGCAGTGGATAGCGGGGAGAAGGCAGCGGGCGCAGGAGAAGCGGACGGCGGACGCCGCCGGTCCGGACGCCAGGGCCGGTGATCCGGAGGCGGCGCGGCGCAGGGCGGAGCGCCGGGCCGTGCGGATCACGGCGGGGGCGACGGAGCTGGAGCAGCGGCTGGCGGACCTGCTGCGGGGTGGTCTGGCGGGGTCGGAGCAGGCGGGATACGGCATGTGGGAGGAGACGGCCGCGCGCATGGTCGACGCCCAGGCGCCGGGACTCGCCGGCCGGGTGCGGGAGTTGGGGTCGATCCCGTCGTCCGGTCCGGGGTGGCCGGTGCGGCTGCTGGAGGAGTGCGCTCTCATCCACCTTCTCGACCAGGGCTGGCTGCGCCGTGAGCGGCTGCCGGACGGTCTGGCGTCGACGGTCCGTTCCCGGATCGGCCTGCCCGCCTCGGCGGACGGCCCCGGGATCCGGGACCGCTGGCTGGTGCTCGCCCAGTACGACACGGCGGACGCCCGTCTGACGACCCGCCGGATCTGGCTGCACGGCACGGACTCGGGCCGCACGGCCCTGCTCCTTTCCTACGGCGCGGCCGGCCGCGCTCCCGAACTGGCGCTGCCGGTGGGGCTGGAGCTGGAGGCGGAGGTGTCCGCCTACCCCGGTACCGGCCAGCTGCGGGCGGCGCTCGGCGAGCAGTTCGCGCCGCCCGCACCCTCGGCGACCCGCCCACCCGGAGTGACGACCGAGCAGGCGGCCGCCCACTACGGCGCGGCGCTGCGGGACGACCCGTGGCTCGACTCCGTCCCCGTGACCCTGGACCGGGTGATACCGGCCCCGGACGGGGACTCCTGGCAACTGGCCGACGCCGAGGCCGACTCGGCTCTGCCGCTCACCGCCTCCGCCCGTTCCCGTCCGGGCCTGTGGCGCCTGGTCGCGCTCTCGGGCGGGGCCCCGGTGAAGGTCTTCGGTGAATGCGGCCACTGCGGCTTCACCCCGCTGACGGCGTGGCCCGAGGGCGCGGGCGAGGCGGTGCGACTGTGCTGAACGGAACCGACCCAGCAGCCGACCGGACGGAAAGGAACCGCATGGACAGGACCTCGGCGACGGCCAAGCCCTCCGCGTCGGATGCCTGGGAGGAGCTCGTCACCTCGGCCCTGCTCGGCACCGCGCGCCGCACACCGCCCGGCATCCCGCCCGGTCCCGAGGCGCCGGTGGCCTTGCTGGACGCGGCGGCCGTGGAGACCGTACGGCGGCGGGCCGGGCTCAGGCCCGCACGCGCGGCACAGCGGCCGCAGCCTGCGCCCACGGATCCGCGCCCTCCGCTGCCCGCGGCGGCGGCCCGTCGGCTCGCGATGCTGCTCGCCGACCGGCCGGGCACGGGCGGCGGCGGTCGCAGGGGTACCGCACCGGATCTGATGGAGCTGCTCCCGCAGTGGCTCTCGGCGGCGAACGCCCGCGGCTACGCGGCGCCTGCGGAGCTGCTGCCCGCGTTGTTGGACGCGGCCCGGGGGCGTACGGACCTGCGGCCGGCTGCGCTGGCGTTCGCGGGTTCGCGGGCCACCTGGCTCGCCCGGCTGAACCCGGACTGGCGATTCGCGCTGCGGGCGACACCCGGCGGCGGTGCGGCGCTGCCACCGCCGCAGGACACCACCGGGATCCAACGGCTCTGGGAGGAAGCCCTGTTCGCCGAGCGGGTGGCCCTTCTCGGGGCGATACGAACCCGGGAGCCCGCCGCCGCGCGCGAGCTGCTCGCGGCGACCTGGGCGACCGAGCGGGCCGAGGACCGGCTGATGTTCCTCGACTCGCTGCGGACGGGCCTGGGGCCGGACGACGAGCCGTTCCTGGAGCAGGCGCTGGCCGACCGGAGCCGCAACGTACGGGCCACGGCCGCGGAGTTGCTGTCCGCGCTGCCGGGTTCGGCGCTGGCGGCGCGGATGGCAATCCGGGCCGGGGCGTGCGTGGCCGTCGACCACACCCAGGACACGCCGGTGATCGTCGTCGAGGCGCCGCACGAGTGCGACCCGGGCATGGAGCGCGACGGCGTCGTGGCGAAGGCGCCCTCGGGGCGGGGGGAACGGTCGTGGTGGTTCGGGCAGTTGGTGGAAGCGGCACCGCTGGGGGTGTGGCCGGGGCGGCTCGGTGGGCGGACGCCCGAGGAGATCGTGGCGCTGCCGGTGGCGGACGACTGGCGGAACGAACTGCACGCGGCGTGGTGCCGGGCCGCCGTACGGCAGCGGGACGCCGGGTGGGCGCGGGCGCTGCTCGGAGCCCCCGCGGCGCCGGAGGCCGGGGGGCCGGGGGCGGTGTCACTGGCGGAGCGGGCCAAGCTGCTGGCGACGTTGGACTCCACCGAACGGGCCGAGTGGGTCGCCGGGTTCATCGCGACGCACGGGTTGTCCGAGGCGTTTCAGCTGCTGGGAGTGTGCGGGGTGCCGTGGGCCGGGCCGCTCGGGCGAGCGGTGGTCGACGCGCTCAACATCGCTCGGGACGCGGGGAGTTACCCGTGGAGTTTCAGCGGGGTGATGGGGCTGGCGGAGCGGTGTCTCGATCCGGCCGAGGCGGGGCGCCTGGAGGGACTGATGGCGGTGCCGGACGAGGGGGAGGACGCGAGTCCCGGGGCGGGGGGCTACTGGGCGGAAGCATTCCAGCGGCTGGTGACGACCTTGCGGTTGCGGGCGGCGATGACGGAGGAGTTGGGGGGGCGCGTAGGTGCGCAGGCGGGCAACGGGGGCCGGGGCCAGGTCATGCCGTCCGGCGGTGCAAGTTCGTCGTAACCGGTGCCGGCCGCCACGTCCTGCCCTCCGGGCGGCTGCGGGTTGGTCGCGGCGGGGGGTTCGTCGGGGCTGCAGGTTTGTCGCGGCTGCGGGTTCGTCCCGGCTGCGGGTTCGTCGGGGCTGCAGGTTCGTCCCGGCTGCAGGTTCGTCGCGGCGGGGGGTTCGTCGCGGCTGCAGATTCTCGCAGCCGGCCACGCCCCGCCGCAGAGCCGCCGCCGTCACACCCCCGCGCCCAGACGGGGTATGGCCGGGCACGCGTGACGGCACCCGCTCAGGGGCGCGGGGAACTGCGCGACCCGCCCCCACCGGCCCGCAACCCACGTCCAACCGGCCGCGCCCGCCTACGCCCCCGTCGGCTGCCGCACATTCGCCCGCACCCAGTCCACGATCGACTGGGTCGTCGCCCCTGGCGTGAAGATCTCCGCGACCCCCTTCTCCTTCAGCTCAGGGATGTCCCCGTCCGGGATGATCCCGCCGCCGAACACCAGGATGTCCTCGGCATCCCGCTCCCTGAGCAGGTCGATCACCGCGGCGAACAACGTGTTGTGGGCGCCGGAGAGGATGGAGAGACCGATCGCGTCGGCGTCCTCCTGGATGGCGGTGTCGACGATCTGCTCGGGAGTCTGATGGAGGCCGGTGTAGATGACCTCCATGCCCGCGTCGCGCAGCGCCCTCGCGATCACCTTGGCTCCGCGATCATGGCCGTCGAGGCCCGGCTTGGCCACCACTACGCGGATCGGACCGGCTGTCACACCCATCACTGCCTCCATGAAGCGACTGCGTCCATTCCTACCGACTAGTACCGCAGAGACCGGGAATGTGAACGAACGTTATCGCCGCCATCTCGCACCATGCTGTTTCCAGTGGGCACCGAGGGGGAAATCATATGGTGGGACACGTTCGGGAGCCGCAACGAGGTCGCCGCACCGCCGCGCCGCAGGCCGCGCGCCACGGGGGCGCGGCGCGCCGGCGACGGCACGAAGGGCACGTAGGACAGGTAAGGCACGACAGCGGGGAGCCTCGTCGCCACACCGACAGGGCGGCTCGTCACGTCACCGGCGCACCACCAGCAGCACCGGCACCACCGATACGACCGGAAAACGCACCGGCATCGTCGGCGTCGCCCGCACCACCGGTTCTGTCAGCTCCGCCGGCCCGCCCGGTGGCCCCGGAACCGAGCGCCGACCGCCGTACCCACCCTCCGCGACCCCTTCGCGCCACGTCGGCGTGGGCAACCTTCGCCGCGACTCCCCACGAGCGCACACGGGGGGCGGAGCTGTCCTCCCGTGTGCCGACAGGAGGTCGGCCATGAAGGTCACCAAGGCGCTGCTGCCCTTTCTCCCGCTCTGCCAGCGTCTGCTTCCCGGCAGGCTGGCGGGACTCTCCCTGGCCCTCCTGAAGGCGACCACGCTCGAGATCGCGATCCTCGCGGGACATCTCCTCCTCTATCCGTCCGGCATCGTCCAGGAGCGCCGTTCCCCCCTGCCCCGGCTCCCGGAGGACGGCGCCGCACAGCTCCCGACGGAGGCCAAGCCCCCGGTCGTCCTGCTGCACGGCTTCATCGACAACCGTTCGGTCTTCGTGCTCCTGCGCCGCAGCCTCGCCCAGCACGGCAGGCAGCAGATCGAGTCGCTCAACTACTCCCCGCTGACCTGCGACATCCGCGCCGCGGCGGAGCTCCTCGGCCGGCACATAGAGGGGATCTGCGAGCGCACGGGCAGCGAGCGGGTCGACGTCGTCGGACACAGCCTCGGCGGCCTGATCGCGCGGTACTACGTGCAGCGTCTCGGCGGCGACACCCGGGTCCGCACGCTGGTGACGCTCGGCACCCCGCACTCCGGCACCCGGGTGGTGCCACTGGCGAACGCGCACCCCATCGTGCGCCAGATGCGCCCCGGCTCGGAGTTGCTCGAGGAGCTCACTGAGCCGGCCCCGGGCTGCCGTACGCACTTCGTCAGCTTCTGGAGCGACCTCGACCACCTGATGGATCCGCTGGAGACCGCCTGCATCGACCACGAGGACCTGATGGTGGAGAACGTCCGGGTGAGCGGGATCGGACATCTCGCCCTGCCCGTGCACCCCGCCGTCGCGAACGGCATACGGCAGGTGCTCGACACCGCGCGAGCCGGGGAGGAGACGGCGGGCCGCACGGGCGGACTGACCGTGGCGTAACGGTCGTATCGACCACCGGGCACAAGCCGCCCACCGCTCTTCACCCACGCCGCCGACAGCTCCCCGTCCAGACCGTCGACAGCGCGTCCCACAGGCCTCCGACAGCGCTCCGACAGCCGCCTGACCGCGGACCAGCATCGAACATTCTTCGAACACAGAGCCAAACTCCCGCCCGCGGTCCCCCGAAACACGTCCGAATGCCCGTTTCCTGCGCGTCCAAAACCAGTTGAAGATTGTCGCGCCCGCATACCGCCGGGTACAGTCACCGCACTGCTCTGGCAGCCCCTGTTGTCGAGGCGAAAGAGAAGTTGGTGAACGACCGTCACCCGTCGGGGACCATGACCACCCCGGCTCCGGCCTCCGACGCCGACTCGTCGTACGGCACCCAGGAGGCCCAGTACGGCGACCTCACCACGTACGGCGGCTATGACGCCACTGGTTTCGACGCCCCGGGCACGACCGGCGTCCACGCCACCGGCACCTTCGAGACCGACCCGCTCTTCGGCAACATGCCGGAGGACACCACCGGTTCGTACGACTCCTCGACGTGGAACACCGGCGGTCACCAGACCCTGAACTACGACATGTACGCGGCCCAGCACCACGCCGCCTACGACACCGGCGCGTACGACGCCACGCAGTGGGGCGCCGACCAGCAGCAGCTCGCCGCGATCCCGCCGCAGGCCGGCAGCGTCGATCACAGCGGACAGTGGGACGCCAGTTCCTGGCACCAGCCCGACGGGTCCGCGAGCCAGGCCGACCAGACCCAGCACTGGGAATGGGGCACGCAGACCTTCGACACCGGGGCGTACGACGCCACGCAGTGGAACTCCGAGGGCACGGCGGCCGACCCGCAGCCGACGGCCACCTTCGAGCAGGCCGGGTACGACGAGACCCACGCGTACGGCGAGGCGAATCCTTACGGCGACGCCTACGCCGAACACACCTCGCACGACGGCGAGTCGAACGCCGCCACAGAGACCTCGGCCGCCACCGACACCGGCGAGATGCCCGCCGTCCTCGACGCCGACGCCCCGCTCCTGGACGACCAGGAAGAGGCCCCCCGAGCCGCGGCGCCCGCGCCCGGCTCCCGCGTCGCCGCGCGCAACGCGGGCCGCTCCCGCCGCCGTATGCCCGCCAGGCGCTCCGCGCTGCTGACGATCGCCGTCCCCTCGGCGTGTGTCATGGGGGTCGCCGGGATCGCCGCCGCCTCGGTCGGCACACTGACCGGCGACGACAAGGACACCTCGACGACCCTCGCGGACACGAGCGCCGTCAAGCCGGCCATCGCGAACAACAAGCTGGACACCCAGCTCGAGAGCCTCAGGGCCGGTGCCGACGACTTCGCCGACCGGGCCAGCCGCACACAGGAACGCATCGACCTCAAGACTCAGCAGTTGGCCGAGAAGAGGAAGGCGGCGGAGGAGGCGGCCCGCAAGGAGCGGCTGCGCCCGAAGTTCGCGCTTCCGGTCGCGCAGCGGGGTCTGAGCGCCTACTTCGGCCAGTCCGGCGTCAACTGGATGTCCGTCCACACCGGCATCGACTTCCCGGTGTCGTACGGCACGACGGTGATGGCCGCGACCGACGGCACCGTCCGCACACAGTGGAACAGCGCGTACGGCAACATGATGGTCGTGACGGCGAAGGACGGCACCGAGACGTGGTACTGCCACCTCTCCAGCTACCGCGTCGCCTCCGGTACGACGGTCAAGGCCGGCGACCCGATCGCCTACTCCGGCAACTCCGGCAACTCGACCGGACCCCACCTGCACTTCGAGGTGCACCCGGCGGCCGGTTCGGCCATAGACCCGCTGCCGTGGCTGCGCAGCCACGGACTGGACCCGACGTAATTCCTCGGGTCCAGCCCCCCTTCCGGCCTTCCGGCCCTTTCCGGAGCTACAGCTTCTCCACCGGCGCGTACCGCAGCAGCAGCCGCTTCGGCTTGGCCTCTCCGAAGTCGACCGTGGCCTCGGCGTTCGCGCCCGTGCCCTTCACCCCGACGACCGTGCCCAGACCGAACTGGTCGTGGGTGACACGGTCGCCGACGGCCAGGGACACCACCGGCTTCTCCGAGGTCCTGCGCGTCGCGAAGCCGGACGCGCCCGACGCCGAGGAGCGGGAACGGGACGACGACAGCGAGGCGGCGACCCCCGAGACCGGCCCCGCGGGAGCGCCGGCCGCCCCCGTGCGCTTCCAGTCCACGTGCTGCGCCGGGATCTCCTCCAGGAAGCGGGAGGGCGGGTTGTACGACGGCTGCCCCCACGCGCTGCGCAGGGAGGACCGGGTCAGATACAGCCGCTCACGCGCACGCGTGATGCCGACGTAGGCCAGGCGCCGCTCCTCCTCCAGCTCCTTCGTCTGCCCGAGGGCGCGCATGTGCGGGAAGACGCCGTCCTCCATGCCGGTGAGGAAGACGACCGGGAACTCCAGGCCCTTGGCGGTGTGCAGGGTCATCAGGGTGATGACGCCGGAGCCGTCCTCGTCCTCGTCGGGGATCTGGTCGGAGTCGGCGACGAGCGCGACCCGCTCCAGGAAGTTGGAGAGCGAGCCGGTCTCCTCGCCCTCGCCGGACTCCTGCTCGAACTCCAGGGCCACGGCGGCGAGTTCCTGGAGGTTCTCGATGCGGGTCTCGTCCTGCGGGTCGGTGGAGGCCTGCAACTCGGCGAGATAGCCGGTGCGTTCGAGGACGGCTTCCAGGACGGTCGCCGGTCCCGCGCCGGACTCGACGATCGTGCGGAGCTCCTCCATCAGCACGTTGAACCGCTTCACGGCGTTGGTGGAGCGCGCGGCCATGCCGTACGCCTCGTCGACGCGCTTGAGCGCCTGCGGGAAGCTGATCTTCTCGCGCTGGGACAGGGCGTCGATCATCGCCTCGGCCCGGTCGCCGATGCCGCGCTTGGGGACGTTGAGAATCCGGCGCAGCGGCACGGAGTCCTCCGGGTTGGCGAGGACGCGCAGGTAGGCCAGGACGTCCCGGACCTCCTTGCGCTCGTAGAAGCGGACGCCGCCGACGACCTTGTACGGCAGGCCGACGCGGATGAAGACCTCTTCGAAGACACGGGACTGCGCGTTGGTGCGGTAGAAGACGGCGACATCGCCGGCCTTCGCGTCACCCGCGTCCGTGAGGCGGTCTATCTCGTCGGCGACGAACTGCGCCTCGTCGTGCTCGGTGTCGGCGACATAGCCGGTGATGCGCGCGCCCGCGCCCGCGTTGGTCCACAGGTTCTTGGGGCGGCGGGACTCGTTGCGCTCGATGACGGCGTTGGCGGCGGTGAGGATCGTCTGCGTGGAGCGGTAGTTCTGCTCCAGGAGGATCGTCGTCGCCTCCGGGTAGTCCTCCTCGAACTGGAGGATGTTGCGGATGGTCGCGCCGCGGAAGGCGTAGATCGACTGGTCGGCGTCACCGACGACACAGAGCTCGGCGGGCGGCAGGTCGTGCTCGCTCGGCGGCACGTCCACCGGGTGCTCGGAGGTCCCGACCAGCTCCCTGACCAGCGCGTACTGCGCGTGGTTGGTGTCCTGGTACTCGTCGACGAGGACATGCCGGAAGCGGCGGCGGTAGTGCTCGGAGACGTCGGGGAACGCCCGGAGCAGGTTGACCGTCGTCATGATCAGGTCGTCGAAGTCGAGGGCGTTCGCCTCGCGGAGGCGCGACTGGTACATGGCGTAGGCCTGGGCGAGGGTCTTCTCGAAGCCGTCGGTGGCCTGGGCGGCGAAGTCCTCCTCGTCGATCAGCTCGTTCTTCAGGTTGCTGATCTTGGCGCTGAAGGACTTCGGGGGGTAGCGCTTGGGGTCGAGGTCCAGATCGCGGCAGACCAGAGCCATCAGCCGCTTGGAGTCGGCGGCGTCGTAGATCGAGAAGGACGAGGTGAACCCGAGCTTCTTCGACTCCCTCCGCAGGATCCGTACGCACGCGCTGTGGAAGGTCATCACCCACATCGCGTTCGCGCGCGGGCCCACGAGCTGCTCGACGCGCTCCTTCATCTCGCCCGCGGCCTTGTTGGTGAAGGTGATCGCGAGGATCTGACCCGGGTGGACATTGCGCTCACCGAGGAGGTGGGCGATGCGGTGGGTGAGCACCCGGGTCTTTCCGGAACCGGCGCCGGCCACGATGAGCAGCGGGGTGCCGGAGTGCACGACGGCCGCGCGCTGGTTCTCGTTCAGCCCCTCCAGGAGCGCGGCCGGGTCCACCACCGGGCGCGAGGCGCCGTCGCGGTAGTAGGCGTCCCGGTCCGGGGGCACGTCGAACTTCCCACCGAACAGGTCGTCCGGAACGGGTTCCGGCACGTGGTCGTCCTCGGGCGGCGGCGGGGGCTCCTCCGCATGCCCGCGAGGGGCCTGGAGGTCCGCCAGGAAGCTGTCGTCAAAGAGGCTGCTCATCGCTCTCCGAGTCTAGGGTGCCCCACTGACAGCCCGCCGCCGCCCTGAGAACATCCACCCTGCCGTCACGGTCCGTGACGGGGCCCGGACCGACGTGCCGCGCCCAGAGCGCCAGGACGGCGGACACACGGCGAACACACCCTCACCACGACAGATCGTCCCGAATCCCCGCCATGGAGCGACGCCCGCGACGAAGGTCACGAAAATGTATCGGGCATATCGGCCAGCAACCTTCACATGGGCCACACCCGTTGGCTACCGTTCCGGGCAGGCCGTACGACCCCCTCCGGCGAACGTCGCCGGGCCGCACGGCCTCCGCCGAGTCCGCAGGCGCCGCCGCGCGCCCGAAGCCGGGGACCCACCGAACCCGGGGTGAATCGGCCGACTCCCGCCCACGGGAGCGCCGTAGGGCAACCCTTCCCGCCCGAACCCTCCCCCAGTGCCTGAACGGCCTGGGGGGACCCCCATCGCCAACCCGGTAGGCGGAGCACGGAAGGAGTCGCCTCCCTTGGCGTCGCACCGCAAGTCGCGTCCCGTCGGTACGCGCGCAGCAGGCATACGGACCCCGGCCTTCGCTACGGCCGCCCTCACCTCCGTGGCCCTGCTGTCCCAGTCGGCGAACGCCGCGCCGGCCGATGACAAGCCGAGTCTCGAAGAGGTCGAGAAGAAGGTCGACGACCTCTACCGCCAGGCCGAGTCGGCGACCGACACCTACAACGCGGCCAAGGAGAAGACGGCCAAGCAGCGCAAGCAGGTCGAGACGCTCCTGGACGACGTCGCCCAGCGCACCCAGAAGCTCAACGAGGCACGGGAGGAACTCGGTTCCTTCGCCGCGGCCCAGTACCGCACCGGTGCCGCCGCGCCCGACACGGCGACGTTCCTGCTCGCCGACACCCCGCAGGACTACTTCGACCAGACGCAGCTGATGGGCCGCCTGACGAGTCGCCAGAAGGGCGCGGTCGACGACTACGTCTCCGAACAGTCCGCGACGATGAAGAAGCGCCAGGAGGCCTCCCAGAGCCTTCAAGCGCTCACCGACACGCAGAGCAACCTGCGGACCGCCAAGGCGACCGTCCAGAAGAAGCTTGCCGACGCGCGCGAGCTGCTGTCGGAGCTGACCGCCCAGGAGAAGGCGCGTCTCGCGGCGATCGAGAAGCGCGAGCAGCAGGAGGCGGCCCGCAAGGCGGCGGAGCTGGCGCGGCAGCAGGCGGCGGAGAAGGCCGCCCAGGAGACCGCGCAGAAGGCCACCGGCCCGCAGGAGAACACGTCGACGGCGGCCGACTCCTCGTACGCCACCAGGGCCGCCAAGGCCCTCGCCTTCGCCCGCGCGCAGATCGGCAAGCCGTACGTCTGGGGCGCCACCGGCCCCGACTCCTACGACTGCTCAGGGCTCACCCAGGCCGCCTGGAAGGCCGCCGGCGTCGACCTCCCCCGCGTCACCTACGACCAGGTCGGCGCCGGCACCACGGTCTCCCTGGCCGACGCCCAACCCGGTGACCTGGTCTTCTTCTACGGCGACATCAGCCACGTCGGCCTCTACATCGGCAACGGCATGATGATCCACGCCCCCAAGCCGGGCGCGTACGTCCGCGAGGAGTCGATCTACTACGACGGCGAGTCGGGGATCCACAGCGTGGTGCGCCCCGCCTGAGGCCGTCGCGGCGGGGCGGTCGGCTCCGCCCGTACCGCGGTCAGGTCCACAGCACCGCGATGAAGATGTTGGCCATGGTCAGCGCGCCGACCAGGCCGAACAGGCACTTGCCCACCTTCTCGTCGTCCCGTTTCACATAGACGAGGCCGAGGATCACGATCAGCAGGGCCAGCTTCACGCCGATCTTGATGTTGTTGACGTGCTGGTCGTCGGCCTGGTTGAGGCCGACCAGGATCATCCCGGTGACCAGCATCGTCGCGGCGCCGTGCAGCATCGCGGGGACGAACCGGGCGGCGCCCTGGCCCATCGCCTTCATCTGGGTGAGGAAGCCGCCGAGCAGCGCGGCGATGCCGATGATGTGCAGGCCGACGAAGAGATGGATGAGTACGTCCATGAGGCCGGAGCCTATTCCGGGGCCCGAGGGGCACGCGCACCGGGCCCTGTGAGCGGATCTCGCATATATGCGGCCCTTAGCACTCCACGCCTTCCGTGCGCCCCGGAATCCCTGGTTCGGTCAGCGCACCGCGCGAAGTGGACGGCGCCACCCCGGCATCACGGTCACCTTCGGTCACCCGGCGGTCCCCTGGCGGCAGTTCCGCACAACGCGTTACCTCCCGGACACGCTCAGGTTTAACGTCCTCCCTCAGGTGACCGACTCCCCACCGCCGCCCGGGCCAGGGGCGGCAGTCGGCCACCACCGCCGAGAAGGTCCGGCGGCGGCCTGCTCCCCCTGTGCGGGCCGTCGCCGGACGCGCACACCGCCCCGGGCGGGTCGTACGGCCGCTCATCCCTGGCGTTCGTACGTCCCGGAGCCCCGGGGCGGGCGATCGCAGGAAAGGACGTGCAGTCCACGTGGCAGCGCACCGCAAGCCCCGCAGCCGCTCGGCCGGCGGCCATACGGTCCGTACGGCAGCGACCATCGCCCTCGCGGGGGCGGCGACCGCGACGGGCTTCGACGGGATCGGACACGCCGAGCCGCAGCTCACACCGGCGCAGGTCCAGGCGAAGGTGGACCAGCTGTACCAGGAGGCCGAGTCGGCCACCGAGAAGTACAACGGCGCGAAGGAGAAGGCCAAGGCGGCCGAGACCCGGCTGGACAGCCTGCGGGACCAGGCGGCCCGCAGGACGGAACAGCTCAACGAGGAGCGGGACGCGCTGGGTTCGATGGCCGCGGCGCAGTACCGCGGCGGCGGCCTCGACCCCGCGATGCAGCTCGCGCTCACCGACGACCCCGACCGGTACCTGGACAGCGCCGAGTTCGCGGAACGAGCCGGTAACCGCCAAGCCGCCTCCGTGGCGAACGTACGACGGCAGCTGCGGGAGATCGAGCAGCTGCGCGGGGCCGCGCACATCGAGCTGGCCTCGCTGAAGTCGCGCCAGGCGGAGCTGAAGCGCCACAAGAAGACGATCACCGGCAAACTGGGGGCGGCCCGCCGCCTGATGTCCCAGCTGCCGGCCGAGGAACGGGCGGTGCTCGGCGCCGACGGGGATCGCGCCTCCCGGGCCACCACGGGGGCACGCGAGGAACTGGCGTCCCCCGGCGCGGCCACTACGGCGGCCCCCAACTCCCGCGCCGCAGCGGCCGTTTCCTACGCCTACGCCAGGCTCGGCAGCCCCTATGTCTGGGGTGCCACCGGACCGGACGCCTTCGACTGCTCGGGGCTCATCCAGGCCGCCTACCGCTCGGCGGGCATCTCCCTGCCCCGCACGACCTACGCCCAGATCGACGCCGGCCGGCGCGTCTCCCGCTCCGAACTCCTCCCCGGAGACCTGGTGTTCTTCTACTCGGGCATCAGCCACGTCGGCATGTACGTCGGCAACGGGCAGATGATCCACGCTCCGAACCCGTCGGCACCGGTGCGGGTGGCGCCCATCGACCAGATGCCGTTCGCGGGCGCCACGCGCGTGGTGTGAGCGTCAGACCAGCCGCCGCGCCGTGGCCCACCGGGTCAGCTCGTGGCGGTTGGAGAGCTGGAGCTTGCGCAGGACCGCGGAGACATGGGACTCGACCGTCTTCACCGAGATGAACAGCTGCTTGGCGATCTCCTTATAGGCGTAGCCGCGCGCGATGAGCCTCAGCACCTCCCGCTCGCGCTGGGTGAGGCGGTCGAGGTCCTCGTCGACCGGCGGGGCGTCGGTGGAGGCGAAGGCGTCCAGGACGAAGCCGGCCAGGCGCGGCGAGAAGACGGCGTCGCCCTCCTGGACGCGGAAGACGGAGTTGACGAGGTCCGTGCCGGTGATCGTCTTCGTCACATAGCCGCGCGCACCGCCCCGGATCACTCCGATCACGTCCTCGGCCGCGTCCGAGACGGACAGGGCGAGGAAGCGGACGGGCTGCTCGGCGTCGGCCATCAACGGGGCGCACCGGCGCAGCACTTCGACTCCTCCGCCGCCCGGGAGATGGACGTCGAGGAGAACGACCTCGGGCCGGGTCGCGGTGATGACGGTGACGGCCTGGTCGACGTCGGCGGCCTCCCCGACGACCTCGACGCCGGTCTCCTCGGTCCGGCCGATCTCGGCCTGGACGCCCGTACGGAACATGCGGTGGTCGTCGACGAGGACCACGCGCACCCGGCGCTCGGCCGCGCCCCCGGTGACCTCAGTCGTGCCATTCGCCTCGTCGCTCATGACGTCTTCTCCGCCCTCTCCATCTCCAGCTCGACCTCCGTGCCGCCGCCCGGCACCGCGCGCAGCCGGGCCGTGCCGCCATGGCGCTCCATGCGGCCGATGATCGATTCTCTGACACCCATCCGGTCGGCGGGTATCGAGTCGAGGTCGAAGCCGGGGCCGCGGTCCCGGACGGACACGAAGACCGTCCTGCCCTCGACTTCGGCGTAGACCTGTACGGCGCCACCCTCGCCACCGTACTTGGCGGCGTTGACCATCGCCTCACGCGCGGCCTGCATCTGTGCGCCGGTTCTCTCGTCGAGCGGGCAGTCGCCGACGACCACGACCTCTATGGGGACGCCGTGCTTGTCCTCGACCTCGGCCGCGTTGCGCCGCACAGCGTCGCCGAGATCCGTGGGTTCGTCGGCCTCGTCCTTGCCGGTGCCCTCGGGTTTGTAGAGCCAGGTGCGCAGGTCGCGCTCCTGGGCGCGGGCCAGGCGGCGCACCTCGCTCGCGTTCTCCGCGTTGCGCTGGATCAGGGTCAGGGTGTGCAGCACCGAGTCGTGGACGTGGGCCGCGACCTCCGCGCGCTCCTGGGCACGGATGCGCATCAGGCGCTCCTCGGAGAGGTCCTGGGTCATGCGGACGAGATACGGCCCCGCGAGGAGCGTTATCCCGACGAGGACAGCGAGGGCCGCCTGGAGGACGGAGCCGAGGTGGGCGGTGGAGCCCTGGAGGACGAAGACCCCGGAGACGCCCGCGGTGACGAGGAGGACTCCGCCCGCGGCACGCAGCAGCGTCAGGGTGCGCCGGCGGCGGCCCACCTCCATCCAACGGGCCCGGCGGGCGTTGTCCGCCTGGCGCCAGACGAGGGCGACGCCCGCGCCGACCAGAACGGCCGGCCAGAGGTAGGCCTTGGCGCCATTGCCCACCTTGACATTGCCGACGAAGACCATGGCCACGACGACCATGAGCAGCAGGGCCACGATCTGGCCCTTGTCCGGGCGGCGGGCGACCAGTCTGCGGCGGCCGTCCGGCGAGGTCTCGGTGGTGACCAGGGACGGGGGCTTCTGGCCGCCGACCCCGCCGATGCCGAGCGGCACGAAGAACCAGAACGCGGCATACAGCAACGCGCCGAGCCCGTCCGCCATGAACAGGCCGACGAAGACGAGCCGCACCCAGATCACGGGCAGCCCGAGGTGCCCGGCGAGCCCCCGCGCCACACCACCCAGCCAGCGTCCGTCACTGCTGCGGTAGAGCTTGCGCGGCGGCCGCGGTTCGACGAGGGGCGCTGCTGCGGCTTCCGGCATGCCATCGATGGTCACACGGCCGCAGTGCGGGGGCATCAGGGTTGTCCCCCGAGACTCCCCTGATCTTCGAACGGCGCGTCTTCCGAACACCTCCCTCCCCCCTCTCAGGGCCGATATCAGGGTCCGGCCAGGGTCGTTCCGACTCCCGCCCCGCCCCGGCGCCCGTCACCATGGACACATGACAGATCACCAGCACGCCGCGGGCGCCGGATCCGGCGGAGGCCCGGACCCGGGCACCGGTCCCGGCGCGGGCACGGCCGCCGACACCGGCCGGGCTTCGGGCGCGCACGGGCGGGCGGGCACGCGAAGAGAAGGAGGCACACCGGCCCCGCCCACCGTCACCCCCCAGGACACGGCCCCCGTCGAGGACGCGCCCCCGGCGCCCCCGCGCTTCCGGCGGGACCGACGGCACAAGCTGCTCGCCGGCGTGTGCGCAGGACTGGGCCGGCAGTACGACATGGACCCGGTGATCTTCCGGATCACGCTCGCCGTGCTGTCGGCGACCGGCGGCATAGGTCTCATCTTCTACGGCTTCGCCTGGCTCTTCGTCCCGTACGAGGACGAGGAGGAGAACGAGGTGCGCAAGCTGCTCACCGGCCGGGTGGACGGTCAGGCCCTGACCGGCGTGCTCTTCGCCCTGGTCGGCTGCGGGGTGTTCCTCACCATGCTGAGCAACACCAGCGTGCTGGCCTTCGCCGTGGTGCTCTCCCTGCTCCTCGCGGGTGCGGGGTACTGGTCGCGCAACCGCGGCACCCCGGACCCCGACCCGCTCGCCGCCCAGGCCGTCGCCGACGCCCCGCCGGAGGCCCAGGCCCCACCGGTGCCGGCCGGTTACCCGTCCTGGTGGCGCGACCCCATAGTCAAGGACGGCACCCACGACGGTGGCACGGGCTATCTGTGGGGCCCGAGCGACTCCCGCGACCGTGACATCGCGGCGGCCGTCAACATCGGCCGGGGCGTCTCCTGGAGCCGGCGCGAGGACATCGACGCGGCCCGGATCCGCCCGCCGAAGCCCCGCGGTCCCCGTTGGATCGGCGGCTGGGTCTTCCTGCTCGCCCTGCTGGCGGGTGGCCTCGGCACCGGGGCGACCTGGGAGGACCACGCGCTGGGCACCAGCCTGCAGACCGGCCTGTCCTGCGCGCTGATCGTCCTGGGCCTGGGCATGGCGACCAGCTCCTTCCTGGGCCGCACCGGAGCGGGCTCGGTCTTCCTGGCGATCGTCACAGCGGGCCTGCTCGCCACCTCGGCCGTGCTGCCGAAGGACATCACCACGCACTGGGTCCGCACGAACTGGACACCGGCAACGACACAGAACATCCGCGCGCAGTACGAACTCGGCACCGGAGTAGGCACCTTGGACCTGTCCCGCGTCGATTTCACCAAGGGCCGGACGGTGACGACCCAGGCCGACGTCGGAGTCGGGCGACTGGTGGTGATCGTGCCGCCGGACGTGACGGTGAAAGCGGTCATCGACGTGGGAGTGGGCGACATCCAGTTGCCGGGCGACGACCAGGCGGACGTGGACGTGGCACCGGGCAAGCGCAAGGAGATCACCCTGAAACCGGTTTCGGGCGCGAAGAACACCGCCACCCTCGACATGGACCTACGGGTGGGCATCGGCCAGGCGGAGGTGAGCCGTGCTGCGTCATGAGTTCCAGCCGGGAAAACTGGTCGCCGGCCTCTTCCTGACCGTCGCGGGCATCACCTACGCCGGTGACGCGGGCGGCGCGTGGGACACCCCGTGGTTCGCGGTGATCCCCATGGTCGTCGGCGGCCTCTGCCTCGCGGGCGTGGTGGGCCTGCTGACCCGGGCCGTGCGCAACCACCACACCAACCGCCGCGACAACCGCCGTACGACCACCGCACCGGAGGCCGACCAGACACCCCAGCCGCCCGTCACCCACTGACCACCGATCACTGATCAGCTCCACCGGCCGGAGCTACCGATAACCACCCAATCGCCGCCGCCGTCGGCCCTGCCAGGCTGCGTCCACGGAGAACACGGAGGCGCCGGCGAGGACGAGAGGCAGCCAGGCCATCAGGTAGGCGAGGTCGTTGCCGTAGTAGTAGGGGTCGGAGGCCCAGCTCACGGTCAGCCACAGGCTGAGCGAGATCAGCGCACCGCCGAGTGCGGCGAGGCGGGCGAGGATGCCGAGCAGGGTGCCGATACCGACGGCGAGTTCACCGAAGGCGATGGCGTAGCCGAAACCGACGGGGTTCTTCAGGGACAGGTCGACCAGTGCGGGGATGGCCGAGGAGTCCCGGACGCTGCGCATCATGTCGCCGACGGAACCCGAGCCGGAGCCCTTCATGAAGGCACTGTCGGTCAGTTTGTCCAGGCCGGCGTAGATGAACGTGACACCGAGGAAGAGCCGCAACGGCAGCAGGGCGTACTGGCCGATGCTGTCCCGCCAGGACCGTTGATCGTCGTAGTAGGGGGCGTGCGTGTCCGTACGGAAACTGTGAGTCATCGCTTCGAGCCGCCTCTCACCAGCGTGCCGAGACCCTCACCAGACCATACGCACGAAGGGGCGGCGCCACTCAATGGATGGCGGGTTTTCCCACGCCCCTGCCGACACGACTCCCCTCAGTCGGTCACATCGATCGCGTACCGATTGGTCTCCACGCCCGCCGCCGTCACCACCTGCACCTCGACCCGGCCCGGCTCCACATCGGCCGGCACCGGCACGGTCAGTACCTCGTCCGTGGGGTTGCTGAATCCCCCGGCCACCGGCACCAACGGCACATGCACGTTCACCGGGCCGATCCGCACCACCATCCGGGACAGCCGATCAGCCCCCTGCGCCCCCGGCGGCACGAATCCCGCACCCCGGATCTCGATGTCGTCCCCGGTACGGACGGGCCCGTCCAGGTCACCCGCCTCCCGCGACCGCACCACGGAAAGGATCACCGGCCGCCCGCCCTCCGCGTACTTCCCGGCGACATACGTCGCCGCGGACACCAGCACCACCACCGCCAGCCCCCATGGCAGGTCCGGCAACTGGTCCGGCCGCCGGGCCAGCCGTACCGCCGCGAACAGCAGGGCGACCCCGCCGATCACGACGTACTGGATGTCGGCGAAGGCGCCCCGCCCGGAGTCGTCGGTCAGCAGGTCGGCGGCGCGCGGCCGGTCCGCCCGCACCTTCTGCAGCCGCTGCCCGAGCACCCGCAACCCGACCACCCGCCGCACCAGCACGGCGATCCCGCACACCACGGCCAGCACGGTGACGACCCCCGCGCCCCGGGCCAGTTCGAGCCCGGAGATCAGTCTGTCCCGCTCACGGGCGTCGGAGGCCGCGGCCAGCCGGCCCACCAGCACGAGCACCGCGTAGGCGACGAACAGCACCCACGCGACCGCGACGGCCCGAGAGGTGGACAGCCGGTTGTCCTCACCGATGACCGGTGCGAGCACCCCGCCCCGGGACCGGTGGAACCAGGACGCCGCGGTCAGCGAACCCGCGACCACCAGCGCCGCCACCAGCCCGGCCGTACGCGCCGTGGTCCACCCCGCGCCGATGGCCGTCAGCGCCTGGACGAGGAGGAGCACCACGACAGCGGCCCACACCGCGTACGCGGTACGACGCCACAGCCGCGCGAGCCAGACGACACCCTCCGCCCGCCCCCGCTCGGCCACGGCCTCCGCGGACTGGGTCAGTTCCTCCGAGACCCACTGGCGGGAGGCCGACGCGGAGTGCGCCACGGCCGCCGGCAGACCCTGCCCGGCGGCGAACTCGTCGCGCTTCAGGAGGAATGCCGCCACCGCCCGCCGATGCCCGGCCCGCGCCCCGTGCGGACAGTCCCCACAGGCGCACCCGCCCTCGTGCGCCCCCGCGGGCACACCCCCGGTCGCGCCTTGTCTCGCTTCCTGCACCGCCACGACCGACGCCTGCCTTCCCACAACGCTTGCTCTCCGGCCCCGGATGACCCCATGGCCGACCGACCGCACAACCCGCAAACCCTCGCGCCCCGCACCCCACGGAGAACCCCGGACAACTCCCCCGTGATGACAGCGAATTGTGCCCTACAGCACACCGCCCCCGCTTGGCAGGTCTGGTCAGCGCGGGTGAAGCGGGGCCCGCCGTGTTGACCCGGCTGCGAGAATTTCCCCATGGCCGAGATCATCCAGCGTGACGGGACCTGGGTCTTCGACGGCACAACGGTCAGGATCACACCGGGACTCCACCGTTCCGTGCCGCTGTTCCGGCAGACGTACGGCGAGGTCGCCGTGCCCCTGGAGGCCATCGCGGGCGTGGCGTTCGAGCCGGAGCGCAAGCGCGGCCGGCTGCGGATGCGGCTGCGCGAGGGCGCGGATCCGCTGCTGCACGCGACCGGCGGCCGCCTGCCGGATCCGGCCGATCCGTACCGCCTGACCGTGGACGTCGACCGTGCCGGGGTCGCCGAGTACGTGGCCGAGGAGATCCGCCGCGCCCTCCTCCTCGACGAGGTCCCGAACGAGCCGACGAAGGCGTATCTGCTGTCCGGCCCGCCGGTCCCGGTCTCGGTGCGCTCCTCCGACGGCACGGTGTCCTTCGACGGCACCCAGATCCGTATCGACTGGTCCGACACCTCCGACCGGGTGAAGCGGGCGACCGGACCGCGGATCATCGATGTGGGTGACGTCGTCCAGGTCGAGTGGCTGCCCAACTCCGGTTTCGAGGACGGTTTCCTGCGGTTCGTGACCCGCGGGACGTCGTTCTCGAAACTGCCGCCGGACAAGGACCCGTACGCCCTCGACCTGTGGGGCAGCACCCGCCGCGACCTGCTCACGGCTCTCGTCGCGACGGCGGTCATCGCCCGGCTGCCGCACCCGTCCACCCGCTGGGACCTCGCGTACGGCGACGCGGGCGCCCACCGCCACCGGCTCACCGCGGCCGCCGCCCAGGCCGACCATCACGACGTACTGCTGCGCAGACTGCGTGAGTTGGGTGAGCTGCACCGCGACGGGGTGCTCACGGACGAGGAGTTCGCGATGACGAAGGCCGCGGTGCTGCGGGGCTTCTAGTGCTCCGACCGCGAAGGTTCAATGGGCTGGAGCGCCCGATCAGCTTCACGGGCCGAGTCCTTGGGACGATCTTCGAGCGCCTGTGACGCCGCCAAGCTGACGTGGCTGCCGTCCTGCACGGACGCGGGTGTGGGTACGGTCAACGCGGCACGCGGCGGGCACGGAGCCAGGCGCTTCGCCAATGGTGCCAGAGGTCCGCGCCGTTGACTCCGACGGCCAGCGCCACGACGGCGATGGAGCCCAGCCCGAAGATCCAGGAGAAGGAGAACCCGGCGAGGATCACCGTCCCCGCAAAGCTCACTCCCCCATACAGGGCGACCAACCTCTCGGCCAGTTCTCTGTACCGGCTGTGCCCCTCGATGAGCAGCTCGCTCGCGAAGTTCAGTACGAACCAGCCGCCGATCAGGATCACTGAGAGATAGATGAGTGTCCACCACGGCCATGGTTCGTACAGTTCTTCCCACCGATGGTGCTCACTCTCCTGCCAGGCCCACACCTCGCCCTGCAAGTCGGCGACGACCACTGTCGAGCTGTCCCGCTCGCTCCAGTGCGGCGAGATCTCGAACGCCGACTTGGAAGCCCCGTCGAGATACACGTCCAGCATGACCCCGCCGAACGTCTGCTTCAGCCTGACTGTTCTGGTGATGGCGGCGGTCCGCACCGGCAGGCACTGCTCGACACCACGCTCGGCGATACACGCCGCCGCGACCCGTTGCTGGTGCTCGCGGTGGTGCGCCGGCCCGATGCGCCAGGCGCCCAGACCCACGAGGACCAACCCGAAAACGATGTTGGCGACACACCATGAACTGCCGTATCGCCAGCGCATTCCGCAAGTAAAACAGCGAGAGGCGGAACCGTACAGGTGGCAGTGATCCGCTGTTCCTGGCCCTCCTGAGGCGCGCCGGGCCGTGGGCGGCCCCCGGCCGGCCGCTACGCCGAAGCCTTACCCCGGACGGGCCAGTGGAACAGGCACCCGCCCGGAAGCTGCGGTACTCATTGATCACGACCCGATACGCGGCCTTGGCTCCGTATTGAAAAGGAAGCGACTTCGGGGAACGCCCAAAGAACAACGAGCCGCCTGGTCCGCGTTGGGGGGAACGTTCATGCTCAAGGTAAGCATCGTGGTGCCGGTCTACAACGCGGGCCGTTACATCGAAATGTGTGCGCCCTCCCTCTTACGTCAGACTCTGGGGGAGGACGCGTACGAGGTCATCTACGTCGACGACGGTTCGACCGACGACTCCGCGCAACGTCTCGATCAACTGGCGGCGCAGCACGCGCACGTTCGCGTGATTCATCAGGAGAACTCCGGCTGGCCCGGCAAGCCCCGCAACGTCGGTGTCCGGGAAGCCCGCGGTGAGTACGTCCAGTTCGTCGACCAGGACGACGAGCTGACGCCGGCGGCTCTGGAACACCTGTACCGACTGGGTTCCCGCAACGGCTCGGACATCGTTCTGGGCAAGGTCGTGGGCACCATGGCGGGCCCCAGCAACGTCTTCAAACGCACCGTGGAGCGCTGCACGGTCGAGGACGCGCCGCTCATGGAGAGCCTGACCCCGCACAAGATGTTCCGCCGTGACTTCCTGCTCGCCCATGACCTGCGGTTCCCCGAGGGCCCGGTGCGTCTTGAGGACCAGCTCTTCAT
>NZ_JBVHLJ010000002.1:983649-1122343 GCF_055559055.1 Streptomyces sp. NPDC024687 | reverse complement strand
CGCCTTACCAGCGAGAACGCCATCTCCTGGCGTGACCCGACACCGCAGACCAAACAACCGATTCCGGGATGAAACAACGGGGGAAAACGACCTCTAACGACCTCGTGCACAGTAGGCGGGGAGACGTCGAGGATGGCGGCGGGGCTCGGTGATCACACCCGTCGCACCGACGGAACAACGGCACTGCGTTCCAGACGCCTTCGAGGGCCGCACCCCGAGCAACAACTAACCACTCAACGACCGATCAGTCGTTGAATTGCAGGCGGGCCGCGCGCTCTCGGCGTTGCTGTTCCTTGCGTTCGGCGCGGGCCTTGGCGGACTGCTGCCGTGCCTTTTCCCGGGCCTCGGGGGAGAGAAGCCGTTGCCTGGTCGCAGGTGGGTTGCGGGACTGGCTCGCTTTGCCCCTGGTCGTGGTTATGGCCGACTGCTGCCGTCTCGGACCAGGGCCGTGCGTGGTCGGGGCTCCCCGCTGCCTCGGCCACGCACGGGCGTGCGGCTCACCGGGCGAGAACCGAGCTGACCATGGACAAGCCTGCGCGGTCTGCGTTCATCGCCTGCCACGTACCGGCGCCGGTTGAAGCGCTCGCCGTTGGTACGCGGCAGGCGATGCGGGTGGTGGTCAACCGGCGGCTACGATCCGCCACTGCTGGTTCGTGCTGTTGCTGTCACTCCACTGGCCCAGATCAGATCCATTACCGGTGCGGCCCATGCCGTCGATGTACTTGCCGGTGGCGCGGTTCTTGATGCGCACGTTGTCGGCGACGGTCACCACCGACCACTGCTGGCTCGTGCTGTTGCTGTCACCGTACTGGGTGATCGCGGATCCGTCCGAGGTGCGGCCCGCCCCGTCCAGGTACAGGCTGGTTGCCCGGTTCTTGATGCGCACGTAGGGCCCATCGTTCTCGACGGTCCACTGCTGCTCGTACCGGTTGCTGCTGCCGCTGGCTTCGCCGACGGTGGCCCCACTGGTCGTGCGACCCTCTCCGTCGATGTACAGGCCGGTGGCGGCGTTGGTGATCCGCACGTATGTGCCGCCGCCGTTGCCGATCCCCCAGGCGTACTGCAGGCGGTTCAGTCCCGAGGCGTTCACCAAAGACAGCTTGATGCCCGAGCCGGTACCGCTCTTGCTGGTCATGCTGTACCAGTCGCCGTCGCGCAGACCCGGCCAGTAGACGCTCCCCATGCCGAGGCTGCGCAGTTCGCTGCTGACACCCCGGACGTAGTCGGCGAAGAACGAGCCACTGGGAATGCTGTAGTCGATGGTGTTGTAGTGGACGCCGTTCTTGCTGCCCGGGCCCATCGGGCCGCCCCACTCGGTGGCGATCGTGCGGGCGGCGTATCCGCCGATGTAGCCGGCGAGATGGTTCGCCCACTCGGTCTCGTCCTCGTATCCCGCGAAGAACGAGTAGTCGTGCACCGCCAGGAAAGTGCCGTCCAGGCGGCTGTCGCGACCGACTGCCGCGACGTCCTGGGCCAGCCCGGCGCCGTCGAGGATCACCCTGGAGCGCGGCACGGAGGGGTACCTGGCCAACCAGCCGCTGTACATGTCGTCCAGGTTGGTCGTGCTGTAACCGTACGGCTCGTTGATGACCTCGAAGTAGGCGTTGGGGTTGGAGCCGTACTTCTGCACGACCTTGTCCCACATCTGGTTGAACCCGGCCGTGCTCGCCGGCTTGCCGCCGCCGTACGCCCAGTAGGCGAGGATCACGTTTCCCTTGGTGAGGGCCGTGTCGATCGCCCCGGTGTAGGTGTTCCAGTAGTCGGCGACAGTGGGCTCGTTGATAGGCATGCGCACCGTGTTGGCGCCCGTCGCCGCGTACATCTGTCCAACAACCTGGTCCGCCACGGCGGAAGCCGATGAGTAGGTGTCCGACGCACCGAGCCCGGACGGATGCAGTACGCCGTTGACGAAGTTGTCTCTCTGGTCGGCCCAGTTCACTCCTCTGAACTGCGATGTGGAAGCGTGTGCCTGGTTCGGACCGGCCGCCAGAATTCCTGCGGCGAGTGCGAACACCGCCAGCAGTCTGGTCATCGTGGCCGGCTTTCCACGTGTCTTGGCGATCGGGTTTCCCACGGGTTCTCCCTTCTGTGCGTGTAATCCCTTCGAAGGCTCGCCGCGGGTCATGGGGCGGATTCATGTCTCCTGCGGTCCACTCGAGGGTCCACATCTGGTTGGTCCGTACATTGCAGTCCCAGGTGGGCCAGCAGCGTGCCCGCCGTGGTGCCGCACCTGATACGGCCAGGCCTCTCCCGCACCGAACGCACACACCTCGCCCCCGGCCCGCCGCGGGGTCGACGGCCTGTGTCTGCGTCGGGTCTGCGCCAGGCTGATCGCCGCGGCCACCAAGAAGGCCGGCCCGGCGACCCTCGCCGCGTAGGGACCGTCGTGGTGTCTGCCGCCGAGAAGTCACTCAGGCGGAACCCGCGAAAGCGCGCGTTGTCGAAGCACGGCCGCGGGTCCCTGCCGGTCGTGGGTCCTGATGCCTTCAGGGAACTTGCCCTGGTCATTGGTTGCTTGGGTGAAGCGGCGCCGCCCATCGGGCTGTCCGAGTGTCCAGTGCTGGTTGGCCCCGCCGTTGCAGGTCCACAGTTCGACCAAGGCGCCGTTCGCGGTGGCCCCACCGGTCACGTCCAGACACAGCCCGGACTGCGCCCCGGTGATCGTGCCGTTCGCGTTCACATTCCACTGCTGGTTCGACCCGTCGTTGCATGGCCAGATCTGCACCTTCGTACCCGGACTGGCGCCCTGCGCATCGGCGTCCAAGCACATGGTCGAGCTACCGCTGTACACCGTCAGCCGACCGGAGGAAGTACGCGTCCACAACTGGTTGGCCCCGCCGTCGCAGGTGTGAATCTCCACCCGCGTGCCCGCTGTCGTTCGCTGATCCGGTACGTCCAGGCACTTGCCCGCACCCACCGCGTGGACAGGCTCACCACCGGCAGGCGTCGGCGGCGACGTCGGGCCGCTCGGGGGCACGTAGGGGCACTTCGGCTGGTAGACCGAGACGGTGGAGGGGTCCGGCAGGGCCGGGCAGAGGAACTGCGTGTAGCGGGTGTCGTCGTCCACGAACACCTTCAGCCACGGGATCAGCAGCTTCATCTCCACGTTGTTCGGACGGGTGTAGTACACGTGGTCCGCTCCGGCGATCTGGGCGAAACCGCTCTGCGTGGTGGCCGGCAGCGTGGCGTACAGACCGCTGAGATACGACGGGGTGACGACCGTGTCGTTCTGGCCGCCGATGACCAGACTCGGCACCCTGTCGGTGGCCATGCTCAGGCCGTTGCCGGGGAACCCCGGAGCAAGGCCGATCATCGCCTTCAGCGACGGCTGGCGTTCCGCCGCGATGATCGCTCCGGCTCCGCCCGCGGAGTGCCCCAGTACGGACAGCCGATTCGGGTCGATCTCCGCCTTGACCGGGCTCTGCGTGGTCAGCCACTTCAGCCCCGCCAGCAGTTCGGCGGCCCGGGCGTCGGCCCCGTCGGTACGGCTGTTGGTCTCGACGCAGATCACCACGAACCCGAATGAGGACAGCCACGGCCCCATCCACGCCTCCTCGTCGGCGCACCGCGCCGTGTACCCCGGCACGATCGCCAACGCTCCCCACGTGCCCAGGCTGGTGTCCGTCGGGTAGTAGACCACCCCGCCGTTGAACCCGTTGCCCGGCGCCACACCCATCTGCGCCGTGGCGAACGGACCGCGCGACGCCTCGATACCGGTCACGGTGGGATCAGGGCCGCGCTGGTACGGATTGCTCTGGGCGGCCCGCGGCGCGGCGGCGCCTGACGCCGGCAGGGCTGACGCCGGTGCTACCACGAACATCGCAGCGACGACCGCCGCGACGGCTGCCACTGCCGCCATCCCCGAGCGCCACTGCCTCGTTCCCGCCCTCCCCGCTTCGGCGCGTCCTGGCGTCGATCTCGACATCGGCATGGTGAACCTCCCGATGGGAAGAGCGAGAGTGCCTGAATGTTGGCGTGCGCAATGAAGTGAGATCAGACCAAGCGCTTCAGTGATGGGATGTATAGCGCGCCGTGTCCACTGCGGGGTGAACATGCCATAGCAATGCGTCGACTTCAATGGACTGTTCACCCTCGCAGTGAAACGAGGAAGGCGATCAGGACAGTCGATCCGCACCACGGAGATCCCATGTCATGACCGATCGTGCCCTGGGAGCACTGTCACTGAGCCACGGCCGCAGCACCGCCCTTGCGGCGTACCGAACGGATCAATGTGACCGACAGGCGGGCGACGTGAGAGGCCGCCGCAGGTCAGCATCGCCCCGAACCGCAACGTCGTGTTCCGGCACCCCGATCGAGAACAGCCTTGCCGGAGCAACCGGCTGCCGCCAATAATCGGCCGAAACCCCGCACTCCAACGGCACGGCCAAAAGTGACCGTCTGCGCAGGGAACTCGCGAAGATCAGGTTCGACACCACGGCCGACCTCGTTCACCTCAACGCTGCCGATCGGCGTGAACGAGCCGCACGCGGCACCAGGGCAGTCGCGTAGCTCGTATTCCCCGCCACCTCGATGAGCACCTCACCCGAGGAGGGCTACGTGCAGGGTCATTGCATGATCGAGATCTGTCCGGGATCTCGACGGGCAGCCCCTCCAGTAGGTAGGCAATGCGCGGAGCGTCGTATCCCGCGTCCAGCACAACCAGGACCTCCGGATCACCCGGCCGCCACTGGCCGGCGGCGACCAGCCGCTCGACGACCTCTCGGATTGGCCCCGGACGTTAAAGGACTTCCCAATGAGAATGTCAAGCAGCCACCGTGACTGATAGTGCAGCTTGATAGCACGCTCCGTCGCGGATCATCGCCCACAGAACGTTGGCTCTGCGACGGGCGAGGGACAGTGCGGCCTGTTTATGTCCCTCTTCCCCTCCGCACGCTTCCGTTCGTAGTACTCCTGCGACGCAGGCACGACCGCAGGCTGGCCATGGACGAGAGGTACAAGGCCCGCAGGAGTCCGCGGAGGTAGTGGCGGGGCCGCGCATGTTGCCGCTGACGCGTCCGGAGTCGCGTGGAACGGGTGACAGGCCGGCGAAGGCGGCCAGCCGGTCGGACGTGCCGAAGGCTTCCATGTCGCCGCCGGTCGCGGCGATGAAAGTGGCCCCGAGCATGGCGCCCATGCCCGGCAGGCTGCGGATCACCTCGGCGTGCGGGTGCTCGTGAAACCGGGCCTAGATGAGGGCGTCGAGTTCGGCGATCTCCTCTTCGAGGGCCATCACCCCCTTTTGCGAGGCGGGCCACCATTGAGGCGGCCAGCTTCTCTCCGGGCAGTGCGGTGTCCTGGGCCTGGGCCGCTTCGACGGCGGCCCGGGGCGAGCGCGGCGGCGCCTTTGACCTTGCGGTTCTTCAGTCAGGTCTCGATGCGTTTGACTCCGCTGCGGCGGATCGCGGCCGGTGTCTGGTAGCCGGTCAGCCGCAGGATCGGCCCCTTGTCCGTCAGGCTGAGCGAACGCTCCAAGGCCGGGGCTGTTTCCAGAAGTTGTTCGCGGAGCCGGTTGATCTGGCGCGTGCGGTGGTTGACGAGGTCAGTGCGACGTCTGACCAGGATCTTCAGGTCGACGGCTATCTCATCGCCTGGCCGGAGCACGCCGAGGTCCTTGCGCATGCGGGCCTGGTCGGCGATGACGAACGCGTTCTTGGCGTCGGTCGTGCCCTGGCCTCGGTAGGCGGTCGACGCCTGGTGAACGGAGCCCGGTCAGATAGACCATCGGCTGGCCATGGCCGAGCAACAGACCGATGAGCAAGGCGGCTCCACCGTGGTTGATGTCCACCGCCCACAACGCGTCCTCGTCCGGGATTGGGTGGATCGTCCGCGTTGAGCGGGAGTTGACGCGGCAACAGCACAGGCACGAGACCGGTGATCATCAGGGTGACGTCGCCGCGCCCCGTCAAAGGCCTCCCTCACCCGCCTCCTGGCCGCCCTCGGCGGCAGGACCTCCAACAGCACCGGCCACGCGCGGGAGCGGGAGCGGGGTCCGCTCCTGGGCTTCGGCAACAGGGTGCGACGGGGGCATTCACGGATGCCCCGCTGGGCACTATGGTGTGGGAGCGCTCCCACCGGTGGCACCGCGGTGATCAGCAAAGGGAATCCCCACGGACGATCGGACCCGTCGGCCGGGGCCGGACGCGGCGTGGCCTTGCTGACGTCACCGGTGCACTGATCCCTTCCGGCCGATCCGGTCGGCCCGCGCGGTGACGGGTGTGCGGGCCGCCTGACCGTCTCCCGTTCCCCGTCCCCCAGCGAAAGAGGGATGTGTGATGCGACAACACCATCGGCCGCCGCGCCGCCGACGCCCGGCGTTGTGGTGCGTGGCCGCCGTGGCGCTGCTGACCGGCGCAGTGGGAACGCAGCCGGCCGCGGCGGCCGCCCCTCGACCTACGGCGGCCGTTGCCTCGCCGGCCTCCGGCACCGATGGCGTCACCGCGGGCAACGCCGCGATCGCCTCGGTCGACCTGGCCGGCACGTGGGGCTTCACCCCGGCGGGCCGGTCGGCGACGTCGATCACCGTGCCGGGCGGCGGCTGGTACAAGCAGGGCTTCACCGATGTGAACGAGGCGGTGTACTCCCGCACCATCACCGTGCCGGACTCCGGGCAGCCGCAGTCGACGTGGATCGAGTTCGGCGCGGTGAACCACCAGGCGACCCTGTCGGTCGACGGGCGGACGGTGGCGACCAGGACCACCGCCTTCACACCGTCGAACTTCGACATCAGCGCGTACGCGGCACCGGGTACCACGCACACCATCACGGTCGATGTGAAGGGCAGGGGCGCCCTGAAGAACCCCGCGAACGGCAGGTATCTGGTGCCCGACGCGGCCGACTGGGCCGAGGCCGTACCGCAGGGGATCTTCCGTTCGGCGTTCCTGCGCGTGTATCCGACGGTGTACGTCAGCGACACGTTCGTCCGTACGTCCGTGACCAATCAGACCCTCACCTACGACGCGTCGGTGACCAACACCTCCGGCGCCGCGCGGACGGTGACGCTGACCGGTTCGCTCGCATCGGACAACGCCACGTCGTTCAACTACCCGGCGCTGCCGAGCAGCACGGTGACCGTGGCCGCCCACTCGACCGTCAAGGTGACGGTCGGGCCGGTGGCGTGGAACCTGGGCTCCTCCTCGTACTGGTGGCCCAACGTCCCCTACCGGCAGGGGTATCGCGCCCAACTGCACCGCCTGACGGTCCACGCGGCGACCGACGACGGCCGCACCAGCGACGCGACCTACCGCTTCGGATTCCGGGAGAGCAGCCAGAACGGCGAGTACTACTACCTCAACGGCGTGCGGGTGAACTTCCGCGGCGACAACCTCCAGGGCGCGGACTTCGACCGCATCAACAACGGCGGCAAGGGCGACGCCTACGACACCCTGCCCGGCTTCCTCGCGCCCTCCTCGGGAAACGGTGGCTGGCCGCAGGCGGTCGACAACTACCAGCGGCTGAACTACAACGTGGTCCGCATTCATCAGGAGCCGGCCAGCCCCTACATGCTCGACGTGGCCGACGAGATGGGCCTGATGATCATCGACGAGACCGGCATCCGCGGCTCCAACAGCCTTCAGGACTTCGTCGCCGGGCACGACAACATGGTCGACCACGCCCGCGCGCTGACCCTGCGCGACCGCAACCACCCGGCGATCATCCGCTGGAGCCAGAGCAACGAGCCCGGCAGCAGCGGTATGGACTCGGAGCAGTTCGAGAAGGACCTGTACGCGGCGATGAACGGCAACGACGGCACCCGGCCGGTCAGCGTCGACGCGTGGGTCGGCGCTCCGGCCAACCCCTACCCCACCATGACGTACGCCAACTTCGATGTCTTCGGGCACTACTTGGACGGTTTCGGCGCCTACGGCGAGAAGGTCGTGTCGGTGCCCGGCCGGCCCGACGGCGAGGGCGAGTACATCTGGCCGAAGTGCAACACCAAGCAGGGCTTCGAGTGGTTCGCCACCACGATGGCGGCCAAGCGCGGCAAGGACGCCAGCGACTTGCGCCCCTACACCCTGCTGTCCGCCTGGGCGGGCGTCATACCCGGCGTCCGCACCACCGACTTCACCCCCGAAGAGGGCGGCCATCCCGTCTACGGCGCCGACAACCTCTCCGACCCGTGGAGCAATCCGCAGTTCCAGCGGGTGCAGGCCGCGTTCAATCCCGTGGCCGCGATCGACCTGCCCTACTGGTCGGCCTCCGGTGTGTCGGACTCCAGCGGCACCTTCCCGCTCCCGCAAGCGGTCCCCGGATACGCCGCCAACAGCACCGTGAACCGTACGATCTCGGTGTTCAACGACGACTTCACCGGCACCGCCGTGGGCTTCGCCTGGAGCGCCCGCCTCGACAGCGCCACCGGCCCGGTGATCGCCTCCGGGAACACCACCCTCACCGTCCCGCTCGGCTCGAAGGCGACGCAGACCGTGTCGTTCACCGCGCCGTCCAGCGGCTCACGGGTCTACCTCGTCCTGTCCACCAGCAAAGCCGGGACGACCGTGTTCAGCGACGCGGTCGAGTACTTCACGTTGAGCGGCGGCGGGAGCACCGGTCCCGCGCCGGGCACGTACCGCATCGTCAACCGCAACAGCGGCAAACCGCTCGCCATCACCGGCAACTCCACGGCCGACGGCGCCAAGGCCATCCAGCAAACCGGGAACGCGACCTGGACCCTCGGTTCCGCCCAGGACGGCGCCTACACCCTGCGATACACCGCGAGCGGCAAAATGCTCGACGTCAACGCCTCCTCCAACACGGCCGGACTGCAACTGCAGCAGTGGTCCGCCAACGGCGGCACGAACCAGCAGTGGTACCTCCGGCCCACCGGCGACGGCTACTACACCATCGTCAGCCGCGCCAGCAGCCTGGCCGCCGACGTGTCCGGCCAGTCGACCAGCGACGGCGCCCAAGTCGTGCAGTGGACCGCCAACAATGGCACCAACCAGCAATGGCAACTGACACCGGCCTGAGCCGGCGGCCCGCCTGCAGGATGTGCCGCCACCTCCCCGTGGCGGCACATCCGGGGCCTGCGGCCACCCCAGGGGCGCACACAGGGGACGCCACGGCGTCGTCCGTCACCCGGCTCCAGCCCGGATGACGGACGACGGCCCCGCGCGGGGAGATCCGCCGCGTGCGGGGACGACCATCATGGCGGTGAGCCGAAGGCCGCTGATACGGGCGGCCGGCCGCCGGAACGGTGGCGAACGCTCGGGGTCCCGGGGAGAGCGACGCCGAGGACCCGCTGCCGTACGCGACGCGCGATGGCGTCACGGTGGTTTCAAGTTCCTGGTAGGAGTGGGCTGTTGGTGATGCCCCAGATCCAGAGGGCGTGTTCGGGCGCGTCCCGGATCGCTCGGGTGGTCTTGGCGATGTTGTCCGTTCCGAGTAGGCGCAGCCTGCCGATGGCCAGGTTTCGCAAGGCGGCCATTACCCGTGGTGCGCTGCCGGTGTGGACGGTGGAGGCGTCCTCGGCGAAGACCACGTCTCTGACGTGGTGGCCGACGTTTTCGATTGCTCAGTGCCCGCGCACGTATCCTCCCAGGTCAGAGGGGCAGGCCTGGTGGGTGTCGAGGCTGGTGACGGCGTAGACCGTTTCCCGGGTCTGCCGCTTGCCGGACTCTTGGCGGCGCCGGTGGACGCGCAGGGCCAGTCGTGCTTGCGGGAAGGCGATCCCGCCCAGGTTCGCCGCGATGGCCATCGTCTGACCGAGCGGGACTCCCGCCGGCCGTGCCCGGTCCCCGACGCGGTATGCGCGACGGGTACTTGTTCCCATGGCGGAGCCTTGAGCTGGGACGACGCGGTCGGCTGGTTCCCCTTGATCACCGCGATGTAGTGGGCCTTCTTCTTCTGGACCAGCCAGCGCACCTGGTCCTTGAGGCTGTGCAGGGCGTCGAAGGTGACCACGGTGCCGGTCAGATCGAGTGGCTCCAGCAGCGGGCGGAAGGCGGCCGTCTCGTTGGTCTTCGCCCCTACCTCCCGCTGGGCCAGGGTGACGGTGGGACGGTGGGTGATGGCGGATAGCAGGTGCCGGTGGCGCCGGCCTCGGTGCGCGGAGCCGGTCAGGGCCTTGCCGTCCACCGCGATCGCCGGCGGCGGTGCCGAACCGGTGGTGGCGACGTCGGTGTGGTGGTCTTGGGCCAGGTAGGCGCCGATCGCGGCGTCCAGGGCATCGCCGTCGAGGGCGGCCAGGAGGCGGGTGAGGGTGGCCTTTGACGGGGCGCGGCGACGTCCGGGCAGGTGGCGGCGGATGCCGAGTTCTTCCCGTACCCCGTTGCTGTGGTGGAACCCGAGCTGGTGGTGGAAGTCGGCGTCGACGTCGCCCGCGACGTTGCCGGCCGGTGGCACCACCCCGCACGCCCGCACCGCCCCCGCCCCGACCTCTTCCCCGCCGACGTCCCCCGCTGGACGTCACCGCAACACTGAATGGCCGCGACAGCACAAGCGCCTGGCTCGACTCACAGGCGCCGGGAGCCACCCTCAGTGATGCAGTGCACTCCCCGCACGTCGGTGGGCACCGTGGTACGAGGTGCGCACCGCACCTCGCAGTTCGAGGTGGTAGACCAGGCTGATCAGCGATGGGTCTGCCACCAGCTGAGCGATCGCGGGAGCAACGGTGGTCACTGGGTCACCGTAGTGGCGGCCTGCCTCCGCGCGCCGAGCAACAACTGAAACTCACCCGCTCAGGCCGCGCGGACACCCGTTCTGCCAGGGAAGCGCCTCAACCGATGCAATCTCGCCTGCTGCCAGCAGCCGGAATAGGTGAAAAATCTTCTCGCGGGCGACCTCGTGCATCTCCCCCGGGGCCTGCGAATCGTCGTCCGGGTGAACGTCTGGCCGCCTTCGCCAACGCCGACCCCTGGGCCAAGGACGAAGCCACACCATCGGGCGACGAGATTGCCCGTGTCCGCCGCCTGGTTCAGCGGGTGCGCCAGGACCTCGACGAGCTCACCGACGAAGACCGGGCCCAGATCCGCGAGGCAGTCGCGCTGGTCCGCCGCAGCCGCGGCATGTCCCTGGGCATGCCGCGCGTCCGCCAGCCCCTCCCCGACCTTCGCCCGGAGAGAACCGGATGACCACCATGAACGACGGGCGGCGGGCCGACTCGGCCCGCCGAGCAGGTACGGGAGGGACTCTGCCGATCTGCACTGGTATCGCGTCGCCGACACCCGCTGCGATGCTGCTTCCCGTCCCCGGTTGTTACAAGCCTTCGATGCGGCTGTAGACCGTCACTCTGCGACCGCGGACCTGCTTGTCCGCCACCCGCGTGAAGTATTTCTTGAGGACTGAAGCCTTCACCCGGTCTCGTTCAGCCGGCTCCGGTTTTGCGACCTTTGCCGCGTCTGTCACCAGTAGAATCCGTTGCTGGGCCAGCATCACATACCGGATTTGGGATGGACTCTTCTCCACGCCTTTCAGTGTCCCGGACTCTTCGGGACTCTCGGCGAGAGCTATGTCCCGGAGCCCGCTGAAAGCATGGGGGGAGACCGACTTCGTGTCGCGTCGCGCTGCTGGCACGAAGAGCACGGCTTCGCCAGGAACTTTGAGCTGTTGAACGTCTGCAGCGATGGCCAGTACGTCGTCCACCCGGCTCTCCGGAGAGCGCTTGGTCAGTGCCTGGGGGAGCAACGCAGCCATTGCCACAGCGACCGCCGAGGGAAGGATCCACGGCGATGCCCTTGGGAACCGCGGGGCTACTGCCCGTGCCGCCACATCCAGTGCTGTCCCAATCAGCAGGGCCAGGCCCAGCATGCTGAAGAGGACGTAACGGTCCAGGAACAGCGGCTGGATCAAGGAGAGGCCGATCAGGGTAATTTGTGGCACCGCGAGCAGTGGCAGCCCCACGACTGCCGCTGACAGCCGGCCTGCCCGCGGCCGGTCCAAGAGGGCTCCGGCGCCACCGATGGCAAGCAGGATCGCCGGGCCGATTATCATGTGCCAGGTCAGCGGCGGTATCCAGGAGATCTGACCGGACTGGCTCCGGCTGAACAGAATCAACGGCAGCACACACGCCACAGCCGCCGCTGAGGCCGTCGTCCAGCGCACCCAGACTCCGCGTCGAGCGCCTGTCCAGGCAAGAGTCACCGCGTGTGCGGGCAGGATCATCAGAGACAGCCAGTTGAACAGCCCGCACAGCAGGACCACGCTGCCGTATGCCACCCACGGTGCCCCTCCGCCACGCTTGTTGAGCAACGTCACCAGCAGCAGCGTCGAAATCCCGGCTCCTGCTGCAACCAGCGCATACGGGCGCCCTTCTTGGAGGTAGAACTGCGCCGCGGGAAGCAGGCTGAACGCAAGTCCCCCTCCCAGACCCGCCCGAGCCCCGGCCAGTCGGTGGCCAATGACTGTCACACAGGCCGAAGCCACCGCCATGGCCAGTACAGAAGGCAGTCGCAGCGTCGTCGTGCTGGGCCCGAAGCATTCGAAGAGACCATGCATCAGCAAGTAGTAGAGGCCGTGTACGGCATCCACGTGTTCCAGCATGTGCCAGATCTCGGGGGCGGATCGTCGAGCTACCTGCCAGGTCGCTGCCTCGTCGCGCCACACGCTGTGTTGTCGGGACATCCCCCATAGGCCGAAGGCCAGAGTCCACAGCGCGGGTATCAGCCAGATGGGCAGGGGCCGGCGGCCGGCTGGTGTTTGGGGAGTCATAAGGATGTTCAGGCCCTTGCGGTAGCGGTGCGAACTGAAGCCAGTGGTTGCACGAGAGCGCCATAACACAATTGCGCGAAAATCCGCACTGGCCGGTCAGGCAGGTGGAGTTTGCCTGCTTCGACGCGTAAGTCGTCGACACTATATGCACTGAGAAAAAGTCGCCACACTCAGAGGTCGTATCCGAATATCTCGCCCGGATTTGCCCGCATTCGAACCGACGTCAAGCTTATTGTCCAGCCCTGCGAGGGTCGCTCCCGAGGCTTAAACCTTCGCCAGCGAAGTCGACCGAAATTTTTCCATGGTCCTTGATGGGTGGATGGGATTTTTGTTATCCCCCGCCCAAGGTTCACCCCCATTTTTCGCCATGGCCGAAAATGAGTTGTGATCTGGATCACTGAAAATTGGATTGCACATGTCTGTTCATCTAGATCAAACTCTGTCCCTGTCCCAACCAAAGCAAATAACTAGGAGCCAGTCTTGAGCATGCGAAACGGTGTAAAGGTTGTTATGGCTGCCGGTGCTCTCCTCATAGCCGCAGCCGCTCCGGCGCTGGCGACCACTGTCGACGTCGGTGGTGGCAGGTGGAGCTACGACGAGGGCGCAAGCACCGCCTGGTCGAACTACAAGCACCCCACGAACAAGCACGCGTCCTCCGTGTCCATCGGCGGCCAGATCTTCGGCAGCGGTTGCACGGCGAAGGGGCAGTGGTCCCTGGCCTCGGCGGCGAAGAACGGCGCTTCGCCCGCGTACTACTACAACCCGAGCTGCTAATCTCCTCGCCTGCAGCGACCCGGGCATTTTAGGTGATGGAGAGTGGCGCCGCTCTCGGATGCCTAGCTCGACTTGATAGCTGTGGAGGCGCGCGGTCGGCGCCTCCACAGCTTGCTTTCTTCCCCTATTTTGCGTTCTCGGACGCGTGCTCCGGAACGCCCTCAACCTAGGTATCTAATGCTGCATCGAGGTATAAGATTCGTCCACGCCGCCATCCTGGCCTTCTCCGCTGTTCTTTCTTTTTTATTTCTACGTGGACTGGATGAAAGCGGGATACTGGGAAACGCAGCTTTGGTCGAGGTGGTTGACTCCGACAACTCGGTCAGCAGTGTTCAAGTAGTCCGAGATATTGAATCGTTTTCCGCCGAGCATGCAATCGGAGTGGCTCGCGAGGTAGCTGATCTGAAAGACCCCGACGGAATTCGGCACCTCTACGTGACTTCGGGCAGCCCCCGCTCTGCGACAGCTAAATGGCTGGACAAAGGCTACCCGGAATTCAGTAAGAATTATGAAACCCGCGTGCATCCGATCTCCGAGATCGAACACCAGGATCCCCGGGGCTCGTACTACGTGTTCGGATCATCTGTGGCGGCAGATTCACTGAGGATGAAATTCGCCGAACTCGGCCTGACCGCTGGTGTCACCCACCCTCTGTCATACTCAGCCCTGATCGACCGATACACGGACGACCCTCTGCTCCAAGCCTTCTACATCGTCGCCCTCGCTGCCCTGACGATGACCGGCGCGAGTGTGCTCCTCAATGCCAGGGCCTACGGAGTCCTGCGAACGCAAGGCATGACCTTCACCAGCATCTTCCTTCGTGACCTCCGCCAGCTGGCCGTGTTCTGGTTGGCCGCGGTCGGCGCCGTCATAGTCGTGGCCTTCGCCTTTCTCGGCTTCTATAACAGTTTTGCGTGGCTTGGGCTGTACGCCTCAGTGACCGCAGGCATCGCTGTCTTGCTGGCTGGCCTGGCAATGGCCACCCATGCAACTGCACTGGCTCTCACCTTCAAGACTGACCTACTGGGCGCCCTCAAAGGCGAGCTTCCCTCCCGGGCGGCATCCATAAGCGTCTACCTTGTCCGGATCCCCGCACTGCTACTGGCTCTTAGCATCGCCACGAACGTCACACTCGCGAGCCGGGATGTCCTCACCCGTCAGGATAACCGGGATATTTACAACACTGTAGGCGATTCAGTATCTATCCGTCTCAATGGCGCCTTCGCCATGCATATGGATCAGCTGAACGACCATATCGGTCCGTGGCTGCGCCAGGCAGACGCGCGGGACGAAATTATTGTCGCCGGCCGCAGAGATCTCCAGGTGTCCGCCCCGAATGCGCATCTGCCATCCGGTGAAATCCTCATCGTCAACGACACCTATCTCAGGAAACAAGCGGTCTTCGACCGGGAAGGATATCGTTATACCGCACCTCGCACGGGAGCAGCGTCAGATTCCCGGCCGGTGCGGGTCATCATTCCCGATTCTCTTTCCTCGCACACGCCAGAGATCACCAAAGCGGCTTCCTTGATCGTTGATCCGGATCTCAGTCGGCACATTCCCATCAAGACCTTTGGCAGCAGAACGGGGCAGCGTCTCTTCGGCTACAACACGGGCACCTACGCTTACAGCTCGGCTCACAGCCCGACCGACGACAGATCTCTAGTACACGATCCCGTCATCATTGCCGTCCCAAACGGATCACGTTTCCTCACGAACGATGCCTACACCGCATTTGCCACCCAAGCGGGAGTTGTATTCTCCAATCCGGATGACGCACTTGGTGCAATTAAAGAGAAAAAGCTCCAGAACTACATGAATTCAGTGAGTCCCGTCGGGCAGAAAACTGCCCTGGACCTCAGAGACGCCATCAATAAACTCCGGATTCAAATTTTCAATCTTGCCGTCGCGGTGATAGTTCTGCTCATTGCCGGAGTCGGGGTCGCACTCATTTACTCGCGCAAGAACACGCAAAGTATATTTGTGCGGCACATTGGCGGATGGAGATACATTGCTATCCATCGATTCATCCTCTCCGTGGAATTGGCGATTGCTGTAATCTTTGCCACTCGCGTTCCTTTTCAATCATGGCAGCAACAGCAGGAACTGGCTAAGTTTGCTGCCGCAGGCGCACCTGCACCATTCCAGCCGATGCACATCAGCGCACTGGACCTCAGCATCATCACCGGCCTCGTCGTGCTTGAATTGGGTGCAGTTCTGCTTGCCCTCAAATACTTTCATGACCGCATCGTGAAGCGAGGCGCGAATGAGGCTTGAGTCCCGTAACGAAAAAATTCTTCTGCGTCGGAGGATATTGTGATAGATGTCGGAAATCTCTCCAAAGTCTTCGGTGCCCGAACCCTGTGGCGCGATGTCAACTTCACTGTCGGTCCTGGTGAAATGCTTGCCCTTGTCGGCCCGAGCGGTTCGGGGAAGTCAACCCTCCTCAACTGTCTCGGACTGCTCGACAGGCCAAGTGCCGGAACAATTCGGCATGAAGGCAAAGATATTACCCAATTCGGCCGAAGTGATGTCCGTCGGTTCCGCCGAGACTCTCTCGGCTACCTGTTCCAGCACTACGCCTTGATCGAAAACGCGAACGTCATTGAGAACCTAGAGGTGGTAACCAAGCTAAAGCGCCTACCCCAGGGCAAAGGCAGGAAGGTTATCGCAGAAGCCCTCGATCGTGTCGGCCTGTCAAGCCGGGAAAAAGACAAGATCTACCACCTCAGCGGCGGAGAGCAGCAGCGTGTGGCTTTGGCCCGTCTCGTGCTCCAGCAGCCATCCCTGGTGCTCGCGGACGAGCCGACAGGCGCCCTCGATGATGCCAACGCCACTGTCGTTATTGACATCCTTCGCGAGATGAGCCTCGCAGGATGCGCGGTGGTCATCGCTACCCACGATGCCGGCGTCCGTGATCGATGCGACACCGTATTCGCTGTGCACGAGTCCTCTCTCGTCAGCTCCGCCACCTGATCCAGGGCGTTGCTGACCACCTCGTGCACGGTTGGCCGTGGCCCGGTGCCCGGGTGACTCGTTGAGCTGTGGATGATGGGGGCTGGGCGCGTGAGTTGATCGTGGCGGAGTACCGGATCACCGGGCTGTCGCCGGTTGTGATCGCTGAACTGATCGCCGAGATAGGGCCGTTATGGCACGAGCAACATCAGGCGCGCCTGACGGCACGGCCGCGGAAACGGGCGGTAGGAGCCGGTGCGAAGCACCAGTTCGTCTTCGTCGACCGGCTGCTGGCCACGCTGGTGAGTCTGCGCCATGGCACCACGCATGACGTGCTGGCCTGCTGGTTCGGCGTGGACCGCTCCATCATTACCCGTGCCATCGGCGAGGTGCGGCCCCTGCTCGCGCTGCGGGGCTGCACCATCGCGCCGGACGTCCGGCTGCGTACGCTCGCCGAGGTCGTCGAGTACCTTGGCGTCGATGGCCGGACCGGCATCATCGACGGCACAGAGATCCGCGTTCGACGCCCAGCTGCAGGCCGCAAGGACCGGGACAAGTTCGTCTCCGGAAAGACCAAGCAGAACGCCGTGAAGGCCATGGTGCTCACGGACGCTGAGGGGCGCATGCTGTTCTGCAGCCCAGTCCGGCCGGGCAGTTGCGCTGACATCACCCAGGCCCGGCAGCTGGGCCTGGTCGAGCTCCTGGCCGACGGACCGTTCATGGAGATCCTCGCGGATGCCGGCTACCAGGGCATGGGAGCGCAGACCGGCGGGCGGGTGGTGACGCCACCACATCGCAAGTTCAAGAAGAACGCTCCCGACTGGTACGAGGAACGGCACGAACTCGCGCGCAAAGCGCACTCCTCACGCCGGATCCGCGTCGAGCACGGCATCGCGCACCTCAAGAACTGGCGGGCTCTGACCCGGCACCTTGGCCGACGCGAGCACATGAGCGACATCGTCCAAGCCGTCGCCGGACTGCTCTCACACCAGCAGACCGCCACCCTCGATCACGGCCTTCGAGCTTGAACACCGACAACGCCACATACCTCGACGTGCCACGGCCAACCGTGCACGAGGTCGTTAGGCGGATGCAGAACGACCGGAGCCGTCTACGATCCAACCCACCCGCTGGGCTGCCACCGCACGCGAATCAGTGACCGGACCAACCTCCACAGAACTCAGGCCGTGCAGAAAGTCGCGGCGGGGCGCCGCCCGGCGGTGAACGCGGCCGGCGGGACACCCATGAAGAGGCGGAACTCGGCGGTCATGTGGGACTGGTCGTAGTAGCCGGCCGTGGCGGCGATGTCCGCCCAGCGGCCCGCATCGGCCGCGAGCACGGTGCGAACGCGGTCGATGCGTGCGAAGTGCTTGGGGGACAAGCCGGTGCCGTCGGTGAACAGGGCGTGCAGGCGGCGCTCACTGATGTGCAACCGGGCCGCGGTTGCGGTGACAGTCGCGCCGACCAGTAGACGCGCCGCCTCTTCGAGCCGTTCCGACGGCCCCGGGCGGTCAGCCAATGCCTTTTCGAGAGCGGTGACCGGATCGACGGCGAGCTGGTCGACGTCCAGGCCCGGTAGTTCGCGGAGCGGCAGGGCCCGGTCGGCGAGATCATTGAGTGGACGTCCGAGCAGGGCTTGGGCACGCCCCGGTCGCATGCGAACCTGCACGCACGAGTGGCCGGGTGCGGCGATGTGATAGGCAGCCCGGGTACGGGGGCCCATGACGATCAGCTCACGCTTGTCCGTGCGCAGGAGAAGTGTGGTGGCGTGATCGGGCACATCGACCGCCGTCGAAGCGTCCGTCGTAGCGACATCGATCCCGGCCACGCAACGCATAAGGGCAGGCGGCACGTTGAGAGAGCTCACGCGGCCTACGTTAGTGCCGAAACTTCCTATCACGAGGGGTGAGAGCGCTGTCATCGTCGGGGCATGATCCTTGTTACCGGTGCCACCGGCACCATCGGTAGTCATGTCGTGCGTCTGCTCACCGAGCGGGGCGTGCCGTTCCGGGCGATGTCCCGCCGTGAGCGGCCCGGCGGGGTGCGGGGCGACTTCGACGACCCGGCGTCGCTGGCGCGCGCGGTGGCCGACGTCGACACGGTCTTCCTGGTGACCGTGCCGCCCGTGCCGACCGCGGACCACGACATCGCCCTGGTGACGGCCGCGCGGGCGGCGGGCGTCCGTAAGATCGTCAAGTTGTCCGCGATCGGCAGCGGCGAGCGGTTCGACGGGGCGACCGTCGGCGCGTGGCACGTGGCCGCGGAGGTGGCGATCGAGGCCAGCGGGCTCGTGTGGACGATGCTTCGCCCGCCGAGCTTCGCTTCGAACTTCTTGTGGTACCGGGCGCTGATCCAGGCCGGGGAGTCGATACCGAACCTGGTCGGCGACTCCCGGCAGGCCATCGTCGACCCGAGGGACGTGGCTGCGGTCGCCGTCGCCGCCATGACCAGCGATGCACACGATGGGCAGCGGTACGACCTCACCGGGCCAGAGCTGCTGACGTTCGCAGACCAGGCGGCGATCCTGGAGGGCGCGCTGGAACGGCCGGTCAAGATCACTCACACGCATGCGCTCGACCAGGTGCCGGCCGGGATGGCCACCGGCATCGGCTGGGCGCGCGCCGGCGGTGCGGCCTACATCACCGACCACGTGCCGCGAGTGCTCGGCCGACCGGCGGGCACGTTCGAGCAGTGGGCACGCGACCACCGGGAGGCATTCGCGGCAATGCCGTGACGTGACGGGAAAGGGCGCGCACCCGTGCGGTACGCGCCCTCGGCGGTCCGGTCAGGTCACCGTGCAGTTCTGGTCGCCCAGTTTGAACGCCGTCGGTTTCGCGTTCGTCCCCGACCAGCTCCCCGTGAAGCCGAAGCTCACCGAGGAGCCCGCGGCCACGTTGGCGTTCCAGCCGACGTTCTTCGCCGTGACCGTCGAGCCCGACTGGGTGGACTCGGCGTTCCAGGTCTGGGAGATCGTCTGGGCGTTGGGGAAGGTCCAGCCGAGTGACCAGCCGGTCCAGGCACTGGAACCGGTGTTGGTCAGCTGGACGTCGGCCTGGAAACCGCCCGACCACTGGTTGGTGATCTTGTAGGTCACCGCGCAGGCGCCCGTCGGGGTCGGGTCCGGCGGGTCCGTCGGATCGGTGCTGCCGCCTCCGCCGGTGTCGGACGTGTCGCCGTAGATCACACCCCGGCCGTTGGTCGAGACGTACACCCGCCCGTACACCCGCGGATCACCGGTGATCGCCGCGCCGGTCCAACCGAACTGGTGGGCGTCGTCGTTGATGCGGGTCCAGCTCGCGCCCTTGTCCGTGGAACGGAAGATGCCACGGACCCCGCCGATCTTCGCGCTGGTGTAGAGCGTCTGGTACGACGCCCCCGTCGCCGCCTTCCCGAAGCCGATCGTGTCGGCCTGGTCGACGTTCGAGAGCTTCGTCCAGTTCGTGCCGGCGTTCGTCGAGTGCCACAGACCGTACGCCCCGTCACTCGCCCCGCCCGCGAGCCAGACGTCGCCCTTCACGCCGGGCAGTGCCTTGAAGCGCACGCTGGCACCGCTCGGCAGTCCGGTCGCCGAGGACGCCGTGAACGTCGCCCCGCCGTCCGTACTCACGTAGAACTTCCCGGACTTGAAGCCGTAGAAGGTCCGAGGGTCGACCCGGTCGGACTCGACGATCGCGCCCGCCGGAATCCCGCTCGACGCCGACCAGGAGGAACCGAAGCCGGTCGTGTACTGCACACCCGCGCCGCCCGGGCTCCACACGAACCGGCTGCCGTCCGAGGCGGCGGCCACCGTCCCGCCTCCGCTCACGCCCGAAGGGTCGCTCCCCGCGAACCAGTTGGCGCCGTTGTCCGTCGAGAACGCGATGTGCGGCCCGGAGTCCAGATCTCCGACCCGTACCACCGTGTTCGGGTTCGTCTCGGCGAAGTCGAGACTCGTGGTCGTGGTGAAGTTCGGGGAGGTGAACATCATCGAGGGGACCTTGGTGAGGTCCGTGTGCCGGAAGCCGCCGATGTCACCGAGCGCGCTCAGCAGCGGGGCGCCCGAGGGCGGTGAGGCGAGGTCGTTGACCGCGGTCTCCTCCAGGCCCTGCACCATCGGCTTGATGGTGAACTGGCCGCCGGAATCCCAGTTCGTGAGGTTCTCCGTGCCGTAGAGCGTCGCCCCCGTCCCGTACATCATCCGGTTCGAGTTGAACGGGTCGATCTCCAGCGACTCCGTCATCCACCCGAGTTTCGGCGCCTGTTCGGGCGGCGAGGGATTCGCGCCCCAGTTGAGCCACGGGGAGGAGGAGACGTCCATGGTGTAGCGGTTCGCGCGGTTGGGGTACGAGGTGTAGTCCCAGGCCCGTGTCCAGGTCGCCCCGCTGTCCGTGGAGCGGAAGATCTGGGTGTCCGGCCACCAGGAGCTGTAGGCGGTGGCCATGACCGTGCCGGGCTTCTGCCGGTCCACGGTGAGGCCGCTGAAGCCGTAGTAGGTGTCGGCCTCCGCGACCGGGCTGATGTTCGTCCAGGTGCCGGTCGCCGTCGCGTACCGCCACACCTGGCCCTTGCCGCCGTCGTACGGCCCGCCCTTGTCGCTGTAGGAGAGGTACAGATAGCCGCCCGCCGCGTCCAGGACACCCTTGTGGGCCAGGTATCCGGTCGGCTGCCCGGCGAGCCTCGTCCAGGTCGCGCCCGCGTCCGTCGACCGGTACACCGAGTTCTGGAGGTCGGCGACCCCGACGTAGACCGTCTTCGTGGCGTTCCCGGACGTCCCCGTCGACTCGTCGAAGGTCACCCAGACGACGCCCTGGTTGTCGCTGGCGTAGCCGCTGGTGTCACTCGGATCCTGCTGGTAGTTGCCGACGTTGGGGAAGTTCGCCACCTGCGACCAGTTGACACCCGAGTCCGTGGACCGCCACAGTCCCTTGCCGCTCGGCGCCCCGAGGTACAGCACGCTGTTCTTGTTGGGGTCGACCGCGAGCCGCTCGCCCATGCCCCGCCCCGGCATGTTGCCGCCCAGCTTGAAGGGCAGATCGGTCTTCTGCCAGCTCGCGCCCCGGTTCGAGGAGCGCAGCACCGCGCCGTTGCCCGGGTCCCAGCTGTTGGTGTACGTCCCGACGGCCGCGTACACCTTGTTCGGGTCCACGGCGTCGGAGGCCAGGCTGACCACGCCGGTGTGCCCCCAGTCGGTCCAGCCGACCGAGTCCAGCAGGGGCGTCCAGGTCTTCGAGGACTCCTGCCAGCGGTAGGCGCCGCCGATGTCCGTGCGGGCGTACGCCAGGTTCTTCTCCTTGCGGTTGAAGACGATGCCCGGCACGAAACCGCCGCCGTCGATCCGGGCGTTCTTCCAGGTGTACGTGTCGGCTGCGAGCGAGACCTTCGCGGTGCTGTCGGCCGCCAGTGCGGGTGGGGTGCCGGCGAGCAGCCCGGCCGCGAGCGCGAGCACGGCCGTGAGGATGCGGGTTCTTCGCACGGGGGGTCCTTTCCGGAAAGGGGGAGTGGGGGGTAAGCGCTTTCCATCGGGTGCGAGAGTTGCCGGGCGACCCCCAGTGCGGGAGGGGGCCGCCCGGCCGTTTCGGCCCCGCCGTCCGGTGGCGGAGCCTTATACGCGGAGCCTTTCAGGCGGTTCCGAGGAAACGCCGTGCACTGTGGCGCCCCTCCAGGGGCGCGGGGAACTGCGCGACCGCCACAACGGACCCGCAGTCAGAACACGGCGCAACCCGCGGAGCGCCCGGCGGGGGCTGGTTATTCGAGAAGCTCCGCGTACGACCCCATGGCCATGGCGATGTCCGCCTGGGCCCAGAACCGGTGGTACGTGAACGACGGCACCGCGCCGCCCTTGAGGTAGGCCTCGATCTTCGACCAGGCCGGGTCGCTCTTGTAGAAGGAGCGGATGGACTCGAAGGTCGACGACGAGTTGATCGCGTCACCGTTCGGCATGGTCCCGGTCCAGCCGCTCGGGACGTACACCGCGTCGTCGAACCGGTTGTAGTCCGCCCGGTTCTCCGGCACCGCAATACCGAGGCTGTCCTGGTAGTTGGTCCACATGCCGTCCAGCAGCGACTTGGCCGTGGAGGCGGCCTGGGTGTCACCACTGCGGTCCGCGTAGTACGTCAGGGTCTTGGCGTACGCGGCGGCCACGCCGACATCGTTGGTGTAGTCGGCGACGGTGACGTGAAGTCCGCTGTTGGCGCCGGGACTTGACGCGTTCCAGGTGTCGGGCTGGCCCGACCACTGCAGCGTCGACGGGATCTGGTACGTGCCGTCCGGGTTGATCGTGGTCTTGGACAGCGCCCACTTGACCCACTTGTCGAGGACCGCCTTGGCCTGCGCGTTCCCCGTCTGCTGGTAGTACTCGGCGACCCGCTCCATCGACCACGCCTGGAAGCCGAACCACTGGTTGGACGGCGGGTCGTGGTAGACGGGCTGCTGGTCGTAGTACATGCCGTAGAAGGTCGACTTACCGGCCGGGGGAGTCGCGTAACGACCCGCCCAGCTGTTCGTCGCACCGCCCGCGATGGCACCCTCGTCGGACTGCAGCCAGCGGTAGAACTCCAACTGCCGGGTGAGCGAGGTGTTCCAGTCCGACGCGCCCGTGGCCGACTTGGGCTTCAGGCTGGCGTAGGAGCTCAGCGCGTACGCGGCCATCGGGTTCTGGTAGCCGCCGTGCGCGTGACTGGATCCGATGCGCCAGGCCCAGCCCGCCGAGGTGTCGGTGGCGCCGCCCCAGGCGTAGTACCAGGACAGCAGGTACATCGAGGCGTCCTTGCCGGTACCGGCCGCGCAGGTGGACGGACCGACACAGTTGCCGATCTTCTTGAAGTACTTGTCGTACATGGCGTAGCGCAGATAGTCGCCCATCTTCGCGGCCTTGCCCACGCTCGCGGAGACGTCGGAGCCCTTGCCCTGCTCCTTGGCCCACTTGTCGGCCCAGTACGCGGCCTGCACCGCACGCGCGTCGGCGTCCGGGGCGTTGGTGAACTTCCACTGCTTGGAGTAGGAGGCGTCACCGGTGAAGAGGTCCAAGTACCCGTTCTTGCCACCGTACTTGAACTGGTCACAGGTCGGCTGCGGCACCGTCTCCCACACCGACTCCTGCGCACCGCGCTGGAAGGTGTTGATGTACGACGGTCCGGTGTCCGTCGGTCCCGCCTCGCACTTGCCGGGCGAGTTGCCGTAGCCGTAGACGTTGTCGACGTCCTGCAGCCAGTGCATGCCGTAGATGTCGTCGGTGCCGTACGCGCTCTTCAGCTCACCCGCGATCGGGTCGGAGCCGGCCGAGACCGACGAGTCCAGCTTCGCCGGGTACTCGTTCGGGGTGTCCAGCTCGGGCGCGTAGGTCGCCGGCTTGGAGGCGTTGTAGAAGGAGTTGGTCGGCTGGTCGGCGTGGGTGGGGATCATGTACTTCTCCATGATGTCCCAGGCACCGTTGAACTTGGACCAGTCGCCCGTCACCTTGCCGTACATGGCCTGGAGCCACAGGAGGTAGCTGTACGCCTCCGAGGTGGTCTCGTGGCCCTGGTCCGGCGCCTCGACGATCAGCGTCTCGACCGAGTGGTAGGGGATGCCCTCGGGGGAGAAGTAGCCGTTCGCCGGGTTGGTGATCTTGCCGTACAGATCCAGGAAGCGGGCGTTGTACGTGCCCGTCGCCGCGATCTGGGTGACCGTCACCGAGGCCTTGGCGTGGCCGGTCGCCGTCGACTCGAAGGTCGCCGCGCCGGTGCCGGAGGCGTTGCCGGTGATCGTCACCGTCTGCGCGGTGCTCCAGTTCGACGGGGTGAAGGTCAGCGAGGCGCCGCCCGTCACCGACAGACCCGAGTTGCCGCTCGTGCGGGCGGTCGTGACGGTCACGTTGGCCGAGGGCTGCGTCGACAGCTTCACGGTGTACGTGCCCGTCTTGCCCTGCTGGACGGCGAGTTGGGTGGCCGAGGCGACGACCGCGGGACCCGAGGCGACCGTGATGCCGACCGGCGTCGACTCCCCGGACGCGCCCAGGCTGTCGTACGCCTTCGCGAGCAGCGAATGACTGCCCACGGTCAAGCTGGAGACCGAGAGCGAGTACGGCGAGGTCGTGTCGGTGCCGAGCAGGGTGGTGTTGTCGTAGAACTCCACCTTGCTGATGGTCGCGTTGTCCGCGGCGGCGGCCGTCGCGGCGAGCGGGACCGCGGTGCCCTGGGTGTAGACCGCGCCCGCGGCCGGGCTGGTCAGCACGGTGATCGGCGGCTGATGGGCGCCGGTGCACGAGGTGCCGTTGATCGCGAAGTTCGTCGGCGCCGCGTTGGCGCCGCTGTAGGTGAACTGCGCGCCTGTGGTGACCGCGGAGCCCGCGGCGATGTTCGCGTTGTACGTGGCGCTGTTGACCGTGACCGTCTGGCCGGACTGGGACCAGGTCCCGTTCCAGCCGTTGCTCAGCTTCTGGTTGCCCGCGTAGCTGTACGTCAGGGTCCAGCCGTTGATGGCGTCCGTGCCGCGGTTGGTGATCGTCAGATCCGCGGTGAAACCGGAGCCCCAGTCATTGGTCTTGTAGTCGACGCTGCACTGAACTGCAGCTGCTTGTGCGGGAGTTGAAGCCGCACTCAGCATCGCGAACGGCAGTGCCATGGCCGCCACGACAGCGGTCCACAATCGCCGAACGGTCCGGCGTCTCCTGGTGGGGGGCATTGCTGGTTCCTCCTTGTGCGGCTCGGAGAAGTCAAGGCTTGAACCAGTGGGAGCGCTCCCATAGTGAGGACGAGCGTTCAAGGGGTCAAGGTGCTTGAAGAGTCGAAAAGATTCGACGAACGGCGCTGAGGAAAAGTCAAGTAACCCCTCTGTTCTTTGCCGTCACTTGGCGCTACCTTCCTTGGCACCAGTGGGAGCGATTCCATCAGTCGACGCGTCCGTAACGGCCGCGCTGATCTGCAAGGAGTCGCTCATGCGACACCCCCCGCGTTCAGTACCTTTACTCAGGTTCGCCCCGCGAAGGACACGCCGGTCACGTCGGACGGCCCGTTTTTCTGCTGGGGGTCCGGGGGTTGTCCCCCGGGGGAAAGCAGCAGCCGTTGCCGGCGCGGTCGCCCTTATCGGGTCCGTGACGGTGCCGGTGGTCACGGCGTCCGGCGCCGCCCCTGCCTGCTCGGTGGAGTACTCCGTCACCAGCCAGTGGGACAGCGGCTTCCAGGGGTCCGTGAGGATCACCAACAACATGGCCGCCGTGAGCAGTTGGAGCCTCACGTTCGACTTCGCCGGCGGGCAGAAGGTCAGCCAGGGCTGGAACGCGAAATGGTCCCAGTCCGGTAAGACGGTCACCGCTGCCAACGAGAGCTACAACGGCTCGCTGGCCACCGGAGCGAGCGTCAGCGCCGGATTCATCGCGTCCTGGTCCGGGAGCAACTCCGTCCCGACCTCGTTCAAGCTCAACGGCACCAGCTGCAACACGGCTGCCGAGCCCTCGCCCACGCCGGACCCGACGGACCCGGCCGAGGGCACACCCCCCGCTCTGCGGGTCTCCGGCAACAAGCTCGTGGACGCGGGCGGCACCACCCGTCGGCTGCTCGGCGTGAACCGGTCCGGCGGCGAGTTCATGTGCGTTCAGGGCCGCGGCATCTTCGACGGCCCGGTCGACGACGCCTCCGTCAAGGCGATCGCCGACTGGAAGGCCAACACGGTCCGCATCCCTCTCAACGAGGAGTGCTGGCTGGGTCTGTCCAACATCGATCCGGCCTACGCCGGGGCGAACTACATCAACGCCGTCAAGGACCTGGTCGCCAAGGTCAAGGCCCACGGCATGACACCCGTGGTCGAACTGCACTGGACCTACGGGCAGTACACCGGCAACTCCGCCGGCTGCTCCGACGTGCACGCAAGCTGCCAGAAGCCGATGCCCGACATGCAGTACACGCCCGCCTTCTGGGCCTCGGTGGCCAACACCTTCAAGAGCGACCGGACCGTCGTCTTCGACCTGTTCAACGAGCCCTACCCGGACCGCGCCACCTCCACGACCACCCAGGCGTGGCAGTGCTGGCGCGACGGCGGCACCTGCCCGGGCATCGGGTACGAGGTCGCCGGTATGCAGGATCTCGTCGACAGCGTCCGGGGCACCGGCGCGACCAACCTGCTTCTGGCCGGCGGCATCGCCTACTCGAACGATGTCAGCCAGTGGCTGACGTACAAACCGGCCGACCCGGCGGGCAATCTCGCCGCCGCCTGGCACGTGTACAACTTCAACACCTGCTCCACCGAGAGCTGCTGGAACTCCACGCTCGCCCCGGTGGCCGCTCAAGTCCCCCTCGTGGCGGGGGAGATCGGCGAGAACACCTGCGCGCACGGCTTCATCGACCAGGTCATGAAGTGGTTCGACAGCCATGGCCTGTCGTACCTCGGCTGGACCTGGAACACCTGGGACTGCTCCACCGGACCGTCCCTGATCAGCAGCTACGACGGCACACCCACAGCGTTCGGCACCGGGCTGCGTGACCATCTGCGTGCCCTGAACGGATAGCACCCGCTCAACGCACAGCACCGCTCAACGGACAACACCCGCGAACGAGAAGGAAACCCGCACTCATGAGTCGTACGAGAACAGCGCTCCTCGCTGCCCTGGCGCTCGTCGCCGGGGCCTCCGGGACCGCGCTAGCCGTGGCCCCCGGGGACGTGGGCCTCGCCGCCGTCCCCTGCACCGTGGACTACAAGGTGCAGAACCAGTGGGACACCGGCTTCACCGCGGCCGTCACGATCACCAACAACAGCGCCGCCAAGTCGAGTTGGTCGCTGAAGTGGTCGTACGGCGGAAACCAGAAGGTCACCAGCGGCTGGAACGCCAAGATCAGCCAGAGCGGGACGGCCGTCACCGCGGCCAACGAGAGCTACAACGGCACGCTCGGCACCGGCGGTTCGGCCAGCTTCGGCTTCCAGGGCAGCTACAGCGGCACCAACGCCGTCCCGACCACCTTCACCCTCGACGGGGTGACCTGCAACGTCGACGGCGGCGGCCCCACCGACCCGGGCCCGACCGACCCCGGCACCCCCGGCACCCGGGTCGACAACCCGTATGCGGGCGCCAAGGTGTACGTGAATCCCGAGTGGTCCGCCAACGCCGCCGCAGAGCCGGGCGGCAGCCGCATCTCCAACCAGCCCACCGGCGTGTGGCTGGACCGGATCGCCTCGATCAACGGCACCGGCGGCAAGATGGGCCTGCGCGCCCATCTCGACGAGGCGCTGAAGCAGAAGGGTTCGGGAGAGCTCGTCGTCCAGCTCGTCATCTACGACCTGCCCGGCCGCGACTGCTCGGCCCTCGCCTCCAACGGCGAACTGGGCCCGACGGAGATCGACAAGTACAAGACGCAGTACATCGACCCGATCGCAGCGATCCTCGCCGACCCCAAGTACGCCTCGCTGCGGATCGTCAACACGGTCGAGCTCGACTCCCTGCCGAACCTCGTCACCAACGTCACCCCGCGGCCCACCGCCACCGCGAACTGCGACACGATGAAGGCGAACGGCAACTACGTCAAGGGCGTCGGCTACGCGCTCAACAAGCTCGGTGACGCCGCCAACGTCTACAACTACGTGGACGCCGGGCACCACGGCTGGCTCGGCTGGGACGACAACTTCTCCGCGACCGTCCAGACGATCAAGCAGGCGGCCACCGCCGAGGGCGCCACGGTCAACGACGTGCAGGGCTTCATCACCAACACCGCCAACTACAGCGCGCTGAAGGAGCAGAACTTCACCATCAACGACTCCGTGAACGGCAAGTCCGTGCGCGAGTCCAAGTGGGTCGACTGGAACCGGTACGTCGACGAGCTCTCCTACGCCCAGGCGTTCCGCCAGGAGGCCGTGAACCAGGGCTTCCCCTCGGGCGTCGGCATGCTGATCGACACCTCCCGCAACGGCTGGGGCGGCACCGCCCGGCCCACCGGCCCCGGTGCCATGACGGACGTTGACACCTACGTCAACGGCGGCAAGATCGACCGGCGTATCCACGTCGGCAACTGGTGCAACCAGTCCGGCGCCGGACTCGGTGAGCGCCCGAAGGCCAGCCCGGCCGCCGGGATCGACGCCTACGTGTGGATCAAGCCTCCGGGTGAGTCCGACGGGTCCAGCTCCGCGATCGCGAACGACGAGGGCAAGGGCTTCGACCGGATGTGCGACCCGACGTACACCGGCAACCCGCGCAACAACAACAACATGTCCGGTGCGCTGCCGAACGCCCCGCTGTCGGGCCACTGGTTCTCGGCGCAGTTCCAGGAGCTCATGAAGAACGCGTACCCGGCGCTGTAAATCTGCCGAGTGCGCGACGCGACACCCCCGCCGGGGTCTGGTCAGCTCTCCTTGGCCAGGCCCCGGCGGATCGCGAACTCCACCGCCGAGTAGTCGCCGTCCGGGCGGTCCAGCTCGTACGGCTCGGCCGGCAGCAGAGGCGGCTGGGCCATGAAGCGGGGGCGCGTGCCGTGGTGGGGCTGGGCCGCGTGGACCAGGAAGGGATGGCAGAGGTAGACGTCCCCGGGCCTGCCGGTGGCGTGGGCGAGCGGACGGTGGGCCGAGGCCGCGTCCACCTTCGGGCCCAACTCCAGGAAGGACGCACCCTGTTCGCCGTACGGCTCCAGGACCGGCGGTACGTCGAGATGGGAACCCACCCGGATGCGGGTCGGGGCGTCGGCCTCGGTGATCTCGCTGAACAGGAACAGCATCAGCAGGGCACGGTCCCTGGAGCGCAGGTTGGTGTGGTACATGCCGGCGGGCGCGTCCTCTGGGAGGTAACTGGCCTCGATGTGCCAGCCCGCGTCGTCCGGTTCCTCCGCGTGCGGAAACCGCAACGGGAAAGTGCCCAGTGAATAGCGGGGCTGCCAGCGGTTCTCGCCCACCAGCAGGTCGAACGCCTCGTGCAGGACCGGCGAGTTGGCGGCGGCCGCGAACGGGACCTGGGCCATCCCGGGCACCCACACCACCGGGTCCTTCCAGGAGGCCGGGTTCTCCCGGTCGTAGCCCGTCTCCCGCCACAGCAGCGACGCACAGTGCTGGGCGACGCGGGGCGGGAAGGCGCCCTCGATCTTCACGAATCCGTCTTCGAGGAAGCGCTCCACCAGTTCGTCGTCCATCGGGTCATCGTGGGGGACCGGCCAGGATCCGCGCATCTCCTTTTCTTTACGCCCGCTTTGCCGTGTTTTTTGCCGTCGCGGCAACATCGCTGGCCTCTTCGCGGTGCGTCGGCGCACGCTGGCCGCATCCCGAGGAGAGGCTGACACCATGGCGCACGATCACGGCACCCACGGTCACCACCACCACGAGCACACCGACATCGACTGGTCCAGGATGGCCCAGCACCTGGAGACCCAGGCGGAACTGTTCACGCCCCTGTACGAGCGGGCCCTGGCGTGGCTCGGACACAAGCAGACCGAGCCTGGGCTGATCGTCGACGCGGGCAGTGGGCCCGGGGTGCTGTCCTGTCTGCTCGCCGAGGCGTTTCCGGGGGCCCGGGTGGTTGCCGTAGACGGGGCCGAGCCGCTGCTGGAACGGGCGCGGGGCCGGGCCGAGCGGCTCGGTGTCGCCGACCGCTTCGGCACCCTCGCCGGTGAACTGCCCGGAGTCCTCGACGACTTGGACTATCCCGTCGACCTGCTCTGGGCCAGCCGGAGCCTGCACCACCTGGGGGACCAGCGGGCCGGGATCGCCGCGTTCGCCTCGCGGCTGGCCCGGGGCGGCACGCTGGCGTTGCTGGAGGGCGGGCTGCCGGCGCGCTTTCTGCCCCGGGACATCGGGATCGGACGGCCCGGCTTGCAGGCGCGGCTCGACGCGCTGGAGGAGGAGTGGTTCGCGCAGATGCGGGCGGATCTGCCCGACGCCGTCTCCGAGGTCGAGGACTGGCCCGCGCTGATGGCCTCCGCGGGGCTGCGGCACACCGGTACCCGCAGCTTCATGCTCGATCTTCCGGCGCCGACGACGGATCGGGCCCGTGCGTACATCGCCGCGTCGCTGGGGCGGCTGCGGGAGGTGTTCGGGGAGCACCTGGAATCCGGCGACCGGGACACTCTCGACCGGCTGCTCGATCCCGCGGACGCGGCGAGTGTGCACCGGCGGGCGGATGTGTTCGTGCTGGCGGTGCACACCGTGCACACGGCTGTGCGGACCGGTTGAGGTCAGTTCCGCCGCTGGATGTGCCGCCGTGTGTCGTCGGGCGGCTGCGGGCCGTCCGTGGCTTGTCGCGCAGTTCCCCGCGCCCCTGATGGGGTGCGGGTGTACTCGGTGATCAGTGCGCCCTGTACGTGTCGGACACGGGTGGGCATGAAGGACTCGGCCAGTACCTGTCGCTCGGCCTCCTCCTGCGGTGTCCGGTCCAGAGGCTGCCCCGCCGGATCCGCTACGGCGACGATCCGTTCCGTGGCCAGCATGCGGGCCCGGATCACCGGGGCCGGGACCTCGGTGCCGTACAGGGTTCCCGAAGCCGCCGGGCCGCGGTCCAGGGCCAGGTCGCGCGGGCGCCCGGCCGAATCGGGGGCCCGGTCCAGCAGTGACCACACGCGGCGCCGGGCCTCTCGGCCGCGGAGGACATAGGCCGTCGGCGAGGTCCGAGGTGCCGTCGCGCACACCGCGGAGGCCGTCCATGCCCGGTGCACCCCCGCCGAGGCCGCCGCACTGCGCCGCCTGCGCAGGCCGGCCGTCCTGAGGAGTGGCGGCTCCAACCGGCACCAACTCACGCTCGGCTTCTCCGCCGACGGCTCACTGGTGGCCGCCAGTGAGCCGGACGGGTCCGTGAACGTGTGGGAGACCGCCACCCCCGCCCTCCCGGCCGCCACCCTGCCCGTGGGGGACTCTCCGGTACTCGCCCTCGGATTCACCTCGGGCGGCGAGGAGTTGCATGTGGTCACACCCCATCTGGCTGACAGGACGTACCCGTTGGAGCCCGACCGTGCCGCCCGCACGGTGTGCGCCTCGGCCGATCACCGCCAGGTCTGCGGCACTTGACTTCGAGAACGCTCCAACTGATGTACTCCCCGACATCCACGAGATGGCAGAAGAACACAGGGGGAAGCCATGTCCGACTCACCGGTCGCGCTCATCACCGGCGGCGGCAGCGGTATCGGCGCCGCGGTCGCACGGCGACTGCTCGACGCGGGCCACCGGGTGGCCGTCACCGGCCGGGGCGAGCCGCGCCTGCGCGCCTTCGCCGAGGAACTGGGCGACCCGGACGGGCTGTTGACGTTCGTCGGCAACGCCGCCGAGTACGACGACATCCAGGCCGCCGTCGATGGCACGCTCAAGGAGTTCGGCCGGCTGGACACGGTCGTCGCCAACGCGGGCTTCGCCACCCATGACACCGTGGCCGCGGGAGACCCCGCCGGCTGGAGCGAGATGGTGCTGACCAACGTGCTCGGCCCCGCCCTCCTGATCCGCGCCTCCATCGACGCCCTCAAGGAGACCCGCGGCCGGATCGTCCTGATCGGCAGCGTCGCCGGGTTCATCCACGCACCCGGCAACCTCTACGGGGCGACGAAGTGGGCGGTGACCGGGCTCGCCGAGAACACCCGCCGTGAGGTGACCGAGTTCGGCGTCGGCGTCACCCTGGTGGCCCCCGGCCGCGTGGAGACACCGTTCTGGGACGGCAACGGCAGCCTGCCGCCCGGCCACCTGCTCACCGCAGACCAGATCGCCGACTCGGTCGTGTGGGCCGTACGGCAGCCGGAGGGCGTCGACATCAACACCGTGGTCGTACGGCCGATCGGCCAGCCCGTCTGAAGCGCGGAGCGGACTGGCTGACGCCGGACACACGACGGCCGGCGGTGCGGTCCCCACGACAGGGACCGCACCGCCGGCCGAACCGCTGTGCCGTCAGGCGGCGTTGAACGTCGCCGGGTCCGGGCCCAGGCGCCGGTCCTCGTCGAGCGCGCTGATCGCCGCCAGGTCCTCGGCGTCCAGACTGAAGTCGAAGACCTCGATGTTCTCCTTGATCCGGGACGGCGTCACGGACTTGGGGATCACCACGTTGCCGAGCTGGAGGTGCCAGCGCAGCACGATCTGGGCCGGGGTGCGGTCGTGCTTGCGGGCGATGGCCACGACGGCCGGGACCTCCAGGAGGCCCTTGCCGGAGCCGAGCGGCGACCACGCCTCGGTGGCGATGCCGTGCTCCGCGTGGTACTCGCGGGCCGCCTGCTGCTGGAGGTGCGGGTGCAGCTCGATCTGGTCGACGGCCGGGACGACGGACGTCTCGGCGATCAGCCGCTCCAGGTGGTCGGGTTCGAAGTTGGAGACTCCGATGGCCCGGATCCGGCCGTCCGCGTGGAGCTTCTCGAACGCCTTGTACGTGTCGACGTACAGGTCGCGGGAGGGCGTGGGCCAGTGGATCAGGTACAGGTCCACGTAGTCCAGGCCGAGCTTGTCCAGCGAGGTGTCGAAAGCGCGCAGGGTCGCGTCGTAGCCCTGGTCGCTGTTCCAGAGCTTGGTGGTGACGAAGATGTCCTCACGGGCCACTCCGGAGGCGGCGATGGCCTTTCCGGTGCCCACTTCATTGCCGTAGATCGCCGCTGTGTCGATGCTGCGGTACCCGGCCTCGAGCGCCGTGGCGACGGCGCGCTCGGCCTCGTCGTCCGGAACCTGCCAGACGCCGAAACCCAGCTGGGGCATCTCGACGCCGTTGTTGAGGGTGATCGGGGGGACCTTGCTGCTCACGAGCTCTTGATCCTTACGGTTGTCGTCAGGTGGTACCACCATCGTCAACGATCACGAGCCGTGATGCATTCCTGACGGGAGAATCCATCTGGTCTCTTTAGTCCGGACCATTGACCGTCAACTGCCCTGCGGCGACCCTGGATTGCGTCACTGAATGCCGTGCACGAATGTGAACGCCCCATAGTGAGGTGATCTTTGTCATGGGCACATCCAGAAGAACTCTGCTGGGCGCCGCGCTCGCCGGTGCGGCCGGAACCGTGGCGGGTCTGCCGACCGCGACCACCGCCCACGCCGCGTCCTGGCAGCAGAAGTGGGCCCCGACCGCGAGCGGCGACGGCCTCGGCGCCTTCGAGACCGTCGAGGACGACCGCGCCGACTCGCACCCCGGCGGACAGCCCCACATCCACGCCTCCGGCGACAACTGGCGCTTCAACATGCACATGGCCGACCGCGACACCTCCACCGACCGCCAGCGCCAGGAGGTCACCGGGCTGCGCACCAGCGGCAGCAACTACCTGAAGTGGACGCAGGGCCAGACCTGGCGGGTCACGTACTCGATGTACATCCCGAGCTCGCTGAAGGCCACCACCAGCTTCACCCACATCATGCAGATGAAGCAGCCGGGCACCGGCACCTCGCCGATCGTCGTGCAGTCCCTGCGCCGGGTGAACGGGGCGCAGACCATCGAACTGAAGCTGTTCGACAGCGACGCCCTCGTGGGCCGCACCAGCCTGGACCCGCTGCACGACAGGTGGACCGACGTCGACTTCCAGATCAAGGTGGGCAACGGCTCGGCGGGCTCGGTCCGCTGGATCCTCAAGACCGGCGGCTCGACGGTGATCGACGCGTCCAAGACCGGGGTCGACACCTTCCTGGCAGACCGGGTGCGCCCGAAGTGGGGCATCTACCGCTCCCTCGGCGACACCTCGGGGTCCCTCCAGGACACCTATCTCCTGCTGACGAACCTGCGCGGCTACCAGCTCGTGTGAGGCAGGTTCAGGCCCGGTACAGGGCGTCGACCTCGCCCGCGTACGCCGTCTCGATCGCCTTGCGCTTCAGCTTCAGCGACGGGGTCAGCAGCCCGTGCTCCTCGGTGAAGGGCTGCGCCAGGATGCGGAACGTACGGATCGACTCGGCCTGCGAGACCAGGGTGTTGGCGGCGACCACCGCGCGCCGCACCTCGGTCTCCAGGTCGGCGTCGCGCACCAGCTCGGCGGGGGACATCCGGGGCTTGTCGCGCATCCCCAGCCAGTGCTCGACGGCCTCCTGGTCGAGGGTGACCAGGGCGGCGATGTAGGGGCGGTCGTTGCCCACGACGATGCACTGCGAGACCAGGGGATGGTCGCGCACCCGCTCCTCCAGCACACCGGGGGAGACGCTCTTGCCGCCGGAGGTGACGAGGATCTCCTTCTTGCGGCCGGTGATGGTGAGATAGCCGTCCTCGTCGAGGGAGCCGAGGTCCCCGGTGGCCAGCCAGCCGTCGTGCAGGGACTCGTCGGTGGCCTTCTCGTTGTTGAGGTAGCCCTGGAAGACGTTGGGGCCGTACAGCCAGATCTCGCCGTCGTCCGCGATGTGCACGGTCATGCCGGGGATGGGCTGCCCGACCGTGCCGTAGCGGGTGCGCTCGGGCGGGTTGGCGGTCGCCGCCGCGGTCGTCTCGGTGAGGCCGTACCCCTCGTAGATGTGCACGCCCGCGCCGGCGAAGAACAGCCCGAGCTTGCGGTCCATGGCCGAGCCGCCGGTCATGGCCTGCTTGATGCGGCCGCCCATGGCCGCCCGCATCTTGGAGTAGACGAGCTTGTCGAAGAGCTGGTGCTGCATCCGCAGCCCCGCCGACGGTCCGGGCCCGATCCCCCAGGCCTTGGCCTCCATGGCTTCCGCGTACTTCACCGCCACGTCGACGGCCTTCTCGAACGGGCCGGCCTTGCCTTCCTTCTCGGCCTTGCGGCGGGAGGCGTTGAAGACCTTCTCGAAGATGTACGGCACCCCGAGGAAGAACGTCGGCTTGAACGCGGCGAGGTCGGGCAGCAGGGCGGCCGCGTTCATCTGCGGCTGGTGGCCGAAGCGGACCCGGCCACGGATCGCGGCGACCTGCACCATCCGCCCGAAGACGTGCGCGAGCGGCAGGAACAGCAGCGTCGCCGCCTCGTCGCCCTTCTTGGAGTGGAACACCGGCTCCCAGCGCTCGATGACGGTGTCCGCCTCGTACATGAAGTTGCCGTGGGTGATCACACAGCCCTTGGGGCGGCCGGTGGTGCCCGAGGTGTAGATGATCGTCGCGACCGAGTCCGGGGTCACGGCCTGCCGGTGGCGGTGCACCACCTCGTCCTCGATGGCGGCGCCCGCGTCGTACAGCTCCCGCACCGCGCCGGAGTCCAGCTGCCACAGCCGGTGCAGCTGCGGCAGCCGGTCGATGACGGTGGCGATCGTCATCGCGTGGTCCTCGTGCTCCACGATCGCGGCTGTGCACTCGGAGTCGTACAGCGCCCAGAAGCACTGCTCGGCGGAGGAGGTCGGGTAGACCGGCACCACCTGCGCGCCGATCGTCCACAGGGCGAAGTCGAACAGCGTCCACTCGTAGCGGGTACGGGACATGATCGCGACCCGGTCGCCGAAGCGGATGCCCTGGGCGAGCAGTCCCTTGGCGAGGGCCAGGACCTCGTCGCGGAACTCCGCGGACGTCACGTCCCGCCACTGCCCCTTCTCGTCCTTGCGGCCGAGGGCGATGTGCACGGGGTCGTTCTGGGCATGCTCGAAGACGACGTCGGCCAGTCCGCCCACCGGGGGTGCCAACGCCAACGGAGGGTTGGTGAACTCGCGCAAACCCCGCTCCCGCTCTCCCTGGCGCGCTGTGAAGCTCCGCACAGCGCCGTGAAAGCTACCCCACCCTGACATCCGGCGGGAGAGGGGCCGAAGCCGAGCGGTGCTCACGTATGGCCTGGTCAGTACCGGAAAATACCCTCACATGGGGAAGGGTCGGACAGAAAACCGACGGTTGCGTAAGTTTCCAGGCCGTCAATCTCCACTGAATCTGTACGTCCCGGTTACGGCTCGCGGCCTTGGTGAAACGGTTGTCCGCGGGATGCCGTCCTCTTCTTCCTTCAGCGCCGCCACCCCGGAATGTGTCACTCCGGCCGAGGGCCTCACTGCCGGTGCAGCCTGTCCCCGCCCGCCAGGATCGCGGCGGCCAGCGCTTCGGCCGCCCCCTGCGCGGCCGTCCGGCGACGGCCGTGGACCAGCACGAAGTCCACCTGCCCCAGCTCCGGCAGCCCGGACCGGTCGGGCACCCGCACCAGCCCCGGCGGCACCAGGCCCCGGGAGTGCGCCATCACCCCCAGCCCGGCCCGCGCGGCGGCGATCAGCCCGTTGAGACTCCCGCTGGTGCACACGATCCGCCACTCCCGCCCCTGCCGCTCCAGTGCCTCCAGGGCCAGCGTCCGAGTGATCCCCGGCGGCGGATACACGATCAGCGGCACCGGACGGTCCGCGTCCAGGCGCAGCCGCTCCGCGCCGATCCACACCAGCCGGTCGTGCCACACCAGCTCACCCCGGGGGTCCTCCGGCCGCCGCTTGGCGAGTACGAGGTCCAGCTTCCCGGCGGCCAGCTGCTCGTGCAGGGTGCCCGACAGCTCCACCGTCAGCTCCAGGTCCACCTCGGGATGGTCGTACCGGAAGCCCTCCAGGATCTCCGGCAGCCGGGTGAGGACGAAGTCCTCCGACGCCCCGAACCGCAGCCGCCCCCGCAGCCGCGTGCCCGTGAAGAACGCCGTCGCCTGGTCGTGCACCTCCAGGATCCGCCGCGCGAACCCCAGCATCGCCTCGCCGTCCTCCGTCAGCTCCACGGAGTGGGTGTCCCGGGTGAACAACTGCCGCCCCGCGGCCTCCTCCAGACGCCGCACATGCTGGCTCACGGTCGACTGGCGCAGCCCCAGCCGCCGGGCGGCCTGGGTGAAGCTCAAGGTCTGCGCCACCGCCAGGAACGTACGCAACTGCGACGGGTCGTACATGCCGGGAGCTTATCGCGGAACGTGATGACAGTCAGAGCGGTATACGGGATTCCCGATCAAGCAGGGAAGGAGGACGATGGAGGGGGTCCTTCCGCCCCGAGGGAGGTACCCGTCATGAGGCCGTACCGTCGTCGAACACGAGTAAGTGGAGCACCGTGAAGCGCCTGAAGTGGCCGGCCTGGATGCCGGTCGACCCGTACATCCTGTTGCTGCTCGGCACGGTGGGCCTCGCGGCCCTCGTACCGGCACGCGGGACCTCCGCGGACGTGGCCTCCGGAGCCTCCACGGCGGCGATCGCCTTCCTCTTCTTCCTGTACGGCGCCCGCCTGTCCACCCGTGAGGCCCTCGACGGCCTCAAGCACTGGCGGCTGCACGTCACGGTCCTCGCCTGTACATTCGTGATCTTCCCGCTGCTGGGCCTGGCCGCCCGCGGACTCGTCCCGGTCTTCCTGACCGACCCGCTCTACCAGGGCCTGCTCTTCCTCACCCTGGTCCCCTCCACCATCCAGTCCTCGATCGCCTTCACCTCCATCGCCCGCGGCAACGTGCCCGCCGCGATCTGCGCAGGCTCCTTCTCCTCCCTGGTCGGCATCGTCCTCACCCCGCTCCTCGCGGCCGCCCTGCTCGGCAGCAGCGGCGGGTTCTCCGCCGACTCGCTCCTGGAGATCGTGCTCCAACTGCTCGTGCCGTTCCTGGCGGGCCAGGTGACGCGCCGCTGGATCGGCGGCTTCATCACCCGCCACAAGAAGATCCTCGGCCTCGTCGACCGCGGGTCGATCCTGCTGGTCGTCTACACCGCGTTCAGCGAGGGCATGGTCCAGGGCATCTGGCACCAGGTGAGCCCGCTCAGGCTCGGCGGGCTCCTGATCGTCGAGGCCGTTCTGCTCGCCCTGATGCTCGCCCTGACCTGGTACGGCGCCAAGGGGCTCCGCTTCGGCCGCGAGGACCGCATCGCCATCCAGTTCGCGGGCTCGAAGAAGTCCCTCGCCTCCGGACTCCCCATGGCCAGCGTCCTGTTCGGCGCCCACGCCTCGCTCGCCGTGCTGCCGCTGATGCTCTTCCACCAGATGCAGCTGATGGTCTGCGCGGTGATCGCCAAGCGCCGCTCGCACGACCCCGTCCCGGAGGAGACCCGGGAGGTCAGCGCGCCGGGGTCAGCCGCAGCGTCACGAACCGCGGTCGGTACAACGACACGTTCCGGTTGAGCTGGGACGAAGCGACCGCCGTCTCCAGCCAGTTGACGTCGTAGCTCAGCACCAGCCGCCCCCCGCCGCTCATTTCGAGGTGCGCCTGCGGGTTGTAGGCGGCGACCTGGCCCGGGGGCAGGGACGGGGTGAAGTCCTTCTCCGGACCGTGCCACGGCCCGGTGGGGGAGCAGGCCCAGTACGAGGTCACGGCCGCGAGCCCCTTCGTCCCCGCGGCCATGGTGAACAGGACGTACGTCCCGTCCTGCCGTACGACGGAGAAGGCGCTGCCCACCCCGGTGCGCCGCCCGTCCCCGAGCACCGGGCGCGGGCGGGCACCGGTCGTCCAGGCCGAGCCGTCCCAGTACTCCCAGGCGCCCGGCTCGGCGAGCCCGCCCTTCGGCACCCGGGCCACGTACGCCGAGGAGGCGGACCGGGATGCGGCCCGGCCGTCGTCGCCGCCGAAGACGTACGTCCACTCGCCGTCCTCGACCAGCGTCGTGCCGAACAGCACCCGCCGGGAGGGGTCCTCGACCCGCTGCTCGTCGAGGACCGTCGTGATCGACTCGACGCGCAGGTCGGGCAGCGAGAGCGTGGCGACCTCGGTGGCGGTCGGGACGCCGTAGATCCAGGGGTACTGGCCCGCCGTCCGCACCCACAGCAGCACCCTGACGACCTGTTCGTCCGAGCCGGGGGAGCGGGGTTCGACGCGGGCCGCGACCGGCCAGCGCCACTGGTTCGGGGCCGGGTCCGGGAACAGGGGTGCCGGGAGGGTGGCCTCCAGGCGGCCGTCGCGCATCAGCACCGCCGAATTGCGCACCAGCGGGGCGGTGGTGTCGCGCCACGCGTACGACTCGCCGAACGGGTTGGGCGGTCCGTACACCTGGCCGAGGTAAGTGTCGGAGAACAGCCACAGCAGCCGTCCGTCGGGCAGCCGCACCGAGTGGGTGCCGTCGCCGCCGGTCCAGTCGTCGCCGCGGGCGCCGTCGTCGCCGTAGCGGGCGAACTCGGCGGTGAGGCGGTCGTCGGCCGACCAGGAGCCGACGGTGAGCGGTGTGCAGTCGCCGGAGTCCCGCCCGCCGCCGTCCGGGAGGGCGGAGATCAGCACGGCTCCGAGCACCAGCGCCAGCAGCAGCCCTACGCCGGTGCCGGTTCGCCGTCGTGCTCGTGCGTCCTCGGGCACGGTTCGCGACGTTAGCGGCTGTGGCCCGCCGAGGAAAGGTGACCTTCGGTGCGCGGACGGTGGTTCACCGCCCCGCGCCTCACAAGAACCGCTCGCCTGTCCCGTCAGGGACGGAGTACGACCTTTCCGAGGTTGCGCCGCGACTCGATCACCTCGTGCGCCTTCGCCGCGTCCTCCAGGGCGAACTCCCCGTGCACGGCGGGCCGCAGCGTGCCGTCCAGGAACATCCGCCACAGTTCCCGGCGCCACCGTTCGTACAACTCCGGGCGCTCACGGGCGATCCGCGCCATCTGGAAGCCCGTCACGGACTTGGCGCCCACGAGCAGGTCGTACGCCTGGATCGTCCCGCCGCCCGAGCTGTACGCCACCAGCCGCCCGCCCGGTGCCAGCGCGGCCAGCGCCGGGGTGAGCAGCTCGCCGCCGACCGCGTCGAGGACGTAGTCGACAGGTTCACCCCAACTGTCGTCCGCGTACAGGGCGGTGGCGTCGGCGCCGAGTGCGTGCACGAAGGCCGCCTTGGCCGGGTCGGAGACCGCGCTCACGACCCGGGACGCCCCCCGGACCCGTGCGAGCTGCACGGCGAGGTGGCCGACCCCGCTTGCCGCCGCCGTGATCAGCGCCGCCTCTCCCGGCTCGGGGCGTGCCGCCTCCAGCGCGCCGAGTGCGACCAGCCCGCTGCGGACCAGGGCGACCGCGTCGACCGCCGAAGCGCCGTCGGGGACCGGGGAGGCCATGGCCTCGTGCAGCAGCGCGAAGTCGGCGTAACCGTGGCCGAAGCACAGCCCCGTGACACGTTCGCCGGGCCGGAAGCGGGTGACGCCCGCGCCGACGGCCACCACCGCACCGGCGAGCTCACCCCCGAGCGGCACCGGCTGCGCGGCCCCGCTGACCTTGCGGACGACCGGGAGGGTGACCCCGACCGCCTCGCAGCGCACCAGGAGCTCGCCCGGGCCCGGCTCGGGGACGGGCGCCTCCTCCAGGAACAGCGGGCCACCCGTGGACTCGTAGCGGACGCGACGCATCGCACCGACCTCCCGTGGATTCATTGGTACTCCCAACGATAGAGAGATGGTCGTTGGGAAGTCCAATGAATAGTGGCTAGGCTGGCCGCATGGCCGAAGCACCCCTGCCCGCGATCCGCTCCCTCCCCAGCTGGCTCCTCGGCCGTGCCGCTGCCCGCGGACGGGCTCTGGTGGCCGAGGCGTTGGCCGCCGAGGGCCTGAAGATGTGGCACCACGTGGTGCTCTCCGCCGTCCGCGACCTCGCCCCCGTCGCCCAGGCCGACCTCGGCCGCGGGGTGCGGCTCGACCCCAAGGACCTGGTCGGCATCCTGAACGACCTCCAGTCCGCCGGTCTCGTCCTGCGCGAACCCGACCCCCGGGACCGCCGCAAGAACGCGGTGTCCCTCACGGGCGAGGGGGCGCGGCTGCTGAAACGCTGCGAGAAGGCGGCCCGCACGGCCAACGACGAACTGCTGTCTCCGCTCTCGACGGCCGAACGCGCCCAGTTCATGAGCCTGTTGATCCGGATCTCCGATACGGAGGGCTGATGGCGGACGACGTTCCGTCGTGACCGCGCCGCTCGCGGTGCCTTTGCGGGGTTCGACGGTGGCGTCGAGATCGTGAAACGGACCATCGGTGCCTTCCAGGACACCGATCTGGACGCGCGACTGCGTGAACACGGCGTCAGCACGCTGGTGTTCGGTGGGATCGCCACCAACCTCGGCGAGTTCACGGCCAGGCGCCCGGCGCCCGGGGGCGGTGGTGGCGGTGGACCAGGTGCGCTTCGCGGCGGACTGAGCCCTCGCAGTCGCAGTCAGTTCTGGGTGGCCGTGGCGGTCTCCAGGGTGAGCCGGTGTTCTCCCGCGTACACGTTCATGGAGCGGCCGCGCAGGAAGCCGACCAGGGTCAGGCCGGTCTCGGTGGCGAGGTCGACGGCCAGGGAGGAGGGTGCGGACACGGCGGCCAGCACGGGGATGCCGGCCATGACGGCCTTCTGTGCCAGCTCGAAGGAGGCCCGGCCGGAGACCAGCAGGATCACCCGGGACAGGGGGAGGTTCGCGTTCTGCAGGGCGCGGCCGACGAGTTTGTCGACGGCGTTGTGGCGGCCGACGTCCTCGCGTACGTCGAGGAGTTCGCCGTCCTCGGTGAACAGGGCGGCGGCGTGCAGCCCGCCGGTGCGGTCGAAGACTTGCTGGGCCGCACGGAGCCGGTCGGGCAGGCTCGCGAGGAGATCGGGGTCGATGCGGAGCGGGGGTGCGTCGTCGATCGGCCAGCGAGTGGTGGTGCGCACCGCGTCGAGGCTGGCCTTGCCGCACAGGCCGCAGGAGGAGGTCGTGTAGACGTTGCGTTCGAGGGTGATGTCGGGGATGACCACGCCGGGGGCCGTCTTCACGTCGACGACGTTGTAGGTGTTCGAGCCGTCCGCGGTGGCTCCCGCGCAGTAGACGATGTTCAGCAGGTCGCTCTGCCGGGCGAGGACCCCCTCGCTGACCAGGAAGCCGGCGGCGAGGGCGAAGTCGTCGCCGGGGGTGCGCATGGTGATGGCGAGGGGTTTGCCGTTGAGGCGGATCTCCAGCGGTTCCTCGGTGACCAGGGTGTCCGGGCGGGACGAGATCGCCCCGTCGCGGATACGGATCACCTTGCGTCGTTCCGTGACTCGTCCCATATGTGCCTCAGTCCCGGTTCTGTACGTGCTGGTAGCCGAAACGGCCCTTGCTGCGTCTGCTGCATCTGCTGCCCATTGTCCTGCACCGCCGATCCCGTACGCCTGGCGATATACTGTCTACAGTATGGGTTGCGGTCGATGTGTGGCAACAGCGCGCGGGTGGCCCAACACGCCCTGCGCACCGGTCCGTTCGACCGTTCGTCGCGTGCCGGATACCGCTCATCGCATACGGTCGACGCGCCGTCTTTTCAACCAGCTCGTTTGTTCCTACCGTCCGGGATCATGAGTCCCCCTGTCGCGCCCCCGGGGTGGAGCCGCTGGCTCGTCCCCCCGGCCGCTCTCTCGGTCCACCTCTCCATCGGGCAGGCGTACGCCTGGTCCGTGTTCAAGCCGCCGCTCGAGTCCGCGCTCGGTCTCAGCGGCACGCAGAGCGCACTGCCCTTCCAGCTCGGCATCGTGATGCTCGGCCTGTCGGCCGCGTTCGGCGGCACGCTCGTGGAGCGCAACGGGCCGCGCTGGGCGATGACGGTGGCGCTGATCTGCTTCTCGTCCGGCTTCCTGCTCTCCGCGCTGGGCGCGGCCACCGAGCAATACTGGCTCATCGTCCTCGGCTATGGCTTCGTCGGCGGCATAGGCCTCGGCATCGGTTACATCTCGCCGGTCTCCACCCTGATCAAGTGGTTCCCGGACCGGCCAGGCATGGCCACCGGGATCGCCATCATGGGCTTCGGCGGCGGCGCGCTCATCGCCTCGCCCTGGTCGGCACAGATGCTGGAGTCCTTCGGCTCCGACAGCTCCGGGATCGCGCTCGCGTTCCTCGTGCACGGGCTGTCGTACGCCGTCTTCATGCTCCTCGGAGTCCTGCTGGTGCGCGTGCCGCGCAGCGAGAAGCCGGTCGAGAGCGCGCCCAGTGCCTTCGAAGGGCCGCAGGTCTCGGCGCGCAACGCCGTGCGCACACCCCAGTTCTGGTGTCTGTGGGTCGTGCTCTGTATGAACGTGACCGCGGGCATCGGCATCCTGGAGAAGGCCGCCCCGATGATCACCGACTTCTTCAAGGGCACCTCGACCCCGGTCTCGGTGTCGGCCGCGGCCGGCTTCGTCGCGCTGCTGTCGGCGGCCAACATGGCGGGCCGTATCGGCTGGTCGTCGACGTCCGACCTGATCGGACGGAAGAACATCTACCGCGTCTACCTGGGCGTGGGTGCGGTGATGTACGGGCTCATCGCCCTGTTCGGCGACTCCTCCAAGCCGCTGTTCATCCTGTGCGCGCTGGTGATCCTGTCCTTCTACGGCGGCGGTTTCGCGACGGTCCCCGCCTATCTGAAGGATCTCTTCGGGGCCTACCAGGTCGGGGCCATCCACGGCCGGCTGCTCACCGCCTGGTCCACGGCCGGTGTCCTCGGACCGCTGATCGTGAACTGGATCGCCGACCGCCAGGAGGACGCGGGCAAGAGCGGCTCCGCCCTCTACGGGATGTCCTTCGTGATCATGATCGGGCTGCTCGTCGTCGGGTTCGTCGCCAACGAGCTGGTCCGCCCCGTCAGCGCCCGTCACCACATTCCCGCACCGAGGGAGGCCGCCGATGTCACAGCCCGACAGCAGCCAGAGTCCGCCTGACCGGCGTCCGCTGATCGCCCTGGCCTGGGTGTGGGTGGGCGCGCCGCTCGGCTACGGGCTCTACGAGCTCGTCCAGAAGGCGACGCAGCTGTTCACCAAGTAACCGTTCGGCAGGTGTCCGGGCGTCCGAGGGGTGAGGGAAGCCGACAACTCGGGCGCCCGTTTCCTGTGGCCTTACGTGCCCGCGTACCCGTGAGTCACTGATCAGACTGGGGGATCCGGCTACCCAAGGCAACGAGGGGGACCCCCCATGAACGGCTCGCGGATCGCCGCAGTCGGCCACTACCAGCCCGCCAAGGTTCTCACCAACGAGGAACTGGCGGGCCTGGTCGACACCAGCGACGAGTGGATCAGGTCCCGGGTGGGGATCCGGACCCGCCACATCGCCGGCCCCGACGAGCCGGTCGACGAACTCGCCTCGCACGCCGCCGCCAAGGCGCTGGCCGCGGCAGGGCTCGCCCCCGCCGACATCGACCTGGTCCTGGTCGCCACCTCGACCGCCGTCGACCGGTCCCCGAACATGGCCGCCCGGGTCGCCGCCCGGCTCGGCATCCCCTCGCCCGCCGCGATGGACGTCAACGTGGTCTGCGCCGGCTTCACCCACGCGCTGGCCACCGCCGACCACACCGTCCGGGCCGGTGCGGCGACCCGGGCGCTGGTGATCGGCGCCGACAAGATGTCCGCGGTGACCGACTGGAGTGACCGCACCACCTGCGTGCTCGTCGGCGACGGGGCGGGCGCGGCGGTCGTCGAGGGGGCCGACGTGCCCGGCATCTCGCCGGTCCTGTGGGGATCGGTGCCCGAGATGGGGCACGCCGTGCGGATCGAGGGCGAGCCGGCGCGGTTCGCGCAGGAGGGGCAGAGCGTCTACCGCTGGGCGACCACGAAGCTCCCGGCGCTGGCCCGGCAGGCCTGCGAACGCGCCGGGCTCACGCCCGCCGACCTCGCGGCGGTCGTGCTGCACCAGGCGAACCTGCGGATCATCGATCCGCTCGCGGAGAAGATCGGTGCGGTCAACGCCGTCGTGGCCCGCGACGTCTCGGAGTCCGGGAACACCTCGGCGGCCAGCATTCCGCTCGCGTTCTCCAAACTGGTCGAGCGGGGCGAGATCTCCACCGGTGACCCGGTGCTTCTGTTCGGGTTCGGCGGGAACCTGTCCTACGCCGGTCAGGTCGTCCACTGTCCATGACGGGCGGGATGTGACGAGGCCGACTCGCGGTTTACCTGGCCCCTGTGCGCCGTAGACTGTAGACAAAAGGCAAGCAGTCAGGGGTGTACGGGGGTGTCCGCCGCCGAGGAGGGGGACCGCGATGTTGTCGACGGGACTGCCGCAGGGAGCCGTGCCGAAGCTGGAACGTCCCGGTCCGCTGCGTGACCGCGTGTACGAGGCGTTGTTGGAGTTGATCACGACGCGTGCTCTGCAGCCGGGTCAGCATCTGGTGGAGAGTGAGTTGGCGGGTCATCTGGGGGTGTCGCGGCAGCCGGTGCGGGAGGCGTTGCAGCGGTTGAACAGCGAGGGGTGGGTGGATCTGCGGCCGGCTCAGGGGGCGTTCGTGCATGAGCCGACGGATGAGGAGGCGGATCAACTCCTCACCGTGCGTACCCTGCTGGAGGCCGAGGCGGCTCGGCTGGCGGCGGCGAACGCGGGCAGCGCCGGTATTGCCGCCCTGGAAGCGCTGTGCACGGAGGGTGAGAAGGCCGTCGACAACGACGACGTGGACGCGGCGGTCGCTCTGAACGCCCGGCTCCACGCGAAGGTCATGGAGTTGGCGGGCAACGCGGTCCTCGCGGAGCTGGCGGGGCAGGTGGATCGGCGGGTGCGCTGGTACTACACGCCGGTGGCCCGCCAGCGTGGCCGGCAGTCGTGGATCGAGCATCGTGAACTGATCGCCGCGATCGCGGCTCGTGACGAGCGGCGTGCCACCGAGCTGATGCGGGAACACACCGAGCACACACGGACGTCGTATCACGCCCGCCAGCGGTCGTAGTCCCCTCACTGGGACGCGTCCGCGTGGCCCCGGGTGCGGCGGGCGAAGGTGCGCGGTGCGCGCCCCGTGACCTGCTCCACCTACGGTTTCGGCATGCCGGCCGCCTCCGTCTTGGGGCGTGCATCCGGACGCGTTCGGCGGGCAACAGCGCCTCGGGGCGGACGTGAGCGCCAACTCGTTGGACAGCAGGGCTCGCAGAGCGACCTGCGCGATGTCGTACAGGTCGATGCCGGTGGTCCGCGCGACCGGGAAGGGCACCCGGACCGTGTCGCCCTCGCGGATCTGGTCCGCGAGCCGGAGCGCCTTGCTCGTGACGCTCGCCTGGCGGACGAAGGTCCATCGGGGACCCGAGTCGCGTAGCGGCGTCCTCCGCGGCCGGCAGATAGCCGACGGCAGCGTTGTCCCGGTCGCTGGTGCCCGCCCGACAGGCCCGAGAGCAGGACCGCCCGGTGCACACCCGCGGCTCGCGCGTCCGCCGGAACCTGCCGCTGGCCCCCGTACCCGAACCATCAGGAGTAGCCCCCCTCTAGTCGGACCATCAGGAGCAGCCCTCGTGCCCGGGCACCAGGGAAGGAAAGCCCCCCGCGCGCGCGGGCATCAGGAACAGCCCCCGTACGCCGTCCAGTGCGGCCCGTACGGTATCGAGTCGGTCATAGCTCCCACCACGGCCTCCCCGCCCGCCGGACTCCGCCGGAGCCCGCACGAGTTCGGCCTCCACGTTCTCCGTCGCACCCGTCACCAGGAACATGCGCACCCCTCCCTCGCGCCCATCCTGCGGTGGCACGCGCCGGGACGCCAGAGTGCGGACACGTCTTTGTCCTGTGAGTGGAGAAAGTCGGCATCAATCTCTGCACAGCTTCTTCCCAGGTTCGGCAGCCGCTGCTACGTTCCCCTCGAAAGCCCGGCAACTGGTGGCCGAATGAGGCGGGGAGGGGCTCGTGAGACGCATGACGGCACGACCCGCGAACGCGCATCAGGCCCGGCTGCTCAAGCTGTTGCGCGACGGAGGACCCAACTCCCGTGCGCAACTGGGCGATCAGGTCGACCTGTCACGGTCCAAGCTGGCCGTGGAGGTGGACCGGCTCCTGGAGACGGGCCTGATCGTGGCCGACGGACTCGCCGCCTCCCGCGGCGGGCGCCGCTCCCACAACATCCGGCTCGCCCCCAACCTGCGTTTCCTCGGCGTGGACATCGGCGCGACCTCGGTCGACGTCGCCGTCACCAACGCCGAACTGGAGATCCTCGGACATCTCAACCAGCCCATGGACGTCCGCGAGGGCCCGGTCGCCGTCTTCGAGCAAGTCCTGGCCATGGCCGCCAAGTTGAGGGCCTCGGGGCTCGCGGAGGGTTTCGACGGCGCCGGCATCGGCGTCCCGGGACCGGTCCGCTTCCCCGAGGGCGTACCGGTGGCTCCACCGATCATGCCGGGCTGGGACGGCTTCCCCGTGCGGGAGGCGCTCAGTCAGGAACTCGGCTGTCCGGTCATGGTCGACAACGACGTGAACCTGATGGCGATGGGGGAGATGCACGCGGGCGTGGCACGCTCCGTGGGCGACTTCCTCTGCGTCAAGATCGGCACCGGCATCGGCTGCGGCATCGTCGCCGGCGGTGAGGTGCACCGCGGGGTGACCGGCAGCGCGGGCGACATCGGGCACATCCAGGCCGTACCCGACGGCCGCCCGTGCGCCTGCGGCAACCGGGGTTGCCTCGAAGCCCACTTCAGCGGGGCTGCCCTCGCCCGGGACGCCGTGGAGGCGGTCGAGCAGGGACGCTCCGAGGTACTCGCCGCACGGCACACGGCGAACGGCGGCCTGACCGCGGTCGACGTCGCCGCCGCCGCTGCCGCCGGCGACCCCACCGCTCTCGACCTGATCCGTGAGGGCGGCAACCGGACCGGTCAGGTCATCGCCGGACTGGTCTCCTTCTTCAACCCGGGCCTGGTGGTGATCGGCGGCGGGGTGACCGGACTCGGCCACACCCTGCTCGCCGCGATCCGCACCCAGGTCTACCGCCAGTCGCTGCCCCTGGCGACCGGCAACCTGCCCATCGTTCTGGGGGAGTTGGGCCCCACCGCCGGAGTCATCGGCGCGGCCCGGCTCATCAGCGACCACCTGTTCTCACCCGCGTAAGCCATCCCGGTACGGCCCGTTCGGCTGCGGCTCTTCCCGCCGCGCCCGGCCCCTCCAGCACAGCGCCCTGCTTCGCCCTGCCCTGAAACCGGCCCGCACGCCCGCCAAGGGGACCTCATGGCACCAGAACCACCGCTGCTCAGCATGTCCGGCATCACCAAGACGTTCCCCGGAGTCCGGGCCCTCGACGGCGTCGACCTCGACGTCCAGGCCGGTGAAGTGCACTGTCTGCTCGGCCAGAACGGGGCCGGGAAGTCCACCCTCATCAAGGTGCTGGCCGGTGCCCACCAGCCCGACACCGGCCGGCTGCGCTGGCAGGGCGAGGAGGTCACCCTCCGCTCACCGATCGCCGCCATGCGCCTCGGCATCGCCACCATCTACCAGGAACTCGACCTGGTGGAGCACCTGTCCGTCGCCGAGAACGTCCACCTCGGCCATGAACCCACGGCCGCGGGGTTCGTCGTACGGGGCAAGGCGGCCCGTCGGTCGACAGCCGCGCTGCTGCGACGTCTTGGGCACCCGGAGATCGATCCGGCGCGCCTGGTCGGGGAGTTGCCGGCCGCGCAGCAGCAGATCGTGTCCATGGCGCGGGCCCTCTCCCACGACGTACGGCTCATCGTGATGGACGAACCGTCCGCCGCCCTCGACCCGGACGAGGTCGACAACCTCTTCCGCATCGTCGGCGACCTCACCGCCGAGGGCGTCGCCGTCGTCTACATCTCCCACCGCCTGGAGGAGATCCGGCGGATCGGCGACCGGGTGACCGTCCTCAAGGACGGCCGGGCCGTCGCCGTCGGACTGCCCGCCAAATCGACGCCGACCCGCGAGGTCGTGGCGCTGATGACGGGCCGCAACGTCGAGTACGTCTTCCCCGAGCGGCCGGCGTCGGGACCTGGTGGTCCGCCCGTTCTGGAGGTCAAGGGCCTGGCCCGGCAGGGTGAGTTCGAGCCCCTCGACCTCGTGGTCCACCCCGGGGAGATCGTGGGCCTCGCCGGACTCGTCGGCTCGGGACGCTCCGAGATCCTGGAGACGATCTACGGCGCCCGCAAGCCCACCGCCGGTCAAGTCGCCTTGGACGGAACAGCGTTGAAGCCCGGCAGTGTCCGCGCCGCCGTCCGCGCCGGGATCGGGCTCGCCCCCGAGGAACGCAAGGCGCAGGCCCTGCTGATGCTGGAGTCGGTCACCCGCAACGTCTCCGTCTCCTCCATGTCCCGCTTCTCCCGGGCCGGTTGGATCGACCGGGGCGCCGAACTCGGCGCGGCCCGGGCGGCGACCCGCGAACTGTCGCTGCGGCCCGACAACCCCTCCGTGCCGATCCGCACCCTGTCCGGCGGCAACCAGCAAAAAGCCGTCCTGGCCCGCTGGCTGCTGCGCGGCTGCCGCGTCCTGCTGCTCGACGAACCCACCCGGGGCGTCGACGTCGGAGCCCGCGCCGAGCTGTACGCGGTCGTGAGGCGCCTGGCCGACGAAGGACTGGCCGTGCTGCTGGTCTCCAGCGAGGTCCCCGAGGTGCTCGGCCTCGCCGACCGCGTCCTGGTGCTCCGCGAAGGCCGTGTCGTCCACCGGGCGCCCGCCCGTGAGCTCGACGAACACCGTGTACTCGACCTCGTCATGGAAGGAAGCCCGGCGTCATGACGCAACATGTGTCCCCGCCCCGGGGAAGCGCCGACAAAGTGCCTTCGGTGAGCGAACCGTCCGCCTGGCGAGGGGTGTTCGCCCACGCCGACGTCCGCACCCTCTCCCTCCTCGGCGTGCTCGCCGTACTGGTCCTCATCGGCGGCATCACCAAGCCCGACGAGTTCCTCGACACCCGCAACCTCCAACTCGTCCTCACCCAGGCCTCGGTGATCGGTGTCGTCACCGTCGGCATGACCTTCGTCATCACCTCGGGCGGCATCGACCTGTCCGTCGGCGCGATCGTCGCCCTCTCCTCGGTGTGGGCCACCACCGTCGCCACCCAGGAGTACGGCTTCGCGGGCATCCTCTTCACCGCGGTGATCGTCGGAGTCGGCTGCGGCCTGGTCAACGGGCTGCTCATCGCGTACGGCGCGATGGTCCCCTTCATCGCCACGCTCGCCATGCTCGCCTCGGCCCGCGGACTCGCCCTGCAGATCACCGACGGCAGCACCCAGGTCGTGACCGTGTCCTCCGTCCTCGACCTGGGGGAGCGCGACGCCTACGTCCTCGGGATCCCGCCACTCGTCCTGGTCTTCGCGGTCGTGACGATCATCGGCTGGCTGGTGCTGAACCGCACCACCTTCGGCCGGCGCACCGTCGCCGTCGGCGGCAACGCCGAGGCCGCCCGGCTCGCCGGCATCGACGTCCGCCGCCAGCGCCTCTACCTCTACCTGCTGTCCGGACTGTGCTGCGGCATCGCCGCCTTCCTGCTGATCGTCCTGTCCGGTTCCGGCCAGAACACCAACGGCAACCTCTACGAACTCGACGCCATCGCCGCCGCGATCATCGGCGGAACCCTGCTCAGCGGGGGCCGCGGCACCATCACCGGCTCCGTGCTCGGCGTCCTGATCTTCACCACGATCACCAACATCTTCGCCCTGAACAACCTGCAGAGCGACGTCCAGCAGATCGCCAAGGGAGCGATCATCGTCGCCGCCGTGCTGGTCCAGCGCCGTACCGCAAGCACGACCTGAGGAAAGGGTTCACCGCCATGCCACAGCACATGAGCCGCTTCACCAGTCGCAGAGGGCTGCTCTTCGGGACCGCCGCCGTCGGGGCCGGTGCCCTCCTCGCAGGTTGCACCAGCAACGACTCCGGCGACGACGAGCCCGCCGCGAACGACCAGCCGGCCGCCTCCGACTCGCCCGGCAAGCCGGTCACCATCGGCTTCGCCGGACCCCAGGCCGACCACGGCTGGCTCAACGCCATCAACGACAACGCCAAGAACCGGGCGAAGAAGTACTCGGACGTCACCCTGGAGATCACCGAGGGCTCCAACGACACCGCCCAGCAGATCGGCCAGATAGAGACCCTGATCAACAAGAAGGTCGACGTTCTGGTCGTGCTGCCCGCGGACGGCAAGGCCCTCACCCAGGTCGGGCTCAAGGCGATGCGCGCCGGGATCCCGGTCGTGAACCTGGACCGGATCTTCAACACCCCGCAGGCGTACCGCTGTTGGATAGGCGGCGACAACTACGGCATGGGCCTCAACGCCGGCCACTACATCGGCGAGAAACTCAAGGGGAAGTCGAACGCCAAGGTCATCGAACTGGCCGGACTCGACAACCTGGAACTCACCAAGCAGCGCACCAAGGGCTTCGACGACGCCCTGAAGAACTACCCGAACGTCAGGAAGGTGGCCCGCCAGGCCGCCGAGTTCACGGTGGAGTCCGGGCAGGCCAAGATGGCCCAGCTCCTGCAGGCCCAGTCGAGCTTCGACGCGGTGTGGAACCACGACGACGACCAGGGCGTGGGCGCGCTGCGTGCCATCGACCAGGCCGGCCGCGACGACTTCCTGATGGTCGGCGGCGCGGGCGCGCTGTCCGCCTTCCAGGCCATCAAGCAGGACAACGGCGTCCTCAAGGCGACCGTCCTCTACCCGCCGACCATGGCCGCCTCCGCGATCGACCTTGCCCGCGCCCTCGGTCAGTCCAAGGGCATAGGCGGCCTCTCCGAGTTCGAGATCCCGGCCTCGCTCACCCTCTACTCGGCCGTCGTCGACAAGACCAACGTCGACCAGTACATGTCCACCGGCTTCAAGTGAGGCGTACCGATCAGGGACCTGTCTTACGGACCGAGCCCGCTGCGAGCTCCGAGGGGCAGGTCCCAGGTGCCCGGTTCGTCGACGGACCGGGCTGCACCCCCCACCGCGCCACGACGACGAGGAGGACATCGCGCATGGCACAGCCGCAGCAGTCAGAAGAGGCCGAGGTGCCGCCGCTCCGGGTCGGCATGGTCGGCTACGCCTTCATGGGCGCCGCCCACTCTCAGGGCTGGCGGACCGTCGGACGCGTCTTCGACCTGCCCCGCCGCCCGGTGCTCGCCGCGATCTGCGGACGGGACGCGGCCGCCGTGCGCCGGGCCGCCGACCGGCACGGCTGGGCGGCCGCCGAGACCGACTGGCGGGCGCTGATCGAGCGGGACGACGTCGACCTCGTCGACATCTGCACCCCCGGCGACAGCCACGCCGAGATCGCGCTCGCCGCGCTCGCCGCGGGCAAGCACGTGCTGTGCGAGAAGCCCCTCGCCAACACCGTCGAGGAGGCACAGGTGATGACCCTTGCCGCCGAAGAGGCGTTCGGGCGCGGTCAGTTGGCGATGGTCGGCTTCAACTACCGCAGGCTGCCCGCCACCGCGCTGGCCCGCCGGATGGTGGCCGAAGGACGGCTCGGCACGCTGCGGCACGTGCGGGTGACCTACCTCCAGGACTGGCTCGTGGACCCCCAGTTCCCGCTGACCTGGCGGCTGCGCCGGGAACAGGCCGGCTCGGGCTCGCTCGGCGACCTCGGCGCGCACATCGTCGACCTCGCCCAGTACCTGGCGGGGGAACCGCTGTCCGGGGTCTCGGCCCTGACGGAGACCTTCGTACGGGAACGGCCGCTGGCCGGCGGCGCCGTCAAGGGCCTGGCCGCCGTCTCCGGGACCGGCACCGGCCAGGTCACCGTGGACGACGCGGCCCTGTTCACCGGCCGCTTCACCTCCGGTGCCCTCGCCTCCTTCGAGGCCACCCGCTATGCCACCGGCCGCAAGAACTCCCTGCGCATCGAACTCAACGGCGAGCGGGGCTCGTTGGCCTTCGACCTGGAGCGCCTCAACGAACTCTCCTACCACGACGCCACGGAACCCGCGGCGCACGCAGGCTTCCGCCGCATCCTCGTCACCGAGCCCGACCACCCCTACCTGGACGCCTGGTGGCCGCCCGGCCACGGACTCGGCTACGAGCACACCTTCGTCCACCAGGCCCGCGACCTCGTCCACGCGATCGCCGAGGGCCGCCGCCCCGACCCCTCCTTCGCCGACGGACTCCAGGTCCAGCGCGTCCTCGCGGCCGTGGAGGAGAGCGCCGAGAAGAACTCCGTCTACACCCCGATAGCCGTCTGAGGAGGCCCCGGAAAATGCCGCGCCAGTTCACGCTCTTCACCGGCCAGTGGGCCGACCTCCCCCTCGAAGAGGTCTGCCGCCTCGCCCGCGACTTCGGCTACGACGGACTCGAACTCGCCTGCTGGGGCGACCACTTCGAGGTCGACAAGGCGCTCACCGATCCGTCGTACCTGGATTCCCGGCACGCGCTGCTCGACAAGTACGGCCTCAAGTGCTGGGCGATCTCCAACCACCTCGTCGGCCAGGCCGTCTGCGACGCCATCATCGACGAACGCCACCAGGCCATCCTGCCGAGCGAGGTGTGGGGCGACGGCGACCCGGAAGGCGTCCGGCAGCGGGCCGCGAACCGGATCAAGGACACCGCGCGGGCCGCACGCGCCTTCGGCGTCGACACCGTCATCGGCTTCACCGGCTCCGCCATCTGGCACCTGGTCGCCATGTTCCCGCCCGCCCCCGAGTCGATGATCGACCGCGGCTACGAGGACTTCGCCGAACGCTGGAACCCGATCCTCGACGTCTTCGACACCGAGGGCGTGCGGTTCGCGCACGAGGTCCACCCCAGCGAGATCGCCTACGACTACTGGACAACACAGCGCGCGCTGGAGGCAGTTGGCGGACGACCGGCCTTCGGCCTCAACTTCGACCCCTCCCACTTCGTGTGGCAGGACCTCGACCCGGTCAACTTCCTGTGGGACTTCCGCGACCGGATCTACCACGTCGACTGCAAGGAGGCCCGCAAACGCCTCGACGGCCGCAACGGCCGCCTCGGCTCCCACCTGCCCTGGGGCGACCCGCGCCGCGGCTGGGACTTCGTCTCCGCGGGCCACGGCGACGTCCCCTGGGAGGACGTCTTCCGCATGCTGCGTTCCATCGACTACCAGGGCCCCATCTCGGTCGAGTGGGAGGACGCCGGAATGGACCGGCTCCAAGGCGCCCCCGAGGCACTGAACCGTCTCAAGGCCTACGACTTCGAGCCCCCGTCGGCCTCGTTCGACGCGGCGTTCGGCAACTGAACTCCTTCCCGCCCCCGGGATGACGGCGCATCCCGGCGCACCCGCACCCACCCGTACGACCGGCCCCATTCTGGAGGCATCCGTGCACGGGAAAGACCACACCACACCGACCGACAGAATCGAGACCCACAGAGGACGCGCACCCTGGCGTAGAGCGGCGGCCCTGCTCACCGGCCTCCTGCTGGCCGGTGCGTCGCTCACCCTGGCCGCTCCCCAGGCCGGCGCAGCCGTCGCCGACGAGAGAGCTGCCGGCGAGAAAGCCGCCACCGCGGTCGCCGCCGAGGACTTCCAGCAGGTCACCCTCGCCAAGGGCGAACCGGAGGTCGGCGAGCCCATGTCGCTCGCCGTCCTCCCGGACCGCTCGGTCCTGCACACCTCACGCGACGGCGAACTCCGCATCACCGACGCGGCCGGCACCACCCGCCTCGCCGGCAAGCTCGACGTCTACTCCCACGACGAAGAGGGACTCCAAGGCGTCGGCGTCGACCCGCAGTTCACCACCAACCGCTTCATCTACCTGTACTACGCGCCCCCGTTGAACACCCCGGCGGGCGATGCCCCCGAGACCGGCACCGCGGCCGACTTCGCCCCCTTCGACGGCGTCAACCGGCTCTCCCGGTTCGTCCTGAACACCGACGGCACCCTCGACACCGCCAGCGAGACGAAGATCCTCGACATCCCCGCGACCCGCGGCATCTGCTGCCACGTCGGCGGCGACATCGACTTCGACGCGGCCGGCAACCTCTACCTGTCGACGGGCGACGACTCCAACCCCTTCCAGTCCGACGGGTTCACCCCCATCGACGAACGCGCGAACCGCAACCCTGCCTTCGACGCCCAGCGCACCGCCGGCAACACCAACGACCTGCGCGGCAAGATCCTGCGCATCAAGGTCAACGCCGACGGCTCCTACGCGATCCCCGACGGCAACCTCTTCGCCCCCGGCACGGACAAGACCCGGCCCGAGATCTACGCCATGGGCTTCCGCAACCCGTTCCGCTTCAGCGTCGACAAGCAGACCGGGATCGTCTACGTCGGCGACTACGGCCCCGACGCGGGTGCCGCGGACCCGGCCCGAGGCCCCGCCGGCCAGGTCGAGTTCGCGCGGGTGACCGGCCCCGGCAACTTCGGCTGGCCGTACTGCACCGGCGACAACGACGCCTACGTCGACTACGACTTCGCCACCGGCACCTCGGGCGCCGCCTTCGACTGCGCCGCGCCGAAGAACACCTCCCCGCACAACACCGGCCTCACCGACCTTCCCCCCGCGCAGGCCGCCTGGATCCCCTACGACAACGGATCGGTACCCGAGTTCGGCACCGGATCCGAGTCCCCGATGGGCGGCCCGGTCTACCACTACGACCCCGCACTCGACTCACCCGTGAAATTCCCCGAGGCCTACGACGGCGACTTCTTCGCCGGGGAGTTCGGCCGCCGCTGGATCAAGCGGATCACCAGCGACTCCGACGGAACCGTCCAGTCGATCAACGACATCCCCTGGACCGGCACCCAGGTGATGGACATGGCCTTCGGCCCCGACGGCGCGCTGTACGTCCTCGACTACGGCGTCTCCTGGTTCGGCGGCGACGAGAACTCCGCCCTGTACCGCATCGAGAACGCCACCGACGGCCACTCCCCGGTCGCCCAGGCGTCGGCGGACCGGACGTCCGGACAGGCACCGCTGCGGGTCCGGTTCTCCTCCGCGGGTACCAGCGACCAGGACGGCGACGCCCTCACCTACAACTGGGACTTCGGCGACGGCGGCACGTCCACGGCGGCGAACCCGACACACAAGTACAGGAAGAACGGCACCTACACCGCGACCCTGACCGCGAAGGACCCCTCCGGCCGCACCGGCAGCGCGAGCGTGCAGATCGTCGTCGGCAACACCGCCCCCAAGGTGACACTCGAACTCCCGCAGGACGGGCAGCTGTTCAGCTTCGGAGACGCGATCCCGTTCAAGGTCCGCGTGAGCGACCCCGAGGACGGCCGGCCCATCGACTGCGCCAAGGTCAAGGTCACCTTCGTCCTCGGCCACGACAGCCACGGCCACCCCGTCACCTCCGCCAACGGCTGCACCGGCACCCTCCAGACCAGCGCCGACGGCGGCCACGACGAGGACGCCAACATCTTCGGCGTGATGGACGCCGAGTACACCGACAACGGTGGCGGCGGCCAGGCCCCGCTGACCACCCACGACCAGAGCGTCCTGCAGCCCAGGCACCGCCAGGCCGAGCACTTCGGCACCGGCTCCGGCGTCTCGGTCATCGCCAAGGACACGGCACACGGCGGCAACACGGTCGGCGACATCAACAACGGCGACTGGGTCTCCTTCACCCCGTACGTGCTGAGCAACGCCAAGTCCGTTTCGGCGAGGGTGTCCTCCGGTGGTACCGGCGGCACGCTGGAGATCCGCGCGGGGTCCGCGACCGGCACCCTGCTCGGCAAGGCGACCGTGCCGGTGACCGGCGGCTGGGAGACCTTCCAGGACGTCACCGCCAGCCTGTCCCGCGCACCCAGGGGCACCACCACGCTCTACCTGGTCTTCAAGGGCAGCGGCACCGGCGCCCTGTTCGACGTGGACGACTTCACCTTCACGACCGGCTGAGAGGAGAGGCCCGTATGAACACAACTGGACGATGGACGACGGCGGTTGTGGGAGCCGCCCTGCTCCTCGGCTGCGTGTCCGAACCCGCCGCGTCACACTCCGCGGACGACGATCGGGTGCTTGTCTTCTCCAAGACGGCCGGCTTCCGGCACGACTCGATCCCCGAAGGAGTCGCGGCCGTACGGGAACTGGGCGCGAGCGCCGGCTTCTCGGTCGACGCGACGGAGGACGCGGCCGCGTTCACGCCCCGCAACCTGCGCCGCTACGACGCGGTCGTGTTCCTCTCCACCACCGGGGACGTCCTCGACCCCAGCCAACAGCGCGCCTTCGAGGGCTACATCCGGCACGGCGGCGGATACGTCGGCATCCATGCCGCCGCCGACACCGAGTACGACTGGGCGTTCTACGGCGGCCTCGCGGGTGCCTGGTTCCAGTCGCACCCGGCGATCCAACCGGCCACCGTGGTGGTCGAGGACCGCGCCCACCCGGCCACGTCAGAACTGTCCCCGACGTGGAACCGCACCGACGAGTGGTACAACTACCGCACCAATCCCCGCGACCGGGTCCACGTCCTGGCCTCCCTCGACGAGTCGTCGTACACCGGCGGCACGATGAACGGCGACCATCCGATCGCCTGGTGCCAGGACTACCAGGGCGGCCGGGCCTTCTACACCGGCTTCGGCCACACCAAGGAGTCGTACGCCGATCCCGCCTTCCGTGGCCACCTGCTGGGCGGAATCCGGTATGCGATCGGCGCCGCACAGGCCGACTGCCGACCGGAGAACGGCTACCGGCCGCTCTTCGACGGCACCGCCGATTCACTGGCCGGCTGGAAACAGGCGGGCCCCGGCTCCTTCACCCTCTCCGACGACGGCACACTCACGTCGTCGGGCGGCATGGGGATGCTCTGGTACGCCGGTTCCGGGCAGAGCCTCGGGTCGTACTCCCTGAAGCTCGACTGGAAGATGGCCGGCGCCTCGGGGGACGACAACTCTGGTGTGTTCGTGGGCTTCCCACCCTCGGACGACCCCTGGTCCGCCGTGGACAACGGCTACGAGATCCAGATCGACGCCACCGACGTACCCGAGAAGACGACAGGGTCCGTCTACGGCTTCCGCTCCGCCGACCTGAACAAGCGCGACCGTGCGCTGAATGCGCCGGGGGAGTGGAACACGTACGAGATCCGCGTGCAGGGCGAACGCCTGCGTGTCTGGCTCAACGGCGTGAAGATCAACGATTTCACCAACACCGATCCGGCCCGCAGCCTGCGTGACGGGCATGTCGGCATCCAGAACCACGGAGCCGACGACCAGGTGTCGTTCCGCGACGTCCGGATCAGGGAACTGCCCGCGAAGGCCTCCTCGACGGTGGCTTCGCAGGGCGACTGAGCGACGGCGGGCGGGGGACGCCGGACTCCCGCCCGCCGTCTTCACCCCTCGTCGTCCATCCCTTCGTCGCAGGGTCTGTTCACCCATGTGTTCGGCAAGGAGGCTGCCATGTCCGCGTCCGAATCCGTACCGCGCGTCGGCGTCTGGCTGGTCGGGGCCCGCGGTTCCGTCGCCACCACAGTCGTCGCGGGCTGCGCCGCCATGACCGCGGGCCTGCACCCGCCGACGGGCCTGATCACCGAGACCCCGCCCTTCACCAAGAGCGGCCTGCCCGCACTGTCCGCCCTGGTCTTCGGCGGCCACGACACGCTGGACTGCCCCCTGCCCAAACGGGCGGAGGCCCTGGCGGCCGGCGGCGTCCTGCCGCACGACCTGCCGACCGCGGTGAGCGCCGAACTCGCCGCCGCCGAACGGGAGATCAGACCAGGCGGTCCCCTCCCCGGCGACACCAGGACCGAGGAGGACCTGATCGCCGCCTTCGCCGCGGACATACGGTCCTTCGTACGACGGTGCCGGCTGGCGCGCGCGGTCGTGGTGAACGTGGCCTCCACCGAGCCCGCCCCGGCCGGCGACGCCCTGCCCCCGAGCTCCCTCTACGCAGCGGCGGCCCTGCGGGCAGGCTGCGCGTATGTGAACTTCACGCCCTCCACGGGCCTGCACCACCCTTCCCTTCGACGACAGGCCGAGTCCTCGGGCCTTCCGTTCGCGGGCCGCGACGGCAAGACCGGCCAGACCCTGCTCCGGTCCGTCCTGGGCCCGATGTTCACCCAACGCGCCCTGACGGTCCGGGCCTGGTCCGGCACCAATCTCCTCGGCGGCGGCGACGGAGCCTCGCTCGCCGACCCGGCGGCCGCCGCGGCGAAGAACGCCGGCAAGGAGCGGGTCCTGGCCGACACCCTCGCCACCACCCCCGAGGGCGAGGTCCACATCGACGACGTCCCCGCGCTCGGTGACTGGAAGACCGCCTGGGACCACATCGCCTTCGACGGCTTCCTCGGCACCCGCATGATCCTCCAGACCACTTGGCAGGGCTGCGACTCCGCCCTGGCCGCACCGCTCGTACTCGACCTGGCCCGCCTGGCCGCCCGCGCTCAGGAGCGGGGCCTGCCCGGTCCGTTGGGCGAGCTGGGCTTCTACTTCAAGGACCCGGTGGGGCAGGGGCCTTCGGGACTGGGGGAGCAGTACGCGGAGTTGATGGCCTTCGCGGAACGGCTCCGGGCAGAGCGAGCGGGGCGCGGGCCGGGCCCGCTCGGGAGTCGCACGCCGGGTTCGGCTCACGGCGGCGGTACGGGGGAGCAGCGATGAAGGCGGGCAGGGCAGCGGTGGACGGCCTGTCGGAGGGGGTGGGTGGGCCGACGACACCCCGCCGCACGACCTCGTTCGAGGAGGCCTCCCCACCCACCCCCTCACCGGGGCGTGCGCACACCGGCCGCGCCCGCGCCTGGGCTGAACTCCTGCGCCTCCCGGCCCTGTTCACCGTCCCCGGCGACGCCCTCGCCGGAGCGGCGGCAGCGTCCGCACCGCCCACTTCCCGCACCCTCCTCGCCATCGCGTCCTCCGTCTGCCTCTACGAGGCCGGCATGGCCCTCAACGACTGGGCCGACCGCGACGTGGACGCCGTGGAACGCCCCCACCGTCCCCTGCCTTCCGGCCGTATCCACCCCACGGCAGCCCTCGGCGCGGCCTGCGCCCTCACCGGCGCGGGCCTCACCCTGGCGGCCCGCGCGGGCCGCCCCGCCCTCACGGTCGCGGTGCCCCTCGCGGCCACGGTCTGGGCGTACGACCTGGCCCTGAAGAACACCCCGGCAGGACCGTTCGCGATGGCAGCGGCACGAGGGCTGGACCTGCTGCTCGGCGCGGCGGCGACAGCCGGGGCCGACGTCGGGGGTTGGAGGAGCGCGGTGGATGACCGGGTCCGCGGGGGCGGTGCGGTCCGGGTGGAGGCCACAGGCGTCTCTACTCCGAAGGCCGGGGCGGGCAGTGTGGGCCGGAAGGTCGGTGCGTGCCGCACGTGGGTCACGGCCGTCGCCGACGCGCGTCGGTCGGCCCGGGGTGCGGCAGCCGTTCCCGGTGCCGTACACAGCATCCGCCGGGCCCTGCCCTCCGCCGCACTGCTCGGCGCCCACACCCTCGCCGTCACCACCGTGTCCCGCCGCGAAGCCCAGGGCGGCTCACCCCTGGCCCCCTTGGCCGCGCTCGCCGCGACTGCCGCGCTGACGCGGACGCTGACCCGGCGTGCGTTCCCGTCGGACCGGACCGACGGAATCCGACGAGGTACCGGAGCGCGCGACCTGGCGAGCCCGGCGCCCCTCGCGGACCCGGCTACCGCGGCGGTGTCCCCGCTGCCACGCCGACCGCGCCAGCCCGGCGCCGGCTCCGAACCCCTCGACACGCGCACCGCCCTGCGCCTGGCCCTGGCCGCCATCTACGCGACCACCACCGCCCGCTCCTACTTCCACGCCACCCTCAACCCCTCACCCCCGCTCACCCAACGAGCCGTCACCGCCGGCATCCGAGCCACGATCCCCCTCCAGGCCGCCCTGACCGCCCGCTCGGGCGCCAAGGGTGCGACCGTCACGGCTCTGCTCACCACCGCCCTCCCCCCCCTGGCAGGACGCCTCGCGAGAAAGGTGAGCGTCACATGACCGACCCCCTCGCCCCGCCCCGGCCCGCACCCCGTGTCACCCCCCTCCGCTTCGGCTACGGCACCAACGGTCTCGCAGACCTCCGCCTGGACGACGCCCTGACCCTGCTCGCCGATCTCGGTTACGACGGTGTCGGTCTGACGCTCGACCACATGCACCTGGACCCCCTCGCCCCGGACCTGGCCGCACGCACCCGCCGCCTCGCGCACCGACTGGACGCGCTCGGCCTGACCGTCACCGTCGAGACAGGCGCCCGCTATGTGCTGGACCCGCGCCGCAAACACGGTCCCTCGCTGCTCGACCCCGACCCGGACGACCGCGCCCGCCGCGTCGACCTGCTGGTCCGGGCCGTCCAGGTCGCCGCCGACCTCGGCGCGCACGCCGTGCACTGCTTCAGCGGCATCACCCCGACAGGCACGGACCCGGACACGGCGTGGAAACGCCTGGCCGAGACCCTCGCCCCCGTCCTGGACACCGCCACCACCGTCGGCATCCCCCTCGCCGTCGAACCCGAACCCGGCCACCTCCTCGCCACCCTCGCCGACTTCCACCACCTCCGCACCACCCTCGGCGACCCGCCGGCCCTCGGTCTGACCCTCGACATCGGCCACTGCCGGTGCCTCGAACCCCTGCCGCCCGCCGACTGCGTACGCGCCGCGGGCCCCTGGCTGCGCCACGTCCAGATCGAGGACATGCGCCGAGGCGTCCACGAACACCTCCCCTTCGGCGACGGCGACATCGACTTCCCGCCGGTCCTCGCCGCCCTGGCCGACACCGGCTACCCGGGCCTGACGGTCGTCGAACTGCCCCGCCACTCCCACGCGGGCCCCCACTTCGCCGAACTCTCCCTCCCCTTCCTCCGTCAGGCAGAGGCGCTCTCCCAAGGAAGCACCCCATGACCCACGCCCACGCTCATGCCCACCAGGCAACCCCCGCCGCGGACACCCAGGGCACCACCCTCGCCCGAACCCCGCTGCACGCCCTGCACAGCCACCTCGCCGAACGCCTCGGCGAAACAGCCCGCGACTGGCTCGACCAGGCCCTCGACGAGGCCGCCGCCCACCCCGGCGCCCACGGCCCCATCTCCGTATGGGAGCTGCGCCTCGCCGAGGCCGGACGCCGCTGCGGCCCCGAACACGCCGACGCCGCCCGCATCCTGATCCTGCACGCGGCCCACGCCGACACCGCCGCCCTGACCCGCGTCTACACCCAGGGCACCGCCGCCGAACGCCGTGCCGTCCTGCACGCCCTGCCCCACCTCGTGCCCGGCCCCGAGGCCCTCCCGCTCGTCGAGGACGCCCTGCGCACCAACGACACCCGGCTCCTGGCCGCCGCCGTCGGCCCCTACGCCGCCCGCCACCTCGACGCCCACAAGTGGCGCCACGCCGTCCTGAAATGCCTGTTCACCGGCGTGCCCGTCACCGAGGTGGCCGACCTCGACCGGCGGGCCCACGCGGACGCCGAACTCGCCCGCATGCTCGGCGACTACGCCGCCGAACGCACCGCCGCCGGCCGTCCCGTGCCCGAGGACCTGCACCGCGTCCTGACCCTGACCGACCCCACCGCCACCCCACCCGCGCCGGCCGCCGACCACGGCCACAGCGGCGCGGACGGCACCCACGGCAAGGAGTCCTGATGCGCATCTTCGACCCCCACATCCACATGACGTCCCGGACCACCGACGACTACCAGGCCATGCACGACGCCGGCGTCCGCGCCGTCGTCGAGCCGTCCTTCTGGCTAGGCCAGCCCCGCACCTCTCCCGCCTCCTTCCTCGACTACTTCGACGCCCTGCTGGGCTGGGAGCCCTTCCGCGCCGCCCAGTACGGCATCGCCCACCACTGCACCCTCGCCCTGAACCCCAAGGAGGCCAACGACCCGCGCTGCCTCCCCGTCCTCGACGAACTCCCCCGCTATCTCGTCAAGGACCAGGTCGTCGCCGTCGGCGAGATCGGCTACGACTCCATGACCCCCGCCGAGGACACCGCCCTGGCCGCCCAGCTCCAGCTCGCCGCCGACCACCGGCTGCCCGCGCTCGTCCACACCCCGCACCGCGACAAGCTCGCCGGGCTGCGCCGCACCCTCGACGTCGTCCGCGAATCCGCCCTGCCGACGGACCGGGTCCTGATCGACCACCTCAACGAGACCACCGTCAAGGAGGCCAAGGACAGCGGCTGCTGGCTCGGCTTCTCCGTCTATCCCGACACCAAGATGGACGAGGAGCGGATGATCGCGATCCTGCGCTCCTACGGCCCCGAACAGGTCCTGGTGAACTCCGCCGCCGACTGGGGCCGCAGCGACCCCCTCAAGACCCGCAAGGTCGCGGACCTCATGCTCGCCGAGGGCTTCACCGAGGACGACGTCGACCGCGTCCTGTGGCGCAACCCCGTCGCCTTCTACGGACTCAGCGGCCGGCTCGACCTCGACATCGCGGCCACCGAAGCCACCCACGAGGGCAACTCCATCCTCCGCGGCGGGGCGTGAGCCATGCGCTTCCGCCACCCCGACGGAACCACCGTCCACCTCGCCTACTGCACCAACGTCCACCCCGCCGAAACCCTCGACGGCGTCCTCGCCCAGCTCCGCGACCACTGCGAACCCGTCCGCCGGCGCATCGGCCGCGACCGCCTCGGCATCGGCCTGTGGCTCGCCCGCGACGCCGCCCACGCCCTGGTCAGCGACCCCTCCGCACTGCGCGAACTGCGCTGCGAACTCGACCGCCGCGGCCTCGAAGTCGTCACCCTCAACGGCTTCCCCTACGAGGGCTTCGGCGCCGAGGAGGTCAAGTACCGCGTCTACAAGCCGGACTGGACCGACCCCGAACGCCTCGACCACACCACCGCCCTGGCCCGCGTCCTGACCGGACTCCTTCCCGACGACGTCACCGAGGGCAGCATCTCCACGCTGCCGCTCGCCTGGCGCACCGGCTACGACGACGGAAGCGCCGACAAGGCCCGCACCGCCCTGCTCACCCTCGCCGAACGCCTCGACGCCCTCCAGGACCTGACCGGCCGCTCCATCCGCGTCGGCCTCGAACCCGAACCCGGCTGCGTCGTCGAGACCACCGGTGACGCCATCGCACCGCTGACCGCGATCGCCCACGACCGCATCGGCATCTGCGTCGACACCTGCCACCTCGCCACCTCCTTCGAAGACCCGCACACCGCCCTCGACGCGCTCACCGCGGCCCGTGTCCCCGTCGTCAAGTCCCAGCTCTCCGCTGCCCTGCACGCCGAACACCCCCACCTGCCCGAGGTCCGCGAGGCACTCGCCGCCTTCGACGAACCCCGCTTCCTGCACCAGACCCGCACCTCCACCGCCGCGGGCCTGCGCGGCACCGACGACCTCGGCGAGGCCCTCGCCGGCGACGCCCTGCCCGACGGGGCACCCTGGCGCGCCCACTTCCACGTCCCCCTGCACGCGTCCCCCGCCACACCCCTCACCTCCACGCTCCCCGTCCTCACATCCGCCCTCACCCGCCTCGTCGGCGGCCCGCACCCCCTCACCCGCCATCTGGAGGTCGAGACCTACACCTGGCAGGCCCTCCCACCCGAACTACGCCCCCGCGGCCGCCCCCAGCTCGCCGACGGCATCGCCGCCGAACTCACCCTCGCGCGCGACCTGCTGACAGACCTCGGCCTGAAGGAGCTGCCATGAACCACCACCCCCCACAGGCGGGACCGACCCCTCTCCTCGTCCTCGACGTCGTCGGCCTCACCCCCCGGCTCCTCCACCACATGCCCCACCTCAAGTCCCTCGCCGGATCCGGCTCCCACGCCCCGCTCGAGACGGTCCTCCCCGCCGTCACCTGCGCCGCCCAGTCCACCTTCCTCACCGGCACCCACCCGTCGCAGCACGGCATCGTCGGCAACGGGTGGTACTTCCGCGAGCTCGGCGACGTACTCCTGTGGCGACAGCACAACGGTCTGGTCGCCGGCGACAAGCTCTGGGACGCCGCCCGCCGCGCCCACCCCGGCTACACGGTCGCCAACATCTGCTGGTGGTACGCCATGGGCGCAGACACCGACTTCACCGTCACCCCCCGCCCGGTTTACTACGCCGACGGCCGCAAGGAACCCGACTGCTACACCCGGCCCCCGGCCCTGCACGACGAACTCACCGAAAAACTCGGCACCTTCCCCCTCTTCCACTTCTGGGGCCCTGGCGCGGACCTGGTCTCCAGCCAGTGGATCATCGACGCGACCCGCCACATCATGGACACCCGCCACCCCGATCTGACGCTCTGCTACCTCCCTCACCTCGACTACGACCTGCAACGCTTCGGCCCCGACGACCCACGCTCCCTGAAAGCCGCAGCCGACCTGGACCGGGCACTGGCCCCACTCCTGGGCGACGCCCGCGCGGAAGGCCGTACCGTCGTCGCGCTGTCCGAGTACGGCATCACGCGCGCGGACCGGCCCGTCGACATCAACCGCGCCCTGCGCCGCGCCGGACTCCTGGAGGTGCACACACAGGACGGCATGGAGTACCTCGACCCGATGGCCTCCCGCGCCTTCGCGGTCGCCGACCACCAGATCGCCCACGTCTATGTGCGCCGGCCCGAGGACCTGGACGCCACCCGGGCCGCCCTCGACGGCCTGCCCGGCATCGAGCAGCTCCTCGACGACGAGGGCAAGAAGGCCCACCACCTCGACCATCCGCGCTCCGGCGAACTCGTCGCCGTGGCGGAGCCGGACGCCTGGTTCACGTACTACTACTGGCTCGACGACGCCCGCGCGCCCGACTTCGCGCAGCTGGTCGAGATCCACCGCAAACCCGGCTACGACCCGGTCGAACTCTTCATGGACCCGCTCGACCCCTACGTCAAGGTCAAGGCGGCCACCGCGCTGGCCCGCAAGAAACTCGGCCTGCGCTATCGCATGGCGGTCGTGCCCCTCGACCCGTCACCTATTCGCGGCAGCCACGGCCGCCTCCCCGAGAGCGACGACGACGGTCCGCTCCTCATCTGCTCCACCCCCCGCGCCGTCGGCGACCGCATCGCGGCCACCGACGTGAAGTCACTCCTGCTCCGACTGGCCGGTCTTTCCGGACTGCTCACCAGTGAAGCACCCACCACTGACAACGCCCTCTGACCCGAGGAGAACCCAGCCATGAGCCGCATGTCGCAGCCCGACCCCGAACTCACCCACCGTCTCACCAGACGAGGCATGCTCGGCGTGGCGGCGGGCGCCACCGCGGCCGCCCTGCTCGGCGCCGCGACGACCCCGGCGACCGCCGCCACCGCGGCCGCGACCGGCCCCACCGGGCACGGCCACGGCCGCGGCCGCCCCGTGCTGCCCCCCGGCCGCCTCGGCATCCAGCTCTACAGCCTCCGCGACAAGGTCTCCACCCTCGGCTTCGCCCCCGTCTTCGCCGAACTGGAGAAGTACGGCTACGACGAGGTCGAGTTCGCCGGCTACACCCAGGGCTCGGCCGGACCGATCACCCTCGCCCAGCTCAAGCGCCTGGCCCGCGACCACGGCCTGACCCCGATCGGCAGCCACGTCGGCTACTACTCCGACGACCCGAACGCCTACACCTTCGCCCAGAACCTCACCAAGGTCCTCGACGACGCCCAGGCCCTCGGCCTCAAGCACATCGGCACCGCCTCAGGACCGTTCCGCTACGGCTCGACCGTCGACGCGTGGAAGCGCGCCGCCGAGGAGTTCAACACCTACGGAGCCGCGGCGAGGGCACGCGGCATGAAGTTCTACCAGCACAACCACTCCGAGGAGTTCTCCTTCGCCACCGACAACCCGAAGGTCCGCCTCTACGACGTCCTGCTCAAGGAGACCGACCCCGACCTGGTGTTCCTGGAGATGGACATCTTCTGGGCCTACTCCGGCCAGTTCCGCTTCTCCCAGCGGCCCGACGGCACGCCCGCCCCCTTCGAACCCCTGAACTACGTCCTCAGGCAGCCCCACCGCTACCCGCTCTTCCACGTCAAGGACGGCGTGAGCGACCCGGCCAACACCTACGGCTACCGCATGACCGACGTCGGCGACGGAGACATCGACTACCAGAAGTTCATCTCCGCCGTGACCCGGCTGCGCGGCGAGCGCCTCGCCCACCACTGGCAGGCCGAGCACGACCAGCCCGCCGAATCCCTCACGTTCGCCCGCCGTTCCAGCGCCTACCTGCACTCGCTGCGGGAGAAGTGCTGACGGCACACGACTGAGGCGGGACCCCGAGGGCGCAGGGGGCGCTCCCCGCCGGTCGGGGTCCCGCCGTCGTGCAGCGGGCAGGTCCGTCACCCTGAGCGGCCGCGACGGCCGCCAGGGTGACACGGCCCTTGCCCGCGTACACGTTCATGGAGTGGCCGCGCAGGAAGCCGACCAGTGGGTCGAGGACTTCGCCGTCCTCAGTGAACAGGGCAGCGGCGGTCAGGCCCCCGGTCCGGTCGACGACCCGTTGAGCTGCACGGAGCCGGTCGGGGAGGCTCGCGGGCAGGCCGGGATCGACACGGACCGGGGGAGTGTCGCGGACCGGCCGGCGGGTCGTCGTATGCACCGCGTCGAGGCGGAGCCCCAGCAGTTCCTCGGTAGTCAGGATGTCCGGTCGGGACGAGACCGCCCCGGCGCGGAGGCGAACGGCCTTGCGCCGTTCCGTGACTCGTCCCATGTCCGGTGTCACCTCCGCATCGCCACGACGGGCAGCTTCTCGATCCGGATCGCGGCGGCCTCGAACTCCACGGCCCCGGCGACCGGGCAACTGCCTTTTCCCGCCACCTTCTTGGGGCCCGTCCCGGTCGGCGGACCGCCGGTCATGAACGCCAGGCCGGGCCGCAGCGCCGGATCCACCCACACCGGCGCCGCCATCGAGCCCAGCCTGGTCGCGACCCGCACCTCTTCGCCGACCACCACGCCGTAGCGCTCGGCGTCCTCCGGACTCAGCTCGACACACTCGGCCCGCCGCAACGATGCCGCCGAACCGCCTTTCTGCAGGCGGGCGTTGTACGAGTTCAGACGGTGTCCCTTGGTGAGGCGGAGCGGATACGCCTCATCCGTCAGATCGACGGGAGGGGCATGCCGGACGAGATGGAAGGGCATGCGCCGCTCCCGGTCGTCGTGACCGCGCCCGGTGAGCAGCGACAGGTTGACCAGCGCGCGGTCCCCCTCGCCCTCGGTGCCGTCCCCCGCCCGCAACGGCTCACCGCACGCGTATACGTGCGCCAACTCCCGCAGGGCGGCGGCCGGTACGCCCGTCACCTTCACCGTGAGCGACACCGTCCAGGGCTCGACGAGCTGCCTGTACTCCTCGAAGCCGGAAGTCGAACGCTCGATGAAGTCCCGGTCGGCCAGCCCAGCCCGGATGATCTGCCTGCCGATCGCATGGGCCATCGGGACCTCGGTGCCGGCGTTCGGCCGGATCCGAGGACCCGACCCGATGGCGTAGGTGCCTGGTTCCGTCATGCGGCGGACCGGAGCGCGAGCAGGTCGGAGAGGGCGTGGACGGTACGGAGCGTGGGCACGTCCACACCGGTGATCTCCGCCAGCTCGATGACGGCGGTGAGCAGGACGTCGAGTTCCAGGGGCTTGCCGCGTTCCAGGTCCTGGAGCGTGGAGGTGCGGTGGTCGCCGACGCGTTCGGCACCGGCGAGACGGCGTTCGATGGAGACGCCGACGGTGCAGCCGAGGGCCTCGGCGACCGCGAGGGTCTCGGCCATCATGGTCTCGATGACCTTGCGCGTGCCGCCGTGCAGGCACATCTGGCGCATGGTGGCACGGGCCAGCGCGCTGATCGGGTTGAAGGAGATGTTGCCCAGCAGCTTGAGCCAGATGTCGTCCCGCAGGTTCGGTTCGACCGGGCACTTGAGCCCGCCGGCCTGCATGGCCTCACTGAAGACCTGACAGCGGGGCGAGAGGCTGCGGTCGGGCTCCCCGATGGAGAACCGGGTGCCCTCCAAGTGCCGTACGACACCCGGCCCTTCGAGCTCGGTCGCTGCGTAGACGACACAGCCGATGGCCCGGGAGGGAGCGAGCACCGCACTGACCGCGCCGCCCGGGTCCACGCTGTCGATACGGTGGCCGTCGTGCGGGCCGCCGTGCCGGTGGAAGTACCACCAGGGGATGCCGTTCTGGGCCGCGATCACCGCGGTGGTGTCGGTGAGAAGGGGCTCGATGAGCGGCCCGCACGCCGCGTACGAGTTGGCCTTCAGACCGAGGAAGACGTAGTCGACCGGGCCGATCTCGGCCGGGTCGTCGGTGGCGTGGGCGCGGGCGGTGAAGTCACCGCGTGGGCTGAGGACTTGGACACCGTGCTCCCGCAGGGCCGCCAGATGCGGACCGCGGGCGATGAGATGGACGTCGGCGCCGGCGCGGTGGAGTGCCGCGCCGACGTAGGCGCCGATGGCTCCGGCGCCGAGGACTGCGACTTTCATGGGTGGAAGCTCCGTTCGGTGAGGGTGACCGAGGAACTGCCGACTTTGTCGACTGGATATTGTCTACAGGATGGTGCGAGTGCTCAGCAAGAGTCGTGACGTCACTAAGGTCGTGAGCTGCTGTTACGCCCTGGTATGGGCCATGCCCTTAGCGGTTGTGGGCCGTAGACTGTAGGCGAAAACCAATTCATACTTGGCTCTCAGCTGCAGCGACGACGCTGCACAGGAGGGACCGCGATGTTGCCGACCACAGGACTGCCGTACGGGACGGTGCCCCGGCTCGAGCGACCCGGTCCGCTGCGTGACCGCGTGTACGAGGCGTTGTTGGAGTTGATCACGACGCGTGCTCTGCAGCCGGGTCAGCATCTGGTGGAGAGTGAGTTGGCGGGTCATCTGGGGGTGTCGCGGCAGCCGGTGCGGGAGGCGTTGCAGCGGTTGAACAGCGAGGGGTGGGTGGATCTGCGGCCGGCTCAGGGGGCGTTCGTGCATGAGCCGACGGATGAGGAGGCGGATCAACTCCTCACCGTGCGTACCCTGCTGGAGGCCGAGGCGGCTCGGCTGGCGGCGGCGAACGCGGGCAGCGCCGGTATTGCCGCCCTGGAAGCGCTGTGCACGGAGGGTGAGAAGGCCGTCGACAACGACGACGTGGACGCGGCGGTCGCTCTGAACGCCCGACTCCACGCGAAGGTCATGGAGTTGGCGGGCAACGCGGTCCTCGCGGAGCTGGCGGGGCAGGTGGACCGCCGGGTGCGCTGGTACTACACGCCGATCGCCCGCAGACGCGGCCGTCAGTCCTGGATCGAGCACCGTGAACTGATCGCCGCGATTGCCGACCGCGACGAGCGGCGTGCCACCGAGCTGATGCGGGAACACACCGAGCACACGCGGAAGATGTACCACGACCGCGAGAAGTAGCGGAGGGCGTGGGTCGGTTCATGGACGAGCAGCCCACAGTGCCGCACCGCCAACGGGCCACCCGGCCGTCGGATCAGGCAACCATCGGATCAGGCGGCCCTTCCCGACGGCCGAACGCCGCGGGGAAGGGCCGCCTGATGTCCGAGCCGCTGTGCTCAGGTCGCGGCCTGTTGCTGCCGTGCCGCGGCTCCGCTCCGCGGTCGTCCCGGCTGTCGTAGCAGCAGGGCGAGCGCCGCCGCGAGCATGGAGGTGACGCCGGCCAGGGCGTATGCCCCGTCGTAGCCCCAGGCCGCGACGACCATCGAGCCCAGGCCGCCGCCGAACAGGCCGCTGATCAGCTTGCCGCTGTACACCAGCCCGTAGTTGGAGGCGTTGTAGTTCTCCCCGAAGTAGTCCGGGGTGAGTGCCGCGAACAGCGGGTAGAACGCGCCGCCGCCGAACCCGGACAGGAACGCGAAGACCAGGAACAGCGACTCGCTCTTGATGTCACCCGCCCAGATCACTCCGAACTGCGCGAGCCCCAGGACGACGATCACGAACACCAGGGTGGACTTGCGGCCCCACTTGTCGGACAGCCAGCCCACCACCCCGCGCCCGATGCCGTTGATGACCGCCATGACGCCCATCGAGGAGGCCGCCACCAGCGGACCGAAGCCCACCTCCTTCGCGTAGTCGACCTGGAAGGAGATCCCGAAGATCGACACTCCCGCGGTCATCACGAGGGCGACCCACATGAGGGGAAGCATGCCGGTCCTGACGGCCTCCTTCGGTGTGAACTGCCGTACCGCAGGAGGGTTCTTGGCGAGAGCACCGGTTCCCTTCCCGCCGCCGCCGTGGGTGAGCGGGTCGATGTCCGCGGGCCACCAGTTCTTCGGCGGGTCCTTGAAGAAGAACGCGCACCCGACGACCACGATCAGGATGTAGCAGCCGATGAGGTCCAGCACACGGTGGTAGTTCGCGGTGTCGAAGCCGTAGTTGAAGATGAAGATGAAGGGCAGTGACCCGTACGCGAAGCCGCCGTTGACGAACCCGGTCTTCGCTCCCCGGCGTTCGGGGAACCATTTGCCGACCATGTTGATGCAGGTCGCGTAGACCAGTCCGGCGCCGATCCCCCCGATCACGCCGAATCCGAGTATCGCCAGCAGGACCTCGTCCAGGTGCGACAGGGCGAGGAATCCGACCAGACACATGCCCGAGCCGGTGTACATGGCCTTGCGGGCGGTCAGGATGCCCTTCTCCCGCAGCCAGCCCGCCGGGAAGGCGATGCCGGCCTGGAAGAAGACCCAGACACTGAGGATCCAGAAGGTGTTGCTCTGCGTCCAGCCGTGGGCGTGGGACAGGGTGTCCTCGGCCGAGCCGTACGCGTACTCGAAGACGCTGATGGCCATCATGGTGAGCCAGGGCAGATACACCATGAGTGTGCGGGAGTGGCCGAGGATGTCCCGGTCGGTCTCGCCGATGCGGTAGACACGGCCGTTGGCGTCGGTCACTTCCCGGTAGGGACGTGGTGCGGCGGTGGAGTGTGCGGTCTTGTCGGTGTCGCTGCGTGCTGCGTACGGATCTGCCGTCATGTCAGGCCATTTCCTCGCCGAGCGGTTGCGGGTTGGGGACGGTCCGACGGCTGGTCCGGGGCCTGCCGGGCGCCTTCAGGAACAGCGCGAGGACCGCGGACGCCAGGCCGATGGAGCCGGCCAGGACGAACGCGCCCTGGTAGTCCCACACGCCGACCACGATCGAGCCGACACCGGAGCCGACGAGCCCCGAGATGAGCTTCGAGCTGTAGACCATGCCGTAGTTGGAGGCGTTGTTGTTCTCCCCGAAGTAGTCCGCGGTCATCGCGGCGAACAGCGGGAAGATCGCGCCGCCGCCGAAGCCGGAGACCATGGAGCAGAAGAGGAAGAACGGCATGCTGCCCATCTGGCCGGAGATCAGCACCCCGAACTGCGCGGTGCCCAGCACCAGACACACGATGATCAGCGTGTGGCGGCGGCCGCACTTGTCGGAGATCCAGCCGATGACCCCGCGCCCGGTGCCGTTGACGATCGCCTTCAGTGACATCGCCGTGGCCACGATCCCGCCCGCGAACCCCATGTCCTTGCCGAACGGCACCTGGAAGGCGATGCCGAAGATGTTGATCCCGGCCGTGCACAGCAGGCAGAACCACATCATCCACAGGACGGGCGTCCGTGCCGCCTCCTTCGGTGTGTACTGCTTGACGGCCGGCGGGTTCTTCTCCAGCGCCCGCCGGATCTTCGGGTCGTCGGTCATCCTCAGCGGATCGACGTGCGGCGGCCACCAGTTCTTCGGCGGGTCCTTGAAGAACCAGCCCGCGAACGCCACCACCGAGCAGCACACGAGGCCCACCGTCACCAGGACGCCCCGGTAGTTGCTCAGGTCCATGTACGAGGTGAACAGGAACACGAAGGGCACCGAGCCGTAGGCGAAACCGCCGTTGACCATGCCGGTCTTGCCGCCCTTGCGCTCCGGGAACCACTTGCCGACCATGTTCACGCAGGTCGCGTAGACAAGACCGGCACCGATACCGCTGCACACACCGAAGCCCAGATAGGCCACGATCACGTTCGGCGCGAACGCGAGCGACAGGTAGCCGAGGACGGTCCCCAGCGCGCCGAGCATCATCGCGTAGCGGGCCGGAAGCCTTCCGCTCTCCCTGAGCTGCCCGGCCGGGAAGGCCACGGCCGCTTGGAAGAACACCCAGACGCCCATCAGCCAGAAGATGTGCCCACTGCTCCACAGATGCGCCTCGTGCAGGGTGTCCTCGGCCGACGTGAACGCGTACTCCGAGGAACTGATGCCCAGCATGCCCATCCACGGGAAGAGCACCATCGTCCATCGTGGTCGTCCCATGATGTGCCGGTCGGTCTCGCCGATCCGGTACACGCGGCCGTTGCGGTCCGTCACCTCCCTGAAGGTGGCGGACGACGAGTAATCGACGGTTGTCATAGTTTTCAAGCACTCCTTGCGTCGAAAGATCTGGCCAGCGCCCCCTGTCCAAATTCCTTTCGTGCGCGCACGGATCCCCGGGGTCCAGCGGCGCGCACCGCCGGACCCCGTGCTCGTTCACGTCATGGACCACCGCCCAAGGGCCCGGGAACGTGGCTCCGGTTCACCACGTCAGATCACCCCGCCCGCCCTGAGAAGCCGCAACTCCTCGTCACCGAGGCCGAGTTCGCCGATGCAAAGGTGCGGCATCCTGAAATACCGCGAGTCCGCCTCCGCCACATCCCGCAACTGCCCGCGCGTGATGTCCCCGCCCGGCGCCTCCACCTTCACCACATCCGCCCCCAGCCACGCCGGCAACTGCGTCGCCGACGGACCCGACTGCACATGCGTCATATCCAGCACCCGCACACCCTCAAGAGCCGTCCTCGACACAAGCCACCTCACTTGTCCGTTGCCTTGAGCGTTCTGATGGTGCGCTGGTCCTGACCCCTGTTCGGCACATTGCATACAGTCGACGAATACTGTATGAAGATTGTTATCCCGCATCCCGTGGGTGATGTCCAGGGGGCGTGCAGCACTTTTCAGCTGCTTTTCAGTCGTGCATCACTGTCAGACAGGAGCCTCATCATGGACCTGTACGAGCATCAGGCGCGGGCCCTCTTCGAGGAACACGGAATCCCGGTGCCGAGGGCGGAGGTCACCGACTCGCCCCAGGAGGCCCGTGCGATCGCCCGCAGGCTCGGCGGCAGCGTCGTCGTCAAGGCGCAGGTCAAGACCGGTGGCCGGGGCAAGGCGGGCGGGGTGCGGCTCGCCGCCGACCCGGCCGAGGCCGAGAGGACGGCACGCCGGATCCTCGGCATGGACATCAAGGGACACAGGGTCGGCAGGGTCATGCTGGCCCAGCCCGCCGACATCGAGACCGAGTTCTACGTCGCCTACGTCCTCGACCGGGCCGCCGGCCGCTTCCTGGCCATCGCCTCGGCGGAGGGCGGCATGGACATAGAGGAGGTCGCCGCGGCCCGCCCGGAGGCGGTCGCCCGTATACACATCGACCCCGCCGAGGGCGTCACCTCGGCGAAGGCGGGCGAGATCGCCGACGCGGCAGGCCTGTCACCGCAGACCGTCGACGTTCTCGTACGCCTGTGGGAGGTGCTGGTCCGCCAGGACGCCGTCCTCGTCGAGGTGAACCCGCTCGTGCGCACCCGGCAGGGGCACCTCCTCGCCCTCGACGGCAAGGTCACCCTCGACGACAACGCCCGCTTCCGGCAGTCCCGTTGGAGTACCGAGAGCATCGCGTACGGCGATCCGCTGGAGGAGGCCGCCGCAGCGAAGGGCCTCAACTACGTCAAGCTCGACGGCGAGGTCGGCGTTATCGGCAACGGCGCCGGCCTGGTCATGTCGACCCTAGACGTGGTCGCCGGCTGCGGGGTCCGGCCCGCCAACTTCCTCGACATCGGCGGCGGTGCCTCGGCCCAGGTCATGGCCGACGGACTGACGGTCATCCTGTCGGACCCGGCTGTGAAGTCCGTGTTCGTCAACGTCTTCGGCGGCATCACCGCCTGCGACGCGGTCGCCGACGGCATCGTCCGGGCCCTCGACGAGGTCCGGCTCACCAAGCCGCTGGTCGTGCGCCTGGACGGCAACAACGCCGCCCGGGGGAGGGCCGTTCTCGACGAGCGCGCCCACCCCCTGGTCCAGCAGGCCACCACCATGGACGGTGCCGCCCGCCGTGCCGCCGAACTCGCCAACACCAGTTGAAGGAGCGGGACATGGCCATCTTCCTGACCAAGGAGTCCAGGGTCCTCGTCCAGGGCATGACCGGCGGCGAGGGCAGGAAACACACCCGGCGCATGCTCGCCGCCGGCACCCACGTGGTCGGCGGCGTCAATCCCCGCAAGGCCGGGCAGACGGTCGACCTCGACGACCGCACCGTCCCCGTCTTCGGCTCGGTCGCCGACGGGATACGGGCGACCGGAGCGGACGTCACCGTCGTCTTCGTGCCACCCGCCTTCGCCGGACCGGCAGTTGTCGAGGCCGTCGACGCCGGGATCGGACTGGTCGTCGTCATCACCGAAGGCATCCCCGTCCACGACTCCGTCGCCTTCACCTCGTACGCGAAGAAGAAGGGGTCACGGATCGTCGGACCCAACAGCCCCGGCCTGATCACCCCCGGTCAGTCCAACGCGGGCATCATCCCCGCCGACATCACCCGGCCCGGGCGGGTGGGTCTGGTGTCCAAGTCGGGCACCCTCACCGACCAACTCATGTACGAGCTGCGCGACATCGGCTTCTCCACCTGTGTCGGCATCGGCGGGGACCCCGTCGTCGGCACCACCCACATCGACTGCCTCGCGGCCTTCCAGGACGACCCGGACACCGAACTCGTCGTCCTCATCGGGGAGATCGGCGGCGACGCCGAGGAACGGGCCGCCGCGTACATCCACGAGCACGTCACCAAACCCGTCGTCGGCTACATCGCCGGATTCACCGCGCCAGAGGGCCGGACCATGGGCCACGCCGGCGCCATCGTGTCCGGTTCGGCGGGCACCGCGCAGGCGAAGAAGACGGCGCTGGAGGCGGTCGGCGTCAAGGTCGGGAACACCCCCACCGAGACGGCCCGCCTCGTGCTCGCCCTGCTGGACACGGTTCGCGAGGACATGGTCCGCGAGGCCCCTCAGGCCTGACCGGAACCACACAGCGGCGGACCAAGCCCTTTCCGGCCCCGCCGCGCCCCCTGCACCCCGCCCCCGACTGTGCACCGAGAGCGGAGACATCGCATGACAACCACCCTCAACTCCACCCACCTCGTGGTGAAGTCCGGTACCTCCTGGAACGACGCCTGGCAACGCTGCCTCGCCGTCGCCCCCGAGGCCTTCCGGGACGACCGCGTCCTCAACCTCTGGGCCTCCGCCTGGCAGGCCGACGGCCGGGCCCTGCCCGCCACCAGCCCCGTCGACGGCACCCGCATCGCAGGCCCGCCGCGCCTGGACCGGGAAGCCGCCCACCAGGCCGTCCGCGCCTCCCTCGACCAGCACCGCGCCTGGCGGCACATCCGGCTCGAAGAGCGCCGGGCCCGCGTCGCGGCCACCCTCGACGCCCTCACCCAGCACCGCGAACTCCTCGCGCTCCTGCTGGTCTGGGAGATCGGCAAGCCCTGGCGGCTCGCGCAGGCCGACGTCGACCGGGCCATCGACGGCGTGCGCTGGTACGTCGACGGCATCGAACCCATGGTCGAGGGCCGCGCCCCGCTGGACGGCCCGGTGTCCAACATCGCCAGCTGGAACTACCCGATGAGCGTGCTCGTTCACGCCATGCTGGTGCAGGCACTGGCGGGCAACGCGGTCATCGCCAAGACCCCGACCGACGGCGGCGTCGCTTGTCTGACCCTGGCCTGCGCACTCGCCGCCCGCGAGGGAATCCCCGTCACCCTCGTCAGCGGCAGCGGGGGAGAGCTGTCCGAGGCGCTGGTGCGGGCCCCCGAGATCGGCTGCGTCTCCTTCGTCGGCGGCCGGGACACCGGCGCCGCCGTCGCCACGGCCGTCACCGACCTCGGCAAGCGCCACGTACTCGAACAGGAGGGACTCAACACCTGGGGCCTGTGGAACTACTCCGACTGGGACGCACTCACCGCGGTCATCCCCAAGCTCTTCGACTACGGCAAGCAGCGCTGCACCGCCTACCCGCGGTTCGTCGTCCAGCGCGAGCTGTTCGACGAGTTCCTGACGGCCTACCTCCCCGCGGTGCGCACCCTGCGCCTCGGCCACCCGCTCGCCGTCGAACACGCCGACGACCCGTACCCGGCACTCGACTTCGGGCCGGTGATCAACGCGGCCAAGGCGAAGGAACTCCGCGACCAGGTCGCCGAGGCCATCAACCGCGGAGCCGTCCCCGTGCACCGCGGCAGCGAGGCCGACGCCCGCTTCCTGCCCGGCCAGGACACCTCGGCGTACGTCCAGCCGGTCACCCTCCTCAACCCGCCCCCGTCCTCGCCTCTGCACCACGCGGAACCCTTCGGCCCGGTCGACACCATCGTCCTGGTCGACACCGAGGCGGAACTGCTCGCCGCGATGAACGCCTCGAACGGCGCCCTGGTGGCCACCCTGTCCACCGACGACTCGGCCACCTTCGACCGGCTCGCCCCGCAGATCCGCGCGTTCAAGGTCGGTCACGGCAAGCCGCGTTCCCGCGGCGACCGCGACGAGCTGTTCGGCGGCTTCGGCGCCTCCTGGCGCGGCGCCTTCGTCGGCGGCGAACTGCTGGTACGCGCGGTCACTCAGGGCCCGGCCGGCGAACGGCTGCCCGGGAACTTCCCCGAGTACCAGCTGATGCCGTGAGGCGAGCCCGGGCGGCACTCCGTGAAGGGGCGGCCGCCCGGCCACCGGCGAACACACGACGACGCAGAGATGACGCAGAGATGGGGTGGCGAGCATGACGTTGGCTCTTGAGGGTGTGCGGGTGCTGGATATGACGCATGTGCAGTCGGGTCCGTCGGCGACGCAGTTGCTGGCGTGGCTGGGGGCGGATGTGGTGAAGGTGGAGGCGCCGGGTGGGGACATCACGCGCGGGCAGTTGCGGGATGTGGCGGAGGCGGACTCGCTGTATTTCACGATGCTCAACTGCAACAAGCGCAGTATCACGCTGAACACCAAGACGGAGCGGGGCGGGCAGCTGCTGGCCGCGTTGATCCGGGGTGCGGATGTGCTGGTGGAGAACTTCGCGCCGGGTGCGGTGGAGCGGATGGGGCTTTCGTGGGAGCGGGTCCGGGAGATCAACCCGCGGATCGTGTACGCGTCGATCAAAGGGTTCGGGGACGGCCCGTACATGAATTTCAAGGCGTATGAGGTGGTGGCGCAGGCGATGGGCGGGTCGATGGCCACGACCGGGTTCCAGGACGGGCCGCCGCTGGCGACCGGGGCGCAGATCGGGGACTCGGGTACCGGGATCCATGCGGTGGCCGGAATTCTGGCCGCGCTGCTGCAACGTACCCGGACCGGGCGGGGGCAGCGGGTGGACGTGGCGATGCAGCACGCGGTCCTCAACCTGTGCCGGGTCAAGCTCCGTGACCAGCAGCGCCTGGCCCGCGGCCCGCTCGCCGAGTACCCCAACGACGACTTCGGCCAGGAGGTGCCGCGCTCGGGCAACGCCTCGGGCGGCGGGCAGCCCGGCTGGGCGGTCAGGTGCGCGCCCGGCGGCCCCAACGACTACGTGTACGTCATCGTCCAGCCAGTGGGCTGGCCGCCGCTGGCCGAACTGATCGGCCGACCCGAACTCGCCCAGGACCCGGAGTGGTCCACACCCGAAGCCCGGCTGCCCAGGCTGGCGAAGATGTTCCAGCTGATCGAGGAATGGACCGCGACCCTGCCCAAATGGCAGGTCCTTCAACAGCTGAACGCGCACAACATTCCGTGCGGGCCGATCCTGTCCCCCAAAGAAATCATCGAAGACCGCTCACTCGCGGCGAACGACATGATCGTCGAGGTCGAGCATCCCGTGCGCGGCACCTTCACCACGGTCGGCAACCCCCTCAAACTCTCCGACTCCCCCACCACCATCACCACCCCACCCCTCCTCGGCCAACACAACGAAGACATCTACGTCCACGAACTCGGGCTGTCGCCGGCCGAGTTGCCGCAGCTCAAGGAGCAGGGCGTCATCTGACCGACTCGACCGGAGCGAGGTAGCCCCAACATGTCGACTTCAGTTCCCCCGACCGCGACGGTCACCGGCCGGCTCGTGGAAGCCAACCGCGCCTACGCCGCCGGGTTCACCGACCCCGGCATGGGCGCCCGACCCGTCCTGCGCGTCGCCGTCGTGGCGCGCATGGACGCCCGCCTCGACCTGCACGCCGCGCTCGGCCTGGCACTCGGCGACTGCCACACCATCCGCAACGCCGGGGGAGTCGTCACCGACGACACGATCCGCTCCCTGACGATCAGTCAGCGTGCCCTGGGCACCCGCAGCGTGGCGCTCATCCACCACACCGGCTGCGGTCTGCAGACCCTGACCGAGGACTTCCGGCACGAACTGGAGCTGGAGGTCGGCCAGCGCCCCGCCTGGGCGGTGGAGGCCTTCCGCGACGCCGACCAGGACGTACGGCAGTCCATGCAGCGGGTGCGCACCTCGCCGTTCCTGCCGCACACCGACGACGTGCGCGGCTTCGTCTTCGACGTCAGGACGGGGCTGCTGCGGGAGATCGACCCGAACTCCTGAGCCACCCTTGCCCGGCCGCTCGGCCGGCTGCGGTGGTGGCCGGCCGGGGTCAGTCGTCCCGGTCGGCCACCGCGGCGATCTGCTCGCAGTAGAAGTCGGTGGTGTTCCGGGTGTGGCGGCGCATGAGCTCCTCGGCACGGTCGGGGGCGCCCTCGCCGATCGCCTCGATGATCCTCGCGTGCTCGTTCCAGGCGTCCTTGCCGCGGGGCTTGGCGATGGGCATGTAGTACCAGCGCACCCGGAGGTCGACCTGGGGGATGAGTTCGGAGAGGACCTGGTTGCGGGACAGCAGGGTGATGTGGCCGTGCAGGGCGGCGTTCGCCTCCACGATGGCCCGGGCGTCCCCGGCCGCGAGGGCGGTCAGACCGGCCTGCTGAAGCTCCCACAGGCGGGTGACGTCGCGGACGGTGGCGTACCGGGCGGCGCCCCGCGCGGAATGGGACTCCAAGTGGGCCCGCACGCTGAGGAGTTGGGCGCACTCCTCGGTGGTGGGGGAGTGCACGAAGGCACCCTGGGAGGGGCGCAGGTCCACCCAGCCGGCGGTCTGGAGCCGGTCTTCGACTGGTGGGTCCCGGATCTTGCGGAGATTGCATGGCTGGACCCCTGGTGGCGACCTTCCCATGCAGAATACTGTATGCAATCATCGTTCGACAGTGGACAAGCAGCCACGCCCAAGGGGGTCGCCCCGTGTCGTACCACACCGCTCTCTCTGAAGTCCTGACCGATGTCGTCGGACCCGCCGCCGAAGCGACGGCCCTGCGGGGCCGGTTCCCCCGCGCCGCCGTGACGGCCCTCGGCCGCGCGGGCCTCCTGGGACTCACCGTCTCCACCGAACTCGGCGGCGGGGGACAGGGGTTGCCGGCAGCCGTCGACGTGGTCGCGCGGACCGCGCGTGTCTGCCCGGCTACGGCTGCCGTGCTCCAATCGCACTACACCGCCACCGCCGTCATCGAGGCGTACGGCGGCCCCTGGCTGCGCGCCGAGATCGCCGCCGGACGCCACCTCGCCAGCCTTGCGCTCGCCGAGTCGGAGTCGGAGTCCGAGCCGGCATTGGCGTCGGAGGCCGAGGATGACGGGTCGGCGGCGGAGACCCAGCTCCTCGTGCCGCGCTCCGCGGCCACCCGTTCCGGTGAGGTGGTGGCCCTGAGGGCCCGCAAGCAGCGGGTGGTCGCGGCGGGGGAGGCCGACCTCTACGTCTGGTCCTCCCGGCCCCTCGCCACCCCCGAAGGGCTGACGCTCTGGGTGGTGCCGGCGCACGCCCCGGACCTGTTCGTCCCCGCGCGGGCCGGTGCCGCCGGGCCCCGCGGCAGCGCGACGTCCACCGTGTTCGCCGACCCGGTACTGGTGCCCGCGGAGGCAATGCTCGGCGCCGACGGCGGCGGACTCGACATAGTGCTGCGCACGGTCCTGCCGTGGCTGCTCGAACTGCGGGCCGCCGCCGAGGCCCGCAGTCCACCGGCCCTCGACCCGGTCGTCCACCTCGGGAGCGCCCGCCCTCCCGCCGACTCTCTCGCCGCCTCCTGAACCGTGCCCGGGAGGACGATCGTGCCCGCGAAGACGTCAGTCCTGGTTCGCCCTGGCCGCGATCTGCCTGCGGTAGAAGTCGGCCGTACGCTCGGTGTGCTTGCGCATGATCTCGCCCGCCTGGTCCGCGTCGCCCTTGGCGATGGCCCTGATGAGCTGGGTGTGCTCGTTCCAGGCCTCCTTGCCGCGGGGCTTGGCGATGGGCGTGTAGTACCAGCGGACCTTCTGGCCCACCTGGGCGATCAGCTCGGCCAGCACGGCGTTGTCGGCGACAGCGGTGATGAAGTCGTGCAGCGCGGTGTTGGCGGAGACCAGCCGCTCGACGTCACCGTCGGCGAGAGCGGCGATGCCGTCCAACTGAAGTTCGTCAAGACGAGTGATGTCCTCGCGCTTCGCGTTCTTGGCGGCGAGCTGGGCCGAGTAGGTCTCCAGGACCGCCCGCACGCCGAGGAGTTGGGCGGCCTCCTCCTCCGTGGGGGAGTGGACGAAGGCTCCCTGGGCGGGCCGCAGATCCACCCAGCCGGCGGTCTGCAGCCGCTGGAGGGCCTCACGCACCGGCTGGCGGCTGACGCCGAGGTGTTCTGCGAGCTCGGCCTCGACCAGGTGCTGGCCGGGCTTGAGGGAGCCGTTGATGATGAGCTCGGTCAGGGCGTCGTACACGGCCTGGCGCAGCGGTGCCGGGCGGGTGACGCGCCGGGACGCTGCGGCCGTGAGTGCCTCGCGCATGGTTGTCCCGTTCTGCCGCCGGTGTCGCCGGGCGGCGGCTTTGTCCGAATAGGGGCCGTTCGGAAGGTCGCCGAAGGCCGCGTCAGCATACAGGTTTTGGTATGCAACTTGGCGGGCCGGTGAGCGCCTCCGTCTGCGGCAGGGTTGTGTATACAGAAGTCTGTATGGAGTATGTTCAGGGTCTCCTGCACCTCTCGCCGGGGACCCGCATGACGGAAGGCGAAGCGATCATGACGACCAGCGGGAGTGACGTGACGGTCGAGAGTGTGGTCAGGAGGGTGGTGGCCCGGCACCGGGGCGAGCGCGGTGCGCTGCTGCCGGTACTGCACGCCGTCCAGGCCGAGTTGGGGCATGTGTCGCAGGAAGCCGTGCCGGTGCTCGCGGAGGAGCTCAACCTCTCCCGGGCGGACGTCCACGGAGTGGTGACCTTCTACCACGACTTCCGTCGCGAACCTGCGGGCCGCACCACCGTGCGCATCTGCCGCGCCGAGGCCTGCCAGGCCCTGGGCGCCGACCAACTGGTCGGCTACGCGCGCAAGTCCGGACTGACCCTGGGGGAGACGACGGCGGACGGTTCGGTCACCGTCGAACAGGTCTTCTGTCTCGGCAACTGCGCGCTCGGGCCCTCCGTCGAGGCGAACGGACGGCTGTACGGACGAGTCGGCCCCGCCCAACTGGGCTCGATCCTCAACGGGACGGTCTCCTCATGAACAACCCCTCGCACGCCACGGCCACCGTCTACGTCCCCCGCGACTCCGCGGCCAGGTCCGTCGGCGCGGACGAGGTCGCAGCGGCCCTCCAACACGCAGCGTCCCGCGGGGACTTCGTCCTGGACGTCGTACGCAATGGATCGCGCGGCATGTTGTGGCTGGAGCCCCTGGTCGAGGTGGTGACCCCGCAAGGACGCGTCGGCTACGGCCCGGTCGCTCCGGGGGACATCGACGGACTGCTCGCCGCCGGCATGCTCGACGGCGCGGACCATCCCCTCCGGCTCGGCGTCGTCGACGAACTGCCCTGGCTCGCACGCCAGAACCGCGTCACCTTCGCCCGGGTCGGCGTGACCGACCCCCTGTCCGCCGAGGACTACGAGGCGCACGGCGGCCTCACGGGCCTGCGCGCCGCCCTGGACCTCGCCCCCGCGGACGTGGTCGCCGAGGTCACCGCGTCCGGACTGCGCGGCCGCGGCGGCGCCGGATTCCCGGCCGGCATCAAGTGGAAGACCGTGCTGGACTGCTCCGACGAGCTGAAGTTCGTGTGCTGCAACGCCGACGAGGGCGACAGCGGGACCTTCGCCGACCGGATGGTCATGGAGGGCGACCCGTTCATGCTCATCGAGGGCATGACCATCGCCGCACACGCGGTCGGGGCGAGCGAGGGCTACCTCTACATCCGCTCGGAGTACCCGGACGCGGTGGCCACGATGCGCCGGGCGATCGGCATCGCCCGCGAGCACGGCTGGCTCGGCAGGAACATCCTCGGCTCCGCCCTCGACTTCGACCTGCACGTACGCGTCGGCGCCGGTGCGTACATCTGCGGCGAGGAGACCTCCATGCTGGAGAGCCTGGAGGGCAAGCGCGGCATGGTCCGCGCGAAACCGCCGATCCCCGCGATCGAGGGCCTGTTCGGCAAACCGACCGTGGTGAACAACGTCCTCACCCTCGCCACCGTGCCCGTGGTCATGGCCGAGGGCGCTCAGGCGTACCAGGAACTCGGCGTCGAACGCTCCCGCGGCACGCAGGTCTTCCAACTCGGCGGCAACATCGCCCACGGCGGCATCGTGGAGACCGCCTTCGGTATCACCCTGCGCGAACTCATCGAGGAGTACGGCGGCGGCACCCTCTCCGGACGCCCCGTGCGCACCGCGCAGGTCGGCGGTCCCCTCGGCGCCTACCTGCCGACGGAAATGTTCGATCTGCCCATGGACTACGAGGCGTTCGCGGCCGCCGGAGCAATGGTCGGCCACGGTGGCGTGGTCGTCTTCGACGACAGCGTCGACATGGCCGCGCAGGCCCGCTTCGCGATGGAGTTCTGCGCCGAGGAGTCCTGCGGCAAGTGCACACCGTGCCGGGTCGGCGCGGTGCGCGGCGTCGAGGTGATCGACAAGATCGTCGCTGGCACCCACCGGGACGAGAACCTCGCCCTGCTCGAAGACCTCTGCGACCTGATGACCGAGGGCTCGCTGTGCGCGATGGGCGGGCTCACCCCGCTTCCCGTGCGCAGCGCCCTCACCCACTTCCCCGACGACTTCCTCGGCGGCCGTCGACTCCTGGACATCCAGCCCGTACAGGCGACGGGCCCGAGGACGGAGGGCACGGCATGACACTCCTCAAGGAACCCGACTTCGGAACCCCCGAGAGGCCCGGCCCGGCGACGGTGTCCGTCGAGGTGGACGGCCTGGCGGTGACCGTCCCCGAGGGCACGTCGGTGATGCGCGCGGCAGCGCAGGCCGGCGTCGAGATACCCAAACTGTGCGCCACCGACAGCCTGGAGGCGTTCGGCTCCTGCCGGCTGTGCGTCGTGGAGATCGACGGCCGGCGCGGCACCCCGGCGTCCTGCACCACCCCGTGCGCGGACGGCATGAGGGTGAGCACCCAGACACCGAAGGTGGAGAAGCTCCGCCAGGGCGTCATGGAGCTCTACATCTCCGACCACCCCTTGGACTGCCTGACCTGCCCGGCCAACGGGGACTGCGAACTCCAGGACATGGCAGGGGTGGTGGGCCTCAGGCAGGTCCGCTACGGCTACGAGGGCGAGAACCACCTCGACGCCGAGAAGGACACGTCCAACCCGTACTTCGACTTCGACCCCGCCAAGTGCATCGCCTGCTCCCGCTGCGTCCGCGCCTGCGGCGAGGTCCAGGGCACCTTCGCCCTCACCATCGAGGGCCGCGGCTTCGACTCCAAGGTCTCGCCGGGCGCCGGCGAGACCTTCATGGACTCCGAGTGCGTCTCCTGCGGGGCCTGCGTCCAGGCCTGCCCGACGTCCACGCTCCAGGAACGCTCGGTCGTCGAACTGGGCATGCCCACCAGGTCGGTGGTGACCACCTGCGCGTACTGCGGGGTCGGCTGCTCCTTCAAGGCCGAGCTGCGCGGCGACGAGCTCGTGCGCATGGTGCCGTACAAGGACGGCGGCGCCAACGAGGGCCACTCCTGCGTGAAGGGCCGTTTCGCCTTCGGCTACGCCACCCACCCGGACCGTCAACTCAAGCCCATGGTCCGCGACCGGATCACCGACCCCTGGCGCGAGGTCGAGTGGGACGAGGCGATCGGCACGGTCGCCCGGCGGATGCGCGAGATCCAGGACCGGCACGGATCGAGCGCCATCGGCGGGATCACCTCCTCACGGTGCACCAACGAAGAGGTCTACGTCGTACAGAAGATGGTCCGCGCGGCCTTCGGCAACAACAACGTCGACACCTGCGCCCGCGTCTGCCACTCCCCGACGGGCTACGGCCTCAAGCAGACCTTCGGCGAGTCGGCCGGCACCCAGGACTTCCGCTCGGTCGCCGAGGCCGACGTCATCATGGTGATCGGCGCCAACCCCACCGACGGCCACCCGGTGTTCGCCTCCCGGATGAAGCGCCGGCTGCGCGAGGGCGCCAAGTTGATCGTCGTGGACCCGCGCCGCATCGACCTCGTACGCTCCCCGCACATCGAGGCCGAGCACCACCTCCAGCTCCGGCCCAGCACCAACGTGGCCGTGGTGAACGCGATGGCCCATGTCGTCGTCACCGAGGGCCTGGTCGACCGGTCCTTCGTGGATGCCCGCTGCGAAGGCTTCGACGAGTGGGCCGAGTTCATCGCCCGCCCGGAGCACAGCCCGGAAGCCGTCGAAGAGATCACCGGCGTACCGGCCGCCGAACTCCGTTCCGCGGCAAGGCTGTACGCCGAGGCGCCCAACGGGGCCATCTACTACGGCCTCGGCGTCACCGAGCACAGCCAGGGCTCGACCATGGTCATGGGAATGGCCAACCTCGCGATGGCGTGCGGGAACATCGGCCGCGACGGCGTCGGCGTGAACCCGCTGCGCGGCCAGAACAACGTCCAGGGCTCCTGCGACATGGGCTCCTTCCCGCACGAACTCCCCGGCTACCGGCACGTCTCCGACGACGCGGTCCGGACCGTCTTCGAGAACCTCTGGGGCGGAACCCTCCTCGCCGAGCCGGGACTTCGCATCCCCAACATGTTCGACGCGGCCATCGACGGCACCTTCCGCGGCCTGTTCGTGCACGGCGAGGACATCGCCCAGTCCGACCCCAACCTCAAGCACGTCACCGCGGCCCTCGAAGCGATGGAACTCGTCGTCGTCCAGGACCTGTTCCTCAACGAGACGGCCAAGTTCGCCCACGTCTTCCTGCCCGGGGCGTCCTTCCTGGAGAAGGACGGCACCTTCACCAACGCCGAACGCCGTATCAACCGGGTGCGCGCGGTGATGAAGCCCAAGACGGGCAAACACGAGTGGCAGATCGTCACCGAGATCGCCACCGCCATGGGCTACGAGATGTCCTACGACCATCCCGGCCAGATCATGGACGAGATCGCGTCGGTCACCCCGACGTTCACCGGAGTCTCCTTCGACCTCCTCGACAAGCTCGGCAGCGTCCAGTGGCCGTGCAACGAGGCGGCACCCGAGGGCACGCCGATCATGCACGTGGACGAATTCGTGCGCGGCAAGGGCAAGTTCGTGGTCACCTCCTACGTGCCGACCACCGAACGCAGCACCCGGCGCTACCCACTGGTCCTCACCACGGGCCGCATCCTCAGCCAGTACAACGTCGGCGCCCAGACCCGCCGTACCGGCAATGTCGCCTGGCACCCCGAGGACGTACTGGAGCTGCATCCGCACGACGCCGAGGTCCGCGGCATCAACAACGGCGACATGGTCACCCTGGCCAGCCGCGTCGGGCAGACGACTCTGCGCGCGGAGCTCTCCGACCGCATGCCGACCGGGGTCGTGTACACCACGTTCCACCACCCCGTCACCGGCGCCAACGTGGTCACCACCGAGAACTCCGACTGGGCGACCAACTGCCCGGAGTACAAGGTGACCGCCGTACAGGTGGCGCTCGCCCGCCCGGAGCGGTCGAGTGACACCGAGGTCGCCGGGAACGACCTCGTGACGGTGGTGGACTGAGATGACGTCGACCCTGCCGGCCGAGTGCAGGATGGCCAACGACATCGCCAGGAACCTCGCCCATCTGCCGGGGGAGGAGGCCGCCGAGGCGATCGCGGGGCACATCGGCAGGTTCTGGGACCCACGCATGCGCACCCGGCTCCACGAGTTCGCCGACGCCGGAGTGGACGGCCTGGACCCGCTGGTGGTGGCCGCGGTGAAGCTCTTGCGCTGACCGGTGCGGTCTCCTCCCTGTACATCACCCCAGACTGCATACAGTATGGAGTCAGAGGTCCGGTGGGCAGGGAGGAGCCGCTCATGCTGTTCCGGCAGCTCGAATACTTCGTGGCGGTGGCGAGGGAACGGCACTTCGCCCGGGCGGCGGAATCCTGCTACGTCTCCCAGCCCGCACTCTCGGCGGCGATCGCCAAGCTGGAGCGGGAGCTGAACGTCACGCTGATCAACCGCGGCCACAACTACCAGGGCCTCACGCCCGAGGGTGAGCGGCTCGTCGTATGGGCCAAGCGGATCCTCGCCGAACAGGACGCCTTCAAGGCCGAGGTGGCCGCTGTGCAGTCCGGCATCACGGGGACCCTGCGGCTCGGCACCGACCCCACGGCGTCGACGACCCTCGCCCTTCCCGTGGCCGCGTTCTGCGCGGCGCACCCGCTGGCCAAGGTTCAGGTCCGTTCCCGGCTGTCGACGAAGGAACTCCACCGCCAGCTGCGCGACTACGAACTCGACGTGGCCATCGCCCACTTCGACCCGGACGACCAGGAGGGCCTCCAGATCGTCCCCCTCTACCAGGAGAGATACATGTTGCTGGTCTCCGACGACCAGCTGGTGGCCCAGTCCGCCACCGTCTCCTGGGCGGACGCGGCCCAGCTGCCGCTCGCGCTGCTGACGCCGGACATGCGGATCCGCCAGATCGTCGACACCGTGTTCGCGGAGAAGGGGTACGTGGTCACCCCGCAGGTCGAGACGGACTCGATCGCCTCCCTCTACGCGCACGTGGGCGGCGGCGGCTGGGCGAGCATCGTGCCGCACACCTGGCTGCGCGCGATGCCGGTGGTCGGCCGGACGCGAGCCCTGCCGCTGGTCGACCCGGAGGCCGGCGCCCAGGTCTCGGTGGCCATCCACGCGGCAACCCCCGGCTCGGTCGCCGCCCGGGCCTTCGTCAACGCGGCGACGGGCCTGTCCCTGGACGACTTCTTCGCCCGCCCACTGCCACCGGAACACCGAGTGCGCTGAGCCTGCCGGCGGTTGCGGTGAGGGGGGAGGCTCGGGCGCTTGCCGTCTCGGGTCGGGTTTGTTGGCGGTGAGGTCCGGCGGGGCGGCGAGGGTTCGGGCAGGGGATGGTTGTTGGCCGGTTCTGTAGGGCGCGCTCCTGATGCGGGGTGGGTCCAGCGGTTGTCGTGAGGGCGAGAGCCCGGGCGCGTGCCGTCACCGGGTCGGTTGGGTTCATGGTGAGGTACGGCAGGGCGGCGGCTTGGCGTAGGGCTGGGTTTGGGCCCCTGCCGCTCGCGCCCCGAGTGCGCTGGCAGCCGCCGAGGTCCCGGCACCGCGCGTGCCGACCCCGTTGCAGCTACCCGCCCAGCCGCTCCGGCGGTCGCCCCAACGCGGCGACCGGCCTTCGCCGGGCACCTTCCTGCCCCCGTCCAGGATGCCGGGCACCTTCCTCCCCCGGCCGACACCCCTCGCTGCGCACAACGCCCCCCGCGCCCCTCAGGACCCGTACCGCGTCTGCACCGCCTTCCGGTCCAGTCCCCCCTTCGCGGTGTACGGCAGCGCGGCGACCAGCTCCAGCCGGTCCGGTACCTCGAAGGCGGCCAGCCGGTCACGGCAGTACCGCAGGATCTCCTCGCGCCCGATGCCGTCCACCTCGCGCACCACCACGGCGGCACCGACCCGCTGCCCGTACACCGCGTCGGGGACCGCGAACACGGCCGCCTCCGCGACCCCCGGGCACCCGGCGAGGATGTCCTCGACATGCTCGGGCGAGATCTTCTCCCCGCCCCGGTTGATGAGGTTCTTGATCCGCCCGGTCAGTGACAGGTACCCGTCCTCGTCCAGCACCCCCAGATCACCCGTGCGCAGCCACCCGTCGACGAAGGTCCGCGCCGACTCGTCCCCGTCGGCCAGATAACCCCGGGCGACCGTGGGCCCCTGCACCCACACCTCGCCCTCCACGCCCGCCGGACAGGAACGTCCGCCGCCGTCCACGACCCGCACCGCGACCCCGGTCGGTCGGCCCACCGACCCCTGGCGGAGCGCCCCGACCTGCGGCAAGGGCTCGCTGGTCGCCTGGTGCGAGGACTCGGTCATCCCGTACGCGGACAGCAGCGGAGCGCCGAACGTACGCTCCAGCGCCCGCTGTGTCGCCGTGTTCAGGGGCGCGCTGCAACTGCGGACGAACTTCAGCGGCGGCGCCTGCGGGCCCGGATGCTCCCGCTCCGACCGGTCCAGAAGGATCTCGTGGATGGCCGGCACCGCCGTGAACCACGTGGCGCCCACGGCCCGCATGTCGTCCCAGAACGTGCCCGCCGAGAACCGCCCCCGCTCGGGCAGCAGCACACAGCCGCCGCTCGCCAGGGAGGACAACAGCGCCGCGAACAGCCCGTGGCCGTGGAACAACGGCATCACCGCGACCGTCGCGTCACCGGGCCCCAACTCGTAGGTGGCGCAGATGTTCTGCAGGGAGGCGGCCACATTGGCGTGGGTCAGCGGGACCATCTTCGCCCGGTCGGTGGTCCCGGCGGTGAACAGCACGAGAGCGTCCTGGTCGGACAACTCACTAGCTGCACCCCGGCCTTGGGGCGTCTCGCACACACCCGGTTCGAGCGCCACCGCAGCCGTCCCCGCCCCGGACACGTCCACGCGCAACGGCCACGCGGGCACCGGAAGCGCGCCGGCTCCGGACAGCGACGAATCGACGAGGACCGCCCGCGCCCCCAACGCCCGCAGTCGCGCCGAGAGTTGCGACTCCGGCAGCGCCGGATCCAGCGGAGCCGTGACCAACCCGGCCCGCGCCGCACCGAGCAACCCGACCACGAACTCCGCCGTGTTGGCGCAGATCAGACCGACCGCGTCACCACGGCCCAGCCCCGCGCCACCGAGCCGCGCGGCCACGTCGTCGGCCAGGGCCGCAAGGGTCCGGTACGACAGCTGCACCCGCTCACCGGTCACCACCAGGGCCCGGGCGTACGGGCGTTCGCGCACCTGCCGGTCGAGGAGATCGACGAGGCCCGTGACCTCCACAGACCCGTACCGGTCCGCGTCACGCACGGATGCCGCGGCCGGAACGGCCATGACCCCACCCCCTCGCACAGGTCCGATGAAACATCCTCTGCGAGCCTGCGGCGGCACCCGGTGGGCGTCCAATACCCGCTGACGAACGGCCGATAGGAGCTGTCTATCAAGGGCGTTGCCAGGCCCCTGACCAGCCCTCGATAGACGCCGTTTATCGGCTGGTCGCCGATGGGTCTTGGACGCGGACGAGCGCGCTGCCGATGGTGAGAGAAGTAGCCGCTCCGGCAGGACCTGCCCAAGGAGGACCTCGGACCATGACCGCTCCCTCGACCCTGGAGACCGCGGCAGCAGCCGACGTTCCGACCGAGCTCACCGACGGGTACCACCTGGTCGTCGACGCGCTCAAGCTGAACGACGTCGACACCATCTACGGCGTGGTCGGCATCCCGATCACCGACCTGGCCCGGCTCGCCCAGGCGCAGGGCATCCGCTACATCGGCTTCCGCCACGAGAGCAACGCCGGTCACGCGGCCGCCATCGCCGGCTACCTCAACAAGAAACCCGGCGTGGCCCTCACCGTCTCGGCCCCGGGTTTCCTCAACGGCCTGGTCGCGCTGGCCAACGCGACCACCAACTGCTTCCCCATGGTCCAGATCTCCGGCTCCAGCGAGCGCCACCTCGTCGACCTCAAACAGGGCGACTACGAGGAGATGGACCAACTCGCCGCCGCGCAGCCCTTCGTGAAGGCCGCCTACCGGGTCAGCCGGGTGGAGGACATCGGCCGCGGCATCGCCCGCGCCCTGCGCACCGCGATCTCCGGGCGTCCCGGCGGTGTCTACCTCGACATCCCCGCCGCGGTGCTCGGCGCCATCATGCCCAAGGCGGAGGGCGACCGGACACTGAGCCGCCTGGTCGACCCCGCTCCGCGCCAGCTCCCGGCACCTGACGCCGTGGACCGGGCGATCGAACTTCTCGCGTCCGCCGAGCGCCCCCTGGTCGTGCTCGGCAAGGGCGCCGCGTACGCCCAAGCCGACGCGAAGGTACGGCAGTTCATCGAGTCGACCGGCATTCCCTACGTACCGATGTCGATGGCGAAGGGCCTGCTGCCCGACGACCACCCGCAGTCGGCCGCCACCGCACGCTCGCTCGCCCTGAAGAAGGCCGACGTCGTGCTGTTGATCGGCGCCCGCCTCAACTGGCTCCTCGGACACGGCCAGGCGGGATGGAACCCCGACGCCAAGTTCGTCCAGATCGACATCGACCCCAAGGAGATGGACAGCAACCAGCCCATCTGCGCGCCCCTCGTCGGTGACATCGAGTCGGTCCTCGACGCGCTCGCGGAACGCACCAAGCCCGGCCAGATCACGGCCCCTTCGGCCTGGCGCGAGGAGCTCGGGGCGCGTTCGGCGCAGAACGTCGCCAAGATGGCCAAGCGGCTCGAAGCCGACCCGCACCCCATGCAGTTCATGGGCGCCCTGAAGGCCGTACGCGACGTCGTGCACCAGCACCCGGAGACGTACATCGTCAACGAGGGCGCCAACGCCCTGGACATCGCGCGCAACGTCATCGACATGCACGTGCCGCGCCACCGCCTCGACAGCGGCACCTGGGGCGTCATGGGCATCGGCATGGGCTACGCGATCGCCGCCGCCGTCGAGAGCGGCGCCCCGGTCGTGGCCGTCGAGGGCGACAGCGCCTTCGGGTTCAGCGGTATCGAGATCGAGACGATCTGCCGCTACAAGCTGCCCGTCGTCACCGTGATCATGAACAACGGCGGGGTCTACCGCGGCGACGACACCAACCCGTACGACGACGCCCCCTCGCCCACGACCCTCATGTCGGCCGCCCGCCACGACCTGCTCATCGAGGCGTTCGGCGGCAAGGGCTACCGGGCCACCACACCCGCAGAGGTCACCGCAGCCCTCACCGAGGCCCTGGCCTCCGGCGGCCCGGCGCTCATCGACTGCGTGATCGACCCCTCGGCCGGTACCGAGAGCGGCCACATCTCGCACCTCAACCCCAAGGGCATCACCGTCGGCAACATCACGCCGGCGAAGAAGTGACCGCCTAGACCTCGTAGACCGCGTAACTTCACGAAAAGGAAGCACACATGAGTGAAAAGCCGCTCGCCGGAATCAAGGTGATCGACTTCACCGGGGTCCAGGCCGGTCCCGCCTGCACACAGATGCTCGCCTGGTTCGGCGCCGACGTCCTGAAGGTGGAGCGCCCCAACGGCGGCGACGTGACGCGCCGTCAGCTCAGGGACATCGAGGACCTGGACGCGCTCTACTTCACGATGCTCAACAGCAACAAGCGCTCCCTCGCCATCAACACCAAGACCGCCGAGGGCAAGGAGGTCCTGGAGAAGCTCATCAAGGACGCCGACGTGCTGGTGGAGAACTTCGCCCCGGGCGCCCTGGACCGCATGGGCTTCACCTGGGAGCGCATCCAGGAGCTCAACCCGCGGCTGATCTTCGGCTCGGTGAAGGGATTCAACGACCAGTCGTCCTGGAACGACCTCAAGGTCTACGAGAACGTCGCCCAGTGCGCGGGCGGCGCCGCCTCCACCACCGGCTTCTGGGACGGACCTCCCACCATCTCCGGCGCCGCCATCGGCGACACCAACACCGGGATGCACCTGGCGATCGGCATCCTCACCGCGATCATCGACCGGGGGAGGACCGGCCGCGGCCAGAAGGTCTCCGTCTCCATGCAGGACGCCGTGCTCAACCTCTGCCGGGTGAAGCTCCGCGACCAGCAGCGCCTGGAGCGGGTCGGCTACCTGGAGGAGTACCCGCAGTACCCGAACGGCGAGTTCACCGACGTGGTGCCGCGCGGCGGCAACGCGGGCGGCGGCGGCCAGCCCGGCTGGGTCCTCAAGTGCAAGGGCTGGGAGGACGACCCGAACGCGTACATCTACTTCACCGTCCAGGAGCAGAACTGGAAGCGCACCGCCGAGGTGATCGGCCGACCCGAGTGGGCCGAGGACCCGGAGTACGCCACCGCACGCGCCCGCCAGTCGCACATCTTCGAGATCTTCGAGGAGATCGAGAAGTGGCTCGCGGACAAGACGAAGTACGAGGCGGTGAACATCCTGCGGGAGTGGGAGGTGCCCTGCGCCCCCGTGATGAGCATGAAGGAGATCGCCTACGACGCGGACCTGCGCAACAGCGGCACGGTCGTCGAGGTCGAGCAGAAGGGCCGCGGGACCTATCTGACCGTCGGCAGCCCGGTGAAGTTCTCCTCCTTCAAGCCGGAGGTCGTCGGCGCCCCGCTCCTCGGCGAGCACAGCTCCGAGGTGCTGGTGGAGCTGGGCTACGACGAGGAGACCATCGGCCGGCTGAAGGAGAGCGGGGTCATCGTCTGAGCGGCACATCGAAAGGGCCGTGACCTGTGAGGTCACGGCCCTCTCCCTATGGTCCGGTGCTGCTCAGACCGAGGCCTCGGCCCGGCGCCGCATCAGCTCCCGCTCCCGCTCGCGCCGCGCGGTGACGTCCCGGATGACCGCGCCGCAGTAGGTGCTTCCGTCGGGGCGGGGCAGCAGCACCACGCTGAACTCGATGGACAGCTTGCGGCCGTCGGCAGCCAGCGCGGGCACGCTCAGCAGATCCGCGTCGCCGTACTTGCTGGACCCCCGCTCCATGGCCGCGTCGAAGCCTTCCTGGTGCCGCTTGCGGTGCCTCTCGGGAATGATGACGTCCAGGCTGCGACCCGCCACGTCGGCCGCCGGAAACCCGAAGATGCGCTCCGCACCCCGGTTCCAGTAGCGGATCAGCCCTTCGCTGTCGATGATCACTATGCCGTCGGGTGCCTGGTCTGCCATGCCCAGCACCACCGCGGAATCCAGATCGTCCATGTCGCCTCCGAGCAGGGGCCATTTGGTGGCCAACAGTATACAGAATACTGTCGCCACATGGTCTCGTCGGACGGATATGCAGGTGAAGGGCACCTCGAAAGCTTGGTATTGTTGTGCGTGTCGCCGCGGGGAACACCTTCGCCAAGGCGGCAGACACCTGGTCCGGGTGGCGGAATGGCAGACGCGCTAGCTTGAGGTGCTAGTGCCCTTTATCGGGCGTGGGGGTTCAAGTCCCCCCTCGGACACCAGCGGGACCCCACTACATGTGGGGTCTTTTGCGTTACTGCCCACCGGGCGCCCCTAATTCGGTTGACCCGGCCCGCCCGCGAGGCGCTCAATACCCGGCATGGCCGACATCCAGGGCACGTACGACGATCTGTTCTCCGCTGTCCCCAACAAGCTGGCAGCGCTGCTGGACGAGGGGGACGTCGGCGGCTCCGTGGCCGTCTTCGTGGACGGTGAACCGGTGGTGGACGTCTGGGGCGGATTCGCCGACGCCGACCGGACGTCTCCGTGGGAGCGGGACACGATCACCAACGTCTTCTCCACGACCAAGACGATGACGGCCCTGTGCGCGCTGATCCTCGCCGACCGCGGAGAGCTCGACCTGGACGCACCCGTCGCCCGGTACTGGCCGGAGTTCGCCGCCGCCGGCAAGGAGAAGGTGCTGGTACGGCACCTGCTGTCGCACACCGCGGGACTGCCCCACTGGGAAGGCCCGGTCGAGGAGCTCTACGACTGGCCGGCCGCCACCGCCCGGCTCGCCGCCCAGCCGCTGCTCTGGGAACCCGGCACCGCGGCCGGATACCACTCGCTGACTCAGGGGTTCCTGGTCGGCGAGGTCCTGCGCCGGATCACCGGCCGTACCGTCGGCGAGTTCCTGGCGCAGGAGGTGACCGGGCCGCTCGGAGCCGACTTCCACATCGGACTCCCCGCCGAGCACGACCACCGGGTCGCGCTCATCGTCCCGCCGCCCGGCCGGGGCGAGGACTACACCGCGGGCGCCGCCACGCCCGGTCCCCACGCGACACCCTCCACCGCGACCGCCCTGCGCGTCCGGGACGGCAACAGCGTGGCGTGGCGCCGCGCGCAGATCCCCGCCGCCAGTGGCTTCGGAAACGCCCGTTCCATCGCGCTCATCCAGTCCGCGCTCGCCTGCGAAGGCACCGTCCGGGGCGTACGGCTGCTGTCGGCTCCGGGCGCCGGGCGGGCCCGGGAGGAGCAGTTCAGCGGCGAGGACCGCGTGATCGGCGTGACACAGCGCTACGGCCTGGGCTACGGCCTGTTCGGTGGCACCTTCGGCTGGGGAGGCTGGGGCGGATCCCTCGTCATGATCGACCCCGACGCCCGCATGGCGGTGGCGTACGCGACCAACCAAATGCGCGAACCCGCGGAGGACACGCGGGGGTTGGACCTCGTCATGTCCGCCTACGACGGCCTCCAGGGCCTGCGCCGCTGACCGAGGAAAACCCCGTGCGCCGCCCCGGCCAGGCTCCCTACACTCGCCATGACCAGGCAGACGAGTGACGAGTGAGGGGAGTACGGCCATGTGCATGCGCATCGCTGTTGCCGTCCCCCGGGCGTCGTACGACGTGATCCTCGTGTCCTCGCCCCTCCGGTGCCCGCTGCGCGGCCGGCACCGGATGCCCGCGACGACTGCCTGAACGGTCGACTACCGCCGTAGCACGCGTATTCCATGTGCGTACCCGACGTGCCGTCATGCCGTCGTACGGGCCCATCGCGCCGCCCTGTGATCACACCACCCGAAAGGCCTTGGGCCGTGCGCACCACCAACAACCCCAACCCGCTCGCCGTCGTCCGCAACCTCGGCATCCTCGCCCACGTCGACGCCGGCAAGACCACCGTCACCGAGCGGATCCTGTTCACCACCGGAACCACGCACAAGCGCGGCGAGGTCCATGACGGCACCACCGTCACCGACTTCGACCCGCAGGAGCGGGACCGCGGGATCACCATCTTCGCGGCGGCCGTGAGCTGCGCGTGGGACGGTCACCGTCTCAACCTGATCGACACCCCGGGGCACGTCGACTTCGCCGACGAGGTGGAGCGCTCGCTCCGGGTGCTCGACGGGGCGGTCGCGGTGTTCGACGCGGTCGCGGGCGTGGAACCGCAGAGCGAATCGGTGTGGCGGCAGGCGGACCGGCACGGTGTGCCCAGGATCGCGTTCGTCAACAAGCTGGACCGCGCGGGCGCTGACCTGGACACGGCCGTGGAGTCGATCCGGCGGCGGCTGCATCCGGCCCCGCTGGTCGTGCAGTTGCCCATCGGCAGCGAGGACGGCTTCAACGGAGTCGTCGACCTGATCCGGATGCGGGCGCTGACCTGGGCGGACGGCACCACCGTCGGCGACGAGGGGCCGGTGCCGGACGACCTGCGTGAGGAGGCCCTACGACGACGCCGGCTTCTGGAGGAAGCAGTCGCCGAACGCCACCCGGTTGCCCTGGAGGAGTTCTGCGACCGGGAGACCCTCTCCGCCGGTACCCTCACCGCCGCCCTGCGGGACCTCACTCACAGCGGCGACGGCGTGGTCGTCCTGTGCGGCTCGGCGTACCGCAACCGCGGTATCGAGCCGCTGCTGGACGCCGTCGTGGCGTACCTGCCGTCACCGCTCGACGTCCCCGCCGTACGCGGTGAGAACGGCGAGGAGCGGCCCTGCGACCCGGCGGCGCCCTTCGCGGCCCTGGCGTTCAAGGTGAACGCCACCGCCACGGGACGGCTGACGTACGTACGCGTGTACTCGGGAACGATCGAGAAGGGAGCCACCGTGTGGGACGCGGGCGCGCGGCGCACCGAGCGCATCGGACGGATCCTGCGCGTGCAGGCGGACCGGCACGCCCCGTTGGAACGGGCGGTCGCCGGTGACATCGTCGCCGTGGTCGGGCTGAAGTCGGCCCGCGCCGGCTCGACCCTGTGCGCGCCGGACGCCCCGCTCGTGCTCGAACCGCCCAGTGCGGCCGAGCCGGTCGTGTCGGTGGCGGTCGAGCCACAACGGGCTGTCGACACCGACCGGTTGGCCACGGCACTCGCCCGGCTGGTCGAGGAGGACCCGTCGCTCGTCGTCCGCACGGACGCCGAGACCGGCCAGACCCTGCTGTCCGGCATGGGTGAACTGCATCTGGAGGTCGCGGTGGAGAAGGTGCGGCGCGAGCAGGGCCTGACGCTCAACGTCGGCCGTCCGAGGGTGAGTTACCGCGAGACGGTCGGACGCGGGGTGTCCGGGCTGGTCTTCCGGCACGTCAAACAGGACGGCGGGGCAGGGCAGTTCGCTCATGTCGTGCTCGACGTGGAGCCGTCGGCGGCAGGGTTCGAGTTCCGCTCGTCCGTCGTCGGCGGGCGCGTTCCGCAGGAGTACGTCCGCGCGGTCGAGGCCGGGTGCCGGGACGCCCTGACCGAGGGTCCGCTCGGCGGGCACCCGGTGACCGGGCTGCGGGTCACCCTCACCGACGGGTCGACCCACGTGAAGGACTCCTCGGACACGGCCTTCCGCACGGCAGGTCGGCTCGGTCTTCGGGAGGCGCTGCGTGCCTGCGCGATGGTCCTCCTGGAACCGGTCGTCGAGGTCACGGTCACCGTGCCCGAGGACGCCGTCGGCGCGGTGCTCGGCGACCTCGCCGCGCGCCGCGGCCGGGTCTCGGGCTCGGTCACGCGTGGCGGTTCGGCGATCGTCACGGCGACCGTGCCCCTGGCCGAACTCTTCGGCTATGCGACGAGGTTGCGCAGCCGAACCCAGGGCCGCGGCACCTTCACGGCCCGGCCGACGGGGTATGCGCCGGCTCCGGCCGTGACAACGGCACGGTGACGGCCGGGACGGAAGTCCCGTGACCGAAGGGTCGTAGGGCGGCTCGCACTCCCGCCCTACGACCCCTCCACCGGAACTCACACGCGTGGTCACCAGGAGGACGGAGGTGAGGTGCGGGTGACCACGGCAGGAAGCTGCCCGCTTTCGATCACGTCCCGTGGGAGCGACAGCTTGAAGTGCTCACCGATGACCCTCAGTATCCGGCGCGTCTCTTCGGCAGGTGACAGTTCGTCGTCCGGGCCCAGCAGGTCGTCCATGTCGTCCTCCGGTGGAATGGCTCCGGCCGCCTCCAGCGCCGGGCGCAGCAGGTCGGGTTGGGCTCCTGCGGGGTGGTACCCGAAGCCCAACTCGAAGTGCAGCTGCACCTCGCCGTCGGCGAGGTATCTGAAGAAGGAGGGCGGATTGTCCGGCTGGGGGTCGAAGATCAGTACCTCGGCGCCCCGGGACGTTGCCGGGTCCAGGGCCCAGCCTTCGCTGCCCACGCATTCCACGATGAACGACCAGTCGCCGCTTCGGCCGATGCGGCCGGCACAGTAGATCTGCGTGAGGTCGACCATGCGGTGCGCATCCTGGACGGTGAGGGCGGGCCCGAATTCGACAGGTTCATGGTCGGCCATGCGTTCGGCCAGCTGTTGAGGGCTGAGGCCGCGGGCGCAGGTGATGTACAGGTCGATGGCGCTCGGGCTCGTGCCGCGCCAGGCGTCGGCTATCCATGCGAGACCGTCGGGCATCGCGGTTCTTTCCTTCCGTGCACGACGTGCGGTCGGTGGGGCACGCGAGAACCAATACTGTGCCCCACCGACCGACCACCGGGGGTCTCAGCAGTCCCTGAACTCCGGCGACTGGTTCAGCACCTGTGAGCGCACCGACGTGAAGCGGGCGTACGTCTCACCCGTCACCGACTCGGGGCGGAACGCCGCCACCCGGTGGCAGTTCTGGAACGCCAGGGCCACGCCGAAGTGGCGTTCCAGGCTGCCGCGGATGGCGTCGCTGGCGAGGGCGCGCAGGAGCTGGCCGCGCTCCTTCTCCGACGGGGGAGGGGTCTGGTCGTCGGTGAACTCCACCGTGCCGTCGCGCAGTTCGGTGGCCAGGGAGGCGATCAGGTCGTAGGCGTAGGGGAGGGACGTGCGGACCGTGTCCACGAAGTCCTCCTCGCGGATGTTGCCCTGCTCGGCTTCGGCGAGGAGCTTCGGGGAGACGTCGAGGGACATGTGAGGGGGGTTCCTGTCCTGTTGTCGTGAACTGAAGGGAGTGGGAGGGGGGGCAGGCGAGGGAGGCCGGGTCAGGCGAGGGAGGCCGGGCCCGGTACGAAGTCCGGGTCCACCTGGGCCGTCAGATCGAGGCCGGTCGCCTCGTTCGCCCACGAGCGGGCGTTGCGGAGATGGAACTCGACCGCGTGGCGGTGGAGGGCCGGCCAGTCGCGGGGATGGGAGTCGACGGCCTCGCGCAGGATCGTCAGGGCGTGCCGGTTGTGGGGCTCCAGCGACTCCAAGTCACCCTCGCAGCGGCCCTGTTCGGCCGCGCGTACCCAGGGCGAGTGGACCAGGTGGGTCAACAGGTCGTCGCCCACGTGTTCCTTGAGGAAGAGCAGGTCGTCCTCGCCGGTCACCTTGTTGCCGATCACGGCGATCCGGATCCCGAACTCCCGTGCGTGGTCCCGGTACTGGCGGTAGACCGAGACGCCCTTGCGGGTGGGTTCGGCCACCAGGAAGGTCATGTCGAAGCGGGTGAACAGGCCCGAGGCGAACGCGTCCGCGCCGGCCGTCATGTCGACGACCACGTACTCGCCGGGGCCGTCGACCAGGTGGTTGAGGTAGAGCTCCACTCCGCCGAGCTTGGAGTGGTAGCAGGCCACGCCGAGGTCGCTCTCGTCGAACTCGCCCGTCACCATCAGAGGGACGTCACCCACCCGCCGGACGTGTCTGGCGTGCAGTTCGTCGTCGCCCAGCAGTCGAAGCAGCCGTGAGCCGCGGCCCGGCGGGGTCGTCTTGATCATCGCCTCGCGGGAGGCGATGCGCGGGTTGGTGCCGCGCAGGTAGTCCTTGATGTCGGCGACGTGCGCGCCCAGCGGAGGGGCGCCCAGGTCGTCGCCGTCATGGCCCAACGCCTCGGCCAGGTGCTGGTTGATGTCGCCGTCCACGGCCAGCACCGGTGCGCCGGAACGGGCCAGATGGCGCGAGAAGAGCGCCGACAGGGTGGTCTTGCCGCTGCCGCCCTTGCCGACGAACGCGATGCGCACTACCGCACCGTCTTTTTGAAAATGGATGTCATGTTGGTAAGTTCTAGGGCGCGAACTCGATCACTGTCAAATCGCCCCTGAATCACCCCTCGATCGCCCCCGCGATCAAGCTGGAAGGCTTAATGCATATGATGTGCAAGTGCGTGACTACAGCATCAGGGTGGCCGGCCCGGACGCCCTCGAAGGTGCGCGAGCCGTGATGCTCGACACCGTCTACCGCGACTTCGGAACCGGGTACGTGCCCCGCTGGCACGGCGACATCATCGACCCGGCCGCCGCCTACCTCCTCCCGGCCCGCCACACCCTCCTCGTCGCCCTCGACCCGGACGACCGAGGCGTCGTGGCGACCGCCGCCCTCGATTCCCGCGGCCCCGCCCACCCGCCGAACCCGCGCGAGCTGGCCGAGCGCTACCCCTCGGGCGAGACCGCGCAACTGCGCCGGATCTACGTCCGCCCCGAGCACCGCAGGCGCGGCCTCGCCCGCCGCCTGGTCGACGAGTTGCTCGCCTTCGCGGCCGCGGACGGCGGCTACCGCTCCCTCTATCTGCACACCGACCCGGCGGTCCCGGGTGCCGAACCCTTCTGGCGCTCGATCGGCAAGGTCGTGCACGACGAGCGCGAGACCACGGGCGGCGCGAGCAGCGTCGTCCACTTCGAGATACCGATGGGGCGATAGGACAACCATGCGACGCCGTCACCTACTTGGCTCCCTGCTGCTCGCCCCCGTCCTCACCGCCTGCTTCGCCTCCGGAGGCCCCGAAGGCGGCGACTCCGGAGGCGACGCCGACGGCTCCCGCCTCCGCGTCGCCCTCGCCTTCCCACCCGCCGAGAACCTCTCTCCGTACGGTGCCGACGCCACCCTCCTCAGCCGCCTCGGCGTCACCGAGGGACTGACCGCCCTCGACGCCAACGGCGCAGCGGCCCCCGCGCTCGCCGAGTCCTGGCGCCGCGAGGACGACCGCACCTGGCTGTTCACCCTGCGCGAGGCCACCTTCCAGGACGGTTCCGCGCTCACCCCGGCCACGGTCGCCGCCGCTCTCACCCACGCCACCGAGGCCAAGCCCGCCCCGGCCGCGCTGTCCGGCGTCGTGCTGACGGCCAAGGCGGCCGGGGACGCCGTACGCATCACCACGAAGACCGCCGATCCCGTCCTGCCGCTCAGGCTGTCCAGCCCGAGCCTCGCCGTGTTCGCCGCCAAGGCCTACGGCAAGGAGGGCCGCGTCGATCCGGTCGGCACCGCCTCCGGCCCCTTCGAGCTGACCAAGGTCAACGGCTCCACCTCCGCCACCCTCGACCGCTTCGACGACTACTGGGGCGGCCGCGCCCAGGCCTCCGGCGTCGACGCCCGCTTCATCGCCGACGGCACCGCCCGCGCCAACGCCGTACGCACCGGCCAGGTCGACATCGCCGAGTCGATCCCGGTCGCCCAGGCCGCCTCCCTCGACAGGGCCACCCTCAAGGAGACCGCCACCACTCGCACCACCAGCCTTCAACTCAACACGAAGGCGGGCCCGTTCAAGAATCCGAAACTGCGCGCCGCCGCCCGCGAGGCCGTCGACAGCTCCACCGTCGTCAAGGGCGTCTTCGAGGGGTACGCCGACCCCGGCGCCGGCATCTACGGACCGGCCGTGACCTGGGCCGAGGCCAAGCGGGTACCGCCCACCGGACGTGCGAGCGCGGCCGAGCCGAACGGCACCGCCGTCACCCTCGCCACCTATGACAACCGGCCCGAACTCCCGGAGGCGGCGCAGGTCCTCCAACAGCAGCTCCAGAAGGCCGGGTTCAAGGTCACCCTGGAGGTGCGCGAGTACTCGCGGATCGAGAGCGACGCGCTCGACGGGAAGTTCGACGCGTTCATCGGCGCCCGCAACAGCCTCGTCGACACCGGTGACCCCGTCGGCGTCCTCGCGAGCGACTACACCTGCGACGGCGGGTACAACCTCGCCCGGCTGTGCGACAGCAAGGTCGACCGGGCGGTCGCCGAGGCCGACGCCGTGGCCGACACCGGCGAGCGGCAGGACGCGGCCATGCGCGCCGAAGCGGCGATCCTCGGCACCGACGCCGTGGTCCCGCTGGCCCACCAGGGCATCATCGTCGGCGTCGCCACCGATGTGCGGGGCGTGCTCCTCGACCCGTACGAGCGGACCCTGGTCGGCCCCGGAACGCGACGCTGATCCATGGGGCACCGCGTGGCCACCCTGCTGTGGCGTGTCCTGCTCGCGGCGGGCCTGGTGTGCGGGATCGGGCTGCTGCCGTGGCTGTCCCGCACCGACCCGGCGCTCACCGTCCTCAAGGCGCGTTCCGCGGAGCGCGACCCGACACCGCGGGTCCTGGCCGACATCCGGGCCCAACTCGGCCTGGACAAAGGCCCCTTGCACCTGCTCGGCCAATGGCTCGGCGGACTGCCCCGCGGGGACGCCGGGCGGTCCTGGCTGAACGGCACACAGGTCACCCCGACCGTCGCCCAGGCACTCGGGGTGACCCTGCTGCTGGTGACGGTGGCGATCGTGATCGCCGCCGTCACCGCCGCCCTCGTGTGCGCCCGCACGCTCCGGCTCGGCGCGCACCGACGCCTCGACGGGCGCCGGGCCGGGGGCGGCGCCTCGGCCATGGTCGCCGCGCTGCCCGAGTTCCTCACCGCCTCGGTCCTGGCCACCGTCGTCGGCGTACAACTCGGCTGGCTGCCCGCCCTCGGCTGGTACGGCCCCCAATGGACGGTCCTGCCCGCCCTCGCCCTCGGCCTGCCCGCCGGGGCCGTGCTCGGCCGCCTCCTCGACGACCTGCTGCCCGGCGCCTTCGCCGAACCCTGGGCGCTGGCCGCGGACGCCCGCGGACTGCCGGGCCGTACGGTCGCCGCCAAGGCGGTCCGCCGCTGCGTCCCCCCCCCCTGCTGCCCAACCTGGGCCTGTTCGTCGTGGGCCTCACGGCCGGCTCCGTCGCCGTGGAGCAGATCTACGACATCCCGGGCCTCGGCCGCACCACCCTCCAGGCCGCCCTCGCACAGGACCTGCCCCTACTCCAGGCCGGCACCCTCGCCCTGCTGCTCCTCGCGGTCACCGCCACCGGCCTCGCGGCACTCGGCGTCCGCCTCCTGGCCGGCCCGGCCCTGCGCGACGGTGCCCTGGACTCCCTGCACCGCCCGCGCCGGCCCACCCGCAGCACCCTGCCCCTCGTGTACGGCGGCCTCCTGACAGCCGTTATCGCGCTCGGTCTGGTCCGCGACCCGCTCGCCCTGGACACCGGGGCCCGGCTCCAACCCCCCTCCTGGGCCCACCCGTTCGGCACCGACGCACTCGGCCGAGACCTGCTCGCCCGGGTCGGACACGGGGCCCTCGACACCCTGCTGACCGCCCTGGCCATCAGCGTCACCGCACTGGTCGTCGGCGTCCTGCTCGGACTGCTGCCCCGGCTGTCCGGGCCGCTCGTCGACACCGTCAACGCCGTACCGCCGGTGCTCGCCGCGCTGCTCGTGACCGCGGTCGCCGGGAGCGGCGCCGCCACGCCCGCGATCGCCGTGGCCACCGTCTCCTGGGCGGCGCTCGCCGCGCACACCTCCGCACTGCTCCGGCAGGAACACGCCACCCCGCATCTGACGGCCACCCGAGCACTCGGGGCGAACCGCTGGTACCTCCTGCGGCACGAACTACTGCCCGCGATCCTCCCGCCCGTCACCCGGCACGCCCTGCTGCGCCTGCCCGGCGTCGCGCTGGCTCTCGCCTCACTCGGCTTCCTCGGCCTCGGCACCCAGCCGCCGTCCCCGGAGTGGGGCCTGCTCCTGGCCGAGAACCAGCCCTACGCGGAACGCGCCCCCTGGGCCGTCCTCGCGCCCGCCGCCGCACTCGCCCTGCTGGGCGCGCTCGCGGTGAGCGCGGCGGGCGGGGTGCGGTGGCCGCGACGGCACGCAAGTCGTCGTACGGCCAAGGAGGGGGCTGAACCGGCCCTGTCTTCGCGCGAGTTGGTGAAGGCCGGATGACGACGTCCACGCCGGTGCATCCGCCGAGGATCACCCCCCGGCTCTCTCCGCTGCTGCGGCTGCTGATCCTCACCCAACTCGCCTTCAACATCGGCTTCTTCGCCGTGCTGCCCTTCCTGTCCGAACACCTGGGACAGACCGTCGGGATGGCGGGCTGGCTGGTCGGATTCGTGCTGGGGCTCCGGACGTTCAGCCAGCAGGGGCTGTTCGTGGTGGGCGGGGCGCTCGCCGACCGGTACGGGATCCGGCCGGTCGTCCTCGCCGGATGCGCGCTGCGGATCGCCGGGTTCGCCTGGCTCGGGTATGCCGAACGGACGGAGGCGGTCATCGGGGCCGTTCTGCTCATCGGGTTCGCCGCCGCGCTGTTCTCGCCGGCGGTGGAGTCCGAGGTCGCCCGGCAGGCCGTCGTCCATGAGGAAGCGGGAGGTCAACGCACCCGCGTGCTGGCCCTTTTCACCGTCGCCGGGCAGGCCGGTGCCTTCGTCGGGCCGTTGCTGGGCGCGCTGTTGCTGTCGGTGGACTTCCGCACGGTGTGTCTGGCGGGCGCGGGAGTCTTCGTGCTCGTCCTCGCCGGGCACGCGTGGATGTTGCCGCAGCACATCCCGGGGCGGCGGCGGGTACGGCTGGGGGGCGGCGTGGGGGTGCTGCTGCGCAACCGGCGCTTCCTCGCGCTGTGCTGCGCGTACGGCGCCTACCTGCTCGCCTACAACCAGCTCTACCTCGCCCTTCCCGACGAGGTGGAGCGCGCGACGGGTTCGCAGTCGGCGCTGGCCTGGCTGTTCGCGCTGTCCGCACTGCTGGTGGTGACCGCCCAGCTCCCTGTGACCCGCTGGGTCGGCTCCCGGCTGTCGCTGCGCCGCTCGATGGTGGCCGGACTGCTGCTGATCGGGGCCGGGTTCGCGGTCGTCGCGATGTGCCGGCCCGCCAACTGGACCGGTACGGCGGGCTTGTTGCCCTCGGCCGGATACGTCGTCCTGCTCACCCTCGGACAGATGCTCGTCGCACCCGTGGCCCGGGCCTGGGTCCCCGACCTCGCGGAGGACGGCCGACTCGGCCTCTACACCGGGGCGCTCTCCTCGGTCTCGGGGCTGATCGTCCTGGCCGGCAGCTCCGTCACCGGCTCCCTCCTGGACGCCGGACTGCCGGCCGCGGTGCCGTGGCTGGTGCTGGCCGGGGTACCGGTGGCGGCGGTCGGGTTGTTGCCGCGGCGGTAGAACGAACGGGTCGGGCGGGCGAAGGCAGTCCGGTTCCGGCCTGCAGTGCGGCTCTGTGAGCGCCGGTACGGGCACGGACCGAGGACCGGCGCCTTGGAGGGGCGGGCGGTCGTCCTTCGAGGCTCTGCTGTGCGTCTCCACTGCTGACCACGTATGCCCTAGGGCAGGGACTCGTTGGAGGGCACAGCCGCTGGGCGGGTCAGGGTGGCGTGGGAGTGCTGAGGTGTCGGACCAGGGCCGCGTGGGTGGGCTGCGGTGCCGGGCCTGGATTGCGCGGTGCCGGGCCAGGATTGCGTCGAAGGGCTCGGTGCCGGCAACGAACTCGCCAGGTGGTTCAGGCGGCCGGGCCGGGAACCCGCAGGACAACTCTGTGGTCGGGCGGGGAACGTGCCGGGCCGCTCAGTGGCCGGGCCTGGATCGCACTGGTCGGTCCCGGCCGGCCAGACCACGAAACCGCCGGACGCCACCGGCCTCTGCGCCACGATCCGCCGAACGGCTCAGGCCCTGGCGGATCGGATCTGCCGTAGCGCTCGGCGGCGCGGCGATAGGGTCCACCCCATGGAGACTCAGGACATCCGGGTGGAGATCGCCCGGGAGGCGGACCAGGAACTTGTCGACGCCTTCGCGCGGATGCTGCCGCAACTGTCCTCCGCGGCCGAGGCCCTCGACCTCGCCGCGCTCGGCCGCATCCTGGCCTGTGACGCCAACACCATGCTGATCGCCAGGTCGGCGGCCGGGACGGTCGTGGGCACCCTCACCCTTGTGATGTTCCCCGCGCCCGCGGGACTGCGGGCCCGTATCGAGGACGTGATCGTCGACCACGCGGCCCGCGGCCAGGGCATCGCGGGACTGCTGATCAGGGAGGCCATCCGGATCGCCCGGGAGGCCGGGGCCCGTACCGTCGACCTGACCTCCCGCCCGGACCGGGCGGCGGCCAACCGGCTGTACGAGCGGCAGGGCTTCCGGCAGCGGGAGTCGATGGTGTACCGGGTGCCGCTCACAAGCTGACCTTCGAGCCGGCAGGGCCTCAGGAGGCCACCGCCTCCGGCTCCCGCTCCGCCGCCACGAACTCCAGCTCCAGCAGCTCGCCCACCGCCGCCTGGTCCGCCCGGTGCGTGTGCCACAGCCACAGGATGTCCCGGCCGAACGACCAGACCAGCGTTCCCAGAGCGACGGCCACCACCCCGAAGGTCGCGGTGTACGGGAGGTATCCGGACGCCGCCACCAGCAGCAGGATCCCCTGCAGCGCGGCCACCGTCTTGCGGGCCATGCTCGGCGGCAGCGGGGCGTTGAGCCAGTTCCATACGCGGGCCGCGGCGACGAAGCCGTAGCGCATGGCGCCGATCAGCAGCACCCACGGTCCCTGCGACATCGACACGTACACGCTGAGCACCAGGATCAGGAACGCGTCGACCTCCATGTCGAACCGCGCGCCCAGCGGCGTCGAGGTGCCCGTCGCGCGGGCCACCTTGCCGTCGACGCCGTCGAGGATCAGGGCCACCGCCGTCAGGCCGACGAAGAGGGTGACCGGCGGGGAGTCCTGGAAGGAGTCCGCGACCAGGGCGGTCACTCCGCCGACCAGGGTCGCCCGGCCCAGAGTCACCCGGTTCGCCGGACCGAAGGACCGCGGCCGGGTGCGGTGCAGCGCCCTGGAGAGCACGGCCCAGGTGGCGACGGCGAAGGCGAGGCCGGTCAGCCAGCCCGCCGGCCCCATGCCTATCGCCGTGCCGAGCAGGGCCAGCAACAGGATCTGCAGACCCGCTCCCACAGCGGTCTCCTGCTGGACCAGCCTTGCTTCGTAAGTGTTGTTCAGGGCCACCGCACATTCCTCCGGCCAGATGACAGAGTCGATCAAGGCCGCGTACTGTGCGCGGCCTGTGCACATCTCGGTACGTGACGAGGTACGTGCACGGATTGCCGATCGTTCAGGGAGGTTCTCGATGAAGGCCGCCGCACGCGCGTTCTGGCTCCGCTCCCCGGGGGAGGGCGAGATACGGGAGACCACCCTCGCGGCCCCCGGTGCCGACGAGGTGCTGGTCCGCTCGCTGTACTCGGGAGTCAGCCGGGGCACGGAGACACTCGTGTTCCGCGGCGGAGTGCCCGAGAGCCAGCACGCGGCCATGCGGGCACCGTTCCAGGAGGGTGACTTCCCCGCCCCCGTGAAGTACGGCTACCTCAGCGTGGGCCTGGTGGAGGAGGGGCCCGCCGCGCTCAAGGGCAGGACCGTCTTCTGCCTGTACCCGCATCAGACGCGGTACGTGGTTCCCGCGAGCGCCGTGACGGTCGTACCGGACGACGTGCCCGCCCGACGGGCCGTCCTCGCCGGCACGGTCGAGACCGCCGTGAACGCCCTCTGGGACGCCGCCCCCCTCGTCGGGGACCGGATCGCCGTGGTCGGCGGTGGCATGGTCGGCAGCTCGGTCGCCGCGCTGCTCGCCCGCTTTCCGGGCGTCCGCGTCCAGTTGGTGGACGCCGACCCCGCCCGCGCCGCGACCGCCGAGGCGCTCGGCGTCGGCTTCGCGTCCCCCGAGGACGCCCTCGGCGACTGCGACCTCGTCGTCCACGCCAGCGCCACCGAACAGGGCCTCGCCCGCTCGCTGGAGCTCCTCAGCGCCGAGGGCACGGTCGTCGAGCTGAGCTGGTACGGCGACCGCCGTGTCAGCCTGCCGCTCGGCGAGGCCTTCCACTCCCGGCGTCTCGTCATCCGCAGCAGCCAGGTGGGCACCGTCTCCCCGGCCCGCGGCAACCGCAGTTACGGCGACCGGCTCGCCCTCGCGCTGAAGCTGCTCGCCGATCCGGCGCTCGACGCCCTCATCACGGGGGAAAGCGCGTTCGAAGAACTGCCGGAGGTGATGCCGAAGCTCGCCCGTGGGGAAATTCCGGCCCTCTGTCATCTCGTGAGCTACGGCAAGAGCGCCTGACCTGAGAAAAGAGTGAGACACGGCTGAACACGGGGAAGCGGAGAGCCGTACTACACGGCATCCCCCGGCAGGGATCAGCCGGAGGACCAGACGCGCCGCACCTGGAGGGTCGTCCGTTGTTCAGCATCACCGTCCGCGATCACATCATGATCGCCCACAGCTTCCGCGGCGAGGTCTTCGGCCCCGCGCAGCGTCTGCACGGAGCGACGTTCCTGGTGGACGCCACTTTCCGGCGCGAGCAGCTGGACGACGACAACATCGTCGTCGACATCGGACTCGCCACACAGGAACTGGGAGCCGTAGTCAGCGAGCTGAACTACAGAAACCTCGACAACGAGCCGGACTTCGCCGGAGTCAACACCTCCACGGAGTTCCTGGCGAAGGTCATCGCCGACCGGCTCGCCGAGCGCATCGAGAAGGGCGCTCTCGGCGAGGGCGCCAGGGGCCTGGCCGGCCTGACCGTCACCCTGCACGAGTCGCATGTCGCCTGGGCGAGTTACGAGCGTGCCCTGTGACCGACATGACCACCGGGCGGGCGGGCACGCTGGACTACGTGCCCGTGCAGCACGCCGCCCTCAAGAAGGCCGAGATCATCCCGATGTCCCTGCGGTCCGTGCACTTCGTGATGCCGGGCGGTGTCGACGACCCGACCGCGCCGAGCGGCGGCAACGCCTACGACCGCCGGGTCTGCCTGGACCTGCCCGGCTTCGGCTGGCAGGTCGAGCGGCACGCGGTGGCCGGCAGCTGGCCCCGGCCGGGAGCGGCCGCCCGTACCGAACTGGCCCGCACCCTGCGGGACCTGCCCGACGGCACCGTCGTCCTCCTCGACGGCCTGGTGGCCTGCGGCGTCCCGGAGATCGTCGTCCCCGAGGCGGAGCGGCTGCAGCTCGCCGTCCTCGTCCACCTGCCGCTCGGCGACGAGACCGGCCTCGAACCCGGGCTCGCCCTCGCCCTGGACGCCAAGGAGCGCGAGGTGCTGCGGGCCGTGCCCGCCGTCATCGCCACCAGCGACTGGGCCGTACGGCGGCTCGTCTCGCACCACGGCCTCGCCCCCGAGCGGGTCCACGTCGCCACCCCGGGCGCCGACATCGCCCCCCTCGCCTCCGGCACCGACGGCCTCTCCAGGCTGCTGTGCGTGGCGGCGGTGACGCCCCGCAAGGGACAGCACCGGCTGATCGAGGCCCTGGCCGGCGCGCAGGACCTGCCGTGGAGCTGCGTCTGCGTCGGCGGGATCACCCAGGACCCCGAGTACGTCGCACACCTGCGGATGCTCATCAAGAAGTACGGCCTCCAGGACCGGCTGCACCTGGCGGGACCGCAGGCCGGCGCCGAACTCGACGCCAGCTACGCCGCCGCTGACCTGATGGTCCTCACCTCCTACGCCGAGACCTACGGCATGGCGGTCACCGAGGCCCTCGCGCGCGGCATCCCGGTGCTGGCGACCGACGTCGGCGGACTGCCGGAGGCCCTCGGACGCGCCCCCGACGGCGGGGTGCCCGGCATCCTCGTCCCGCCGGAGGACCCCGCCGCCCTCGCCGCCGAACTGCGCGGCTGGTTCGGCGAGGCGGACGTACGACGCAGGCTCAAGGCGGCTGCCCGGGGCCGGCGGGCCGCCCTGGACGGCTGGGCGACCACGGCCCGCAGCCTGGCCGGAGTACTCGGCCGACTCCCGAGCGAGCCCAGGAGGGCGGCATGAGGAAGACGGCGATCCAGCAGAGCGGGACGATCCCGGCCCAGCCGGGACCTCGGGAGGTGGCGTCCGTGCAGCCCGGTGTGTCCTCCGACGCGGACTCGGTCATCCCCGGTGCCGGGCCCAGCACCCGCCCCGGCGAGCGTCCGACCGTGCGCCTCAGGGACGCCGGGCCCGACGACGGTCCCCGCTACGCCCCCGAGTGGCTGGAGCTGCGGGAGGGGCCCGACGCGGCCGCGCGGGCCGGCGACCTGCTCGACCCGCTGCGCATCCGGCTGGCCAACCTGCCCGGCAAGGCCGGCCTGGTCATCCACGACCTGGGCTGCGGCACCGGCTCGATGGGCCGCTGGCTGGCGCCCCTCCTGGACGGCCCCCAGCACTGGATCCTGCACGACCGGGACCCCTACCTCCTGCACTTCGCGGCCGTCGCCTCCCCGCGCTCCGCCGCCGACGGCAGCCGGGTCACCGTCGAGACCCGCCGCGGTGACGTCGGCCTGCTCACCCCGGACGCCCTCGCCGGCGCCTCCCTGGTGACGGCCTCCGCGCTCCTGGACGTCCTCACCCGCGAGGAGATCGGCACCCTCGCCGCCGCCTGCACGGGCGCCGGCATCCCGGCCCTGCTCACGCTCTCCGTCGCCGGACGGGTCGAACTCAGCCCGTCCGACCCGCTGGACGAGGAGATCGCCGACGCGTTCAACGCCCACCAGCGGCGCGGCGGACTGCTCGGCCCGGACGCCGTCACCGTCGCCTGCGAGGCGTTCTCCGAACGGGGCGCGACGGTACGGCTGCACCCCAGCGCCTGGCGTCTGGGCCCCGACGAGTCCGCGCTCACCGCGCAGTGGCTGCGCGGCTGGGTCGGCGCGGCCGTCGAGGAGCGCCCCGAACTGAAGGAGCGCGCCGAGCGCTACCTCCGGGACCGCCTGGAGGCCTGCAACGCCGGCGAGTTGAAGGTCGTCGTCCACCACAGCGACCTGCTGGCACTGTCCCGTCCTACGGGCGGAGCGTCATGAGCGTGGAGACGGTGCGGCCGGGCGCCGGGCGGCCGAGCCTGCCCGTGCGGCGGTCCCCGGCAGCGGTCGAGCCGTCGTCCCTGTCCGCCCGGGCCCGCACGCTGCGGGCAGAGATCGTCCAGACCCGGGACGAGGTGCTCACGGCGCGGGCCGACGCCCTCGTGGCCCGGGCCCGGATCCTCGAAGCGGCCGGAGAGTCCGTGACGGACCTGACCGCCGCCGCCGTCTCCCCGGACCGCATCGGTGTGATCGTGACCGAGGTGCGGCCCCGGCCCGCCCAGGCCCCCCGGTGGCGTACCGCACTGCGCGCGGTCCTCAACTCCCGTGCTTTGCGCACCCACTTCGGCACCGTCGCCGGCGTCACCATCCTCGCCCTCCTGCTGTGGCGCCTCGGCACCGGCGTGTTCCTGGACGGGCTGCGCCGGATCGACGGACCCGCCGTGCTGGCGGCGCTCGCGATCGGCGTGCTGACCACCGTGTTCAGCGCCTGGCGCTGGCAGTTGGTGGCCCGCGGGCTGCGCATCCGACTGCCGCTCGGCGAGGCCGTGGCCGACTACTACCGGGCCCTGTTCCTGAACGCGGCCCTGCCCGGCGGTGTCCTCGGCGACGTGCACCGCGCGGTGCGGCACGGGCAGAGCGCCGGCGACATGGGCCGCGGGGTGCGGGCGGTCGTCCTCGAACGGGTCGCCGGCCAGATCGCGTTGGCCGTCGTCGGCGGTGCCGTGCTGCTCACCATGGAGTCCCCGGTGCTGGCCGAGGCCCGCCACCTCGCCCCCGTCGTCGGCCTCGCCGCTCTTGGCGCGCTCGCCGTCGTCGTGGCCCTGCGGATGAACCGGGCCCCCTCCACCCGCAGGGGCCGGGCCCTGCGCAAGACTCTCGGCGAGGCACGCGAGGCACTGCTGTCCCGCCGCAACTGGCCCGGTGTCGCGCTCTCCTCGGCCGTCGTCCTCGCCGGCCACCTCGGGATGTTCGTGCTCGCCGCCCGCATCGCGGGCTCCGGTGCCTCCGTCGCCGTACTGCTGCCGCTGGCCGTGCTCGCCCTGCTCGCCATGGGACTGCCCCTGAACATCGGCGGGTTCGGCCCCCGGGAAGGCGTCACCGCCTGGGCTTTCGCCGCCATGGGCCTCGGAGCGGGCGCCGGCCTCGCGACCGCGATCGTGTACGGCGTCCTCAGCTTCGTGGCGAGCCTGCCGGGCGCGGCCGTCCTGGTCGTCCGCTGGTACCAGGGACTGCGACGCCCGGCCAAGCCCTACTCGGCGTCGGCCGCGGTCAGCATCGAGAAATACGTCCCGAAGGAGGCCGCAAGGCTCTCCAGCAAGGCTTTCCCTTTTTCCGCCGAGCCCAGCGAAGGGCGCCCGATGACACCGGAATCGGTGTAACCGGACATGCCGAGGGTGAGGAGATGACGACGGTCGTCCGCGACGAAATCGGAGGTCTCGTAACCGGGGCGGAGACATTCCGGGTGCGCGTGCAGAAGAATGGAGGTCTCGATTTCTCCCGCATGCATGTCGGTGAGCAACGAGGTGACCACACCCGCCTCTTCACGGGCCGTCTCCCAGTCCTCCGCGGCCGGGAACAGCGCCATCCGCTCCCCGCGGGCGGAGGCCTCCTGGACGACATTGCCCAGCACGTAGTTCCCCCCGTGCCCGTTGACCACGACCAGGGCCTCTACGCCCGAGCGGCGCAGCGAGGCCGCGATGTCCCGAACCACCGAGTGAAGGGTGACGGCGGAGATGCTGACGGTCCCCGGCCAGGCCGCGTGCTCGTGCGAGCAGGAGATCGTCACCGGGGGGAGCAGGTGCACCGGGTACGCCGCGGCGATCTCCCGCGCGACGGCACAGGCGACGAGGGTGTCGGTCGCCAGCGGAAGGTACGCACCGTGTTGCTCGAAGCTCCCGACCGGAAGAACGGCGATCTGTGTTGAGACGCCCGCCCCTCGCGTCCGTACGTCTTCCGTAGTGTCCGTCGGCACCAGACCGTGCGCCGCCGACCCTATTCCCGAACCGCTCATCTTTTCACGGCCTTTCGTCTCTGCTTAGGAAACAGATCATGACAGATAAAGTTGGCGTCCTCGGCAAGAAGGCACCACAGCGCACCGGCGTGGAACGCGTGGTGAATGCCCCGCTGCCCACCGTGTACGGGAAATTCCAGGCGGTCGGTTACCTCGATCACGACCGCGGTGACGAACAAGTCGCCCTGGTCCACGGAGACATCGGATCGGAAGACGTCCTCGTGCGGCTGCATTCCGAGTGCCTGACCGGTGACGCGTTCGGCTCCCAGCACTGCGAGTGCGGCGACCAGTTGGATGCCGCGCTGCGCGCCGTGGTCAAGGCGGGCAGCGGCATCGTCGTCTATCTGCGGGGCCACGAGGGCCGGGGCATCGGACTGCTCGCCAAGTTGCGCGCGATGGCGCTGCAGGCGGAGGGCCTGGACACCGTCGAGGCGAACCTCGCGCTCGGCCTGCCGGTGGACTCCCGCGACTACGGCGTCGCCGCCGGGATCTTCCACGACCTGGGCGTGAACTCGGTCCGCCTGATGTCCAACAACCCGCGCAAGCGCGAGGCGCTGCAACGGCACGGCATCAAGGTCTCCGAGACGGTGCCGCTGCTCATCACGCCGTGCGAGAGCAACATCACCTATCTGCGCACCAAGCGGGAGCGGATGGACCACCACCTGCCCCATCTGGACGCGGTGGCCCACCTGTCCTGACCGTCGGGAGGGGTTCCGGGAGGCTGGATCCGGAGAGGAAGAGGGAATGACCGACGACGTCCTCTTCCTCTCCGGAGAGCGGGTCACGCACCTGACCGACGGGGTGCGGGACCTGACATCCGTACGTGTGTGGTGCCCGACCGGGGAACGCCGGTGAGCGCGCGTACGGCCGAGGTCGTCGTCATCGGTGGCGGTGTCATGGGCACGAGCATCGCCCGCCATCTGGCGCGCGCGGGCGTGACGGACGTGGTGCTCGTCGAGCGGGACGAGCTCGCCTCCGGCTCCACCGCGAAGGCGGCGGGCGGGGTGCGGGCGCAGTTCTCCGACGAGCTCAACATCCGGCTGGGGGCGCGCAGTCTGGAGGCGTTCGGGCGGTTCGCCACCGAGACCGGGCAGGACATCGGGCTGCACCGGGTCGGCTATCTCTTCCTGCTGTCGACGCCGCAGGAGGTGGCCTCCTTCGAGGAGAGCGTGCGGCTGCAGAACTCCCTCGGCGTCCCGAGCCGCATGATCGACCCGGCCGAGGCGCGCGGGCTCTCCCCGCTCATCACCACCGACGGACTGCTCGCCGCCGCCTTCTCGCCCGCCGACGGCCACTGCACCCCCGAGTCCGTCGTCCAGGGATACGCGGCCGACGCCCGCCGGCACGGCGTGACCATCCTGCGGCACACCGAGGTCACCGGCATCGACCTGCGCGGCGACGACATCACGGCCGTCGTGACGAGCAGGGGCCGGATCGCCACCGGGACGGTTGTCTGCGCGGCCGGCGCCTGGTCGCGGGCCGTCGGCGCGATGGCCGGCGTGGACCTGCCGGTCGAGCCGCTGCGCCGCCAGATCGCCGTCACCGAACCGGTCCCGGGGCTGCCGCCCGACCTCCCCATGACCATCGACTTCACCACCAGCCTCTACTTCCACGGCGAGGGCCCCGGTCTCCTCCTCGGCATGTCCGACCCCGACGAGACACCCGGCTTCGACACCACCACCCACGACCGCTGGATCCCCCGCCTGGCCGACGCCATGACGCATCGCGCCCCCGCCCTCCTCGACCTGCGCCGCACCGGCGGCTGGGCCGGCCTGTACGAGCTCACCCCGGACCACAACGCCCTCATCGGCGAGGCCACTTCGGTCTCCCGCTTCCTGTACGCGACCGGCTTCTCCGGCCACGGCTTCCTCCAGGGACCGGCCGTCGGCGAGGTCGTCCGTGACCTGTACCTCGGCCGCGTACCCTTCGTGGACATCAGCCCGCTCAGCGCCGGCCGGTTCGCGGCCGACGCCCCGCGCCCGGAGGCCAACCGCGTATGACCGAGCTCCATCTGTGGCTGCGCCACGAGGTCCGCTCCACCGAGCGACGCACCCCCGTGGTGCCGTCCGACGCCCGGCGCCTCGTCGACAGCGGGGTGACGCTGACCGTCGAGGAGTCCCCGCAGCGGATCTTCCCGATCGAGCAGTACGAGGCGGCCGGCTGCGGTGTCGCCCCAGCGGGTTCGTGGGCCACCCGGGCGCCGCGGGACGCCGTGATTCTCGGTCTGAAGGAACTCCCCGACGAGCCGGCCGCCCTGCCGCACCGGCACGTCTTCTTCGGGCACGCCTACAAGGGGCAGCCGGGCGCCCCGGAACTGCTGCGCCGGTTCGCCGCCGGGGGAGGGGCCCTGCTCGACCTGGAGTACCTGGTCGACGACCACGGCCGCAGGCTCGCCGCCTTCGGGTACTGGGCCGGCTACCTGGGCGCGGCCCTGGCCGTGCTCCAGCACCGGGGCAGGCTGTCCGTGCCCCTCACGCCCACCGCGCGGGAGGAACTGGAAGAGGTGCTGCGGCCCGTCGCCGGGGACGAGGAGTTCACGGCGCTGGTGATCGGCGCGCTGGGCCGCAGCGGGCAGGGCGCCCGCGTCGCGCTCCGGGCCGCCGGGGTCGAGCCGACCTGCTGGGACCTCGCAGAGACCCGTGACCTGGACCGCGCGGCCCTGCTCGCCCACGACGTGCTGGTCAACTGCGTCCTCGCCACCACCCCCGTCCCGCCCTTCGTCCGCGAGGCGGAACTGGACGACCCGGGCCGCCGACTGCGCACCCTCTCCGACGTCACCTGCGACGTCGGCTCGCCCCTGAACGTCCTGCCGGTCTACGACCGCGTCACCGAGTGGGCCGAGCCGGTCCGCCGGCTGCACAAGGAGCCCCCGCTCGACCTGATCGCCATCGACAACCTGCCGTCCCTGCTCCCGGAGGAGTCGAGCGTCGGCTTCTCGGAGTCCCTGCTGCCTCTCCTGCCGGCGTTCGGGACCGGCGGCCCCTGGGGGCGCTGTCTGGAACGGTTCCACCAGGCATGCCGTGAACTCGGCATCGAGGAAGGGGAGTTCCGTCGTGGCTGACCTGGTTCCCGCGACCGGCACCGTTCACTGGATCGGTGCCGGGCTCTCCACCGGCAGCGGTCTGGCCGCCCTGTGCGACACGGCCGACCGCGTGCTGCTGTGGCACCGCACCGAGGAGCGGGCGGAAGGGGCCCTCGAGGAACGGGGACTCAACGGACGGGCCGTGCCGCGCGCCTACACGCTGTCCGCGCTCGCGGCCGAACTGACGCCCGGGGACGTCGTCGTGTCGATGCTGCCCGCCCCCGAGCACGCCGGAATCCTCGTCGCCTGTGTCCGGGAGAACGCCCACTTCGCCTGCTCCAGCTACGTGTCCGACGCAGTCATCGAACAGGTCCCGCAGGCGCACGAGGCCGGGATCGTCGTCCTCACCGAGGCAGGCCTCGACCCGGGCATCGACCACCTCTTCGCGCACAGCCTCGTCGCCCGGGCCCGCGAGGCCATCGGCGACACGACACCGGCGTCGTACGGTCTCACCTCCTACTGCGGTGGTGTGCCCGCCGTCCCGAACGACTTCAGGTACCGCTTCAGCTGGGCCCCCGCCGGAGTCCTGAACGCCCTGCGCTCGCCCGCCCGTTACCTCGACCACGGCACCCCGGTCACCGCAGAACGGCCCTGGGAGGCGACCCGGCGCCATGCCGTGGACGGCGAGACCTTCGAGGTCTACCCCAACCGCGACAGCGTCCCCTTCGTCGAGCAGTACGGCCTGCCCGCCGCCTGGACCCCGCGGACCTTCGTGCGCGGCACCTTGCGTCTGGACGGCTGGCTGCGGGCCTGGGAGCCGGTCTTCGAGGAGCTGAAGGCCGGTGACGACACCCGGATCGCCGCCCTCGCCCAGGAGTTGGCGGCCACGTACCCGACCACGGACGCCGACCGCGACCGGGTCGTCCTCGCCGTCTCCCTGGACGTGCGCGCGGAGGACGGCCGTACCTGGTCCGGCGGCTATCTGCTCGACCTGGTGGGTGACGACGAGGACAGCGCCATGGCCCGTTGCGTCTCCCGGACCCTCGCCCTGGGCGTCGGCCACATCCTGGACGGCTCCCTGCCCGCAGGCCTGAACCGGGCCGCCGAGACCGCGGCCCGCTCCGAGAAGTGGCTGGGCGAACTCGCCCGCAGCGGCGTGCACTTCACCCTGCGGATCGATCAGTAGACGCCTAGGACACGACCGCCTCGTGGACCAGCCGCTTGAGATCGGGGAAGAGCTTCAGCGATTTCGGTCGCACCTGAGTGAAGAACTGCACGGTCAGATCGCGGCCCGGGTCGACCCAGAAGGTCGTGGACGCCGCCCCGCTCCAGCCGAAGGAACCGAGGCCGCAGGGGGCCACGGTGCGGGCGGGGTCGATCACCACGGAGACGCCGAGGCCGAAGCCGACGCCGTCGTTGCCGGGCTCGTCGTGGGCCGGTTTGGTGCCGAACGCGCGCAGGTCGGCGCCGCCCGGGAGGTGGTTGGAGGTCATCAGGTCCACCGTGTCGGCGGACAGCAGGCGGGTTCCGTCCAGTTCGCCGCGGCGCCGCAGCAGTTCCGCGAAGCGGTGGACGTCGTACGCCGACGCCACCATGCCGCCGCTGCCGGACAGCAGACGGGGGCGGCCCCGCAGCGGCAGTCCGGGGACCGGCTCGATGGTGCCGTCGTCCTTCTCGCCGTACAACTCCGAGAGCCTGGGCGCCTGTTCGTCCGTCACCCAGAAGCCGGCGTCGGGCATCCCGAGGGGGCCGAAGACCCGCTCGGCGAGGAAGGCGTCCAGGGTCTGGCCGGACGCGATCTCGATGACCCGGCCCAGGACGTTGGAGGCGACCGAGTAGTTCCACTGGGTGCCCGGCTCGAACTGGAGCGGCAGGCTCGCGTACACGGCGACCGTCTCGGCGAGGTCCGAGCCCGGCAGCACGGACGACTCCAGTCCGGCCTCGCGGTACAGGGCGTCGACCGGGTGGGAGTGGTAGAAGGCGAAGGTCAGACCCGCGGTGTGGGTCATCAGATGCCGCACCAGGATCGGGCCGTCCGCCGGACGGGTCGTGAGGCTGTCGCCGGAGCCGTCGACGTAGACCCGGGGCCGCGCGAACGCCGGCAGGTACTCGGCGACCGGGTCGTCCAGCGACAGCCGGCCCTCCTCCACCAGGATCAGGGCGGCCACCGCGGTGACCGGCTTCGTCATCGAGTAGATCCGCCACAGGGTGTCGGCCTCGACGGGCAGGTCGGCCGCGAGGTCGCGCCGGCCGTGCGTGGCGAGGTGGGCGACGCGTCCGCCGCGGGCGACGGACACCAGGAAGCCGGGGATCCGGCCCTCGTCGACGTAGTGGGCGAAGTGCTGGTCGAGGCGGTCCAGCGCCTTCGCGTCCAGCCCCACCTCACCGGGATCCACCTCTTGCCGAAGCTGTGCCATCGCTCTCCTCCGTCGCGTCCTTCGAGGTGCGGACCGACATACCCCGCCCGGACCACCTCAGACATCATCGTCGCTCAGAAAACCGCGACGAGCGGCGGGTCGGCCGGGATCCGGCGGTCGCGGGAATGCCGGGCACGGGCGGGCCGGTTCATCGTGTCATGACCGATGACGCGACGCAGGACGCACTGCTCCGGCTGCTCGCCGAGAGCCACGGCGGGGTGCTGATCACCCTCAAACGCGACGGAAGGCCCCAGCTGTCGAACGTCACCCACGCCTACTACCCCGACGAGCGGATCATCCGGGTCTCCCTCACCGACGACCGCGCCAAGACCGGCAATCTGCGCCGGGATCCCCGTGCCTCGTACCACGTGACGACGCCGGACCGGTGGGCGTACACGGTCGCCGAGGGCACGGCCGACCTCACCCCCGTGGCGGCGGACCCGTACGACGACACGGTCGAGGAACTCGTCCGCCTGTACCGGGACGTCCAGGGCGAGCATCCCGACTGGGACGACTACCGGGCGGCGATGGTCCGGGACCGGCGGCTGGTGCTGCGGTTGCGGGTGGAGCGGGCGTACGGCATTCCCACAGGAACGCTGGGCGGCTGACCGGCGGGCCGGACGTCCGGCCCGACCGACCGAGGGCGAGGGCGCGCCGGCCGGATACGGGGTGGCGCCCCGGGGACGCATGAGCCATCCCGGTCCGCCGGTCCTACGACCCCGGGCGCAGGCCGGATGGCCGATGCGCCGGGGGTCGGCGGCTGCCTAGGCTGACCGGGACACCGAGGGAAGAGGTCAGCATGCCCGTCGACGGCCGCAGCCACGTCCGTATCGCCCGTCCCTCCCGAGACCTGGCCGCCGCCGAGCGGTTCTGGGTCGAGGGGCTCGGGCTGGGGGTCGTGTGGCGTGCCGAGGGTGGCCCCGAACCCGGTGAACACGACCTCCTGATGCTCGGCTGGCCGGACGCCGACTGGCATCTGGAGCTCGTCCACGAGCAGGGCCACCCCGTCGAACCCCGCCCCACCGAGGAGGACCTGCTGGTGATCTACGTCGACGGTCCGGTGCCGGAGGACCTCGTCGCCCGCCTGGAGAGCCACGGCGGCAAGCAGGTGCGGTCGCCCAACCCGTACTGGAACGAGTGGGGGGTCACGGTGGAGGACCCGGACGGGTACCGGCTGGTGTTGTGCACACGGGGCTGGTCGAACAGGTAGGCCCGGTCAGGCCGTCACCGTCTCCGGGCGGGGCGCCTCCCGCGGTGCGCGGGTGCCGAGCGCCTCCGTGGGGACCTTGTGGGTCTCGCGGGCCGTCAGGACGGCGATCACCGGCGGGACGCACAGGGCCGCGGTGAACACGGCTACCGAGAACCAGTCGGTGCCGTCGGGGCCCGCGATCCGCGCCGCGAAGGTGACCGCGAAACCGGCCACCGCGAAACCGATCTGCGTGCCGATCGCCATGCCCGACAGCCGGACCCGGGTGGAGAACATCTCGCCGTAGAAGGACGGCCAGACACCGTTCGCGGCGCTGTAGACGACACCGAAGGCCACGATGCCGAGCAGCAGCGTCAGCGGGTAGTTGCCCGTGGAGATCGCCCACAGGTAGAGGAACATCGTCACCGCGCTCCCCGCCGCGCCGATCAGGAAGACCGGCCGCCGCCCGATGCGGTCCGACAGCGTGGCCCACAGAGGGATCGCCGCGAGCGCGACGAGGTTGGCCAGCGCGCCCACCCACAGCATCGAGGAACGGCTCATCCCGACCGCGTCGCTCGTCGCGTACGCCAGCGCCCACACCGTGAAGATCGTGGAGACCGAGGCGATCAGCGCGCCCCCGATCACCCGCAGCACATCCGCCCAGTGCTCCCGCAGCAGCACCACGAGCGGCAGCTTCGGGACGCCCTCGGAGGCGGCCTGCTGCTCGAACGCGGGTGTCTCGTCCAGCTTGCGGCGGATGACGAAGCCGACCACGGCGACCGCCACGCTCAGCCAGAACGGCACCCGCCAGCCCCAGGACAGCAACTGGTCCTCGGGCAGCGCGGCGACGGGCAGGAAGACCAGGGTGGCGAGCAGCTGCCCGCCCTGGGTACCGCTGAGCGTGAAGCTCGTGAAGAAGCCCCGCCGGTGCGCCGGCGCGTGTTCCAGGCTCATGGAGTTGGCGCTGGCCTGCTCACCGGCCGCCGAGATGCCCTGGAGGACCCGGCACAGCACCAGCAGGACCGGGGCGAGGGTGCCGACCTGGTGGCGGGTGGGCAGACAGCCGATGAGGAACGTCGACAGGCCCATCAGGATCAGCGTGAAGACCATGATCTTCTTACGCCCGACCTTGTCGCCGAAGTGCCCGAGGAAGAGCGCACCGACCGGCCGGGCCGCGTAGGCGACACCGAACGTGGCCAGCGACAGCAGGGTCGCGGTGGCCGGGTCGGACTCGTCGAAGAACACCTTGGGGAAGATCAGGGCTGCGGCGCTGCCGTAGATGAAGAAGTCGTAGTACTCCAGGGCGCTGCCGATCCAGGCGGCGGTGGCGGCCTTTTTCGGTTGCCCGACGGCTTCGGCGGGGACGGACACGGCGGTGCTCCATTCGGGGGGACTCCGGGGGAGCTACCCAGTTAATTAACCCACTGGGTAGTTAGTAGCGGTTGCCCACGGATGTTGCGCTCACGGGTCCCGGGTGTCAAGGGGTCCGGCCGCACCGCCTCAGCGGCCGGACCGTTCCGCCGTCAGGTAGGCGATCACCATGTCGCCGAGCATGGCCCGGTAGTGCTCGCGCTGCTCCGGCGCGACCAGATCGCGACCGAACAGGGCGCCGAAGGTGTGCCGGTTGGCGACCCGGAAGAAGCAGAAGGAACTGATCATCGCGTGCAGGTCGACCGCGTCCACGTCGGCCGTGAACAGGCCGGACTCCTGCCCCGAGGCCAGGATGCGGCGGATCACGTCGAGCGCGGGCGAGCCGATCTTTCCCAGCTTCTCGGAGGCGGCGATGTGCTCGGCCCCGTGGATGTTCTCGATACTGACCAGGCGGATGAAGTCCGGGTGCTGCTCGTGGTGGTCGAAGGTCACCTCGGCCAGGCGCCGGATCGCCGCGACCGGGTCCAGGTGCTCGACGTCCAGCTCCTGCTCGGCCTCGCGGATCACGCCGTACGCCCGCTCCAGGACGGCGGTGAACAACTGCTCCTTGCCGCCGAAGTAGTAGTAGATCATCCGCTTGGTGGTGCGGGTGCGGGCGGCGATCTCGTCCACGCGGGCGCCGTCGTAGCCGGCCCGCGCGAACTCCTGGGTCGCCACGTCGAGGATCTCGGCCTGGGTGCGGGCGGCGTCGCGGATCCGCCCGTTCGGTCGTGCCGGTTCGTCGACGCTGGTCATCGGGTTCCTTCGGGAGAGCGGCCGGTGCCGCAGATTCTAGAAGGCGCCGCCCGGCTCTTCCCCGGCGGCGGCCCGGCTGATATAGCTAACGTACTGGTTCGTACATTCGTGCTCGGCTCGGGAGGTCCGTGTGGCCAAGGACTCGTTTCTCGTCGGACTGATCGGCGCCGGTGTCGGCCCCTCGCTGAGCCCGGCGCTGCACGAGCGGGAGGCGGACCGGCAGGGCCTGCGTTATCTGTACCGGCTCATCGACATCGACGTGCTCGGGGTGCGCCCCGAGGCGGTCGGCGAACTGCTGCGCGCCGCCCGCGACCTGGGCTTCGACGGGCTGAACATCACCCACCCCTGCAAGCAGCTGGTCATCGGGCACCTGGACGCGCTCGCCCCGCAGGCCGAGGCGCTCGGCGCGGTCAACACCGTCGTCTTCGAGAACGGCCGGGCTACCGGCCACAACACCGATGTCACCGGCTTCGCCGCGTCCTTCGCGCGCGGACTGCCCGACGCACCCCTGGAGCGGGTCGTCCAGCTGGGCGCCGGCGGTGCGGGGGCGGCCGTCGCGCACGCCATGCTCACCCTGGGCGCCGGGCGGATCACCGTCGTCGACGCGCTCGCCGACCGGGCCGCCGACCTCGCGGCCTCCCTGAACCGTCACTTCGGCGAGGGCCGGGCGGCCGCGGCCGTACCCGACCGACTGCCGCGGCTGCTCGCCGACGCCGACGGCCTCGTGCACGCCACCCCCACCGGCATGGCCGCCCACCCCGGTCTGCCCCTCCCGGCCGACCTGCTCCGCCCCGAACTGTGGGTGGCCGAGGTCGTCTACCGCCCGCTGGAGACGGAACTGCTGCGCACCGCCCGCGCACTCGGCTGCGCCACGCTCGACGGAGGCGGGATGGCCGTCTTCCAGGCCGCGGACGCGTTCCGGCTGTTCACGGGGCGCGAGCCGGACGCGGCGCGGATGCTCGGGGACATCGCGGAGCTGGCGGGCGTGGTCGGCGCTCCCAAGTAAGCAGGGTTCACTGGCGGTTGACGGTCCGGGTCACACCGGCGAAGACCGTCGTCGCCAGGATCCAGCCCGCGATGACCAGCGTGTACGACAGCGACTGGTACCACCCCTGCGGCGCGAAGGCGCCCTCCTGGCCGAAGGAGATCACCGGCAGCAGCAGGTCGAGGGTGTAGAACAGCGCGTTGAAGTGCGGGGCCTCGTCCGCCTTGAGCGGCGGCGGGTGGTGGAGGCTGTAGGCGACCGTGCCGACGGCGAGCAGGGAGAGCAGCCAGACGCAGGCCCGCAGGGGGTGGAAGCCGTAGCCGACGGTGGCGTCCTGGACGTGGCCCCACAGGCGCCCGTACCAGGCGAGGGTGGCGCGGTGGCGGCGCTGCTTGGCGAGCTGGACCAGTCGTGCGGCGCGATCGTCGCCGATCCGGCGGTAGGCGGCGGTCAACTGCTCGTAGGCGTGCGGGACATAGCCCTCGCGGTCCCGCTCCAGCATCGGCAGGCGGCGCTCGGCGGGCTCCTGGGGGGTGAGCGAGGTGTAGACGAGCTTGTTGAACTGGACCTCCTCCGGCACCACCTCGGGTTCCAGGAACAGGTCGTCGATCTGGGCACGGCGCAGGCTCAGGGTGCCCTGAATGCGCGGCCCCTTGCGCAGCCACAGCTCCCCGATGGTGGAACTGTTCGCCCGGAGCGCCGCGTCGCCCGGGTTCGACAGATGCGCGTACGAGAAGTCGAGCCGGCCCGCGATCCGCGCGCCCCGCAGACCGATCCAGCCGAAGGTGTGCACCCGGCGCAGATGGATGTCGCCCTCCACGACGAGGGTCTGCGCGTCGAGGACGATGTCGCCGGGGTGGCTGAGCCGGGCGTCGATGAGGTTGACGGAACCGGCGACGGTGGCACCGTTGAGGCGGACCTCGCCGTGGGCGCGCAGCCCCGGCGCCCACAGGTCGTCGCCGATGCTCATGTGGTTGAGCTGGAGCGCGGGTTCACCCGCGTCGACCGCGGTGATCTCGGCGCGGTCCATGAACAGTGCTCCGGCGATCTGTGCCCCGCCGAGCCGCACCGGGCCGTTCACCCTGCAGTCCGTCAGCCGCAGTACGGCGTCCACGCGCATGGTGGCGGCGGTCAGTCCGGGCAGCACGGAGTTGCTGAGGTTCAACTGGCGCAGCCGGCAGCCGTAGAGCAGCGGGGTGTCCTCGAAGAAGCACCGGCTGAGGCGTACCGCGTGGTCGACCGTCCCGTACTGGAGGCCGAGCACCCCGGTGATCCGGGCGCCCGCGAGCTTCAGGGCGGGTATCTCCCCGTCCTCGACCGGCCCGTTGAGCATCAGCGCCCGCAACACGACGGCCCGGACCGTGCGTTCGGGGCCCCACGCGGCGCCGGTCGCCACGTCCTCGTCCTCGGCCGTACCGAAGTCCACGGCCTCGCCCTTCGGGAAGGCACGCCACACCCGCAGTTCGGCCGGGGTCAGGTTGTCGATCTCCATCAGCCGTGACTCTCCAACGCACACGTCACGGTGTCAACACGCCCGCGGACGACGACGGCCCGGGAGCCTGTGCTCCCGGGCCGTGCGCAACTGCCGTTCTAGACCCTGGTGTTCCACTCCGCGATCACCGGACGGTCGTGTTCCATGGACAGTCGGCTCACCGTGCCGGTCGCCAGCTGGAACAGCCGGCCCTCCGCCGGGGCGAGCCCCAGTCGGCGGGCCGTCAGGACCCGCAGGAAGTGGGCGTGGGCCACGAGGACCACGTCACCGTCGGGAAGCGCGGCCTCGACGCGGGCGAGGACCCGGTCGGCGCGGCGGCCGACCTCCCCGGGTGATTCGCCGGGGTGTCCGTCCGGGCCGGGCGGAACCCCGTCGGTCCACAGGTCCCAGTCGGGCCGGGTGCGGTGGATGTCGACGGTGGTGACGCCCTCGTAGGCGCCGTAGTCCCACTCGTGGAGGTCGGGGTCGGTCAGGGCCCCGGTGATGCCCGCCAGCTCGGCGGTGCGTATCGCACGGCCCAGCTCACTGGTCAGGGCGAGCGAGAAGGACCGGCCCGAGAGGAGCGGAGCGAGTGACTTGGCCTGTTCCTCGCCGTGCCGGGTGAGGGGCAGGTCGGTCCAGCTGGTGTGCTGTCCCGACGCGCTCCACTCCGTCTCGCCGTGGCGGACCAGGAGGAGATCCCCCATGACGCGCCTACTTCTTCGCTTCGACGGCGTGCCCGCCGAACTGGTTGCGCAGTGCCGCGACCATCTTCATCTGCGGGGAGTCGTCCTGGCGGGACGCGAACCGCGCGAACAGCGAGGCGGTGATCGTGGGCAGCGGCACCGCGTTGTTGATGGCCGCCTCCACGGTCCAGCGGCCCTCGCCGGAGTCCTCCGCGTAGCCCTTGAGCTTGTCCAGGTGCTCGTCGTCGTCGAGGGCGTTGACCGCGAGGTCGAGCAGCCAGGAGCGGATGACGGTCCCCTCCTGCCAGGAGCGGAACACCTCCCGAACGCTGTCCACCGACTCGACCTTCTCCAGGAGCTCCCAGCCCTCGGCGTAGGCCTGCATCATGGCGTACTCGATGCCATTGTGGACCATCTTGGAGAAGTGCCCGGCGCCGACCTTGCCCGCGTGGACATAGCCGTACGGCCCCTCGGGCTTGAGCGCGTGGAAGATCGGCTGGAGCCGCTCCACGTGCTCCTTGTCGCCGCCGACCATCAGCGCGTAGCCGTTCTTCAGGCCCCACACGCCGCCGGAGACACCGGCGTCGACGAAGCCGATGCCCTTGGCGCCCAGCTCCTCGGCGTGCTTCTCGTCGTCGCTCCAGCGGGAGTTGCCGCCGTCGACCACGGTGTCACCGGGGGAGAGGAGGTCGCCGAGCTCGTCCACGACGGACTGGGTGGCGGCGCCGGCCGGGACCATCACCCACACCGTGCGCGGCGCCTCGAGCTTGTCGACCAGTTCGGACAGGCTCGCCACGTCGGACACTTCGGGGTTGCGGTCGTAGCCGACGACGGTGTGGCCGGCGCGGCGGATGCGCTCGCGCATGTTGCCGCCCATCTTGCCGAGGCCGATCAGGCCGAGCTGCATCGCTGTCATGTCAGAGCACTTCCTTCAGTTCACGGTAGGCGGCCACCAGGGCGGTGGTGGAGGGGTCGAGACCGGGGACGTCCGCACCCTCGGACAGGGCGGGCTCGACGCGCTTGGCGAGGACCTTGCCGAGCTCGACGCCCCACTGGTCGAAGGAGTCGATGTTCCAGACCGCGCCTTGCACGAACACCTTGTGCTCGTAGAGGGCGATGAGCTGGCCGAGCACGGAGGGGGTGAGCTCCTTGGCCAGAATCGTGGTCGTGGGGTGGTTGCCCTGGAAGGTGCGGTGGGCCACCTGCTCCTCGGCCACGCCCTCCGCGCGCACCTCCTCGGCGGTCTTGCCGAAGGCGAGCGCCTGCCCCTGCGCGAACAGGTTCGCCATCAACAGGTCGTGCTGCGCCTTGAGTTCGTCACTCAGCTCGTCCATCGGGCGGGCGAAGCCGATGAGGTCGGCCGGGATGACCTTGGTGCCCTGGTGGATCAACTGGTAGTAGGCGTGCTGCCCGTTGGTGCCGGGCGTGCCCCACACCACCGGTCCGGTCTGCCACTGGACCGGGTTGCCGTCCCGGTCCACCGACTTGCCGTTGGACTCCATGTCCAGCTGCTGGAGATAGGCGGTGAACTTCGACAGGTAGTGCGAGTAGGGCAGTACCGCGTGCGACTGGGCGTCGTGGAAGTTGCCGTACCAGATGCCCAACAGGCCCAGGATCAGCGGTGCGTTGGCCTCGGCGGGCGCGTTCTGGAAGTGCTCGTCGACGATCCGGAACCCGTCGAGCATCTCGCGGAAGCGGTCCGGGCCGATGGCGATCATCAGGGAGAGCCCGATCGCCGAGTCGAAGGAGTAGCGGCCGCCGACCCAGTCCCAGAACTCGAACATGTTGTCCGGGTCGATGCCGAAGTCCGTGACCTTCTCGGCGTTCGTCGACAGCGCGACGAAGTGCTTGGCGACGGCCTTGTCGTCGCGCAGACCCGCCGGGCCGTCGAGCAGCCAGGTGCGGGCCGACGTGGCGTTCGTGATCGTCTCGATCGTGGTGAAGGTCTTGGACGCGACGATGAACAGGGTCTCCGCCGGGTCCAGGTCCCGCACGGCCTCGTGCAGGTCGGCGCCGTCCACGTTGGAGACGAAACGGAACGTCAACTCCCGTGCCGTGTAGGGGCGCAGGGCCTCGTAGGCCATCGCGGGGCCGAGGTCGGAGCCGCCGATGCCGATGTTGACGACGTTCTTGATCCGCTTGCCGGTGTGGCCGGTCCACTCGCCGGAGCGGACCCGGTTCGCGAAGTCGCTCATCCTGTCGAGGACGGCGTGCACGCGGGGCACGACGTTCTCGCCGTCGACCTCGACGACAGCGCCCGCGGGTGCGCGCAGCGCGGTGTGCAGTACCGCCCGGTCCTCGGTGAGGTTGATCCGCTCGCCGCGGAACATGGCGTCGCGGAGCCCGAACACGTCGGTGGCGGCGGCCAGTTCCTGGAGCAGGGCCAGCGTCTCGTCGGTGATCAGGTGCTTGGAGTAGTCGATGCGCAGATCGCCCACGCGCACCACGTACCGCTCCGCGCGCCCGGGGTCGTCGGCGAACAGCTCACGCAGATGCGCGTGCTGTGCGGCCCGGTGGTCCTCCAGGGCCGTCCACTCGGGGCGACGCGTCAGAAGAGGGGAGTCAGACATGAGCAGGGGTCTCCTCGGTGGCCTCGCCCTGCAGGGCGACGGCGTACATCTCGTCGGCGTCGAGGCGGCGGAGCTCCTCGGCGATGAGTTCGGAGGTGGTGCGGACCTTCAGCGCGAGCGTCCGGGGAGGCTGACCCGGCAGGGACAGCGTGGCCAGCGGGCCCTCGGGACGGTCGATGACGATCTCGCCGTTCGCGGTGCCCAGACGGACGGCCGTGACGACCGGACCGTCGGTGACCACGCGGTCGATACGCACCTTCAGCCGTGCCTCCAGCCAGCGCGCGAGCAGTTCGGCGGCCGGGTTGTCGGCCTCGGCCTCCACGGCCCCGGAGATGATCTCCGTACGGGCCTGGTCGAGGGCCGCCGCCAGCATCGAGCGCCACGGGGTCAGCCGGGTCCAGGCGAGGTCGGTGTCGCCCGGCGCGTAGGAGCGGACCCGGGTCTCCAGCACCTGCATCGGGTGTTCCACCGCGTACAGGTCGGTGATCCGGCGCTGGGCCAGCGCGCCCAGCGGGTCCTTCGCGGGGTTCTGCGGCGCCTCCACCGGCCACCACACGACGACCGGGGCGTCCGGCAGCAGCAGCGGCAGCACCACGGAGTCGGCGTGGTCGGAGACCTCGCCGTAGGTCCGCAGGACGACCGTCTCGCCGGTGCCGGCGTCGGCGCCCACCCGGACCTCGGCGTCGAGGTGCGAGTTGGTGCGGTCGCGGGGGGTGCGGGCGTGCCGCTTGATGACGACCAGGGTGCGCGAGGGGTGCTCGTGCGAGGCCTCCTCGGCCGCCTTGATCGCGTCGTAGGCGTTCTCCTCGTCCGTGACGATCACCATCGTCAGGACCATGCCCACCGCGGGGGTTCCGATGGCGCGGCGACCCTGCACCAGCGCCTTGTTGATCTTGCTTGCCGTGGTGTCGGTCAGGTCGATCTTCATGGCCTGCGCCAGCTCCGTCCGTCTCGTGCGAGCATCTCGTCGGCTTCCTCGGGTCCCCAGGTACCCGACGCGTACTGCGCCGGACGGCCGTGGTTCGCCCAGTGCTCCTCGATCGGGTCGAGGATCTTCCAGGACTCTTCCACTTCCTGGTGACGCGGGAACAGGTTGGCGTCCCCGAGGAGGACGTCCAGGATGAGCCGCTCGTAGGCCTCCGGGCTGGACTCGGTGAACGACTCGCCGTAGGCGAAGTCCATCGTCACGTCCCGGATCTCCATCGAGGTGCCCGGCACCTTCGACCCGAACCGGACCGTCATGCCCTCGTCCGGCTGCACCCGGATGACGATGGCGTTGGAGCCGAGCTCCTCGGTGGCCGTGGAGTCGAAGGGCGAGTGCGGGGCCGTCTGGAAGACGACCGCGATCTCGGTGACCCGGCGGCCCAGCCGCTTGCCGGTGCGCAGGTAGAAGGGGACGCCCGCCCAGCGGCGGTTGTCGACGTTCAGCCTGATGGCCGCGTAGGTGTCCGTCGTGGAGGCCTGGTCGATGCCCTCCTCCTCCAGATAGCCGAGCACCTTCTCGCCGCCCTGCCAGGCACCCGCGTACTGCCCGCGCACGGCGTGCGCGCCGATGTCCTCCGGCAGCTTCACGGCCCTGAGGACCTTCAGCTTCTCGGTGAGCAGCGACTCGGCGTCGAAGGCGGCCGGCTCCTCCATGGCGGTGAGCGCCATGAGCTGGAGGAGGTGGTTCTGGATGACGTCACGGGCGGCGCCGATGCCGTCGTAGTAGCCGGCCCGACCGCCGATGCCGATGTCCTCGGCCATCGTGATCTGGATGTGGTCGACGAACGACCGGTTCCAGATCGGCTCGTACATCTGGTTGGCGAAGCGCAGCGCCAGGATGTTCTGGACGGTCTCCTTGCCCAGGTAGTGGTCGATGCGGAAGACCTGGTCCGGCTCGAACACGTCGTGCACGAGGGCGTTGAGCTCGCGGGCGCTCTTCAGGTCGCGGCCGAACGGCTTCTCGATCACCGCCCGCCGCCAGGACCCCTCGGGCGCGTTCGCCAGGCCGTGCTTCTTGAGCTGCTGGACGACCTTCGGGAAGAACTTCGGCGGTACCGAGAGGTAGAAGGCGTAGTTGCCACTCGTACCGCGGGCCTTGTCCAGCTCCTCGACGGTCTGGCGCAACTGCTTGAACGCCGTGTCGTCGTCGAAGTCGCCCGGGATGAACCGCATCCCCTCGGCGAGCTGCTGCCAGACCTCCTCACGGAACTCGGTCCGCGCGTGCTCGCGCACGGAGTCGTGCACGATCTGCGCGAAGTCCTCGTCCTCCCAGTCCCGGCGGGCGAACCCGACGAGCGAGAAGCCCGGCGGGAGCATGCCGCGGTTGGCGAGGTCGTAGACGGCCGGCATCAGCTTCTTGCGGGACAGGTCGCCGGTGACCCCGAAGATGACGAGCCCTGAGGGCCCGGCGATCCGCGGCAGGCGCCGGTCGCGCTCGTCGCGCAGGGGGTTGTCCCAGTCGGCGGTGATGGTCATTCCGCGTCCACTCCCTTGCTGTTCAGCGACTTGGTGACGGCGTCCAGCAGCTCCTGCCAGGCGGCCTCGAACTTGGCGACACCCTCGTCCTCCAGCTGCCGCACGACCTCGTCGTAGGAAATCCCCAGCGCCTCGACGGCGGCCAGGTCGGCGCGGGCCTGCGCGTAACGGCCGCTCACCGTGTCGCCGGTGATCTCGCCGTGGTCGGCGGTGGCGTTCAGCGTGGCCTCCGGCATGGTGTTGACCGTGCCGGGCGCGACCAGGTCGTCGACGTAGAGGGTGTCCTTGTAGGACGGGTCCTTCACGCCGGTCGAGGCCCACAGCGGGCGCTGCCTGTTGGCGCGGGCGCCGCCGAGCGAGGTCCAGCGCGGACCCGCGAAGACCTCTTCGTACGCCTGGTAGGCGAGCCGCGCGTTGGCGAGCGCGGCCTTCCCCTTGAGCGCGAGGGCCGCGTCCGTGCCGAGGACCGTCAGCCGCTTGTCGATCTCGGAGTCGACGCGGGAGACGAAGAAGGAGGCGACGGAGTGGATGGCCGAGAGGTCGAGGCCCTTCTTGGCGGCCTTCTCCAGACCGGCCAGGTAGGCGTCCATCACCTCGAGGTAGCGCTCCAGGGAGAAGATCAGCGTGACGTTGACGCTGATCCCGAGGCCGATGACCTCGGTGATGGCGGGGAGACCCGCCTTCGTCGCGGGGATCTTGATCATGACGTTGGGGCGGTCCACGAGCCAGGCGAGCTGCTTGGCCTCGGCGATCGTCGCCGCCGTGTTGTGGGCGAGGCGCGGGTCGACCTCGATGGAGACCCGGCCGTCCCGGCCGCCGGTGGCCTCGTACACCGGACGCAGCACGTCGGCGGCGGCGCGGACGTCGGCCGTGGTCATCATCCGTACGGCCTCGTCGACCGTCACGCCCCGGGTGGCGAGGTCGCTCAGCTGCTCCTCGTACCCCGCTCCGGAGCCGATGGCGGCCTGGAAGATGGACGGGTTGGTGGTGACGCCGACGACGTGCTTCGTGGCGACGAGTTCGGCGAGGTTGCCCGACTCGATCCGCTTGCGTGACAGGTCGTCCAGCCAGATGGAGACGCCCTCGTCGGACAGGCGCTTGAGTGCTCCCGCGGTCGCGGTCGCTTCGGTCACAGTGATCATCTTCTTTCTGGCGGTCGGATCAATCACGCGCGGCGGCCAGGCCCGTAGCTGAATCAAGTGCAGCCCTGGCGGCCGCGACGACGTTCTCGGCGGTGAAGCCGAACTCGGCGAACAGGACCTTCGCGTCGGCGGAGGCGCCGAAGTGTTCGAGGGAGACGATGCGTCCTGCGTCACCTGTGAAGCGGTACCACGTGAGACCGATACCGGCCTCGATTGCGACGCGGGCTCGCACGGACGGCGGAAGGACGCTCTCCCGGTACTCCCGCGGCTGCTCCTCGAACCACTCCACGGACGGCATCGACACCACCCGGGTGCCCACCCCGTCCGCCTCCAGCTGCTCCCGTGCGGCGACGGCGAGCTGGACCTCGGAGCCGGTGGCGATGAGGACGACGTCGGGAACCTCCGTGGAGGAGTCCCGGAGCACGTACCCGCCCTTGGCCGCGTCCGGGTTCGGGGCGTACGTCGGCACACCCTGGCGGGTGAGCGCGAGGCCGTGCGGGGCCGGGTTGGTGGCGTGCCGCTTGAGGATCTCGGCCCAGGCGGTCGCGGTCTCGTTGGCGTCGGCCGGGCGGACCACGTTCAGGCCCGGGATGGCGCGCAGCGAGGCGAGGTGCTCGACCGGCTGGTGGGTCGGGCCGTCCTCGCCGAGGCCGATGGAGTCGTGCGTCCAGACGTAGGTGACGGGCAGCTGCATCAGGGCGGACAGGCGCACCGCGTTGCGCATGTAGTCGGAGAACACCAGGAAGGTGCCGCCGTAGATCCGTGTGTTGCCGTGCAGCGCGATGCCGTTCATCTCGGCCGCCATCGAGTGCTCGCGGATTCCGAAGTGGACGGTACGGCCGTACGGGTCGGCCTCCGGGAGCGCGTTGCCCTTCGGCAGGAAGGAGCTGGTCTTGTCGATGGTGGTGTTGTTCGACCCGGCGAGGTCGGCGGAACCGCCCCACAGCTCGGGGAGCACCGGGCCCAGCGCCTGCAGGACCTTGCCGGAGGCGGCACGGGTGGCGACTGAGGAGCCCTCCTCGAAGACCGGGATCGCGGACTCCCAGCCCTCGGGGAGCTGGCCGGCGACGATCCGGTCGAAGAGCTCGGCCCGCTCGGGCTGCTCACCGCGCCACACGGAGATCTGCTTGTCCCAGGCCGCGTGCGCCTCGGCGCCCCGGTCCAGGGCCAGACGGGTGTGGCGGATGACCTCGTCCGGGACCTCGAAGCTCTTCTCCGGGTCGAAACCGAGGACCCGCTTGGTGGCGGCGACCTCGTCGGCGCCGAGCGCGGAGCCGTGGGCGGCCTCGGTGTTCTGGGCGTTCGGGGCGGGCCAGGCGATGATCGTGCGCATCGCGATGATCGAGGGGCGCTCGGTCTCGGCCTGCGCCGCCTTCAGGGCCGCGTACAGGGCGTGGACGTCGATGTCACCGTCGGCGCCGGGCTCGATGCGCTGGGTGTGCCAGCCGTAGGCCTCGTACCGCTTCAGCACGTCCTCGGAGAACGCGGTGGCGGTGTCGCCCTCGATGGAGATGTGGTTGTCGTCGTAGACGAAGACCAGGTTGCCGAGCTTCTGGTGGCCGGCGAGGGAGGAGGCCTCGGCGGAGATGCCCTCCTCCAGGTCGCCGTCGGAGACGATCCCCCAGATGGTGTGGTCGAAGGGGGACTCGCCCTCGGGGGTCTCGGGGTCGAAGAGGCCGCGCTCGTAGCGGGCGGCCATCGCCATGCCGACGGCGTTGGCGACACCCTGGCCGAGCGGCCCGGTCGTGGTCTCGACGCCGGCGGTGTGCCCGTACTCGGGGTGACCGGGCGTCTTGGAGCCGTGGGTGCGGAAGGCCTTCAGGTCGTCCAGCTCCAGCTCGTACCCGGAGAGGTAGAGCTGGGTGTAGAGCGTCAGCGAGGTGTGCCCGGGGGAGAGGACGAAGCGGTCACGGCCGGTCCATTCGGGATCGGCCGGGTCGTGACGCATCACCTTCTGAAAGATCGTGTACGCCGCGGGGGCCAGGGCCATCGCGGTGCCCGGGTGGCCGTTCCCGACCTGCTGCACGGCATCCGCCGCCAAAAGGCGGGCGGTGTCGACGGCACGCCGGTCGAGTTCGGTCCATTCGAAGCTGTCCGGTGTCTGCGTGCTCATCTTCAAGAAGTCCTCGATCGGAGCGGGATGACTGGTCTGACGTGTTCAAACTTAAAAGTCTGACTTTTACGGTGGAAGGTCGCGGTGTGTCAGCCTGTGGTGAAAGTGGGACACGGAACGCTCCAGGCAGGCGGCACGAGCACGACATGGCGGACAGAACACCCCAAGCCTCCGTCCAAGGCGGAGACGGTGACGGCGGAGTGGACGGGATCAGAACGTTCCCCTTCCCCAGCGAACTGAGTGTGTGCGGAGTCGGCATGCAGGTCGGCCCGATGGGAGCAGGGCGCACCTGGCACGCGGATGCCCCGTTGGAGCGCGTCCACCGCATCGACTTCCATGTCGTGATGCTCTTCGACGGCGGTCCCGTGCGCCACATGATCGACTTCGCCGAGTACGAGGCGACGGCGGGCGATCTGTTGTGGATCCGCCCGGGCCAGGTCCACCGCTTCTCACCGACGAGCGAGTACCGCGGAACCGTCCTGACCATGCAACCGGGCTTTCTGCCGCGCGCGACGGTCGAGGCGACGGGGCTCTACCGCTACGACCTGCCGCCGCTGTTGCGGCCCTCCGACGCCCAGTTGGCGGGTCTGAAGGCCTCGGTGACCCAGCTTCAGCGGGAGTACGAGGACTCCTCGACGCTCCCGCTGAGCCTGCACACCTCGGTCCTGCGGCACTCGTTGACGGCGTTCCTGTTGCGGCTGGCCCACCTCGCGGCGAGTTCGGCGGAGGCCGGGCGGCGGGCCGACTCGACGTTCACCCTGTTCCGGGACGCGGTGGAGAAGGGCTTCGCCACCAACCACAGTGTCAGCGCGTACGCCGACGCGCTGGGCTACTCCCGCCGGACCCTGGTGCGTGCGGTGCGCGCCGCGACGGGGGAGACCCCCAAGGGGTTCATCGACAAGCGGGTCGTACTGGAGGCGAAGCGGCTGCTGGCCCACACGGACCTGCCGATCGGGCGGGTGGGGGCGGCGGTGGGGTTTCCCGACGCCGCGAACTTTTCCAAGTTCTTCCAGCAGCACACCGACATGACACCGGCGGCGTTCCGGACGGAACTCCGGTAGGAGGTGCCCCATGGCCCGACTGCGTGACATCGTCTTCGACTGCGCCCGACCCGCGGCCCTGGCCCGGTTCTGGGCCGCCGCGATGGACGGCTGTGCCGTCGCGCCGTACGACGACGAGGAGTTGGCCCGGCTCAGGGCCCTCGGGATCACGGACGTCGAGGACGATCCGAGCGTGCTGGTGGAGTCCTCGCGGGGCGGGCCCCGGCTGTGGTTCCAGCTGGTACCGGAGGGCAAGAGCGTCAAGAACCGGGTTCACCTTGATCTGTCCGCCGCCGACCCGGAGACGGAGGCCGGGCGGCTGACCGGTCTCGGTGCGACCGTCGTGGCCCGGTACGCGGACCATCTTCTGCTGACCGATCCCGAGGGCAACGAGTTCTGTCTGTTCGTGGCGAAGTGATGCCCCGCGAGGCGGCGACCGCCCTCGCGAGGCATCCCGACGGCCTGGTCAGTGGCCGAAGTTGAACCAGTTCACGTTCACGAAGTCCGCCGGCTGGCCGCTGGTGAAGGTCAGATAGACGTCGTGAGTGCCGGTGACGGCGCTGATGTTCGCCGGGACCGTTCTCCAGGACTGCCAGCCACCGGTGTTGGCGAGGGCGAAGCTGCCGACAGGAGTGGCGGTACGACTGTCCAGGCGCACCTCGACCAGACCGCTGACACCGCCCGCCGCGCCGCTCGCCACCCGCGCGACGAACTGGGTCGCCGCCGTGGAACCGAAGTTGACGTTCTGGTACAGCGCCCAGTCCCCGTTCGCGAGCGAGCCGATGTCCTGGCCGCCGCCGGTGTCCGTGGTGGTCTCGGCGCTCACACCGCTCTGGCTGTTGTACGACTCGGCCTGAATGGTGCCGTAGGCGTCACGGCCACCGCTCGGCGGAGGGGTGGTGCCGCCCCCGCCCGCCGACAGCACCTGGACGTAGTCCACGACCATGGGCACGCCGGACTGGGTGCCGGAGTCGAGCCCGCCGCCGAACGCGTCCGGGAAGGCGCCGCCCATCGCCACGTTGAGGATGACGAAGAACCCGTGGTTCGTGGCGTTGGACCAGGTCGTCGCGTCCACCTGACTCGCGTTGACCGAGTGGAACTGCGTGCCGTCCACGAGGAAGCGGATCGTCTCGGGGCTCACCGAGCGGTCCCACTCCATCGTGTAAGTGTGGAAGCCGGACTGGCAGGTCGAGCCCGGACAGGCGACGTTGTTGCCGATGCCCGTCGTCTCGTTGCACGGGCCGCCCGGGTTGGTGCCGCAGTGCATGGTGGCCCACACGCGGTTCATGCCCTGGACGTTCTCCATGATGTCCAGCTCACCGACGCTCGGCCAGTTCTGGTAGTTGCCGCGGTACGGCGCGCCCAGGGCCCAGAAGGCCGGCCAGTAGCCCTCGGCCGCGGTGCCCGTGACGTTGGGCATCTGGATGCGTGCCTCGACGCGCAGCTTGCCGCCGGCCGGGGGCTGGAAGTCGGTGCGGTTGGTCTCGATGCGGCCCGAGGTCCAGTTGCCGGCCGAGTCGCGGAGCGGGGTGATGCGCAGGTTGCCGTTGCCGTCGAGGGCGACGTTGCTGGTGCTGTTGGTCATCCTCTCGACCTCGCCCGTGCCCCAGTTTGCGGGGCCGCCGGGGTAGGAAGTCCCCGTCGCGTACTGCCAGTTGGAGGTGTTGACGCCGGTCCCGGCGGAGCCGTTGAAGTCGTCGAGGAAGACCTGCGACCAGCCCGTGGGAGGTGCGGAGGCGGAGGCGTCGGCGGGGAGGGTCGCTGCTGTCGCGAGGGCGGCGGCCAGGCCGAGGGTGCTCAGCACGGCGACGAGGGCCCGTCGCCGTCTGGGTATGCCGGAGGGTTCGCTCATGGGGGTGCTGCCTCTCGTGTACGGAGTGGGGGTGCGGGTGCGGGGGTGCCCTTCGAGAGCGCCCTGAGAGCGCTCTCAAAGTGCGCCCAATGTGCTCTCGGTCACTCCGGTCGTCAAGAGGTGAAACAGTGAAAGTCGCTGCGGTGCAGGTGAGTTCACCCAGTGAAGGGTGCGGATCGGCGCCGACGCCTCGGTCACCGCCGAGGTGCCGGCCCGCGAGTCCGCCTCAACCCCTGGCAGCGAGAGGCCGCCAGGCGTTCCAGGTGTCCAGTCGCTGTCGGTAGGCGGCCTCGACGACGGGATAGGGGTAGGTGCCGAGGAAGAGCCGCAGGGGCGGCTCGTCCGTGTCGACCAGTTCGAGGACGACGTCCGCGGTGGCCCGGGGATCCTGCGGGGCGCGGGCGGCGGCGCCGGCCCGGCGGGCCTCGCGGATCGGGTCGTAGGCGGCGAGGGGTTCGGTGTGCACGGCGGAGGAGCCGGACCAGTCGGTGCCGTAGGGGCCGGGTTCGACGATGGTGACGCGGACGCCGAGCGGGCAGACCTCCTGGGCCAGCGCCTCGCTCATCCCCTCCAGCGCCCACTTGGAGGCGTTGTAGAGGCCCAGGGAGGGGAAGGCGGCCAGGCCGCCGATGCTGGACACCTGAAGGATGTGCCCGGCGCCCTGGGCGCGCAGGACCGGCAGAGCCGCCTGCGTCACCCACAGCGGGCCCAGCACATTCGTGTCCAGCTGGGCGCGGGCCTGTTCCTCGGTGGTCTCCTCGACCATGCCGAACAGGCCGTAGCCCGCGTTGTTGACGACCACGTCGAGGCGGCCGAAGGTGTCGGCGGCCCGCCGCACGGCGGTGAGGGCGGCCGCCCGGTCGGTGACGTCGAGGGCGAGGGGCAGGACGCTGTCCCCGTAGGTGTCGGCGAGGGGCTTCAGGGTCTCGGGGCGGCGGGCGGTGGCGGCCACACGGTCGCCTCGGGACAGTGCGGCCTCGGCCCAGATCCGGCCGAAGCCGCGGGACGCGCCGGTGATGAACCAGGTCTTGTTCATGCCCTCGACCCTGCGACTTCCACCGGACGGCAGCCAGCACCCCCGCAGGGTTACCCTGCGGGGGTGGCGGCCGACAACGCGCTCGGAGAGTTCCTGAAGGCCCGGCGGGGCCGGGTCCCGCCCTCGCGTGCGGACCTGCCCGCGCACGGCAGGCGCCGGGTCGCGGGACTGCGCCGCGACGAGCTGGCCCGGCTGGCCGGCATCAGCGAGCCGTATCTGACCCGGCTGGAGCAGTGTGTCGACCAGCATCCGTCGCCGCAGGTGCTGCGGGCGCTCGCCCGGGCGTTGGAACTGGACGCCGATGCCTCCGCGCACCTGTTCGCGCTCGCCGCACCCGGCCCCGTACCGCCCACGGAGACCGAAGTCGCCCCGGACGTGCACCAGTTGCTCGACGCGTGGGCGGGCACTCCGGCGTATGTGCGCGACCGGAGGTTCGACGTGCTGGCCGCCAACAAGTGGGCCCGCGCGCTCGCCCCGCTGTACGAGCCCGGGCACAACCTGGCCCGGGACATGTTCCTCGACCCGGGAGCCCGCCGGCTGTTCCCGGACTGGCCCGGGATCGCCGCGCAGACCGCCGCGGCCCTGCGCGCCGAGGCCGACCCGCGTGATCCCCGGGTCGCGCGGCTCGTCGCCGAGCTGGAGGCGGACGAGGACTTCCGTGAGCTGTGGTCACGGCACGACGTGCGCCCCTCCCGCGACGAGCTCAAACGCTTCGCGCATCCGGTCGTCGGGGAACTGGCCCTGCGGCGGCAGGCGCTCACCGTCGGGGGCGCCGAGCAGCAGGTGATCATCGTCTACCAGGCGGTCCCGGGCAGCCCCTCCGAGGCCGCCCTCGCCAGGCTCCTGTGACTTCTAGAGCGCGCTGCCGGCCTTCCAGTCCGACCACGACAGGTTCCAGCCGTTGAGTCCGTTGGACGGTTCGACGGTCTTCTCGCCGGAGTTCTGCACGATGACGACGTCACCGAGCATGGAGCTGTCGTAGAACTTGTAGCCGTCCACCGACGTGTCGTTCGCGCCCTTGGCGTCGTGCAGGCCGACGCAGCCGTGGCTGGTGTTCTGATGGCCGAACACCGCGGTGGAGGCCCAGTAGTTGCCGTGCACGAAGGTCCCGGAGGTGGTCAGGCGCTGGGCGTGCGGAACGTCGGAGATGTCGTACTCGTCGCCGAGCCCGACCGTCGAGGACTCCATGCGGGTCTGCTTGAACCGCTCGCTGATCACCATGACCCCGGACCAGGTGGTGTGGTCGGAGTCGCCGCCGCTGACCGGGTAGGTTGCCACGGTCTTGCCGCCCCGCCTGACGACCATCTGCTTGGTGTCGAGGTCGACCGTGCTGATCTGCTCGCGGCCGATGTGGAAGGTGACGTCCTTCGACTGCACGCCGTAGACGCCGTCCGTGCCTTGGACGTCCTTGAGCCGCAGACCGAGCGTGATCTTCGTGCCGGGCGCCCAGTAGGTCTCGGGCCGGAAGTCGAGCCGGGTGTCGCTGAACCAGTGGCCCACGATCTCGACCGCGGGTTCCGCGGTCACGGTGATCGCCTTCTGGACGGCCGCCCTGTCGGACACGGCGTGGCTGAAGTTGATCGACACGGGCATGCCGACGCCGGAGGTGGAGTTCGCCTCGGGCGTGAAGTAGCCCACGAACGTCTCGCCGGGGGCTGTGGTGGTGAAGGTCGAGGTCTGCTCGGTGCCGCTCTCCGCAGTCGCCTTGACCGTGTACTTGGTGCCCGAGTACGGGTTCTTCGACGAGGTCCATGTCGTCCGGGCGCCGTTGTAGGAGCCGTCGAGCGTGGAGCCGTCGTTGCCCGTCACCTTCACCGAGGCGAGGGTGCCGTCCGTCACCGTGACCACGACGGGGCTGGTGAAGCCGGCTTTCGTGCTGCCGTCCGCCGGGGTGACCGAGACGACCGCCTTCTTGGTCACCGTCTGCACGGACGCGGTCGCCCCCGACCCCGGCGAGGCGTCCGCCGAACCTTCGCCGCCGCACCCCGTCAGCAGGGTCGCGGCCGGTACGGCGCCGAGCGCGGCGAGGATCCCGCGCCGGGACCACTTCTCCGACTGCCCGGACCGGTTCGATATGTGCGAGTCGCCCACTGCAGGCCTTCCTGAGACATCCGTCTTTGCGCATGCATCGTGCGCCTCGCACCTTGGGTGATCCTTTGAATCACCGGGCCACCGGCTGAGATTCCGATGAGGACCCTCTGCGGGTGCCCGCCGCCGTCAGGTGTTCGTCGACACGGACCGTTCGGGCGTGGC